>JBGAHH010000054.1:0-26661 GCA_044226265.1 Casimicrobiaceae bacterium | reverse complement strand
CCACTCGAACACGAGGCCGGCGACGTAGATCGCGTAGGTCGGCGGCGTGTTCAGCATCGACTCGGCCTCGGCCTGCTCCTTCCAGTGGAACGCGGACGGGCAGAACGGCAGCGCGCGGTCCAGGAGGTCGTCACGCACGATCACGAGCGTGAGGCCAGCCGGCCCCATGTTCTTCTGCGCCCCGCCGTAGATGACGCCGTAGCGCGACACGTCGATCGGGCGCGACAGGATGTGCGACGACATGTCGGCGACGAGCGGCACGTCGCCCGTGTCCGGCGTCCAGTGGTACTCGACGCCGCCGATCGTCTCGTTCGTGCAGACGTGCACGTACGCCGCGCCCGGGTCGAGGTCCCAGGTGTCGCGCGCCGGCACGTAGGTGAAGCCGCGGTCCTCGGACGACGCCGCGATGCGCACGCTCGCGTAGCGCTTCGCCTCCTTGATCGACTTCTTCGACCATTCGCCGGTATTGACGAAGTCGATGCTCTTGCGCCCGCCCAGGAGGTTCATCGGGACGATCGCGTTTTCGCCGATCGCGCCGCCCTGCAGGAACAGCACCTTGTGGCTGGCCGGGATCGCGAGGAGCGTCCGGAGGTCGGCCTCGGCCTTCTCGGCGATCGAGATGAATTCCTTGCCGCGATGGCTCATCTCCATCACCGACATCCCGCTGCCGTGCCAGTCCAGCATCTCGGCGGCCGCCTGGCGCAGCACGGACTCGGGGAGCACGGCGGGGCCGGCGCTGAAGTTGAAGACGCGCATGGGAGAGTCGGGAGCGAAGGACGAACGACATTCTAGCGAATCGAGGCCCGCGGGCGACGCATGCCCCTCACCCCGACCCTCTGCCCGCGCGCGGGGAAAGGGTCGGGGCGAGGGGCGCGCGAATCGTCGAGCGTGCAACGCGGAAAGCGATTCACCGCCCCCAGCTCAGCGCCAGCGGCTTCACGTCCCTCGCGAGCTCGAGCAATCCCGCGCGCGTGGCCGGATGCAGCGCCTCGAGCGGATGGCGCACCGCGTCGCTCGCGATCACGCCGCCCTCCTTCATCACCGCCTTCGTGGCGCGCAGCCCGCATTGGCGGTTCTCGTAGTTGACGAGCGGCAGGATGCGCGCGTACTGCGCGGCGGCCTCCTTGCGGCGGCCGGCGAGATGGTGCTCGACGACCGGCCTGATGAGGTCGGGCAGGAGCGCCGAGGGCATCGTGCCGGTCGCGCCGGCGTCCAGATCGGCCATCAGCGTGATCGACTCCTCGCCGTCGAACGGACCGGCGATCGCGGCGCCGCCCGCCTCGATCAGCGCGCGTAGCTTCGCGGCCGCCTGCGGCACCTCGATCTTGAAATACCGGACGAGCGGCACCTCGCGCGCGAGCCGCGCGAGGAACGGCACCGACAGCGTCACGCCGGAGAGCGGCGCGTCCTGCACCATGATCGGCAGGCCCGATGCGTCGGCGACGCGCGCGTAGTGCTCGACGATCCCGCGCTCGTCCGCGCGCAGGCCGGTCCCGTGGTAGGGCGGCATCAGCATCAGCATCGCGGCTCCCGCGGTCGCCGCGGCGCGCGCGCGCTCGGCGGCGATCCGCGTCGAGAAGTGGCTGCAGGTCACGATCACGGGAACGCGGCCGGCCACGTGCGAGAGGCAGACGTCGGTGAGCGTCGCGCGCTCGTCGTCGGTCAGCAGGAATTGCTCGGAATAGTTCGCGAGGATGCAAACGCCGTCGACGCGCTGGTCGACCATGCAGTCGAGGACGCGGCGCATGCCGGCGAGGTCGAGGTCGCCGTTCTCGGCGAACGGCGTCGGCGCGATCGGGTAGACGCCGGTCCAGGGAGCGGTGGTCGAGGCGGGCATGGGCGGTCGGGGTCGTGACGAGGACGCGTCGCGGGTGCGACGGGAACGTCACTTTAGCAAGGCCGCGGCGAAAGACCGGCGCAGCGCGCGGAGAATGGGCGCGAGGACCGGGGGTCAGGATCGATTTCCGGGCGACGACGGTGTCCCGGTCGCGCCGGCGTGGCCGGAAATCGAACCCGACCCCTTATCGCCGCCGGTCGCGCCCCCGCGCCGAATACCAGGCCTTCTTCGCCTCGTACATGCGCTCGTCGGCTTCCGAGAGCGTCGCCTCGATGCGTCCGCCCTCGCGGCACACGGCCGCCCCGAGCGCCAGCGCGAGGCGGGCGCCCTGGTAGTACTGGTTGTTGAGGTCGGCCAGGCTCTCGATGCGCGCGATCAGCGTCTCCGCGTCGCGCTCGTCGCCCGCGGGCACGAGGACCGCGAACTCGTCGCCGCCGAGCCGCGCGGCGATCATCGTCTCGGTCGCGGCCTTGGCGAGCACCTCGCCCGCGCGACGCAGCAGCGCGTCGCCCGCCGCGTGCCCGGACAGGTCGTTGACGGCCTTGAGTCCGTTCAGGTCCGCCATCACCACGGCGATCGGGTAAGGGCCGGTGCGCTCGAGGCGCGCGAGCTCGCTCTCGAAGTACGACCGGTTCGCGAGCTGGGTCAGCACGTCGTGCTTGCCCAGGTACTCGAGGTACGCCTCGGCCTTCTTGCGCGCGGTGATGTCGGTGAGCGAGACGAGCACGAGCTCCCAGTCGGCCTCGTGCCCCGGCATCACGGTGAACTGCATGTAGACGTTCACACGCTCGCCGTCGAGCGCGTAGTTGACGACCTCGCGGCGCTGGGCGAGGCGCCCCTCCCACAGGTCGACGAGCTGGTCGGCGAAGTGCACGCGCATGTCGTCGCGGAACACCTCGTCGAGCCGCGAGAGCAGCGCCTCGCGGCTGTCCGCGCCGAACATCGCGAGCGTCTGGCGGTTGACGTCCATCACGCGGATCTCGCGCATGCACTGCGTGACGAAGTCGGGATGCACCGACAGGAACGTGCGGAAGTCGGTGATCCCGCGCGCGCGGAGGTCCTCGAGCCGGCGCCGGATCGACGAGAAGTCCTCGACCCACAGGGACACCGGCGACTCCTCGAACAGGCCGCGCGCATACGCTTCGCTCCGCGCCAGGTTGCGCTCGGCGCGCGCCCGCTCGGTGACGTCCTCGATCGCGACCAGCACGCGGTCCCATCGCGCCTCGTGGCCGGGCAGCACCCGCGCGTCGAGCAACAGGTCGAGCCGGCGGCCGGACAGCGTGTAGTTGACCGTCTCGCTCGAGAAGCGCTCGCCCCCTTCCCAGAGCTGCGCCAGCTCCTCGACGTGCTCGTCGTACATGTCGTCGCGGAACACCCGGTGCAGGTTCGCGACGAGGTCCGCCTCGTCGCGCGCGCCGTAGAGCTCGAGCGTGCGCCGGTTCACGCGGACGAGCCGGATCGCGCGCGTGCAGGCCTCGATGCGCGAGCGGTCCGCGCGCAGGTGCGACGCGAGGTCGCGGACGCCGTCGCGCCGCCAGCGCTCGAACAGCGCCTTGAGCTCGCTGTAGTCCTCGAGCCAGAGCGAGACCGGCGCGAGGTCGAACATCGTCTCGTAGTCGTTCAGGGCGGCGAGCGCGCGGGTCGGTCCGTCGGGGGGCGTCATGCGGCAGGGTGTGACGTTGGGCGGCCGCGAACCTCGGGCGGCGCCCGGAACGCGAACCTGCCCCGGAGGGGTGCAAGGGCCATGCCCGGGCCAGGAATCAGGCGTCGAAGAGGTAGCTCCGACTGTCCTCGAGGAAATGCGGTCCGTCGTCGGAGCGGATCGCGGTGCCGACGCCCTCCGCCGTGAGCACCTCGAGCAGGAGCGCGCTCGGCACGCCGCCGTCGATGATGTGGACCGACCGCACGCCCGACCGCACGGCCGCGACCGCGGCCGTGGCGCGCTCGAGGACCTCGCCGTCGACATGGCCGCCCGCCAGCAGGCCCTCGACCTCGCGGGCGGTCAGGATGTAGGCGAGCCTGCCGTCGCGGCCGGTGACGCCTTGCGCGTTGGTCATCAGGATCAGCTTCTCGGCGCCGAGCGCGCGCGCGAGCTCGCCCGCGAGCCGGTCGGACAGGATGTGGTAGGCGGTGCCGTCGTCGGCGACCCCCAGCGGCATGACGACCGGAACGAACTCGCGAGAGAGGAGGAGGTGCACGAGCTCCACGTCGATCGACGCGACGTCGCCGACGTAGCCCAGGTCGACCGCGGCCTCGCCGGGCGCGGGCGCCTCGCGGCGCTTGACCGCGCGGATGAAGCGCCCGTCCTGGCCGTTGATGCCGACCGCGCGGCCGCCGTGCTGGTTGATGAGCCCGGTCAGCTCCTGGTTGAGCTCGTCGAGCGCCATCTCGACGACGTTGAGCGTCCTCTCGTCGGTGACGCGCAGGCCGTGCTGGCGGTGCGTCGGGATCCCCATCGTCGCGAGCAGCTCGTCGATCCGCCACCCGCCGCCGTGCACGACGATCGGCTTCATGCCGACGAGCCGCAGCAGCGCGACGTCGCGCGCGAAGGTCGCCTTGAGCTCCGGGTCGGCCATCGCGCGGCCGCCGAAGCGGACGACGATCGTCTTGCCGTGGTAGGCGCGGAGGTACGGCAGCGCCTCGGCGAGCGTGCGGGCGGTGGTGGCGGCGCTGGGCATCGGGCGATCGGCGGGCGCGACGAGGCGCCGCCCGGCGCATGGTACCGAAACCGGCGCGGTCCGCGCGCCGGGGCGCGCTACTCGCGCGCTTCCTCGCGCTGCTCGAGGTCCCAGCGGAGCTCGGTCAGGTCCTCGTCGAGCGCGTCGCGCACCGAGACGATGCCGATCGGCCGCCCGAACTCGACGACCGGCAGGTGGCGGAACTTGCCCTCGTGCATCACGCGGAGCGCGTGCAGGAACGGCTCTTCCGGATGCATCGTCTGCGGCTGCGGCGTCATCACGTCCGACAGCAGCGTCGTGGCCGGGTTGCGCTCGGCCGCCAGCACGCGGAACAGCGCGTCGCGCTCGGTGAAGATGCCGACGAGGCGCGTGCCGTCGACGACGAGCACCGAGCCCACGTTGCGCTGTTTCATCTGCCGCGCCGCCTCGACCACGGTGGCGGTCCGCGTCACCGTCGCCGGCGGGCGGCCGGCCACGATCGTGCGCAGCGAACGCATGGGACCCTCCCGACGTCGTCCCCGAACGGAAATTGAGCGCCGGTCCGGCCCGCGCGTCAAGGGGTTCGGCGCTCGACCACGACAGCGCACCGCCGACGATGCCCCGTGCTTCCTCGGCCGGGCTCCATCGTCGAAGGGCCCGCGGCGACCGGCGTCACCGGGGCGCCGCCCTCGAACACGACGGCGCGATGCCGACAAAGCCCCCGAGGGCTCCCTCGGCGGAGCCCCATCGAAGGAGCTTTCGGCGACGGTGACCGGCCGTCGGCCGAAGGCCGGCGGTCCGGTTGACCGGGCCGCTCGCCGACGCGTCAATACCCCGCAGGATTGGGGTAGCGGACCTGCACCCCCGCGATGTCCGCGAGCGTCGCCGCGTCGAGCACCGTCGCCGACGCCGCGAGGTCTTCCTCGAGCTGGGGCAGCGATGTCGCGCCGAGGATCGTCGAGCCGACGTACCAACGGCTGCGGAGCCAGCCGAGCGCGAGCTGGACCGGCGTGAGCCCGTGCCTGCGCGCGACCTCGGCGTAGGCGTCGCAGGCCTCGAACACGAGCGGCTTGCGGTAGCGGCCGCCGATGGTGTCGAACCGCGAGTAGCGGGCGCCGTCCGGCTTCGCGTTGCCGTGGTACTTGCCGGTGAGCATGCCCCCCGCGAGCGGGCTGTAGGGCAGCACCGACATGCCCTCGCGGAAGATCGCCTCGGCGAGGTCGCCCTCGACGGCGCGCGACACCAGGTTGCAGCTGTTCTGGACCGTCACCGGGCCCGGGACGCCCATCTCGCGCGCGATGCGCCGGAACTCGCACACGCCCCACGCCGTCTCGTTCGACAGTCCCCAGTGGCGGATCTTTCCCGCGTCGATCATGCGAGCCATGCCCTCGACCTGCTCGCGCATCGACGGGCCGCCCCGCTCCTTCGTCGGGTCGAACTCGGTCGCGCCGAACTGCGGCACGTTCCGCTGCGGCCAGTGGATCTGGTAGAGGTCGATCCTGTCGAGCCCGAGGCGCGCGAGGCTCGTGCCGACCGCCTCGGCGATCGTCTCGCGCGTGATGTCGGTGCGCCCGTTGCGGATCCAGTCGCGTCGTCCCGGGCCGGCGATCTTGGTCGCGATGACGAGGCCGTCGCGCCCGCGCTTCGCGAGCCAGCGGCCGAGAAAGGTCTCGGTGCGGCCCTGCGTCGTCGCGTTCGGCGGCACCGGGTACATCTCGGCGGTGTCGATGAAGTTGACGCCGCGCGAGGTCGCGAGGTCGAGCTGCGCGTGCGCCTCGGCCTCGCTGTTCTGCTCGCCCCAGGTCATCGTGCCGAGGCAGACCTCGGAGACCTCGAGGTCGGTGCCGGGCAGCGTGCGTCGCTTCATCGTCGTCCGTCGGAAGAGGATCGGGCCCGCCATTCTAGTGCACGAAGCGAGGAGGTCCGACGACGAAGGAACGGATGAAATCGGGCGCCAGGCCAGGCGCAGGGCCGCAACCGTACCTCGTGGCACGGTGAGGCCGCGCAACGACGCCTGGCGTCCGATGTCGCCACGAACCGTCGAGCGAACTTCTGACTCGGTACGCGCGGGCCATCGGCGCGGACCGCGGACGCGACGCGCGGGCGGCGGACGCGCCGCCGCCCGCGTCCTTTCGCGGACTACAGGTCGCCCATCGTCGCGCCGGGGAAGAACGGCAGCGTGCGGACGCGCTTGCCGGTGAGGCGCGCGTAGGCGTTCGCGATCGCGGGCGCGAGCGGCGGCACCCCCGGCTCGCCCACGCCCGAGGGCGGGTTCGCGCTCTTGACGATCTGCACGGTCACCTTGGGCATGTCCGACATCCGCATCACGCGGTAGCGGTTGAAGTTGAGCTGGTTCGCCTTGCCCGCGGTGAACGTCGACTGGCCCCACAGCGTCGCGTTGATCGCGTGCACGATGCCGCCCTGCATCTGCGCCTCGACCGAGTCGGGATTGATGACCGTGCCGCAATCGATCACGCAGTCGACGCGGTGGACGCGGATCGAGCTCGTGGACGGCTGCGAGATCTCGACCACCTCCGCGACGACCGTGCCGAACGACTCCGCGATCGCCACGCCCCATGCGTGCCCGGTCGGCAGCGACTTGCGCCACGACGTGCTCATCAGGTCGGCCGCCCAGAGGACCGCGTTGAAGCGCGGATCGCTCGCGAGGTGGTTGTAGCGGAACGTGAACGGGTCGACGCCGGCGGCGAGCGCGAGCTCGTCCATCATGCTCTCGACCGCGAACGCGTTGATCGACGAGCCGACCGAGCGCCAGAAGCCCACCGGGATGCCGGCGGGGAGCGGCACCCACTCGACCAGCCGCGTCGGCATGTCGTAGGGCAGCCGGACCGCGCCCTCGACCGCCTGCGAATCGACGGCGCCGGGCGGCAGCCAGCCTCGCTGGCCGAGGATCGCCTGCGACACGTTGCGGTACGACCACGCGGCGATCTTGCCGGCGTTGAGCTTCGCCTTGACGTTGACGAGCGCGAACGGGCGGTACTGGTCGTGCGCGAAGTCCTCCTCGCGGCGCCAGGTGAGCTTGACCGGCTTCTTCACCGCCATCGCGACCTGCAGCGCCTGGCAGATGTAGTCCTGCTCGAACTTGCGGCCGAGCCCGCCGCCCAGGAACGTCGTGTGGACGGTGATCTTCGACGCCGGCAGCCCGGTGATCGCGGCGGCGTTCGCCGCCACCGCCGACGCGCCCTGCGTCGGCGCCCACACCTCGCAGCTCAGCGGCGTCGCGCCGTTCCACGCGATCGAGACCGTGCAGTTCAGCACCTCCATCGTCGCGTGCGCGAGGTAGGGCAGCTGGTAGGTCGCGTTCACGGTCGGCGTGCCGAGCGCGCCCGCGACCGTGGGCTCGATCACCGGCGCGAAGCTGGCCGGCGTGTAACCGGTCGGCGGCGCGGGCTCGGCGACGAGCGCCGGGCCGCTCGCGATCAGGCCCTTCGCGGTGGCGAGGATGCCCGCGCTGTCCACGTTCGTGGTCGAGGCGGGCAGCGTCCACTTGAGCGAGAGCGAGTTCGCGAGGCGCATCGCGAGCCAGGTGTTGCTCGCGACGACGGCGACCGCGTTGACCGTGCCGGCGACGACGTTGCCGCGGCTCTCCATCGCCTTGCAGGGCACGACCGCGATCGCGCCGGACGGCTTCGTCGGCGTGGCCGCGAGCGTGCCTCCGAACGTCGGGCAATGCTTGATCGCGGCGAACACCATGTCCGGCGACCAGGTGTCGATGCCGAACTTCGCGCTGCCGTCCACCTTCGACGGGATGTCGACGCGCGGCACCGGCTTGCCGATGAGCTTGAAGCTCGCCGGGTCGGTGAGCCTCAGGTCGGCGGGCGCGGGCAGCGTGGCGGCGACGTCGGCGAGCGACCCGTAGGTCCACGTCGTCCCGCTCGGCGCATGCGTGACCACGGCGCTCGCCGCCGTGTAGTTGTCGCGAACCGGGTCGCCCTTCGCCTTCATCGCGGCCGCGATCAGCATCTCCCGCGCGGCCGCGCCGGCGGTGCGCAGGCGCGTATAGCGCCCGCTGACCGCGCTGCTGCCGCCGGTGAAGTACGAGACGACCGGGTCGACCAGCGACTGCACGACGTTGACCTGGTTCCAGTCGACCTTGAGCTCCTCGGCGAGGATCTGCGAGAGGCCGCTCATCGCGCCCTGGCCCATCTCGGCGCCGCCGAAGAACAGCGAGATCCGTCCGTCGCTGCCGATGTGGACGTAGGAGTCGGCGAGGTCCTCGCTCGTGGGCGGCGTGGCGGCGCGAACGGACGCGACGCGTCCGGCGAGCGGCATCGTGAACGCCACCGCGAGGCCCTTGGCGGCGACGGTGAGGAATCCACGGCGGTCGATCCGGCGCTCGGCGATCGCGGCGAGGATGGCGGTGTCTGGCGTGCTCATGGTGGCCTCCCGCCTCAAAGACCGCTGACCGCGGCCTTGATGCGCTGGTACGTGCCGCAGATGCACACGTTGCCCATCTCGGACGCGATCTCGCTGCCGTGGTGGCCCGCCTGCATCGCGCCGGCGCAAGCCATGATCATTCCCGACTGGCAGTACCCGCATTGCGGTACCTGGTTCGCGATCCAGGCCTTCTGCGCGGGATGGCTGCGATCCGGCGAGAGCCCCTCGATCGTCACGACCTTCTTGCCGACGGCGGACGACGCGTCGAAGTCGCAGGACCGCTCGGGCTGCCCGTTCACCAGCACCGTGCAGGCGCCACAGACCTCGATGCCGCAGCCGTATTTCGTCCCGGTGAGACCGAGGATGTCGCGAAGGACCCAGAGGAGCGGCGTGTCGCCGCTGGCATTGACGCTGTAGGCGACGCCGTTGACGTTGAGCGCGAGCATTCGATGACCTCGTGGTAGCTGGGTGAGTCGGTCCGGCGTCGGGCCTCGCGAGCCCCCGCCGGCGCGTCCCCCCGGCCCGCCCCCGAGGTATCGCGACGCGAACCTTAGGCGACGTTTTATGACAATGTCAAGTCGACGAGCCGTCGCTATTCTCATTCACCATCGACCTTGCGTTTCTCGACACTTGCCTTTCTGACATTTCGCTCAGTTTCATGACGGAATCGTGACGACATGTCATAGTCTCAATATATCGACAGCATACATAGAAAAGATTGGAATTATCGAATCGCGGCGGCTAAGATCGTTCGCGTCCCGCCCGCACGGCGGTGACACCCTCCCAGGAGCCCTCGCATGACGACCGAAGCGAAATGCCCGTTCCCCCACGCCGCCGGCAGCGGCACGTCCAACCGCGACTGGTGGCCGAACCAGCTTCGCCTCGACGTGCTGCACCAGCATTCGTCCAAGTCGGATCCGATGGGCGGGGGCTTCGACTACGCGAAGGCGTTCGCGGGCCTCGACCTCAAGGCCGTCAAGAAGGACCTCGCTCGCCTGATGACCGACTCGCAGGACTGGTGGCCCGCCGACTTCGGCCACTACGGCCCGCTGTTCATCCGGATGGCGTGGCACAGCGCGGGCACGTATCGCGTCGGCGACGGCCGCGGCGGCGCCGGGCGAGGCCAGCAGCGCTTCGCGCCGCTCAACAGCTGGCCGGACAACGTGAGCCTCGACAAGGCGCGTCGCCTGCTGTGGCCGATCAAGCAGAAGTACGGCCGCGCGATCTCCTGGGCCGACCTGATGATCCTCGCGGGCAACGTCGCGCTCGAGACGATGGGCTTCAAGACCTTCGGCTTCGCGGGCGGACGCGAGGACACGTGGGAACCCGACCAGGACGTCTATTGGGGTGCCGAGCGGAAATGGCTGGACGACCAGCGCTACTCCGGCGACCGTGAACTCGAGGACCCGCTCGCGGCCGTGCAGATGGGGCTGATCTACGTCAATCCGGAAGGGCCGAACGGCAAGCCGGACCCGGTCGCGGCGGCGCGCGACATCCGCGAGACCTTCGCGCGCATGGCGATGGACGACGAGGAGACCGTCGCGCTGATCGCGGGGGGCCACACGTTCGGCAAGACGCACGGCGCCGGCCCGGCGGCGCACGTGGGCGCCGACCCGGAAGCGTCCGGGCTCGAGGCGCAGGGCTTCGGCTGGAAGAGCAGCTTCGGCACCGGCAAGGGCGCCGACGCGATCACGAGCGGCCTCGAGGTGACGTGGACGAAGTCGCCGGCGAAGTGGAGCAACGACTACTTCGAGCACCTGTTCGGCTACGAGTGGGAGCTCACGAAGAGCCCCGCCGGCGCGCACCAGTGGCGGCCCAAGGCCGGCGCGGGCGCCGGCACGGTCCCGCACGCGTTCGACGCGTCGAAGCGCATCGCGCCGTCGATGCTCACGACCGACCTCTCGCTGCGCTTCGATCCCGCGTACGAGAAGATCGCGCGGCGGTTCCACGAGCATCCGGACCAGTTCGCCGACGCGTTCGCGCGCGCGTGGTTCAAGCTCACGCACCGCGACATGGGACCGCGCGCGCGCTACCTCGGCGCGGAAGTGCCGAAGGAGGCGCTCCTGTGGCAGGACCCGCTGCCGAAGGCGACCGGCAAGCCGATCGGGCCGGCCGACGTCGCCGCCCTGAAGGCGAAGATCCTCGCGTCCAACCTCACCGTCTCGCAGCTGGTGTCGACCGCCTGGGCGTCGGCCTCGACGTTCCGCGGCTCCGACAAGCGCGGCGGCGCGAACGGCGCCCGCCTGCGCCTCGCGCCCCAGAAGGATTGGGAAGCGAACCAGCCCGCGCAGCTCGCGAAAGTGCTGAAGACGCTCGAGGGCATCCAGGCGGCGTTCAACCAGAAGGCGCGGGGCGGCAAGCGCGTGTCGCTCGCGGACCTGATCGTCCTGGCCGGCGGCGTGGGCATCGAGAAGGCGGCGAGGAAGGCGGGCGTCGCGGTGAAGGTGCCGTTCTCGCCCGGCCGGACCGACGCCGCGCAGGAGCAGACCGACGTCGACGCCTTCAAGGTGCTCGAGCCCGTCGCCGACGGCTTCCGCAATTTCCAGAAGGCCCGATTCGCGACGCCGGCCGAGGCGCTCCTCGTCGACAAGGCGCAGCTCCTGACGCTCACCGCGCCCGAGATGACGGTGCTCGTGGGCGGCCTGCGCGTGCTGGGCGCCAACACCGGCAAGTCGAAGCACGGCGTCTTCACTAAGCGCCCGGAGACGCTGACCAACGACTTCTTCGTGAACCTGCTGGACATGCGCACCGAATGGAAGCCGATGTCCGACGCGAGGGAGACGTTCGAAGGCCGCGACCGGAAGAGCGGCGCGATCAAGTGGACCGCGACGCGCGTCGACCTCGTGTTCGGCTCGAACGCGCAGCTCCGCGCGATCGCCGAGGTCTACGCGAGCGCGGACGCGAAGTCGAAGTTCGTCGCGGACTTCGTCGCCGCGTGGACCAAGGTGATGAACCTCGACCGCTACGACCTGCGCTGATCGCGCCGGACCGGCGGGACCGGTCCCGCGCGCGAGGGCGACACGGACGGCCGGCCGCGAGGCCGGCCGTTCGACTTCAGGGGGCGGTGAAGGTCTTCGCGAGCGGCGCGTCGAACGTGACGTCGAGCTTCGGGCCGCCCGAGGCGGTCTTGTCGATCGCGAGCCGCCCCGCGATGCGCTTGCCGTCGTTCGCGGTCGCGGCGAACGACGACGGCGGCTCGGTGCCCGAGTACTGGACGCGCTGTCCGTTGAGCGAGACCCAGTAGTTGAGGCGCGGGCCGGCGTCGAAGTCGATCGTCATGCCCTCGCCCACGAGCCCGCTCGCGCAGCCCATGCGCGCGCAGGCCGCGAGCTTCGCGCCGATGTCGTCCGCCGAGAGCACGACCTGGCGGATCGTCTTCTTCGGCTCGACCGCGTCGGGGCCGACGACGAGCCACGCGTAGCGGATCGTCGCGGTGCGGCCGGCCTGCGTCACCGTGCCTTTCGCGGGCTCGGCGCCCGCCGAAGGCGCGGCCGCGCCGCCCAGCATCGCCAGCACGACGAGCGCGCCCTGCAGCTTTCGGTTCCCCATGGTCGTCCTCTTCAGAGCTTCGCGAGATCCGGCCCGCGGACGGGCCCGGTCCACGCCTTCGCGTAGGCGGCGCGCGCGGCCTTCTCCGCCTTCGCGTCGCCCTTGCGCTTGTACACCTCCGCGAGGCCGGCGAGCGCCCAGCCGTTGTTCCGCGTACGCGCGAGCGACTCACGGAACGTCTTCTCCGCCTCGTCGAGCTTGCCCTGCCGGAGGAGCACGCCGGCGAGCGACTGGCGCACCGGGTAGTACCAGTAGGGCGGCTCGGTGTAGGGAAGCGTGTCCTCGACGAAGATCGCCTCGTCGTACTCGGCGGCCGCCTTCGCGAGGTCGCCCTGCGCGTCGGCGAGGCGCGCGGCCGCGACATGGCGCGCGAGCTGCATGATCTCCTTCGCCGGCAGCCCCCATTCGGCGAACGGCTTGAAGTCGGTCGACGTCTCGAGCGCGGCGAGCGCGGCGATCTCCTTCTGCGCTCCCGCGGCGTCCCGCTTGCCGGCGTACGCCACCGCGCGCGCGTAGTGGTACATCGTGCGCACGACCGCGAGGTCGTCCGGCGGCGCGGGCAGCGCGAGGATCGTGTCCGGGTCCGAGAACTGCGCGTGCGTCGTGTAGGGCGACGCCTTGATCGGCTGCATGATCGCGAACGCCTTGACGATCTCCATCGGGATAGCGCGGTCGAGCTTGCCCGCCGCCTCGATCGCCGTCTTCCTGTCGCCGCCGACCTGCGCCGACACCATCACGAAGTGGATGTTGTGCGGGTAGTACGCGGACCGGTACATCGGGTCCGAGGGCGAGGTGCGGAAATAGCTCTCGTCGACCGCGATCGCCCTGCGGTTGACGGCCAGCGACTCGCGGTACATGCCGACGCGGTAGTAGATGTGCGCGGGCATGTGCACGATGTGCCCGGCCCC
Organism: Casimicrobiaceae bacterium; assembly: GCA_044226265.1. Lineage (GTDB taxonomy): Bacteria > Pseudomonadota > Gammaproteobacteria > Burkholderiales > Casimicrobiaceae > VBCG01. The sequence goes on along the minus strand of JBGAHH010000054.1, from coordinate 13,315 downwards.
GGGCATCAGCGCGCCCAGGCGGTTCGCATAGGGCAGCGCGCGCTCGGGCGTCGTCGACGCCTCGACCGCGTGGATGTAGAGATGGATCGCGCCCGGATGCGACGGCGCGCGCTCCAGCACCGACTCGAGCGTGCCGACGATGTACGCGCCGCGCCCCTTGGGCTTCGTGCCGCCGGCCTCCCAGTAGTCCCAGGGCTGCGTGTCCATCGCCGCCTCGACCGCGAGCGTCGCGATCGTGAGGTCGTCCGGGAAGCGCGCGGCGACCGCGGCCATCGCGTCGGCGTAGGCGGCGTCGAGCGCGGCGCGCTCGGCCTTCGGGTCGGCCGAGTAGCGCTTCTCGAGCGCCTCGATCAGCGCGCGCTCGCGCGGCGTCGCCTGGTCCTTGAGCGCGGCCGCCCGCGCGAGCGCGGCGAGCGCCGGCTCGTTCGCCTCCGGCATCATCGGCACGTTGATGTTCGGCCCGAGGATGAGCGCCTCGCCCCACCACGCCATCGCGGCGCCGGGATCGAGCTTCTGCGCGGCGCGGAACGCGCGCTGGGCCTCGGCGTGGTTGAAGCCGAACGATAGGCGGACGCCCTGGTCCACGTAGGCCTGCGCGCGCGGGCTTCGCGTCGTCGCCTCGAACGACAGCGTGCCGAGGTTCCCGTAGAGCGGCGGATCGCCCTCCGCCGCCTTCATCGGCTGCGGCGTGAACGGCGCGGTCTCGGTCTTGGCCGCCGCGAGGATCAGCTGGCGCAGCAAGGCGGGCTGTCCGCCCGCCACCGGGCCGCACACGCCGCCAGGATCGGACAGGAGCGGATCGAACGCATCGTCGGCGGCATCGGCCGAGCGGGCGGCGACCGCGACGGCGAGCGCCCCGGCGGCGATGCCGCACGCGGCGATCGCGATCGCGAGGCGTCGTGGGCGCGACGGGGGGATTCGGCTCATCGGAATCTCCTGCGCTGGTCGATCGCCGGCGCCGCCGGCGTTCGGGAACGGAATCGTGGACCGCGCGCGGACCGCGCGCAAGCGGGCCGCGCGATCAGCGCGTTCCGTGCTTCGCCCGCCGGACGATCGCCGTGCCGGACTTGTCGGGAATGCGCACCAGGCTCTCGGGCTTGTCGGCGAAGAACGCGTCCGCCGCCTGCGCGATGCCCGGCCAGGCCCCGCTGCCGTAGTCGTGCAGGATGAGGAAGCCGCCCGGCGACAAACGCGGATAGAAGAACGCCAGCGCGTCGGCGGTCGGCTTGTAGAGGTCCGCGTCGAGGTGCACGAGCGCGAACGTCTCGTCCGCGGGAACCTCGGCGGCGGTCTCCGGGAAGCGGCCCTTGCACGCGCGCACGCGGTCCGATCCGCCGACGTAGCGCAGCACCGCCTCGAGCGAGGTGTCGTCGAACCGGAAGTCGCCCGCCTTGCGCTCGTGCGCGAGGTCGCGCGCGTCGAAGCCCTCGAAGGTGTCGAACAGCCATAGCCGCCGCTCCGGCAGCAGCGCGTGCAGGAGCCTCGCCGTCGTGCCCTTGTACACGCCGAGCTCGGCGAGGCTCCCCGCGATGCCTTCCTGCCCGATTTGTCGCGCGTTCTCGAGAAACATGACGAGGCGCGCGAGGTCCGCGCGGTCGTTGCGCGGGTTCTGCTCGGTCCAGAGGCGGCGCCAGGCGGCGAAGTCGAACCCCGTCTTCGCCATCCATTCCGGCAGGTGCTGGACCGCGTAGCTGCCGGACGCGTCGGCGGCGGACACGCCGCCGCGCCGCACGAGCGAGCGGAGCTGCCGGCGCAGGAAGGCCTGCGGCTTCGAGGGCTTCACGTCGCGCGTCGTGGCGGCGCCGGCCCTCGTGGCGGGACGCGGGCGGCGGTCAGCCGACCGTCGCGTCGAGGTGCGGCGTGACGAACTCGATCATCTGCTGCTTGCTGAGCGCGCCGACCGCGCCCTGCACCGCCTTGCCCTCGCGGAACACGACGAGCGTCGGGATGCTGCGCACGCCCAGCGCGCCGGCGATCTCGCCGTTCTCGTCGACGTTCATCTTGACGATCTTGAGGCGGCCCGCGTACTCCGCGTCGAGCTGCTCGAGGACCGGCGCGACGGCGCGGCAGGGGCCGCACCAGGGCGCCCAGAAGTCCACGAGCACGGGGAGGTCGGACTCGAGCACGTCGGTCCGGAAGCTGGCGTCGGTGATGTTCTGCATGGCGGCTCCGTTTTCCGTCATCATGCCATGGTCGGGTCGGGGTCGCGGGGTTTCAATGGCGGCCGGGTCCCGGCCGACGGACGGGGCGCGGACGGCCGATGCGCGGCGACGAGGCATGGCGGTGCGCGCCTCCTTCCATTTTCCATTTTCCATTCTCCATCTTCCGCGCCCGCCCGTTTCGCCCCACCCGACCTCCCCCATGCGCCCCGCTCGCCTGTGCCGTTCCTGGCTGTTCGTCCCCGGCGGCGACGACGCCGCGCTCGCGGCCGCGCCGGCCTCGGGCGCGGACGTGCTGATCCAGGAGCTCGAGGACTTCACGCCGCCGTCCCGACGCCCCCATGCACGCGCGATCGCGCCCGACGTCTACCGCGCGTGGCGGGCGGCCGGCGCGGTCGTCGCGGTCCGCGTGAATCCGCTCGACGGCGACGGCCTCGACGACCTCGCCGCCGCGATGCGCGGCGCGCCCGACGTCGTCGCGCTGCCGAAGGTCGGCGCGCCCGCGGACGTCGAGCGGCTCGACCGCGAAGTGACGCGCCTCGAGCGGGAGCTCGGCCTCGCGCCGGGATCGACGCGCCTCTTGCCCAACGTCGAGTACGCGCGCGGCCTCGTGCGCACGATCGCGATCGCAGGGGCGAGCGCGCGGGTCGACGCCTGCCTCCTCGCCGCCGAGGACCTCGCGGCCGACCTCGGCGCCGAGCGGGGCCGCGACGGTGTCGAGCTCGCGTACCCGCGGCAGCGCTTCCTCGTCGAATGCGTCGCCGCCGGCGTGGTCGCCGTCGACGCGCCCTACACGTGGACCGACGCGGAAGGCGTCGAGCGCGACACGCGCTGGGCGCGCCGCCTGGGTTATCGCGCGAAGAGCCTCGTGGATCCGTCGCACGCGGCGATCGTCAACCGCGCGCTCACGCCGTCGGCGGACGAGGTCGCGCGCGCGCGCCGCCTGGTGGCCGCGTTCGAGGCCGCCCGCGCGCGCGGCGAATCGCGCGCCGAGCTCGACGGCTCGCTCGTCGAGGTGCCGGCGTGGCAGACCGCGCTGCGGCTGATCGCGCGCGCGGAGGAGCTCGCGCGCGACGGAGCGCCGCGTTGACCGGTGCACGCCGGCGGTTCCTGGTCGTCGTGCGCGCGGGCGACGCGTCGCTGCATCCCGGCTGGATCGACGACACGCGTCCGCGCACGTTCGACCTCGTCGTGAGCTATTTCGGCGCCGATCCGGCGAAGTACCGCGACGCGCCGTTCCCGCGCATCGACGACGCCGGCCAGAAATTCCACGGCCTGAAGCGGCTGTTCCTGCGCGACGGCTTCTGGCGGGACTACGAACGGGTCTGGCTGCCCGACGACGACCTCGCGACCGAGCAGGACCAGATCGACCGCATGTTCGCGGCCGCCGACGCCGCCGGGCTCGAGCTCGCGCAGCCGTCCCTCGACTGGCGAAGCCACTACTCCTTCGGCATCACGCTGCAGTCGCCGTCGTTCGCGCTGCGCTACACCGACTTGATCGAGGTGATGGCGCCCTGCTTCACGCGCGCCTTCCTCGAGCACTCGCTGCCGACGTTCGACCAGAACCTGTCGGGCTGGGGCCTGTCGTTCGTGTGGCCGCACCTGCTCGGGCACGCCACGCGCCGGGCCGCGATCGTCGACCTCGTCACCGTGACGCACACGCGGCCGGTCGGCGGGCCCGCGTACGATCGACTGCGCGCCCGGGGCATCAGCCCGGCGCGGGAAAAGGCCGAGCTGCTCGCGCGCTACGGTCTCCCGCCGCGGCCCGAGCCGCACGTCCTCGGCGCGATCGACCGCGACGGCCACGCCCTCGATCCGGCCCGTGCACCGGACCTCGGGCGCCTGCGGCGCAAGCTCGATCGCGACACGGACGCGTACCTGTCGACGCGCGCCCGCCTCGACGCCGCTTCGCTCGGACGCAGGGAAGCGCCGCGCGTGGCCGAGTTCGATCTCGCGCGCCTGCGCGAGGCGGCCCGCCGGCTGAGGCCGGGGTCCTGAGTCCACGGACGGATCGATACGATGCGAGTCGACGTGCTCGTCGTCGGTGCCGGGTTCTCCGGCGCCACCGCCGCGCGCGTGATCGCGGAGTCCGGCTTTCGCGTGCACGTCGTCGACCGGCGTCCCCACATCGGCGGCAACGCGTGGGAGACGGTCGACGAGCACGGCGTCCGGATCCATCCCTACGGCCCGCACCTGTTCCACACCGACGCCGACCGCATCTTCGCGTTCCTGTCGCGATTCACCGACTGGACGCCCTACGTGCACCGCGTCCTCGCCAGCGTCGACGGCTTGCTCGTCCCGCTGCCGGTGAACCGCACGACGATCAACCGGCTCTACGGCCTCGATCTCGACGAGGCCGGCGTCGCCGCGTTCCTCGAGCGCGTGCGCGAGCCGCGCGAACCGGAGCTCACGAGCGAGGACGTCGTGCTCGGCCGCGTCGGCCGCGACCTGTGCGAGCGCCTCTTCCGCGGCTACACGCGCAAGCAGTGGGACCTCGACCTGGCGGACCTCGCGCCGTCGGTGGCGCGCCGCATCCCGGTGCGGACGAACGACGACGACCGCTACTTCTCCGACCGGCACCAGGCGATGCCGAAGGACGGCTACGCGCGGTTGTTCGAGCGGATGCTCGACCATCCGTTGCTGTCGGTCGAGACCGGCTGCGACTTCGACGCGCGCCGCAGCGCGATCTCGCGCAGGCACCTCGTCTACACCGGGCCGATCGACCGGTATTTCGGCGAATGCTTCGGGCCGCTTCCCTACCGGTCGCTGCGATTCGAGTTCGAGCATCTGCCGCACGTCGAGCGGTTCCAGCCGGCGGCCCAGGTGAATTACCCGAACGACCACGCGTACACGCGCATCGCCGAGTTCAAGCAGGTCACCGGGCAGGCCCACCCGGGGACGACGATCGCCCGCGAGTATCCGACGGCCGAGGGCGAGCCCTACTACCCGATCCCGCGCGCGGAGAACGAAGAGCTCCACCGGCGCTACCGCGAACTCGCGCTCGCGCACCCCGACGTCACTTTCGTCGGGCGTCTCGCGCAGTACCGCTACTTCAACATGGACCAGGCCGTCGGCGCGGCGATGACCGCGGCGGAACGCGTCGTCGCGCGGCTGTCGGGACGCGTCGACGCGAAGGATCCCCGATGACGTCGCGACGGCGGCGCCCGCGGCCGCGGCGCGCCGCCACCGGTCAGCGGACGACGACGAGCCGGTCGGTGCCGGACTCCGCGCCCCAGGCCTCGCCCGCGCGGCCGAGCATCTGGCGCACGTTCGCCGGCGAACGGTTCGACGGAAAGCTCGCGAAGGTCTCGGTCGCCGGATCGAAGCGCACGATCGCGTTCGACGACCAATCGGTGAGCCAGACCCTGTCGCGCTCGTCGACCCAGACCGAATAGGCCTGCGGGCTCGCGCCGGGGAGCTTCCACTCCTTCCACGCCTTCGCCGACGGGTCGTACATGCCGACCTGCCCGGTGTTCCAGTAGCTCACCCACAGCCGCCCCCTGGAGTCCGACCAGATCCGCCGCGCGCCCTGGCGCGGCGTCGGCGGATCGACCGGCGTCGCGGCCCCGGTCTCGACGTCGACGCGCGCGATGTGGTTGCCCGCGAGCGACGCGTACCACACCTCGCCCGCGGGCGTCGTCGTGATGCCGTAGGGCCCGTAGCCGCGCGGCGAGCGCCACACCTTCATGTCGCCGCTCGCCGGATCGAGCCGCCCGTACCAGCCGGATTGCCCGGTAAACCAGATCCGGCCGCGCTTGTCGAAGGTCGCGGTGTTGAGGTTCGCGCTCGCGGCCTCGTCGGGCAGCTTCCACGCCGTCACCGCGCGCGTCGCGGGATCCACGCGCACGATCGCGTTCTGTCCGCCGTCGGTGATCCAGGCCGCGCCGTCGGGTCCGACGATCACGCCGTGCGGCGCCGACCAGCTCCCGAGCTTCACCTCGTCGACGCGACCGCTCTTCGGATCGACGATGCCGAGCGTGCCGTTGCGCTGGCCCGTGTAGTAGACGGGGCCGCCCGCGGCCGGCGACGCCGCGACGTCGTGCGGCCCCGAGCCGGGCGTCACATCGTAGTAGCGCGTCTCGGCGAGCGCCGGCGCGGACGCGAGCGCGACGACGGCGCAGGCGATCGACAGCGTGCGGTGCATGGCGTCCTCCAGGGATCGAGGCGCGCGCGGCGAGCGCCCCGGCACGAGCAGCATACCCGCGAACGCGAGTGGGCAGGCCGCGACGCTTCCGCAATAATGCGGCGATGGATCCGGGCGACCGCGCCTCCGCCGCGAGCGCCGGCGGCGGCGCGACCGCCCCGGCGAGCTTCCGCCTCTGGGTGCTGCTCGTGCAGTGCCTGCTGGTCGTCGGCTGGGCGATGTACGTGCTCTACCTGCCCGGCCTCCTCAAGCGCGCCGGCATCGATCCGAAGCTCGCGATCGTCGTGCTGATGCTCGACCAGGCGACGTTCGCGGCGTGCGACTGGGCGGCCGGCGTCCACGCCGATCGCATCGCGCGCGAGGCGAGGCGGATCGGCCCGATCGTCACGCTGGTCGCGCTCGCCTCGTCGGCGTTCATGCTCGCGATGCCCTGGATCGCCGCGCTCGCGTCCCCCGCGGCGCTCCTCGCGACGATCCTCGCGTGGAGCGCGACCTCGTCGGCGCTGCGCGCGCCGGTGTTCGCGCTCCTGGGCCGCGTCTCCGGCATCGAGTCCAAGTCCGGCACCGTCGGCTGGGCGCTCGTGAGCCTGTCGGTGGCGGGCGCGCTGACGCCCGTCCTCACCACCGCGCTCGCGAAGCTCGATCCGGCGCTGCCGCTCGGTGTCGCCGCGCTCGCGCTCGCAGGCGCCGCGCTGTTCACCTCGCGCATCGAGTCGCGCCTGCCGCCGGTCGCAGCGGCACGCGACGACGCCGCGCCCGCGCAGGCGAAGCGCGCGCTGGCGCTCGCGGTGCTTTTCGGGGCCATCGGCACGCAGGTGCACACGGCGATCGTGAGCCGGCCGGCGTGGGTGCGCGTCGCGGGACCGGACGCGGACCTCTGGATGCCCGCGTTCTGGATCGCGTTCGCGCTCGCGCTGCCGTTCGCGGTGCGCCTCGCGCGCGGGCCGAGGCCGCTCGCGCGCGCGTCGATCGCGCTCGCCGCCGGCGCGGTCGCGGTGGCGATCGCGCCGCGCACCGGCGCGCTTCCGGCGCTCGCCGCCGCGCAGATCGTCGCCGGCGTCGCCTGGGGCATCGCGACGACGGTCGTCGTGTCGGCGGCGATCGCGCTGGGCGGCGCGGCGCGCGCCGGCACCGCCGCGGGGCTCGTGTTCGCCGCGCTGGCGGTCGCGGCGCTCGTGCGCCTGGGCCTCGTGAGCGCCGGCCTCCAGGCGGATCCGGCGGTGGCGTGGATCCCGGCGATCGCGTGGCTCGCGGCGGGATCGCTGCTCGTCACGCTGGCGCGGAGCGTCGAGCCGATGCTGGCGGTGACGGACGTTCGCGCGCTGCGCGTGAGTTGATCCTTCAGTACCGGCGCGCCCAGCGCCGCGCGACCCACACCGTCGCGACCAGGCCCGCGACGCCGGCGGCGATCGTGAGCGCGAGGCTCGTCAGCAGCCGGCCCCACCCGGGGCGCACCGGAAGCCCGTCGACCGGGATCGCGTTCACCCCCTCGCCGTTGTACGAGGTGAGCGGCGCGTCGGGCGAGAACCAGACCTTGACGACGCGCCCCGCCTCGAACGGGACCGCAGGCGCGTCCTGAAGCACCCGCCGGCCGTCGACCACGGCGCCCGGCAGATGGAACGGCGGCGGATCGGCGGCGTCGGCGAGATGGCCCGCCACGTACGGATAGCCCGCGTTCGGCTGCCACTCGTCCATCACGAAGTCGACCTGGCGAAACGAGCCGCCGTACCAGAGGTGGACGAAGGACACGAACGCGCCCTGGAACGCGAAGAACATCGCCACGAACGTCAGCATGAACGGGATCACCTGGGGCGAGAACCGGATGCCCCACCCGAGCCCGGCATCGGTCGTGACGGCCTCCTGCGCCGGCTTGCCGCCCCCCTCGCGATCGGCCACGTCCCCTCCCCGCTGTCGCGCCCTTCGGCGACTGTACCCCGGGGAATTCCGGGGTCCAAGGCCGGGCCGGGCGTTGCGCGGGCGCCTCACTCCCGGCCGGCAGCCGCCCGGCGGTCGGGACGACGATTACGGCGGGCGGGGCAGATATGCTAACGTCATAGCCGCCCCCGATCCCGGACCTGCCGATGAAACCGCGCACCCTCGTGTCCGACCGTCGCTACTTCGGGCTCGACGCCCTCGCGCTGCGGGCCGCCGCCGCGCGCGTCGCGGCGCGGATCGCCGGCCTGCCCCCCGAGCGCGCCCGCGGCCGGGGCGCGTTCCTGCGCCAGGACTTCGGCGTCGACACGGTCGAGGGCCGCGTGCTGCTCGACGACCTGTGCGCGGTCGGCGTGCTCCAGAAGCCCGACGGGCCGACGAGCGATTTCCTCGTCACGCCGCGCGTGCTCGAGTACGCGAACGCGCGCATCGTCGAGCCGCTTCCGCGCGCGAAGGCGAAAGTCCTGGTCGTTCGCGCCTGCGAGCTCGCGGAGCGCGTGAACCGCGAGTGGGCGCGCAACCCGCTCGAGATCGCCGCGGTCGCACCGCACGGCGCGTACATGAGCCGCGACGCGCGGCTCGACGAGCTCCCGATCGCGCTCGTCGTGCGCGCGCGCCCGTCGACGCGGCGTTCCCGCTTCCAGCAGCTCTCGAAGGCCGACGGCGCGCAGGGGTTGCGCGACGCCTTCGGCGAGCTCTCGTCGTTCGTGCGCGTGCGCCTCGTCACCGCGCTCGAGGCGGTGCCGCGACCGTTCTCGGTCGCCTGGCAGGCCGACGACGACTGACGCGATGCGCGCCGCCGGGCGCTCCGCGACGCTCGTCGCCCTCGTCGTGGTCGCCGCGCTCGCGGGCGGCGCCCGCGCCGCGCCTCCCGCCGTCGGCGGCTGTCCCCTGTTCCCCGCGAACAACGTCTGGAACGTCCGCGTCGACGCGCTGCCCGTCCACCCGCAGTCCGACGCCTGGGTCGCGACGATCGGCGCGGGCAAGCCGGTGCATCCGGACTTCGGAACCGTCTGGGCCGGCGCGCCCAACGGAATCCCGTATGCGGTCGCGCCCGCCGGCACCCCGAAGGTCGCGGTCCGATTCGACTACGACGACGAGAGCGACCCCGGCCCCTACCCGATCCCGCCGGACGTGCCGATCGAGGGCGGCGCCGGCTCGAGCGGCGACCGGCACGTGCTCGTCGTCGATGCCGGGACCTGCAGGCTCTACGAGCTCTTCGCCGCGTATCCCGACGGCGACGGCAGCTGGCGCGCGGGCTCCGGCGCGGTCTTCGACCTCGCGAGCAACGCCTTGAGGCCGGCGTCTTGGACCTCCGCCGACGCCGCCGGGCTGCCGATCCTGCCGGGCCTCGTGCGCTACGACGAGGCGGCCGCGGGCGAGATCGCGCATGCGCTGCGCTTCACCGCGCCGCAGACGCGCGGCGACTACGTGTGGCCGGCGCGGCACGAGGCGTCGAGCCTGGCCGGCGCGCAATTCCCGCCGATGGGCGCGCGCTTCCGGCTCAAGGCCACGGTCGACGTCGGGACGTTTCCCGCGACGGTGCGCCCGATCCTCGAGGCGCTCAGGCGCTACGGCATGATGCTCGCGGACAACGGGTCGCCGTGGTACCTGTCGGGCGCCCCGGACCCGCGCTGGAGCGACGACGACCTGCACTCGCTGCAGCGCCTCACCGGCGCGTCGTTCGAGGCGGTCGACGTCGCCTCGCTGGCGGTCGACCCGGATTCCGGCGCGACGCGCGCCGCGACGCCTTCCGCCGGCCGCGTCGCGGTCGAATTCCTACGCGCGTCGGAAGGCGACTACTTCATGACGTCGGACGCGGGCGAGATCGCGTTGCTCGACGCCGGCGCGTTCCCCGGCTGGCAGCGCACCGGCGAGTCGTTCGGCGTCGCGCCCGCCGGCGCGCGCGGCTTCGAGGGCGCCACGCCCGTGTGCCGGTTCTACGGCCGTCCCGCCGCCGGCATCGACTCGCATTTCTACTCGGCCTCGCCGGCCGAGTGCGCGTTCGTCGCGGACCGCTACGCGGCGGCGTGGCAGCTCGAGTCGCTCGAGGTGTTCGCGGTCGCGCGGCCGGATGCGACGAGCGGCGCGTGCCCCGCGGGCACGTTCCCCGTCTACCGGCTGTTCAACGGCCGCGCGAACGCGAATCACCGCTACGTGACGTCGCTCGCGCTCCGGGCGACGATGATCGCGGCCGGCTGGATTCCCGAAGGCGACGGGCCCTCGCAGGTCGCGATGTGCTCGCTCGCGCCGCCCGCGCCCTGACCGGGAGCCGCGTCGAGTAAAGTAACGGACCTTCCGCGAGGTCCGCTCCGATGTCGATGCTCGTCGCCGGGCTCGTGCTGTTCCTGGGCGTCCACCTGGTCCCGGTCTTCCCGCCGGGGCGCGCCGGGCTCGTCGCGCGCCACGGCGACCGGCGCTACCGGGCGGCGTTCTCCGCGATCGCCGGCATCGGCCTCGCGCTGATCGTCGTGGGCTTCGCGCGCGCCGAGCGCATCGCGCTGTTCGCGCCCTCGCCCGCCGCGATCGCGGCCGCGCCCTGGGCGATGGCGATCTCGATGATCCTGTTCGCCGCCGCGAACCTGAAGGGCCACCTGCGGCGCGCGATCGGCCATCCGATGCTCGCCGGGACGATCCTGTGGTCCGGCGTGCACCTCTTCGCGAACGGAGACGTCGCGGGAACGCTCCTGTTCGGCGGCTTCCTCGCATGGGCGGTCGTCGACCTCGCCTCGGCGATCGCGCGCCGTGCGGTGAAGGCGTTCGAGCCCCGGGTCGCGCACGACGCGATCGCGATCGCCGGCGGGCTCGCGGTGTTCGCCGCGATCGCCTTCCTGCATCGGCCGCTCTTCGGCGTGCGCGTCGTGCCCTTCGGTCTCTGATCCGCGTGGACGACGCCCCGACGGCCGCCGCACCCGCCGCGCCCGACGCGACGCGCGGGCCCGCGCGGACGGCGAGGTCGCGCCTGCACCGCTACGTCTCGCCCGCGGTCGAGATCGCGCGCCATCCCTGGCCGTTCGTCGTCGAAGTGTTCCGCGAATTCGGGCGCAACCACGGGCTCCTGCTCGCGGGCGCGGTCGCCTACTACATGCTGCTGTCGATCGTGCCGCTGCTGATCCTGCTGGTGGTGGCGCTCTCGCACGTGCTCGACCCGCGGCTCCTGATCCTGACGCTCTCGCGCTACCTGGAGCTCGTCGTGCCCGGCCAGTCGGAGCCGATCGTCGCGGACATCGCGGCGTTCCTTCGCCACCGGCTCGAAGTCTCGGGCGTCCTGGTCGTCGTGCTGCTGTTCTTCAGCTCGCTCGCGTTCGGCATCCTCGAGAAGTCGTTCGCCGTGATCTTCCACCACCGCCGCAGCGAGCGCGAGCGGAGCTGGCTCACGTCGATGCTGATCCCCTACGCGTTCATCATCGTCGTGGGGCTCGGCCTGATCGTGATCACGGTCGTGTCGGGGGCGCTGCAGGCGCTGGCGGCCTCCGAGATGCACATGTTCGGCGAGCTCCGGACGTTCGGCCGGCTCTCGGTCGTGTTCGTCTACCTGATCGGCGTCGTCGGCGAGATCCTGCTCCTGACGGCGATCTACCTCGTGATGCCCGCGGGCCAGCTCAGGCTCAAGCACGCGCTCATCGGCGGCATCGTCGCGGGCCTGCTCTGGGAGATCACGCGGCACCTCCTCGTCTGGTACTTCGCGACGATCTCGCAGGTCAGCCTCGTCTACGGCTCGTTCGCCACGACGATCGCGCTCCTGCTCTCGTTCGAGATCGCGGCGACCGTGCTGCTGCTGGGCGCCCAGGTGATCGCGATCTACGAGCGACGGCTGCGGCGCTTCGAGGGCTCGGAGGCCGGCCGCGCGCTCTAGGAAGCCTCTGCGCAGCTCCGCGGCGCGCGACCTCGCGTGAGCGCATCTCGCGATCTCGTTGCGTCTCGTTCGCCCGGCCGCCCTTCGGGGCGCGCCTGGCGGGGCGCTGACGTCGTTGCCCGCCTGGGTCGCGGGGGCTTGCGCCCCGCGCGAGCGCACGGCTAGCATCGCGCCGTTCGGAGGCGCATCGACCCACAAGCGGGCGACACGACCCGCGAGCCCCTCGGGAGCCGTCGTCATGCCACGTCCGCCGCTTGCCCGGACGCGCCGCCGCCTCGTCGCGCGGATCGCGTCCGCCGTCCTGCCGTTCCTCGTCGCCTGCGCCGCCGTCGCGCCCGCGGGCGCCGCCGTGTCGCCCTATCCGCCGATCCCGCTCGGGAGCGTCACCGTCGGCGCGACGCTCGAGGCCACCGTCACCGTGCCGATCACGATGAGCATCGCCGACATCCCGGCGGCGTACGACTCGCAGGTGCTGTTCACCGCCGCCGACCTGCTGCAGGCGACGGCGCTCGCGCTGCTCGGGCTCACGAGCCCGGTGACCGTCGGCCAGCTCAAGGCGGTCACGCCGACGCTCGGGCTCACGATCGCGCCGCCGACGGCGACGCTCGACGATCCCTCCGGCTACTACTCGCTCGAGGACCTCGGCTGCACCGCGACGCAGTGCCGGTACCGCGCGAGCTTCACGCCGGGTGCCCCGGGCACGTTCGACGCGCAGCTCGCGGTCGCGATCCCGTCGTTCACGTTCGTCAACGGCGGCCTGCTCGGCGAGTTCGCGAACGCGCTCGCGGCGTTCCTGCTGCCGCTCGTGAACAACGCGCTCGTCTACGACTTCACCGCCAGGGGCGTGACGCGGGCGCTGCCCGGGTCAGGCGGGACGGTCGCGGTTCCGGGGCCGACCGGCCTGGCGCTCGCGGGCCTGGCCTTCGCGCTGGCGGTCGCGGGAGCCGCGGCGATCGCGCGCCGCCGGGCGGCACGAGGCTAGCGCCGGCAGTACTCGGGCAGGTAGCGCGACGGGATGTCGACCGGCACGCAGACCCACTGCACGCGTTCCGCGTCGTCGACCGTGGGCGCGAGCAGGATCGACTTGCCCGCGGCGCCCGGCACCGAGGGCCCGAGCGAGACGCGCACGCGGCCGTTGGCCGGATCGACGGCGACGTCCTCGACGTAGCGGCCGTCGCTCTGCGCGACCAGCCGGGCGACGTTCCGCGCGTGCGCGATCGTCCC
>JBGAHH010000158.1:0-3324 GCA_044226265.1 Casimicrobiaceae bacterium | reverse complement strand
GCACCGACGGCAGCTGCGAGGTGTTCGATCCCGCGTTCGGCTGGACCTCGTACGCGGTCGACGGCTCGCACGGCGAGCGCTGGACGGCGATGCGAGCGTTCGAGGCCGACGCGAGCTCGCTGCACGTGATCCACTACGCGCCCAACCACGTGCGCGCCTGGCATCGCGACGTCTACGCGCGCGCCGGCGCGCACGATGCGTCGCTGCCGGTCGCCGACGACCACGGCCTCATGTGCTCGACCTGGCTCACCGGCGCGCCGTTCGTGCACCTGCCCGAGTGCCTGTACCTCTACCGCGTGCACGCGGACGGCAGCAACACCTACGTCGAGCGCAACGCCGAGGTGCAGTCACGCCAGCGCGAGGTGTCGAACCGCTACGTGTACGCGCTGGTCGCCGAGCAGTGCCGCCGGCGCGGACAGCCGATGATCGACCTCGCGAGTGCGTCGTCGCGACTGCCCGGTTTCGACGGCGTCATGGGCGTCGAGTCGATCGCGGACCTGCGCGGCGCGCTCCCGTTTCGCGACGGCGAGGTCGGCTGCGTGCGCGCATGGCATGGATTCGAGCGCCTGCTCGATCCAGCGGGCCGCGCGAGCCCTCGACTGGTCGCCGCGATGAACGAGCTCCACCGCGTCCTCGCGCCCGGCGGATGGCTCCTCGCGCGGGCGCCGTCGAGCGGCGGCGGCGCGCGCGCGACGCTCGACACGTTCCGGACGTTCGCGCAGCGACGGCTCGCCGACGAGCATGCGGGCGTCAGCTGCCGGTTCCAGGGCGCGCGCATCTGGGAGGAGCCCGCGCCCGGCGCGTCCGCGAAGACGTACGTCCACGCCGACCTCGTCGCGCTCAAGGGGCAGGTGCAGCCGGGGCTGGTCGAGATCTGAAATTCGGCGCCGAACCCGATTCGCCGGACTGACGTGCCCGGCCCGGCTTCGTCAACCGGCGTAGTGCAGGACGGCGAAGAAGTGGAACGCGGTCCCGGCCACCACGAACGCGTGCCAGATCGCGTGGGCGTATCGCCAGCGCGAATCGAGGAGGAAGAACGCGATGCCTGCCGTGTAGGCGACGCCGCCGGCGACGAGCAGCGCGATGCCCGGCAGGGGCACCCTCTCGAACAAGGGCACCGCGGCGATGACCACCAGCCAGCCCATCGCGAGGTACAGGCCGGTCGACAGCCACGGGTGCTCGAGGCGGTCGAGCGACTTGAGGGCGATGCCCACGGCGGCGAGCGTCCACACGAGGCCGAAGAGCGTCCAGCCCCAGGGACCGCCCAAAGCGCCCAGCGCGAACGGGGTGTAGCTGCCGGCGATGAACACGTAGATCGAGCCGTGGTCGATCTTCAGGAACACTCGCTTCGCCCGGCCCGCGGGCAGCGCGTGGTACAGCGACGACGCGAGGTAGAGGAGGATCATCGTCGCCGCGAAGACCGTCGCGCCGACGACGCTTGCGGTGCCGACGCGGGCCGCCGCGGCGATGAGCACCGGCGCGCCGGCGATCGCGGTGACCAGCCCCGCACCGTGGCTGACGCTGTTGGCAATCTCCTCGCCGAGAGTCTGGGGGCGTACGTTCATGGGATCAAAAGGGGCGGGCACGATGGCTTGCACGAGTCGATCCGCGGTCCCGTCCCGAGGCCGCCGCGCAGGACGTCGGATTGAAGCAACGACCCTCGAGAGGACGCGAACCAGCGACGGCTCGCCGGGCCTTCGAGGACGGTGTCGCTCCGGCATGCGGCCCGCGCGCCGACGGCGATTGCAGTCCGATGTTCAGTCGGGTCTGACCCCATTGGGCGTCGAACGTTCCGCCGGGCCGGCGTTCCCGCGGTCTCAGCGATTCACCGCGGCCATCGCCTTCGGCGCATAGCGCGCGCCGGCGGCCGATCCGCGCGGTATCACTTCGTCGATGCGAGCGAGGTCGGCCGGCGAGAGCGTCACGGCGAGCGCGCCCACGTTCTCCTCGAGATACTTGCGCCGCTTGGTGCCGGGGATCGGCACGATGTCGTCGCCCTGCGCCAGCACCCAGGCGAGCGCGAGCTGCGACGCCGTGCAGCCCTTCGCCGCCGCCAGCTTGCGGACCTCGTCGACCAGCCGGAGGTTGCGCGCGAAGTTCTCGCCCTCGAAGCGCGGCGAGTGGCGCCGGTAGTCGTCGGCGTCGAAGTCGTCGACGCTGCGGATCTGCCCGGTGAGGAACCCTCGCCCCAGCGGGCTGTAGGGCACGAAGCCGATGCCAAGCTCGCGGCACAGCGCGAGGATTTCGTCCTCGGGCTCGCGGCTCCACAGCGAGTACTCGGTCTGCAGCGCGGCGATCGGATGCACGGCGAAGGCGCGGCGGATCGTCGCGGGCGCAGCCTCGGAGAGCCCGAGCCAGCGCACCTTGCCCGCCTTCACGAGGCCGGCCATCGCGCCCACGGTGTCCTCGATGGGCGTGTTCGTGTCCACGCGGTGCAGGTAGTAGAGGTCGATGACGTCCATGCCCAGCCGCTTCAGGCTCGCGTCGCAGGCCTGGCGCACGTACTCGGGCCGGCCGTCGACGCCCTTGAACGTGCCGTCGGGGTTGCGGATGTTGCCGAACTTCGTGGCGACGATCACGCCGCGGCGGCGGCCCTTCAGCGCGCGGCCCAGGAGCTCCTCGTTGCGGCCCGCGCCGTAGGCGTCGGCGGTGTCGAACATCGTGACGCCGAGCTCGAGGGCGCGCTCGATCGTGGCGATCGCCTCCGCCTCGTCGCGGCCGCCGTAGAAGTCCGACATGCCCATGCAGCCCAGCCCCATCGCGGAGACTTCGAGGCCCTGGCCCAGCGTACGCTTCTTCATCGATCGATGCCCTTCCGCTATTTGAGGAACCCGCTCATGCGCGTGGTCGCCGTGCTGAGCCGGTCGTTCTCGGCGTCGTCGATCGCCAGCACGCGGCGCTGCAGCGGCGTGAGCGACGCGACGGTGTCCGGCCGCAGCAGGGCCTTCTGGTACTGCTGCTGCGGCTTGTCGTCGCGCGTGTAGAACGCGTGCAGCGCCCGCCGGCAGCGATCGGTGCGGTTCGCCGTGCCGCCGTGCCACATGTGCGTATTCATGATCGCCACCGTGCCGGCCTTGCCCGTGACGAGTATCTCGCCCGGCAATGGGCCCGTGTTGCCGGCCTCGGGGAGGCGTCGCCACGTGTGCGAGCCGGGGAGCATGCGCGTCGCGCCGTTCTCCTCGGTGAAGTCGTCGAGCATCCAGATCGAGTTGCAGACCCAGTAGCCGCGCTCGTCGGCGACCGCACCCGCATCGCAGTGCCAGGGCTGCGCGTCCCCGTTGTGCGGATTGGTCGAGCGCGCGTTGAGGCTCGAGAGCTTGTAGC
>JBGAHH010000053.1:0-26979 GCA_044226265.1 Casimicrobiaceae bacterium | reverse complement strand
CAGTTCGGCGACACGTACGCGTGCTCGGCGCGGAAGATCACGAGCGCCTCGTCGCCGTCGCGGAGCTCCTGCCAGACCGGGTTGGCGCGCGCGACGTGCCCGATGAGCGTGCCCTGCGGCCCTTCGCCGGCCATGAGCTCGAAGGGCAGGTGGTTCGCGTCGAGCCCCTGCGGCCCGCGCGCGACGAGCACGCCCAGCGGATGCGCCTCGATCAGCCGGTGCAGCTCGGCGACGTCCTGGCGCTCGAAATGCGGCGGGTTGTACATCGGTATGGGTCCGGCGAGGCGGGGTGGGCGAGGGAAGCGACGGAGCGCCAGCCTATCCCATCCGGTGCGATGCCGGAAACCTTGGCGTGCCGATCGGAACTCCGGGGGCGGCGGGGCGATCGCGCGACCCGACTCCGATCGTGTCGTCGATCGCTGAGCAGGGGCGCGCCGCTAGCGGCGAGGCGTCCGGAGCGCGTCGATGACGCGAAGGCGGCGGACGACGACATCGTCGATCTCCAGCCGCTTGATGCGCGCGTGTCCGATCGCGAGGCGCCCGATGGCAAGCGCGCCGATCGCCAGCGCGCCGATGGCGACCGCGCCCACCGCCGCCGCAGCGAGCGCCTGCGCGCCGGTGGCGACCGCGGGGCGCGCGTAGGGGCGCATCGCGCGGCGCCTCATGAGGCCGGAGCGGCGCATGGCGGAACGGAGTCGGTGTCGAAACATGCGTGGATGAGCGAAGGGAATAGTTCGGGCCCGAACGCAGTGGAACGTCAGGCGCGTCGTTGGCTTGGTGACCGCATGGTCGGCAAAGGGGCCTGACGAGAATGGTAACCGGCGCCCACGAGACGCGCGCCACAACCAGCACCGCCGGTCGGTGTTCGGTTGACCGCGAGGTTAGGCCTCATGGGGCCCACGCACCATGAAGTAGTGGATCTCGTCCTCGTCAACGATGCGAAAGCCATTACGTGTGTACAAGGAAGCTACGGGATTCCACTTGAGACACTCGAGCCGAGTCTCCAACCGGTTGCGATCCGCGAGCTCAAGCGCCTGCCTCAGGACTTGCGTGCCGAGACCTTGGCGCCGATACGGCCCGAGAACGTAAAACTCGCCAAACTGTACATGGGTTGGCTGCAGGTGAACGGACACCGTTCCCACCCGCGCGCTCCCCACGAGGACGACTTGCCAAGGCTTTTCGTTCCACCGCTTCCGGTGATGCCGAAGCTGAAACGCTTCGTCCCAGCCCCAGCGCGCCGAAATATGAGGGCCCATCGCATCGCGCTTGACCTCAAATGCAAACTCGAAATCCCACGGCGTCGCGTCACGAAGCTCGAACTTCATGAGGCCTGACGAGGAGTAGAAGTCACTTCAGTTCACCGGCGTTCACTTGGTGCTCGCCTCGCTCTCGGCACCACGCCGAGACTCCGGCTCCACGGCGCACGCGTTGCGCGTTGTCGATCCGCACTTCACCCCATCGGCGATCGCGGACCACGGCGCGGCACCCGGACCCCGGTTGGTTGGCGGAAGGGGTGGGATTCGAACCCACGAACGGTCGCCCGTTGCCGGTTTTCAAGACCGGTGCCTTCAACCGCTCGGCCACCCTTCCGATCCGTCGGATGGGAGCATAGCCCGGCGCCGCGGGCGGTCGGGCGCCTCCCGGCCGGCGCCCGGGGGCAGGGGCGCCTAACCCCTTGATTTTCTGCACGGCCGGCGGAAGATGGCGAAGCGTTCCCTGGACACTGTCCAGCCCAAAGGGACCGAACTTCCAGGGTTTCTGCTAGTCTATTCGCTACGGGCCTATTCCGGCCCTTGAGGAGGAAGTGCATGGATCCGAAGTTTGAACCCGTCATGGCCTCGAGCCGCCAGGCGGCCGCCGGCCGTCCCGCGCCGATCCCCGGCGGATTCGATACGACGTCGGTCGACCGCCATCGCGTCCTGCGCAACGTCTACTGGCTGCTGGCGATCTCGCTGCTGCCGGTGGTGGGCGGCGCCTGGCTCGGCATGCAGCTGAACTTCGTGGCGCTGTTCAAGGCCGCGCCGATCATGACGCCGCTCCTGATGTTCGGCGTGATGCTGGGCACGCTGTTCGCGGTCACGCTCCTGCGCAACAGCGCGTGGGGCGTCGCGGCGCTGCTGGGCTTCACGTTCATCTCGGGCGTGTTCCTGACGCCGATCCTGTCGGTCGCGGCGGGCCTCAAGAACGGCGGCCAGCTCGTGGCGCTCGCGGGCGGCATGACCGCGGCCATCTTCTTCGCGATGGCGACGATCGCGACGGTGACGAAGCGGGACTTCGGCTTCCTGGGCAAGTTCCTGTTCGTCGGCCTGATCCTGCTCGTGGTGGCGTCGCTGGCGAACCTGTTCTTCCAGGTGCCGGCGGTGTCGCTCACGATCTCGGCGATCGCGGTGCTGCTGTTCTCGGCCTACCTGCTGTATGACGTGAGCAACATCGTCAACGGCGGCGAGACGAACTACATCGTCGCGACGCTCAACATCTTCCTGAACCTGTACAATATCTTCGTCAGCTTGCTGAACTTGCTCATGGCATTTTCAGGTCAGCGTGACTGAAACGGTACCGACAGCGTTCACGGGGCGAGGCGACTCGCCCCGTTTTTTTTGCCCTTCGGGCGGTGCGTAGTGCTTGGTAGGTAGAGTTTGGCGTCGGCGTCCGTGTCGCCGGCCGAGGCATCGAAGCGTCGGCGGACTAGCGACCGGCATCAGCGCCCGCCGCGTCGCGCACGAACAACGCCACCGACTCGACGTGCGCGGTGTGCGGGAACATGTTGACGACGCCGGCGGCGGCCAGCGCGTAGCCCTGCTCGTGGACGAGCACCGCGGCGTCGCGGGCGAGCGTGGCGGGATTGCAGCTCACGTAGACGATCCGCTTCGGCGCGGCGTCCTCGATCGCCGGCGGCAGCGCCTTGACGAGCTCGATGGCGCCCTCGCGCGGCGGGTCGATCAGCACCTTGTCGAGCGGCAGGAGCGGCGCGATCGATTCGGGCGTCGCGGCGAATAGGTTCGCGACCGAGAACGCCGTGCTCGCCGCGAGGCCGTTGCGTGACGCGTTCTCGCGCGCCCGCGCGACGAGGGGCTCGCTGCCCTCGATGCCGGTGACGCTCGCGCCGCGGCGCGCGATCGGCAGCGTGAAGTTCCCCAGGCCGCAGAAGAAGTCGGCCGCGCGCTCGCCCGGCTTCGGCTCGAGCAACGCGATCGCGCGGCGGACGAGCGCCTCGTTGACCTCGGGGTTGACCTGCGTGAACTCGGTCGGCGAGAACGGCATGACGAGGCCGAACTCGGGGAGCGCGTAGGCGAGCCCGGGATCGCCCGCGTCGAGCGGGGCGGCGCTGCCCGGGCCGCCGGGCTGGAGCCAGAGGAAGGCGGCGTGGCGCGCGGCGAACTCGCGCAGCTTCGATTCGTCCTCGGGCGTGGGCAGGTCGAGCACGCGCAGCACCAGCACGAGGTGCTCGGTCGCCGGATGGTCGGCGCGGCCGCCCATCGCGACCTCGATCTGCGGCAGCCGGTCGCGGATCGTCAGGCTGCCGACCAGCTCGCGCAGGAGCGGCAGCAGCGCCGACACGCGCGGCGGCAGCACGTGGCATTCGCGCATGTCGGCGACGTAGCTCGACTTGCGCTCGTGGAAGCCGACGAGCACGCCGCCTTTCTTCGGTACGTGGCGCACCGACAGCCGCGCGCGCGTCCGGTAGCCCCAGGCGGGACCGTGCAGCGGCGGCAGGAGCGTCGCGGGCTTCACGCGCCCGATCCGGTCGAGCGAGTCCTCGAGCGTCCGCTGCTTGGCCGCGACCTGGAGCGCCGGCGTGGCGTGCTGCAGCGTGCAGCCGCCGCAGGTGCCGAAATGCGGGCAGCGCGGCGCGACGCGGTCGGGGGCGGCGCGCTCGACCGCGGTCGCGCGGGCGAGCTCCCAGGACGGCTTGCGCTTGACGATCTCGATGGCGACCGTCTCGCCCGGCAGCGCGCCCTCGACGAAGACGGTCTTGCCCTCGATCCGCGCGACGCCGCGTCCCTCGTAGTCGAGCGCGACGACGTCGACGCTGTTCATGACGCTTGGGGAAGGGGAAAGCGCCGATTCTACCGGTCCGGCCCGGCGGTCCCGGCCGCAGTAGAATCCGCGCCATGCGGCTCCTGGCGATCGACTGCTCGACCGAGCGGCTCTCCGTCGCCTGCGGGGACGGGGAGAGCTTCGCCGTGCGCGACGAGCTCGCGGGCCAGGCGCACGCGGAGCGGGCGCTTCCGCGCGTCCGGGAGGTGCTCGCGGAGCGGGGCTGGTCGCTGGGCTCGCTCGACGCGATCGCGTTCGGCGCCGGCCCCGGGTCGTTCACCGGCGTGCGCATCGCCTGCGGCATCGCGCAGGGGCTCGCGCTCGGCGCCGGGCTCCCGCTGGTGCCGGTCGGCACGCTCGAGGCGCTGGCGCAGGAGGCGTGGCGCGTGCACGCCGCCGCCGACGTCTTCGCGTGCCTCGACGCGCGCATGCGCGAGGTCTACGTCGCGACCTACCGCCGCGCGGACGACGGCTCGTGGCGCGCGGTCGCCCCCCCCGACGTCGTGAAGCCGGACGCGGTCGCGCCGGCACGATCGACGAGCTTCGGCGCGGGCGACGGCTTCGCGGCGTATCCGGCGCTCGCCGCGCGGATCGGCCTCGCGCGCGTCGATGCGTCGCTCGCGCCGACCGCACGGGCGATCGGCGAGCTCGCGGCCCCGCGCGTCGCGCGCGGCGAGGTCGTCGCGGCCCGCGACGCGCACCCGCGTACGTCCGCCACCGCGTCGCGCTGACCGCGGCCGAGCGCGCGACCGGCGCGGTCCTCTGGGCATCTGGTGCCGCCCGTCCGATGGCCACGATCGTCCCCGAGCCGAAGCTCCTCGCCTCGGTCACGTGGCGGCCGATGGAGGAGCGCGACCTCGCGTACGTCGCGGCGCTCGAGCGCCAGATCCACGCGGTGCCCTGGACGCTCGGCAACTTCCGCGACGCGCTCGCCGCGGGCTACTGCGCCAGGGTCGGCGAGCGCGAAGGGCGCATCGTCGTGTTCGGCGTGCTGATGCTCGCGCCCGGCGAGGCGCAGGTGCTGAACCTGTCGGTCGTGCCGGACGCGCGGCGCCAGGGGCTCGGGCGCGCGCTGCTGGCCCAGCTCGTCGAGATCGCGGCGCGCGCGGGCGCCGAGCAGTGCTTCCTCGAGGTTCGCGTGTCGAACGCGCCGGCGCTCGCGCTCTACGCGGCGGAGGGTTTCGTCCCGGTCGCGCGGCGCGACGACTACTACCCCGCGACGTCGACCACGCCGCGCGAGGACGCGCTGGTGCTGCGCCGCGGCCTCGTGCGCGGGCCGGGCGAGGCGTAGATGGCGACGCGCGCGGAGATCCTGCGCGAGCTGAAGCTCGCGCCCGAATGGCGGCGGCGCGATCGGCCCGAATCCGGCGATGCAACGGCGCCGATGTCCGCTTCGGAGCCGGAGCGTCCGCGCACGATCGTGAGCGCCGAGGATCCGGGCGCGCGCCGTGCGCGCATCGCCGCGCTCGACTGGGAGCACTTCGACGCCGACGTCGCCGCGTGCACCGCCTGCGGCCTGTGCCGCACGCGGAACAAGGCGGTGCCCGGCGTCGGCGACCGCAGGGCCGAGTGGCTGTTCGTGGGCGAAGGGCCGGGCGCCGAAGAGGACGCGAAGGGCGAGCCCTTCGTCGGGCAGGCGGGCAAGCTCCTCGACAGCATGCTCGCCGCGCTCGGCATGAACCGCGCGGAGAAGGTCTACATCGCGAACGTCGTCAAATGCCGGCCGCCGGGCAACCGCACGCCCGAGCCCGGCGAGGCCGAGGCCTGCCGCCCGTACCTCGAGCGCCAGATCGCGCTGATCCGCCCGAAGCTGATCGTCGCGCTGGGCAAGAGCGCCGCGACGCTGCTGCTGAACACCGACGCGACGATCGCGAGCCTGCGCGGGCGGCGGCACCGCTACGGCGACACGCCGCTCGTCGTCACCTACCACCCGGCTTATCTCCTCCGGAACCTGCCGGACAAGGCGAAGGCCTGGGAGGACCTGCTGTTCGCGCGCCGCGTGGCGTCGTCCGGGTCGCCGGACGCCCCGCCGGGCGCATGACCCCTTGCGTGCCGGTGCCCCCGACCGCATAGTGGGAATCGCGCGCGAAGGGCGCGCACGCTCACCCTGGATGGAGGCAACATGCTGAGGAAGCTCGCCACGCTCGCGGCGCTCGCCGCGGTGCTCTCGCTGTCCGGCTGCGGCTACAACACGCTGCAAACGCAGGACGAGCAGATCAAGGCCTCCTGGTCCGAGGTGGTGAACCAGTACCAGCGTCGCGCCGACCTGGTCCCGAACCTCGTCAACACGGTCAAGGGCTATGCGGCGCAGGAGCGCGACGTGCTCGAGGCGGTCACCAACGCCCGCGCGAGCGTCGCCGGGATCAAGGCCACGCCGGAGCTCATCAACGATCCGGCCGCGTTCGCGAAGTTCCAGGCCGCGCAGGGCGAGCTCTCGGGCGCGCTCTCGCGCCTGATGGTCGTCGTCGAGAACTACCCGAACCTCAAGTCCGACGCGCTGTTCCGCGACCTGCAGTCGCAGCTCGAGGGGACCGAGAACCGGATCACCGTCGCGCGCAAGCGCTACATCGACAGCGTGCAGGCGTACAACACGACGGTGCGCTCGTTCCCGACCAACCTGACGGCGATGCTGTTCAAGATGGACGTGAAGCCGAACTTCACCGTCGAGAACGAGGCGGCGATCGCGAAGCCGCCGGCCGTCGACTTCGGCAAGAAGAGCTGACGCCGCGAGGCGTCGCGACGCGGCGGGCCGCCGAAGCCCGCCGCGGCGCGTTCGCCTTCGCGACGCGACGCCGCCGCGCATGCGTCCTTCGCTCGCCTCCTCGTTCGCCGCCGTCGCGCTCGCGGCGCTCCTGCCGCTCGCCGCGCTCGCGCAGGCGCCCGCCTGGGAAGGCGGCTCGGACGGCCTGAAGCCGGTCCCGGCGCTCACCGCGCGCGTCACCGACCTCACGTCGACGCTGTCCGCCGGTGAGCGCCAGGCGCTCGAGGCCAAGCTCGCGTCGTTCGAGAGCGCGACCGGCGCGCAGATCGCGGTGCTGGTCGTCCCGACGACGCAGCCCGAGCCGATCGAGGCCTACTCGATCCGCGTCGCCGACGCGTGGAAGGTCGGGCGCAAGGGCCGCGACGACGGCCTCCTGTTCCTCGTCGCGAAGGACGACCGCAAGATGCGCCTCGAGGTCGGCTACGGCCTCGAGGGGATGATCACCGACGCGATCTCGCGCAGGATCATCGCGGAGGACGTCGCGCCGAAGTTCCGCGAGGGCCGCTACGCCGCGGGCATCGACGCCGGTGTCGACCGCGTCGTCGCGATCGTCGAGAAGGGCGAGCTGCCGCCGCCGGAGAAGCGCGCCTCGTCGCAGCGGGGCGTCGCGGGCTTCGACTGGGGCACGCTCGCGATCCTCGCGCTCGTCGTGCTGCCGGTGATCGGCGGCGTGCTGAAGGCGATCTTCGGCAAGGTCGGCGGCGCGACCGTCGGCAGCGCGCTCGCGGGCGGCATCGCGTGGTGGGTGCTCGGCTCGATCGCGATCGCGATCGGCGCGGCGGTGATCGCGTGGTTCGCGATCCTGCTCTTCGGCGGCGTCGGGAGCGCGCTCGGCGGCCGGCGCGGCGGGGGCGTGTGGATCCCGTCGGGCGGCGGCTGGGGCGGCGGCGGCCTGGGCGGCGGCGGATGGTCGGGCGGCGGCGGCGGCTTCGGCGGCGGCGGCGCGTCCGGGAACTGGTAGCGCGACGCGATGACCTGGCAGCGGCCCGGACGCTGGTGGCGCCACGCGATCACCGATCGCGCCGACGTGCGGCGCGCGTTTCCCGAGACGACGCTCGATCGCATCGAGCACACGATCGGCGCCGCGGAGGCGAAGCACGCCGGCCAGATCGTGCTGGCGATCGAGCCGGCGCTCCCGTTCTCGCGCGTCGCGGCGAAGCTCTCGCCCCGCGATCGCGCGCTCGAGGTCTTCGGCCTGTTGCGCGTGTGGGACACCGAGCACAACAACGGCGTGCTGGTCTACGTGCTGATGGCCGACCGCGACGTCGAGATCGTCGCCGACCGCGGCATCCACGCGCGCGTCGGCGAGGCGATGTGGCAGCACGTCTGCGAGGCGATGGAGGCCGCGTTCCGCGACGGGCGCTACGAAGAGGGCGCGCTCGCCGGCATCGAGGCGGTGTCGTCGCTCCTCGCGAAGGCGTTCCCCCGCTCGTCGGGGTCGAGCGAGCTCCCGAACCGGCCGGTGGTGATTTGAGGGGTCGGGTTCGTCCGGTCAGCCGTCAGGCGAAGGACGATCCTGATCCCTGGAAGGAAGCGACGACGTCGCGATCGTGACGGCGGTGTTTCCTTTCAGGGGTCAGGATCGCCGCGCGTCGCTTTCGCTCCTGACCCGGCGAACCCGACCCCTTCAGTGCCCGTTCCCGCCCTCGGCCTTCTGCGCGCCGATGAGGTGCAACAGGTCGCCGCGGTTCTGGTTGCGCCGGTGGAGGATCATCACGAGCGCCATCGTCGAGCTGACGAAGAGCCCGAACATGACGATCGCGATGTTGACCGACATCCCGGAGCGCACCATGACCGCGTAGAGCCCGACCATGATCAGGATGCCGATGTTCTCGTTGAAGTTCTGGACCGCGATCGAGTGGCCGGCGCCCATCAGCACGTGGCCGCGGTGCTGCAGAAGCGCGTTCATCGGCACGACGAAGAAGCCCGCGAGCGCGCCGACCGCGACCATCAGCGCGATCGCCACCGGCAGCTGCGTCACGAGCGTCATGACGATCACCACGAAGCCCATCGCCACGCCCATCGGCAGCACGCGCACCGAGTCCCGGAGCGTGACGAGGCGCGCGGCGAGGATCGCGCCGATCGCGATGCCCACCGCCACGACGCCCTGCAGGTAGGACGCCTGCGACAGGTTGAAGCCGAGGTTGCGCGCCGCCCAGTCGATCACGATGAATTGCAGCGTCGCCCCGGCGCCCCAGAACAGCGTCGTCGTCGCGAGCGAGATCTGGCCGAGCTTGTCGCGCCACAGCAGGTAGACGCAGTGCGAGAACTCGCGGACCAGCGCGATCGGGTTGCGGCTCGGCGTCCGGTGGTCGACGCCGGTGTCGGGGATGAACCAGTTGAACGCGGCGGCGATCGCGTACGCGCACATGATGACCGAGATCGCCGCCTCGGGCGGCGTGTTGATGCCGGTGTCGATCATCGGCATGTCGAAGCCGAGCAGCGCGGTCGACACGCGCGGGCTCACCAGCGCGCCGCCGAGCAGCACGCCGAGGATGATCGAGCCGACCGTCGTGCCCTCGATCCAGCCGTTCGCGACGACGAGCTGCTCGGGCGGGAGGAGCTCGGTCAGGATGCCGTACTTCGCCGGCGAGTACGCGGCGGCGCCCAGGCCCACGACCGCGTAGGCGAGCAGCGGGTGCACCGACAGCAGCATCAGCAGGCAGCCGACGATCTTGATGCCGTTGGTGATGAGCATCACCTTGCCCTTCGGCATCGAGTCGGCGAACGCGCCGACGATCGGCGCGAGCACGACGTAGGACACGACGAAGCTCTGCTTCAGCGCCGGCGTCATCCACGCCGACTCGTTCATCTGCCGCAGGAACGCGATCGCCGCCACGAGCAGCGCGTTGTCGGCGAGCGAGCTGAAGAACTGCGCCGCCATGATCGTGTAGAAGCCGCGCTTCATGGCGTTCGCGTCAGTCGTGCGCGGCGGGCGGACGCGCGCGCGACCGGCGGGGCGATCGGAAGGGCGGTGCTGCGGCGGCGCGGGGCCGTCGAGGCTGCGGGCAACGACGGCCGGAACGGAAGTTCTGCAAACGGGCTCCGCGACGAAGCGTGGGCGCGGGACCGCCGCGAACACGATCGGGCCCCCGGGGACCGGGGGCGGGCGCGGGACCGGCGGGGCGGTTTGGTATGATCCCTTCGAACACGATCGCGCGACCGGCGCGTTTATACCACGAAAGCGCGCCGCCCCGATGACGCGGCGCGGCAAGGCGACCGGCGGCCGGCGCCCGCGCGGCGCCCCGCGATCGATCCCCGCGAGCCCCCGACCCACGTGGCCCGACCGCTCTACGCGCAGATCAATCTCGCCGCGATGCGCGGGAACCTCGCCCGGGCGCGCGCGGCCGCGCCCGGCGCCAAGATCCTCGCCGTCGTCAAGGCGAACGCGTACGGGCACGGCCTGACGCGCGTCCTGCCCGCGCTCGACGACGCCGACGGGCTCGCGCTGGTCGAGCTCGACGCGGCCTCGACGCTGCGCGAGCAGCGCTACACGCGGCGCATCCTGCTGATCGAGGGCTTCTTCGAGGAGCGCGAGCTGGCCGAGCTGTCGGCCCGCCGGCTGGCGACTGTGGTGCACAGCGAAGAGCAGGCCGCGATGCTGGAGCGTGCGGTGCTGCCGCGCCCCCTCGAGGTGTTCGTCAAGGTCAACACCGGGATGAACCGGCTGGGCTTCCCGGCCGACCGCGTCGCCCGCGTCTGCGAGCGCCTGGCGAACTCGCCCTCGGTGGCGGCGCTGCGGCTGATGACGCACTTCGCGCGCGCCGACGAGGAGGACGGAATCGCCGACGCCCTCGCCGATTTCGAGGCGGCCTGCAAGGGGCTGCCGTACCCGCGCTCGCTGGCCAACTCCGCCGGGGTGTTCCGCTACGGCGAGGTCGGCGGCGACTTCGTGCGGCCCGGGATCATGCTCTACGGCGCGACGCCGTTCCCGTTCGACACCGCCGAGATGCTCGGGCTCGAGCCGGTGATGACGCTGCGCTCCGAGATCATCGCGGTGCAGTCGCTGCGCGCCAACGACAGCGTGGGCTACGGCGCGCAGTACACGGCGTCGCGGCCGCACCGCGTCGGCGTGGTCGCCTGCGGCTACGGTGACGGCTACCCGCGCGGCGCGCCCAACGGCACGCCGGTGCTCGTGTGCGGGAAGAAGGCGCGCATCGCCGGCCGCGTGTCGATGGACCTGATCACCGTGGACCTGACCGAGGTGCCGGAGGCGCGCGTCGGCAGCCCGGTCGTGCTGTGGGGCGAGGGGTTGCCGGTCGACGATGTCGCGGCGGCCGCGTCCACGGTAGGCTACGAGCTCCTCTGCGCGCTCGCGCCGCGCGTGCGCGTCCTCGTGACCGAGGTCGGGCGCGTCGACCTCGAACTTTAATGGGCTGCAACGGGGGAATCGGAAGTGTCTGACTTGCTCTTCGCGTCGATTGCGTCGTTGCCCTCGCTTGCAAGGGGGTGGGCCCTTGCTGCGCAAGGGCGCCTGGCACTCGACGCGAATAGCGGCGTCAAAACGCTATCGCTCACTCCCGATTCCCCCGTTACAGCCCACTAGGCAGGCCGCCATGTACATCGTCGTCACCGGAGCCGCGGGCTTCATCGGCGCGAACCTCGTCCGAGCGCTCAACGCGCGGGGCGAGCGCGACGTCATCGCCGTCGACCGGCTGGACGGCAGCGACAAGTTCCTGAACCTCGCCGGCTGCGACCTCGCCGACTACCTCGACGCCGACGAGTTCCTGGAGCGCCTCGAGGCCGGCGACTTCGACGGCGAGCTCTCGGCGGTCCTGCACCAGGGCGCGTGCTCGGACACGATGGAGCGCGACGGCGCGTTCATGATGCGCAACAACCACCGCTACTCGTCGCGGCTGCTCGACTGCTGCCAGAACGACGACGTGCCGTTCCTCTACGCGTCGAGCGCCGCGGTCTACGGCGGCGGGTCGACGTTCGTCGAGTCGCGCGAGCACGAGGCGCCGCTCAACGTCTACGCGTGGTCGAAGGCGCTGTTCGACGACCGCGTGCGCCGCCTGCTGCCCGAGCGCACCGCGCCGATCGCCGGGTTCCGCTACTTCAACGTGTACGGGCCCTACGAGGCGCACAAGGGCCGGATGGCCTCGGTGATGTGGCACTTCTTCCACCAGTTCCGCGCCGAGGGCAAGGTGAAGCTGTTCGAGGGCACCGGCGGCGTCGCGAACGGCGAGCAGCGGCGCGACTTCGTGTCGGTCGAGGACGTCGTGCGCGTCAACCTCGACTTCCTCGACCACCCGGAGCGCTCGGGCATCTTCAACGTGGGCAGCGGCCGCGCCGAGACCTACAACGCGGTCGCGGCGGCGGTCGTCAACGCGGTCCGCGGCGCGGAGGGACGGCCCGCGTCGAGCGTCGAGGCGCTCGTGCGCGAAGGCGCGATCGCCTACATCCCGTTCCCGCCGGCGCTCGTCGGCAAGTACCAGAACTACACGAAGGCCGACCTCTCGAAGCTGCGCGCGGCGGGCTATCGCGAGCCGACCGTCGAGCTCGACGCGGGCGTGCGGCGCTACGTCGAATGGATGATGGCGCGCGAGCGCGCCTGACGCCGACACTGCCGGCACGGCCGGAAGGCGCGCCTTCGCGGCGCGGCCTTCGATCCGGCCGCAACCGTCCGGGAGTGTCACGATGAACCGCATCCTCGCGCTGTCCGCGCTCGTCCTCGCCTTCGTGGGCGCCGTCGTCTCGTTCGCCGCGTCCGCGGCGGTCAACCTCAACACCGCCACGCGCGACGAGCTCGTCGCCGTGCCGGGCATCGGCCCGGCGAAGGCGCAGGCGATCGTCGAGCACCGCAAGGCGCACGGCCCGTTTGCGTCGGTCGACGATCTGAAGGAGGTCAAGGGCTTCCGGGCGAAGCTCGTGGAGAAGCTGAAGCCCGAGCTCACCGTCGCGGCGCCGGCGCCGAAGGCGTCGTCGAAGGGCGAGGGCAAGGCGGGCAAGGACGCGGTCGTCGCGTCCGGCCGCATCGCGGAAGAGAAGCCTCGCCGGTGAGCGAGCGTCGTCGCGGCGGGCGTCGCGGGATCGCCTGGATCCCGCCGCGGGACGAGCGTGCCGCGGGGCGGCGGCGGGCCCGATGCTAGACTTCGGCCGCTCGCCTCCGCCTCGCACGCGCATGCATCCGACGCTCGAATCCACGATCGGCAACACGCCGCTCGTCCGCCTCGCGCGCTTGGCGGGCGCGACGTCGAACACGATCCTCGCGAAGCTCGAGGGCCACAACCCCGCGGGCTCGGTCAAGGACCGCCCGGCGCTGTCGATGATCGCGGAGGCCGAGAAGCGCGGCGACATCCGTCCCGGCGACACGCTGATCGAGGCGACGTCGGGCAACACCGGCATCGCGCTCGCGATGGTCGCGGCGGTGAAGGGCTACCGGATGATCCTGATCATGCCGGACAACCTGTCGCTCGAGCGGAGGCAGGCGATGACCGCTTACGGCGCCGAATTGATCCTCGTGACGAAGGAGCAGGGGATGGAGGGCGCGCGCGACCTCGCCGACCGGATGCGCGCGGAAGGCCGCGGCACGATCCTCGACCAGTTCGCGAACCCCGACAACCCGCTCGCGCACTACCGGGGCACCGGCCCGGAGCTGTGGCGCGACACCGGCGGGCGGATCACGCACTTCGTCTCCGCGATGGGCACGACCGGCACGATCATGGGCGTGTCCCGCTACCTCAAGGAGAAGAATCCCGGCATCGTCGTCGTGGGCGCCCAGCCCGCGGAAGGCGCGTCGATCCCCGGCATCCGCAAGTGGCCGGAGGCCTACGTGCCGCGGATCTTCGACGCGAAGCGCGTCGACCGCGTCGAGCCGGTCACGCAGGCCGACGCGGAATCGACGATGCGCCGCCTCGCGCGCGAGGAGGGCATCTTCGGCGGCGTGAGCTCGGGCGGCGCGTGCGCGGTCGCGCTGCGGATCTCGCGCGAGGTCGAGAACGCGACGATCGCGTTCGTCGTCTGCGACCGCGGCGACCGGTACCTCTCGACCGGCGTGTACGCGTGACGGGGCGAGCGCCGCGATGACGCCGATCCTCGTCTTCGACCTCGAGACGGTGCCCGACGTCGACGGGATCCGCCGGCTCAACGCGCTGCCGCCGGAGCTTCCCGACGCGGACGTCGCCGAGGGTTACGCGCAGTCTCGGCGCGCGCAGACCGGCAGCGACTTCCCGCCGCACTACCTGCACAAGGTCGTCGCGATCGCCTGCGCGCTGCGGCGCGGCGAGGACCTCAAGGTCTGGTCGGTCGGCGAGCGCGACGAGCCCGAGGCCGACCTCATCCGGCGCTTCTTCGAGGGCATCGAGAAGTTCACGCCCCAGCTCGTGAGCTGGAACGGCGGCGGCTTCGACCTGCCGGTGCTCCACCACCGGGCGATGATTCACGGCGTCTCCGCGCCGCGCTACTGGGACTGGGGCGACGACGACCGCGAGTTCAAGTACAACAACTACCTGAACCGCTACCACACGCGCCACATCGACCTGATGGACGTGCTCGCGCAGTTCCAGGCGCGGGCGTACGCGCCGCTCGACGCGATGGCCAGGCTGTGCGGCTTCCCCGGCAAGCTCGGCATGGACGGCAGCGAGGTTGCCGCGGCGGTGGCGCGCGGCGCGATCGACGACGTGCGCCGCTACTGCGAGACCGACGTCCTCAACACCTACCTGCTGTACCAGCGCTTCCGGCTGATGCGCGGCGAGCTCACGGCGGGCGCGTACGCCGCCGAGATCTCGCTCGTGCGCGAGAAGATCGCCGCGATCGGCGCGCCGCATTGGAGGGAGTTCCTGGCGGCGTGGAACGAAGGAGCAGGAGGAAGGGCGTAGTAGATAGGGTTTGGCGCCGGAGACTTGCGAAGCGGTCGCGCCTCGCGTTGGGCCGCTCGCGCTCGAATGATACGAAAGAGCGGTAGGTGGGGCGTAGTAGATAGGGTTTGACGGCGGAGACTTGCGAAGCGGTCGCGCCTCGCGTTGGGCCGCTCGCGTTCGAGTGATCCCGGCCCGACGACTTCCCGTCTGGGGGTTGCGCTTCGGTTCGCCGCCTTCGTCTGTGGATCGGGCTTCAGCCCGACAGCCTTCGCGGGCTTCAGCCCGACGCCTTGAGGATCGGAAGCGTCTCGAATCGGCCGCCGAGCACGCTTCGCGAGTCACTGCCCCACCAGCCTTCGAGCACGGTGGCGTAGACCTGCCGGAAGTCGATCGTGTACGGGGGATTGCCGTCGCCGACGCGGTCGAGCTGGGGCGCGGCGCCGTGGAATCCGCCGGCGACGCGCCCGCCGAGCGCGAAGTGGACGCTGGCGGTGCCGTGGTCGGTGCCCTGCGACTGGTTCTCCTTCGGTCGGCGACCGAATTCCGCGTACGTGACGACGAGCGTGCGATCCCAGCGCCCGATCTCGCGCAGCGCGGACTCGAGCGCGGCGAGCCCCTGCGCGAGCTCGCTCAGCAGGCGCGCCTGCGTCGGCGCCTGCCCAGCGTGCGTGTCGAAGCTGCCGAGCGACAGGTGCACGACCGCCACGCCGGAGTCGTTCGCGACGACGCGCGCGGCGGTCTTGACCGCGTTGCCGAAGGGGTTCGCGGGGAACGACGTCGCGTACGCGTGCCTGCCGTCGAGGTGTGACGCCGCCTGCACGATGTCGCCCTCGGTCTTCAGGATGTGGGCGAGCGCGGCATTGCGGGGGGCCACGTCCGGCGCGGCGAGCTTCGCCCGGCGGAGGAACTGCTCCGGATCGGCGAGCGCGACCGCGCGCGTGCCGCCCCCAGCGAGCGGGCCGAGGTCGTTGCCGCCGATGACCACGCCGTCGGCCGCGAACGACGCGGGCACCGGCGACTTCGCGAACGCGCGCGCGAGCCAGCCGTCGGCGAGCGTCTGGTCGCTGCGCGAGGCGGTCTCCCAGATCTCGATCGAGCGGAAGTGCGACAGGTTCGGCTCGGGGTAGCCGACGCCCTGGAGGATCGCGAGCTGCCGGCGCTCCCAGGCCGGCATCAGCGGCGCGAGCGCCGGATGGAGCGCCGCGCGATCGGAGAGCACGAGCGCCTCGTCGCGGCGGATCGCGAGCTTCGGGCGCAGGCGCTCATAGGTCGGGTCGCCGATCGGCACGACGGTGTTGAGGCCGTCGTTGCCGCCCTTGAGCTCGACCAGCACGAGCAGGTTCGAGTACCTCGACGCGGCGGCAGTCTCGGGGCCCGCCGCGAACGCGACGCCGGCGTGGCGGCCCAGCGCGCCGAACGCGACCGCGCCGGCGGCGAGGAAGCGGCGACGGTCCACGGTCGCGGTCATCGGAGCTGGTAGGCGGGGTCGAGCAACGTCGCGCGGACGAAGCCGAGCGCGTCCGTTTCCATGGAAACATTCGCGCCGCCGCCGGCCGGCGGAATCGGGAGCAGGATCGCGGTCGCCTCGCGTCGCTTCGCGTCGGGGGTGTCGCCCGGCAGCGAGGCGATCCAGCGCGTCGCCGAGAATCCGAGCTCGCGGAACGCACGGTCGAGCGCGCGGGCGATGCGCCGGGCGCGGGCCTGCGCGTCCTCGTCGCCGCCGGTGGCCGGCAGGCCTTCCGGCGCGATGACGGAGCGCGGCAGCCGGGGCGGCAGCGAAGCGCCCGCCATCGCCACCGGCTGCATGCCGGCGCGCGATTCCTCGTAGCGCGAGATCGACTCGACGAACTGCTTGCGCGCGAGCAGCGTGTTCGTGTCGATCCACGCATCGCCCCCGCGCCAGCCCTTCACGTTCGGCGGCGAGAACAGGTTCTGGCCCATGCCGGCGATCGCGAGCGCGAACGGCGTCGCGTCGGCCGGGGCGACCTCGAGCGTGACGAGCGTCCCGACGACGAGATCGACCGGGCTCTTGACGAGCGCGCCGCGGTTGTCGGCCGCCCAGAACGCGTCCGTCGAGAAGACGCCGGCGAGCGCGACCTTGATCCGGTAGCCCGAGCGCCGGAAGTCCGCGGCGATGCGCTTCACCTCGCGCTCGTCCGGCTCCGGCGACACGAACTCGCGCCACAGCTTCGCGACGACGAACTCGGCGGTCTCGGGCCGCGCGAGCAGGAGGTCGAGGACGTCGTCGCCGTCGAAGCGGCCGGTGCGGCCGAGCACCGTCTTCTCGCCGGGATCGTGGAGCGCGCGCCGGAACACGAAGCGGCCGGTCTCGCGCTCGAGGCTCCATCCGGAGAACGCGCGGGCCGCCTCCTTGACGTCCTGTTCCGTGTAGCGGCCCTCGCCGAGCGTGAAGAGCTCCATCACCTCGCGCGCGAAGTTTTCGTTCGGCGCGCCGCGGCGGTTGCGCACGCCGTCGAGGTAGACGAGCATCGCGGCGTCCTTCGACGCGGCATGCAGCAGCGCGCCGAAGTCGCCTAGCGCGTTCGCGCGGAGCGTCGCGTTCTGACGGAACATGAGCCGCGCGACGCGCACCTTCTGCTGGCTCGAGACGAAATGGTTGTGCCAGAAGAGCGTCATGCGCTCGGTGAGCGGCGAGTCGGTGGCGAGCATCTCGCCCATCCACCAGCCGCGCAGCTCGACGCCCTCGCGGACCTGCTCGCGCAGGAAGGCCTTGCGCTCGTCCGGCGTCGCGTCCTGGCGCGGCGGGCGCAGCGGCGCGTCGCTCAGGAGGTCGGCGGGCGGTGCGGTGACGGGTGTGGTGCGCGAGGTTGCGAGCACCTTGGCGATTGCGGCATCGCGGTCGAGCGGCGCATAGGCGCGGATGCCGGCCTCGGTCGGTCCGAAGCCGGTGCGCGCGAGCAGGTGACGCGCGCCGTCGGCGCCGATCGGCGCGCTGCCGAACGCGCCTGACGGGAGCGCCAGCGCGGCGGCGGCGAGGTAGGCGAGGCGCATCGTGGTCCCGGATCCGGTCTTCGTCGCGTCCGCGGGCGCCCCGCGGGCTCCCGGCCACAACGGATCGGGTCGAAGGACTGTTGACGCCGAACCGGGCCGGACGTCGCCATCCTGCCCCGTCCCGCGGGATCGAGCGGTAACCGAGTGTTACGAAACGCGTCGGTCCGGCGTCAGAGGCGAAGCGTCCCGCGCGCGAGCTCGATGACGCGCCCGGACACGCGGATGCGCCGGTCGGCCGTGACTTCGAGGCCGAGGCGGCAGGGCCGCCCGACGGCCTCGCCCTGGTCGACGGTGAGCTTCTGCGGTAGCGACGCGCCGGTGGCGAGGAGCCAGCCGCCGAGGTTCGCGCACGCGGAGCCGGTGCCCGGGTCCTCGACCGGCGCGCCGTGCTTGAGGAAGAAGAATCGCGCGAGCACGCGGTCGCCTTCGCGCGCGAACACGTAGGCCATCGAGCGCGTGCCGTTCGACGCGTGCGCCAGCATCGCGGCCGGCTGCGGCGTCGCGCGGCGCACCGCGCCGAACGACGCGAGCGGGATCACGAGCTGGTCGGCGCCGGTGTCGACCCAGAGCGGCGTTCCGCGGAGGTCCCCGGGGGCGAGCCCGAGCATGCCCGCGAGCGCCTGCTTCGTCGCGTCGGGCACGCGATGCTTCGGCGCGTTCGCGGACAGCGTCCAGACGTCGCCGGCGGCGTCGACGGGGATCACGCCCGCCTTCATCTCGAGCGTGACCGCGTCGCCGCCCGCGAGGTCGCGCACCACGTGCGCGGTGCCGAGCGTCGGGTGTCCCGCGAACGGCATCTCGAAGGTCGGCGTGAAGATGCGCACGCGCGCGGTCGCCTTCGACGAGGGCAGCACGAACGTCGTCTCGGACAGGTTGAACTGCAGCGCGAGCGCCTGCATCGTCGCGTCGTCCAGGCCTTCCGCCTGCTCGACGACGGCGAGCGGGTTGCCGGCGAGCGTGGATTCGGCGAAGACGTTGACGATGCGGAAGGCGTGGGTGCGCATGACGGGATAAGGGAAGTTGGGGAGGGGAGGTCACCGCCCCTCGGCGGCGACGAGCTCGCGGGCAAGCGCGCGCCACGAAGGCATCGCGATGCCCGCGGGCGCGACGCGCTCCGCCGCCGCGAAGCCGGCGTAGTTGCGCGCCATGCCGCGCGAATAGGTGGGATCGTAGTGGGTTTCGAGCAGGTCCGCGACCAGGCCGTCGAAGTCGCGCGCATTCGCGAGCGCGGCCCAGCGGTCGAGCGTCGCCTGGCCGACGAGCGGCTTCAGGTGCGCGAGGCGCGCGACGAGCGCCGCGGGATCGGCGAGGAAGTGCGCGTACTCGTCCTCGAGCAGCGCGACGCGGCCCGTCGTGTCGAGGTCGACGCGCACGCAGGGCGACGCGCGCATCGCCGCGAGCAGCGCGTCGGGCACCTGCAGCGCGCCGATCCTGCGGCTCTCCGACTCGACCCAGACCGGCCGGCCCGGATCGAACCCTGCGTAGGCCTCGTGGATCGCGGTCTCGAACGCCTTCTGCGAGGGCTGCGGCTCGCCGGGGAGGTCGCCGAGCAGCGAGCCGCGGTGACGCGCGAGCGCCTCGAGGTCGAGGACGTTCGCGCCCTCGGCCGCGAGCGCCGCGAGGAGCCGGCTCTTGCCGGAGCCGGTGAGGCCGCACACGACGCGGTAGCGGAACCTGCCCGGCAGCGTCGCGAGCCGCTCGACCACGTGGCGGCGCCAGGTCCGGTAGCCGCCGTCGAGCTGCACCGCCGGGAATCCGATCTCGTTCAGCACGTGCACGAGCGAGCCCGAACGCTTGCCGCCGCGCCAGCAGCATACGATCGGCGACCAGTTCCGCGGCTTGTCGCGCGCGACGGCGTCGAGAATGCCGGCGATGCGCCGCGCGACGATCGCCGCGCCGACCTTGTTCGCCTCGAACGCGCCGGCCTCCTTGTGCAGCGTGCCCACGCGCGCGCGTTCGTCGTCGTCGAGCACCGGGCAGTTGATCGCGCCGGGCACGTGGTCCTCGGCGTACTCGGACGGGCTGCGCACGTCGAGGCGATCGGGATGCGCCGCGAGCGCGTCGAGACCGACGAGCCGCGACGCTCGCGGATGGGCGTTCACGGCCGCCTCAGCATGCGCTCGAGCGTCGGCCACACGTTGTCGAGCAGCTTCGGCTGCGCGGCCTCGGTCGGATGGATGCCGTCGGCCTGGAAGAGCCCGCGGTCCTCGGCGAAGCCGTCGAAGAAGAACGGCACGAGCGGCGCGCCCTGCGCCTTGGCCACCTCGGCGAACATCGCGTCGAACGACTTCGTGTACGCCGGGCCGTAGTTCGGCGGCAGGCGCATGCCGACGATCATCGCGCGGGCGCCCGCGGCCTTCGCAGCATTCGTCATGGCGACGAGGTTCTCGCGGGAGGACGCGAGACTGCCGCCTCGAAGCCCGTCGTTGCCGCCGAGCTCGATCACGACGATCGCCGGCTTGTGCCGCGAGAGCAGGGCGGGCAGCCGCGAACGCCCGCCTGCCGTCGTGTCGCCGCTGATGCTCGCGTTCACGACGCGGTGCGGATAGCCGCGCTCCTTCAGCCGCTTCTGCAGGAGGTCGGTCCAGCCTGCGCCCGGCGGCAGGCCGTACGCGGCCGAGATCGAATCGCCGAGCACGAGGATCGCCGGGGGATCGGCGGCGAGCGACGCGAGCGGCGCGAGCGCGATCGCGGCGACCAGCGCGCGGCGGAGGGGATCGAATCGGGCCATCGGCGGCATTGTAGGTCGATCCGCGGGTCGGCCTTCGGCCCGACGACCCGTGTGGGTCGGGCTTCAGCCCGACGGCTTTTGAGGGTCGGGCTCCATCCCGGCCCCGTGGGTCGGGGCTCGGCGCCGCGTCGCGTAGAATCGAAGCCTGCGCGGCGCCGGCCGCGTTTCGTCGGCGCGCCCTTGCGGGACCTCGCGGCCGGCCCCATCGTCGTGAGATGACCACGAACGCCCCGCTGCTCCGCGCCGAGCGACTCACCAAGACCGTGCAGAGCGGCGATGCGCCACTGACGATCCTCGACGCCGTCTCGTTCGACATCGCGCCGGGCGCCTCGGTCGCGATCGTCGGCGCCTCGGGCTCCGGCAAGACCACGCTGCTCGGGCTGCTCGCGGGCCTCGACCGCCCGAGCGAAGGCGAGGTGTGGATCGCCGGCCAGGCGCTATCCGGCCTCGACGAGGACGCGCGCGCGTCGATGCGCCAGCGCCTCGTCGGCTTCGTGTTCCAGTCGTTCCAGCTCCTGCCCGCGCTCACCGCGCTCGAGAACGTGATGCTGCCGCTCGAGCTCGCGGGCGACGGCGCGGCGGCTGCGAAGGCGCGCGAGTGGCTCGGGCGCGTCGGGCTCGCGAAGCGCACGACGCACTACCCGAAGCAGCTCTCCGGCGGCGAGCAGCAGCGCGTCGCGATCGCGCGCGCGTTCGCCGGCGAGCCGAAGCTCCTGATGGCCGACGAGCCCACCGGCAACCTCGACGGCGCGACCGGCGCGGAGATCGCCGAGCTCATGTTCCGGCTGAACCACGAGCACGGCACGACGCTGGTGCTGGTGACGCACGACGACGCGCTGGCGTCGCGCTGCTCGCGGCGCCTGTCGCTCTCGTCGGGGCGGCTCGTCGGTGACGAGCGCCTGCACTGACGCCGCCGTGCGCGACCGCCTCGCCCCGTCGAAGCTCCTGCGGCTCGCGCTCCGGATGCTCGCGCGCGACTGGCGCGCGGGCGAGCTGACGGTGCTCGCCGCGGCGATCGCGCTCGCGGTCGGCAGCATGGGCACCGTCGGCTTCTTCGCCGACCGCGTGAAGTCCGCCCTGACGTCGCAGGCGAGCTTCTTGCTCGGCGCCGACGCGATGATCTCGTCCGACCGTCCGCTGCCCGCGTCGTTCGACGAGGCCGCGCGCGCGCGCGGGCTCGCAACGATGCCCGTGGTCCGCTTCAACAGCATGGTGCAGAAGCCGGGGAGCGACGCCGCGCCGGTGCTCGCGAACGTGAAGGCGGTCACCGACGGCTATCCATTGCGGGGCGCGATCCTGCTCGCCGACGACGCGCATCCCGAGGGCGTGCGCGCGACGCGCTCGCCGCCGCGCGGCGAGGCGTGGCCCGACCAGCGCCTCGCGCAGCGCCTCGGCCTGAAGCCGGGCGACAGGCTCGCGGTCGGCGAGGCGACGCTCGTCGTCGGGCCGTTCGTGCAGCAGGAGCCCGAGGTCGCGACCGGCCTCCTGTCGTCCGGGCCGCGGCTCTTGATCCACGCCGACGACCTCGCCGCGACCAACCTGCTGCAGCCGGGCAATCGCGCGACCTGGCGGCTGCTCGTCGCGGAGCCCGCGGGCGGCAAGGCGCTCGCGGACTACACGAAGTCGATCGGCGCCGAGCTCAAGGCGGGACAGCGCATCGAGAGCGTACGCGACGTGCAGCCCGAGGTGCGGCAGACGCTCGACCGCGCCGAGCAGTTCCTGGGGCTCGCGGCGCTCGTCGCGGTGATCCTCGCCGCGGTCGCCGTCGCGCTGACGTCGTCGCGCTACCTGCGGCGCCACCTCGACACCGCGGCGATGCTGCGCTGCCTGGGCGCGTCGGAGGCCCGGACGCTGGCGATATTCGTCGCGCAGTTCGTCGTGCTGGGCCTCGTCGCGAGCGCGCTGGGCGTCGTGCTCGCGCTCGGCGGGCAGGCGCTGCTCGCATCGCTGCTCGCGTCGCTCGCGCAGGCGGAGCTGCCGTCGTCGCCGTCGTTCGTTCCGGGAGCGCTCGCGTTCGCGACCGGCGTGCTGCTGCTGTTCGGCTTCGCGCTGCCGCCGCTCACCGCGCTCGCGAGCGTGCCGCCGCTGCGCGTGCTGCGGCGCGACCTTCCGCGTCCGCGCCCCTCGTCGCTGATGGCGTACGCGCTCGGGGCCGCCGTCATCGGCGTCCTGATCGGCTGGCAGGCGCAGGACGTGAAGACCGGCGCGATCGTGGTCGGCGGCGTCGCGGCGCTGATCGTCCTGGCGGCATTCGCGGCCTGGCTCCTGATCGTCGCGCTGAAGCGCCTTCCGCAGCGCGGCGTGACCTGGCGCTTCGGGCTCGCGAACCTCCGGCGGCGCCCGCTCGCGTCGAGCCTGCAGGTCGGCGCGCTTGCGCTCGGCCTGATGGCGTTGCTGCTGCTCACGGTCGTTCGGGGCGAGCTGATGCGCAACTGGCGCGCGAGCCTGCCGCCCGACGCGCCGAACCATTTCGTCATCAACGTGCTGCCCGAGCAGGTCGACGGCGTGCGCGGCGCGATGCGCGAGATCGGCGGGCCGGGCACCGACCTCTATCCGATGGTGCGGGGCCGCCTCGTGGCGGTGAACGGCGCGACGCTCGACACGCGGCAGTACGACAACCCGCGCTCGCGCCGCCTCGCCGAGCGCGAGTTCAACCTGTCGTCGTCGGACACGCTTCCGACGACCAACCGGATCACCGCCGGGACGTTCTGGGGGCCGGGTGCCAAGGCCGGCGCGGGCCTGTCGATGGAGGACGGCATCGCGGAGTCGCTGAAGCTCAGGCTCGGCGACGAGCTCACGTTCGATATCGCGGGCACGCCGGTGAGCGCGCGCATCACGAGCCTGCGCAAGGTCGACTGGGACAGCTTCCGGCCGAACTTCTTCACGCTGTTCCCGCCCGGCGCGCTCGACGGCATGCCCACGTCGTACATCGGCGCGGTCCGGCTGCCGGAAGGGCCGAAGGCGGGCGCGTGGGTGTCCGCGCTGCTGCAGCAGTACCCGAACGTGCTCGCGATCGACGTCGGCGACGTCATCCGGCAGGTCCAGTCGATCATGGACCAGGTGTCGCGCGCGGTCGAGTTCGTGTTCCTGTTCACGCTCCTCGGGGGCCTGCTCGTGCTTCAGGCGGCGATCGCCGCGACGCAGGACGAGCGACGCTTCGACGCCGCGATCCTGCGCACGATCGGCGCGTCGTCGACGCAGCTCTCCGCGGCGCAGATCGCGGAGTTCCTCGTGCTGGGCGCGCTCGCGGGCGTGCTCGGGGCCGGCGGCGCCACCGCGATCGGCTGGGTGCTCGCCGACCGCGTGTTCACGATCCCGTATTCGCCGAGCCCGTGGGTGTGGGGCTGGGGCGTGATCGGCGGCGCGCTCGTCGTCACGCTCGCCGGCTGGATCGGCACGCGCAACACCGCGCGCCAGCCGCCGCTGGCCGTCATCCGCCAACTGGGGTAGCGCCCGCATCCGGCGCCCGGCGCCGGAGCATTGCGCCGAAAGCGGCATCCGCTACGCGAGGCCCATCTTGCGCAGGAACGCGACCCAGCGCGGGTCGCCGTGCAGCGAATCGAACAACGGGTCGATCGCGGTGTTCGACAGCCCCGGGTCGCGATCCGCGTAGGCGTGCTCGAGCCACGCGAACGCCTCGTCGATCTCGCCGCGGAACGCCATCACCTCGGCGACCTGGTAGCCGGCGAAGGAGCCGTACTTCGACATGAGCTCCTCGGTCGACGCCCGCGAGGCGTCGCGACGACCGAGCGCGTGTTGCGCGATCGCCTGCGCGACCAGCCTGAAGTCGGGTCCCACCTCGCGGGCGGCGACGTCGAGCGCCTCGCCGGCGCGGCCCAGCAGCGTGAGGATCACCGACAGGTAGCAATAGCCCAGCCCGGCGTGCGGGTCGAGGTCGATCGCCGTCCGCGCCGCCGTGGCCGCGACGTCCATGCGCCGCGCGAAATAATGGACCAGCGCCTTGGTGCGCCACGCCGGCACCGAGAGCGGATCGAGCTCGGTGACGCGCTTCGACAGCTCGCAGGCTTCGTCGGCGCGCCCGCGACCGACGAGCTGGAGCGCGGTGTGGCGCAGCACCTCGACGGTGTTGGGCGCGAGCTCCAGCGCGCGCTCGAACTGCGCGGCGGCGCCGGCCCAGTCGTAGTCGTGCAGGCGCATCACGCCGCCGAGCTCCAGGTGCGCCTCGGCGAGGTCCGGCTCGAGCGCGAGCGCGCGCTCCGCCGCGCGGCGCGCCTTCGCGTAGCCCTCGTCGACCGGCGCGAAGCCGTAGCCGGCCTGGCGGCCGTAGCCGAGGGCGAGGCCCGCCCAGCCCAGCGCGAACGCCGGATCGCGCGCGACGGCCTCCTCGATCATCGCCACTCCGCGCGCGATCGAGTCCTTCGTCATGCGGTCGATCTGGTGGCGTCCCTGCAGGTACAGCCGGTAGGCCTCGGCGTCCCCGGTGCGGCCCACGGACGCATTGGCCACGGCGGCCTTCGCCGCCGCGCTCGCCTTCGCGTCGATCGCTTCGCCCAGGAGCGCCGCGCGCATCTCCTTGACCACCGACTGCGCGATGTCGTCCTGCACCGCGAAGATGTCGTCGAGCGTGCGGTCGTAGGTCTCGGTCCAGAGGTGCGAGTCGGTCGAGGCCTCGATCAGCTGCGCGGTGATCCGCACGCGGTTGCCGGACTTGCGGACGCTGCCCTCGAGGACGGTGGCGACGTTCAGCTTGCGCGCGACCGTCGGGATGTCGACGTCCTTCCCCTTGAAGTGGAACGCCGACGTGCGCGACGCGACGCGCAGCCCCTTGATCTTCGCGAGCACGTTCAGGAGCTCCTCGGACAGGCCGTCCGCGAAGTACTCGTTCTCCTCGTCCTTGCTCATGTTGACGAACGGGAGCACCGCGATCGACGGCGTCTCCTTGTCGAGCGCCTCGAGCGAGGTCCGAAGCGGCGGGAAGAGCTGGGTCAGCGCGGGATGGCAAAGCTGGAACACGTGCTCCGGACGCGGGATGTCCTTGAGCGCGTGCTCGCCGAGCGCGCGCATGTCCACGGCCGCCGGCAGGTGGTCGCGCGCGAGATCGTGGGTCGCCTGCGTCATCAGGGTCTGGCCGCCGTGCCCGACGGCGAGCAGGCGCGCGACGCGATTGAGCGTCGGGCCGAAATAGTCGCCGTCCCGGAACTCGACCGCGCCGCTGCCGAGCGCCATCCGCGCCTTGATCGCGACGCCGTCGGGCCAGCGCTCGCCGGCCAGCGCTCGCTGGGCGTCGAGCGCGGCGGCCAGCGCGTCGGGCGCGGCCGCGAAGGCGGCGCAGAACGCGTCGCCGACGGTCTTGAACACGTGACCGCCGTGCGCCTCGATCGCCCGCCGAAGGTGCGCGTCGTGACGCGCGAGCGCCGTCCGCATCGCGGCCGGCTGCGCCTCCCAGAGGCGCGAGCTGCCTTCGATGTCGGTGAACAGGAACGTGACCGTGCCGGTCGGCGGGGTGGCCATCGGGGACTCGAAGCGACGCGAGCATAGCAAACCCGGCCGTTGGAAGCGCGTCGCTGGCGGCCATCGCGCAAAGCGCGATAATCGACGCCGAACGGATCGCCATGCCGAACGACGCGCATTCGCCGGACGCCCGACCGACACCCTACGCGATGCTGGGAGGGGAGGCCGGCGTCCGCGCGCTCACCGATGCCTTCTACGACCACCTCGAGCTCGACGAAGCTTTCGCGATCGTCCGGCGGCTCTATCCGCGCGAGCTCAAGGATTCGCGGGACAAGCTCTTCTGGTTCCTGTCCGGCTGGCTCGGCGGGCCGCAGCACTACGTCGAGCGCTTCGGCCACCCGAGGCTCCGGGCGCGCCACCTCCCTTACCCGATCGCCAGCGCCGAGCGCGACGCCTGGCTCGCGTGCATGCGGACGGCGCTGTCCGACGTGAACGCGCCCGAGGGCCTCGTCGAGCCGCTGATGGAGGCGTTCCGCGGCACGGCGGACTGGATGCGCAACCGCGAAGGATGATCGTGGATCTCACCGATCTCCCGGGCGAGGGACTGTCGCGGGGCATCGCCGCTCGCCGCTTCTCGTGCCGGGAGCTGATGGCGGCGACGCTCGCGCGCATCGCGCGCGTCAATCCCGTGCACAACGCGATCGTGTCGCTGCGCGATCCCGACGAGCTGCTTCGGGAGGCCGACGAGCGT
This sequence comes from Casimicrobiaceae bacterium, assembly GCA_044226265.1. Classification (GTDB taxonomy): domain Bacteria; phylum Pseudomonadota; class Gammaproteobacteria; order Burkholderiales; family Casimicrobiaceae; genus VBCG01. Next base: position 472 of record JBGAHH010000053.1, on the reverse strand, counting down.
GACGCCGAGCTCGCGCGCGGCGAGCGGCGAGGATGGCTGCACGGCATTCCGCAGGCGATCAAGGACGCGATGCCCGTCGCGGGGATCCGCTCGACGATGGGCTCGCCGCTGCTCGCGGACGTGGTCCCCGCGCAGGACGCGCTGCTCGTGCAGCGAACGAAGGCCGCCGGCGCGATCGTGATCGGGCGCACGAACTCGCCGGAGTTCGGGCTGGGCTCGCACACGTTCAACGAGGTGCACGGGCTCACGCGCAACGCGTTCGACCCGGCGCGCGCGGCCGGCGGCAGCAGCGGCGGCGCGGCGGTCGCGCTCGCGACGCGCATGCTCGCGGTCGCCGACGGCAGCGACTACATGGGCAGCCTGCGCAATCCGGCCGGATGGAACAACGTCTACGGCTTCCGGCCGAGCCAGGGCCGCGTGCCGAACTGGCCGAACGTCGACGCCTTCGTCGCGCAGCTGTCGACCTGCGGGC
>JBGAHH010000157.1:0-4048 GCA_044226265.1 Casimicrobiaceae bacterium | reverse complement strand
GCCGCGGCCTCCGCGACCTCCGGGAGCGCGGCCAGCGCAGCGTCGATCTCCGCGGGCGAGATCTTCTCGCCGCCGCGGTTGATCACGTCCTTCACGCGCCCGACGAGGTGGAGATCGCCGTCCTCGTCGAACCGCGCGAGGTCGCCCATCCGGAACCACCCGTCGACGAACGCCCGCGCGTTGAGCTCGTCGTCGTCGATGTAGCCGTCGAACAGCTGGGGACCGCGCACCAGCACCTCGCCGGGCTCGCCTCGCGGCACGTCGCGCCCCTCGGCATCGACGAGCCGGACCTCGCATGCGACGGGGCGCCCGACCGATCCGCGCTTGCGCGGCTCGAGGGGCGACTGCTGCGCGACCGAGCCCGCCTCGCTGCACGCGAGCCCGGTGACGACGGGGACGCCGAGCGCGCGCTCGAGGCGGTCCATCTCGCCGGGCTCCATGCGCCCCGAGGCGACGCGCACCGCCCGCAAGCGGCCGCGCTCGTAGCGCGCGCCCGCCTCGAGGCGCGCGAGCATCTCGCGCAGCATCGTGAACGCCGCCGACGTGTAGGTCACCTCGCCCGCGGCGATCGCGTCAATGAGCGCGGCCACGCCGGCCTCCGGCAGGCAGTTCACCGCGCCCCCGCAGAGCAGCGGCTGGAAGAATCCGTTGCGGATGCCGCCGGCCAGATGCAGCGGCATCACGTGGCCGGCGATGTCGTCGGGGCCGTGACCGAGCCGCTCGCCCGCGGCGAGCGCGGTCGCGAGGATCTGCCGGTGGCCGTGCGAGACGATCTTCGGCTTGCCCGTCGCGCCGGACGTCGCGCCGATGCACGCCCACTCGGGCGAGTGGCGCCGTGGACGGTCGAGCGAGGCGCGCGGCGCGTCGAGCCGGAGCTCGAACGCGCCGGCCTCGCCGGTGCCGTCGTCGTCGGCGGTCATCGCCGCGATGCCGAGCGATTCGGCGGACTTCGCCGCCGCGGACTCGCGGCCCGACGGAACGACGATCGCCTTGGGACCGATCCGGCGCAAGAGATCGGCGAGATCGGCGGGCGTCGACGACGCCGACAGCGGCGCGATCGTCGCGGAAGCCGGCAGGATCGCGAGCGCGGCAGCGGTCCTGGCGCGATCGCCGTCGACCCACGCCACGACGTCGCCCCGCTCGATGCCCCAGTGGCGCGAGCGCCTGCAGGTGCAGCGTCAGGTCGTTCGGTTCGTTCATCGTGAGGTCGCCGCGGGTCGATGCCACGGGGCGCCTGGCGGCGCAGGCGCAGGGCCGCGCACGCCGCCCCCGCGCCGCGCCGCCGAGAGCCCGCGATTATAGTCCGCCGGGGCCTGTCGTTCCGCTGCGCGCAACGCCCATGCGTGGCAGAATCCGCCGTCCCTCGCCGCCGAAAGTCCGCCATGCCCGCAGACCGACGCAACCCGAGGCATCGCCTGGCGCTCGCCGCCGCGCTCGCGGCCCTCGTCGCGCCGTGGCCCGTCGCAGCCGCCGACTATCCCGAGCGACCCGTGAAAGTCGTCGCCGCGCAGGAGCCCGGCAGCGCGACGGACAAGGTGGCGCGCACGGTCGCCGCGGCGCTCGAGCGGCATTGGGGCAGCCCGGTCATCGTCGAGAACAGGCCCGGCGCCGGCGGGACGATCGGCGCCGACCTCGTCGCGCGGGCCGCGCCGGACGGCTACACGCTCCTGCTCGGCGGCTACTCGAACATGATCGTCGCGCCGGCGATGCGCGACGACATCCGCTATGACGTGACGCGCGACTTCGCGGCGTTCGGCCGCGTCGCGGTCGTGCCCTTCGTCTATGCGGTCCACCCCTCGGTGCCGGCGCAGACGCTTCCCGAGCTGGTCGCGCTCGCGCGCGCCGAGCCGGGCAAGCTCAACGTCGCGTCGCTCGGGGGCGGCGTCACCGCGATGGGGCTCGCCACGTTCTTCGCCGCGACCGGCGTCAGGATGACGGCCATCGAGTACAAGGGCTCGGTCGCCGGCATCACCGATCTCGTCGCCGGACGCATCGACTTCATGTTCAACGAGATCGCGGGCCTGCAGGCGCAGGCGAAGGCCGGGCGCGTCCGTCTCCTGGCCGTCGCGACGCCGAAGCGCATCGCCGCGGCCCCCGAGCTGCCGACCACCGCCGAGCAGGGCCTGCCTTCGGTCGTCGTCGCCGCGTGGTACGGGATCTTCGCGCCGGCGGGAACGCCGGCCGCGATCGCGTCGCGACTCGAGCAGGCAATGGCCGCGGCGCGGCGATCGCCGAGGCGCAGGGCACATGCGCGGGCTCGGCTACGAGGTGGTCGCCGAGGACGACGCCGCGTCGTTCGCGAGGCAGCTCGGCGCGGACGCGCGCGAGGCGCGCCGGCTGCTGAAGCCGCCGGGAACGAACTGGCGCGCGGCTGTCGCCGTTCGCGAGGCGCGCGCTCGAGGAGCTGCGCGCCATGCCCGCGAGCGTCGCGCCGTCGCCGTCGAGCGTGTCGGCGGGCAGTTCCACGCCGAACACCGCGCGCACTTGCGCGAGCAGCGCGGCCGCCGCAGCCGTCGCCCCCCAGCGCCCTGAAGCTGTCCTCCCCGCGCACCTCCTCGACGCCGAGCACGTTGCGCTACGGCGCGCCCAGCGCGGCCTTCGCGCGGCGCGGCGTCGCGCTCCGCGCGCGGGCAGGCGGATGCCGGCGCCTCGTAGCCGACCCACGCCGGCAGGCTCGGAGCGCCTGAGCTTGCCGCCTTCGCCGCGCGGAAGCGACGCGACGAACCACAGCCGCCGCGGCGTGCGCCAGGCGCCCAGCGTCGCGCGCAGCCGGTCGAGGATCGCGTCGGCTTCCGCGGCTGCCCCCGGCGCGAGCACGACCGCGCCGACCACTTCTCCGCCCAGCGTCGGATGCGGAACCCCGAACGCCGCCGCGTCGGCGACGCCCGGCCAGCGCGCGGAGCGCGGCGTCGATCTCGAGCGGCGCGATCTTCTCGCCGCCGCGGTTGATCACGTCCTTCACGCGCCCGACGAGGTGGAGCTCGCCGTCCTCGTCGAACCGCGCGAGGTCGCCCATCCGGAACCACCCGTCGACGAACGCCCGCGCGTTGAGCTCGTCGTCGTCGACGTAGCCGTCGCAGAGCTGGTCGCTCCGCACGAGGATCTCGCCGGCCTCGCCGCGCGCGACGTCGTTTCCGTTCGCGTCGACGAGGCGCACCTCGCTGTCGACGAGGCGCCCGACCGATCCGCGCTTGCGCGGCGCGTCGAGCCACTGCTGCGCCGTGGTGCCGGTCTCGCTCGACGCGAGCCCCGTGACCACCGGGACGCCGAGCCGCCGCTCGAGCCGGTCCATCTCGTCGGGCTCCATGCGACCGGACGCGACGCGGACGAAGCGCAACCGGCCGGACTCGAAACGCCGGCCCGCCTCCAGCCGTGCGAGCGCCTCGCGCAGCATCGTGAACGACGCCGAGACGTAGGTGACGCGGCCCGCGGCGATCTCGTCGAGGAGCGCGTCGATGTCCGCCTCCGGCAGCACGTTCACCGCGCCGCCCATGAGCAGCGACTGGAAGAAGCTGTTGCGCATGCCGCCCGACAGGTGCAGCGGCATCACGTGGCCGGACACGTCGTGCGGCCCGAGGCCGAGCGAGGGCGCCGTCGCGAACGCCGTGCGCAGGACCTGGCGATGGCCGAGCGCCACGAGCTTGGGCTGCCCGGTCGACCCGGACGTCGCACCGACGATCGCCCAGGCGGGCGGAAAGCGGCGCGGCAGGTCGAGCGACCCGCGCGGCACGTCGAGCGAAAGGTCGAACGCGCCGGCCTCGCGGCCCGCGTCCACCGTGCGCATCACCGCGATGCCGAGCGCGTCCGCGGCCGCCTCGATCGCCGTGCCGGGGCCCGCAGGCGCGACGACGGCTTTCGGACGCAGGCGGCGCAGCACGCCGGTGAGCGCGTCGACCGTCGCGGTCGAGGCGAGCGGCGTCAGCGTTGCGCCGACAGGCATCGTCGCGATCGCCGCGGCCGTCTGCGCGCGGTCGCCGTTCGCCCACGCGACGATGTCGCCGCGGCCGATGCCCCATCCGGAAAGCCGCGCCTTGACGCGCGCCATGCC
>JBGAHH010000052.1:0-27131 GCA_044226265.1 Casimicrobiaceae bacterium | reverse complement strand
AAGCGCGGCGGCAGCGATGCCGCCTCCGGAGCGGGCGGCCGCGGCGGCGTGGGCGCGGGGGGCGCGGTGACGCAGCCCGTGGCGAGGACCGCCGAGAGGATAAGTAGGGTCAGACCCCACTTTCGCGAAGTGGGGTCTGACCCTACTTCTTCGACGCGACCGAAAGTGGGGTCCGACCCTACTTTTCCGGCGTGATTCCGCAGGCCCGCCGTCATGGGACAATCCGGCCGGGGCCGCGATGGAATGGATCTACCTCGAATCGTTCGTCGCGCTGATGATCGCCGTCGGCATCGTCTGGTGGACGATCGCGCCGGTGCGCCGGCGACGCAAGCGTGAACGCGAGCGCGAGCGCGGTGAGCGGCATCAGTGAAGCGTGCGCGGCACCGAAAGCGTGAACGTCTCGATCGGCGCGTCGAACTCGCGGCCGTCGGCGGCGAGCATCCGGTAGCTTCCGCGCATCGTGCCGACCGGCGTCGCGATGCTCGCGCCGGACGAATATTCGAAGGTCTCGCCCGGCTCGATCACCGGCTGCTGGCCGACGACGCCGTCGCCCCGCACCTCCTGGACGCGGTGCTCGCCGTCGGTGATGATCCAGTGGCGCGACACGAGCTTCGCCGCGACGGTGCCGGCGTTCGTGATGCGGATCGTGTAGGCGAACACGTACTGCGGGCGCGCCGGGTCGGACTGGTCGGCCACGTAGCTCACGACCGGCACGATGCGCATCTCGTAGCGAGTCTCGTCCGCCATCGATCGCGCGGGCAGGTCCGCGCCTCGTATCCCGCGAAAGGGTGACTCGGTACACTATCATGGCCGCCATGGCCACGACCTGCAAGATCGCGCCGTCGCTCCTGTCCGCGGACTTCGCGCGCCTCGGCGAGGAGGTTCGCGCCGTCGTCGCGGCGGGCGCCGACCTCGTGCATTTCGACGTGATGGACAACCATTACGTGCCGAACCTCACGGTCGGCCCGCTCGTGTGCGAGGCGATCCGCCCGCACGCGTCGGGCGCGCCGATCGACGTGCACCTGATGGTCGAGCCGGTGGATCGCATCGTCCCCGACTTCGCGAAGGCCGGCGCGACCTTCATCAGCTTCCATCCGGAAGCCTCGCCGCACGTCGACCGCACGATCGGGCTGATCCGCGAATCGGGCTGCCGTCCCGGCCTCGTGTTCAACCCGTCGACGCCGCTCGACTGGCTCGACTGGACGCTGCCGAAGCTCGACCTCGTGCTGCTGATGTCGGTGAATCCCGGCTTCGGCGGGCAGTCGTTCATCCCGCACACGCTCGCGAAGCTCGCCGAGGCGCGCCGCCGCGTCGATGCGGAGCGCGAGCGCTCGGGGCGCGAGATCCTGCTCGAGGTCGACGGCGGCGTGAAGGTCGACAACATCGGCGCGATCGCGAAGGCGGGCGCCGACACCTTCGTCGCCGGCAGCGCGATCTTCGGCGCGAAGGACTACCGCGCGACGATCGCCGCGATGCGCGCGGCGGTGGCCGCCGCGCGGTGACGCGCGCCGTCCGCTTCGACGTCGACGCCGTCGCGTTCGACCTCGACGGCACGCTCCTCGACTCGATCGGCGACCTCGCGCACGCGCTCGACGCGACGCTCGCCGGCGACGGCCTGCCGCCGCTCCCGCTGCCGACGATCCGCGACCTCGTCGGCCGGGGCATCCCGCACCTCGCGCGCCGGGCCTACGCGATCGCGCGCGGCGAGCCGCCCGGCGACGACGAGCTCGACGCGATCGTCGCGCGGTACTTCGCGCACTACGAGGCGACGCTCGGCGAGCGGTCGGCGCCCTTTCCGGGCGTGGCCGAAGGGCTCGTCGCGCTGCGGGACGCCGGACTGAAGCTCGCGATCGTGACGAACAAGGCGACGCGGTTCGTGCGCCCGCACCTCGAGCGCGCGTCGCTCGGCGCCGCCTTCGACGCGATCGTCGGCGGCGACGACACGGCGGCGAAGAAGCCCGACGCCGCGCCGCTCCGGCTCGCGGCGGCGAGGATGGGGCTCGACGTGCGGCGGGTGCTGATGGTCGGCGATTCGGGCAACGACGTCGCCTGCGCGCGCGCGGCCGGTGCGCCCGTGGTCGCCGTCAGCTACGGGTACCGGGAAGGGCGGGCCGTGCACGAGCTCGCCGCCGATGCTATAGTCGATTCCCTCGGCGAGCTTCCCCGCCACCTGGCGGGCCGCCGGACCCCGGATCCCCGATGATCACCGTCGCCTTCGTCTCCTCCGGCCGCCGCGGCTACGCGTGGCGTCCGTGCACGGGGGCGTGGCGCTGCTGGCGCCGCTCCTAGACCGCCGCACGCGCCGGGCGTCCGCGCAAGCTTCGAAGGACGCCTCCGACAGCAGCACCGAGCAGCACCCTCGATCCCGGGGCCGTCCCATGCTCAGCGAATCCGAATTCCGCGCGCTCGCCGCGCGAGGCTACAACCGCATCCCGCTCGTCGAGGCGTCGTTCGCCGACCTCGATACGCCGCTGTCGCTCTACCTCAAGCTCGCCGGCACGCGCGACACCTACCTGCTCGAGTCCGTCGTCGGCGGCGAGCGCTTCGGCCGCTACTCGTTCATCGGGCTGCCGGCGCGCACGCGCATCGCGGCGCGCGGGCGCGCGATCGAGGTGAGCGAGGGCGGGCGCGTCGTCGAGCGCCACGAAGGCGATCCGATCGAGTTCGTGCGCGGCTTCATGAAGCGCTTCCGGGCCGCGCCGCTGCCCGACCTGCCGCGGTTCTGCGGCGGGCTCGCCGGCGTGTTCGGCTACGACGTCGTCCGCCACATCGAGCGGCGGCTCGAGCACACGGCCAGGCCGCCGACGCCGGGGCTCGCCGGCATTCCCGACATGCTCCTCGTGCTGACCGAGGAGCTCGCCGTCGTCGACAACCTCGCAGGGCGCATCTCGCTCATCGTCTACGCCGACCCGCAGGCGCCCGACGCGTACGCGCGCGGGGTCGCGCGCCTCGACGAGCTGCGGCGCAAGCTGCGCGTCCCGGTGACGATTCCCTACCAGACCGCGCTGCCGCACACCGAGGCGACGAGCGAGTTCGGCGAGGGCCCGTTCAAGGCGGCGGTCGCGCGCGCGAAGGCGTACATCGCCGCGGGCGACGTGATGCAGGTCGTGATCTCGCAGCGCATGTCGCGGCCCTTCGCCGCGCCGGCGATCTCGCTCTACCGGGCGCTGCGCTCGATCAACCCGTCGCCCTACATGTTCCATTACGAGTTCGGCGATTTCCAGGTCGTCGGCGCGTCGCCCGAGATCCTCGTGCGCAAGGAGGGCCGCGACGTCACGCTGCGCCCGATCGCCGGCACGCGGCCGCGCGGGCGCAACCGCGAGGCGGACGAGGCGCTCGCGAAGGAGCTGCTCGCCGACCCGAAGGAGATCGCCGAGCACGTGATGCTGATGGACCTCGGGCGCAACGACGTCGGCCGCGTCGCGACGATCGGCTCGGTGCGCGTGACCGAGCGCATGGTGATCGAGCGCTATTCGCACGTGATGCACATCGTCAGCAACGTCGAGGGCACGCTCAAGCCCGGGCTCGACAGCCTCGACGTGCTGCGCGCGGCGTTCCCCGCGGGCACCGTGTCCGGCGCGCCGAAGGTGCGCGCGATGGAGATCATCGACGAGCTCGAGCCCACGCGCCGCGGCGTCTACGCGGGCGCCGTCGGCTACCTCTCGTTCCAGGACGACATGGACACCGCGATCGCGCTGCGCACCGCGGTGCTGAAGAACGGCGTGCTCTACGCGCAGGCGGGCGGCGGCATCGTGCACGACTCGACGCCCGACGGCGAGTGGCAGGAGACGCTCAACAAGGCGCGGGCGCTGATGCGCGCGGCGGACCTGGTCGAGGCGGGCCTCGACGCGGCCCCGTGACCGGGCGCCCCGGCCCGCTATGGCATCATTCCGAAGGCCCGCACGCCCTCGAATCCGGATCCCCATGATCACCCGCCGTCGCCTGCTCGCCGCAGCCGCTTCCACGCCGATCGTCCTCGCCGGCTGCAAGGTCCGGACGATCAACTATTTCCCCCCGTCGACCGCGCACGTCCGCTTCGCGAACCTGACGATCGACAGCGCCGGCATGGACGTCAAGGAGGGCGACACGACGATCTGGAGCGACGTCGCGTTCCAGGAGAGTACCGGCTACGTCGACTTCAACAACGAGCAGAAGACGTTCGCGCTGTTCGTGACCGGCGACACCACGGAGATCGCGAGCGCGACGGTGGCGCTTGCGGGCGAGCAGTCGTACACGCTGCTCTCCTACGGTTCGACCGAGGTCACCAACGCGCTGCTCGCGCCCGACGCGTCGCCGAACGCCGGCAACGACAACTTCCTGGTCCGGATCATCGACGTCGCCGCCGGCCTGCCCGCGTTCGACGGGTACTTCACGGACCCGACGATCCCGGTGGACTCCAACCTGTCCCCGAACTTCGTCGGCATGCAGAGCGGAACGTCGACCGTCGCGCTGCGTTTCGGCGTGGGCACCTACAGCCTGCGACTCACGATCTCGGGGTCGCAGAGCGTCGTGTTCGACTCCGGCCCGATCGTCTTCGGCGGCAACGTGTCGACGGACTTCATCCTCTACACGCTCGGGGCGGCGTCGCTCCCGCAGGTGATGCGTCTCGACGTGCAGGACGGCGGCGTGGAGGCGATCGTCCCGAACCTGATCTCCACGGCGCGCGTCGTCAACGGCGCGGTGCAGTCCGGCGCCATCAACGTCACGGTCGCCGGCACGACGATCGCCACCGGGCTCGCCTACGCGGTGTCTTCGCTCTACACGCTGACCTCCGCGGGGTCGCTCCTGGTCTCGGTCGAGGCGACGAGCACGCCCGGCGCGCCGATCGCGACGCTGCAGGCGAACTTCCCGTCCGCGCGCGAGCTGTCGCTGGTGGTGCTGGGTCTCGCGGGGGCGGTGCGGATCCTGCCGCTCGTCGACGACAACCGCGTGCCCGCGAACGGACAGGCGCGGGTGCGGTTCGTCAACGCGAGCTCGGACGTCGCCGCCTACGACGTCTACGTCGGCGACACGAAGCAGGTCGCGGCGCTCGCGGCCGGCGCCGCGGCGCCCTACGCGTCGATCGCCGCCGGGACCTACACCGTCACCTTCCGCGATCCGGCGACCGGCGCGACCGCGCTCACCGTGGCGAACCAGGCATTCGGGGACAGCCGGGTGCTTTCGATCTACGCGGTCGGCACCGCCGGCGCGCTGGGCTCCGTCGTCAACACCGACCGCTGACGGGCCGCGGGGCGCGACACCCATGCTGTTGATGATCGACAACTACGACAGCTTCACCTGGAACCTCGTCCAGTACCTGGGCGAGCTCGGCGCCGACGTGCACGTGCACCGCAACGACGCGATCACGCTCGAGCAGGTCGAGGCCTGGTCGCCCGAGCAGATCGTCGTGTCGCCCGGCCCCTGCACGCCGAGCGAGGCGGGGATCTCGGTGCCGCTCATCCGCCGCTTCGCCGGCCGCGTACCGATCCTCGGCGTGTGCCTCGGCCACCAGGCGATCGGGCAGGCGTTCGGCGGGCGCATCGTGCGCGCGCAGCACGTGATGCACGGAAAGCTCTCGCCGATCGCGCACGACGCGCGCGGCGTGTTCGCGGGCCTGCCGTCGCCGTTCCAGGCGACACGCTACCACTCGCTCGCGATCGAGCCATCGTCGCTGCCCGCCGAGCTCGAGGTCACCGCGCGGTCCGACGACGGCGAGATCATGGGCGTGCGCCACCGCACGCTGCCGGTCGAGGGCGTCCAGTTCCACCCCGAGGCGATCCTGACCGAGCACGGCCGACGCCTGCTCGCCAACTTCCTCGAGGCGGCGTGACGCCTCGCCGCCCCGACCGGAGCCCCCGATGACCATCAGCCTCCCCGATGCGCTCCAGCGCACGATCGAGCACCGCGAGATCTTCCACGACGAGATGCTTTCGATCATGCGGCGGATCATGAGCGGCGAGGTCACGCCGGTGATGATCGCCGCGCTGACGGTCGGCCTGCGCGTCAAGAAGGAGACGGTCGGCGAGATCGCCGCCGCGGCGCAGGTGATGCGCGAGTTCGCGACCAAGGTCGAGGTGCCCGACTCCGCGCACCTGGTCGACATCGTCGGCACCGGCGGCGACGCGTCGCATACGTTCAACATCTCGACCGCGTCGATGTTCGTCGCGGCCGCCGCGGGCGCGCGCGTCGCGAAGCACGGCGGCCGCTCGGTGTCGTCGAAGTCCGGCAGCGCCGACGTGCTCGAGGCGCTCGGCGCGAACATCATGCTCTCGCCGGCCGCGGTCGCGCAGTGCATCGGCGAGACCGGCGTCGGCTTCATGTTCGCGCCGTCGCACCATGCGGCGATGAAGCACGCGGCGCCGGTGCGGCGCGAGCTCGGCGTGCGCACGATCTTCAACATCCTGGGCCCCCTCACCAATCCGGCCGGCGCGCCCAACCAGCTGATCGGCGTGTTCCACCCCGACCTCGTCGGCATCCACGTGCGCGTGCTCCAGCGCCTGGGCGCGAAGCACGTGCTGGTCGTCTACGGGCGCGACGGGATGGACGAGGTGTCGCTCGGCGCCGCCACGATGGTCGGCGAGCTCAAGGACGGCGAGGTGCGCGAGTACGAGATCCACCCCGAGGACTACGGGATGGCGATGAAGTCGCACCGCGGCCTCAAGGTGGCGGACGCCGCGGAGTCGAAGGAGATGATCCTCGAGGCGCTCGGCAACGTGGACGGCACGCCGCGCGAGATCGTCGTGCTGAACGCGGGGACGGCGCTCTACGCGTCCGGCGTCGCGGGCTCGATCGGCGAGGGCATCGAGCGCGCGCGCGCCGCGATCGCCTCGGGCAGGGCGCGCGAGAAGCTCGAGAGCTTCGTCGCGACGACCCAGAAGCTCGGAACGCGCGCGTGAGCGGCGCGATGGACGCGAAGCGGACCGACTTCCTCGCCCGCATCGTCGCCGACAAGGCCGAGGAGGTCATCGCCGCCCAGCTCGCCCGCCCCTACGAGGAGGTCGCCGCGGCCGCGCGTGCCGCGCCTCCGCCGCGCGACTTCGCCGGCGCGATCGAGGCGCGGATCCGCGCGGGAAGGCCGGCGGTCATCGCGGAGATCAAGCGGGCGTCGCCGTCGAAGGGCGTATTGCGCGAGTCCTTCGATCCCGCGGCGATCGCCGCCTCGTACGAGCGCGCGGGCGCGACCTGCCTGTCGGTGCTCACCGACGCGAAGTACTTCCACGGCTCGAACGAGTTCCTGGTCGCCGCGCGCGCCGCGTGCTCGCTGCCGGTGCTCCGAAAGGAGTTCATCGTCGACGAATACCAGGTCGCGGAATCGCGCGCGCTCGGCGCCGACGCGATCCTCCTGATCGTCGCGGCGCTCGACGACGCGCAGCTCGCGCGCTTCGAGGCGCGGGCGAGGGAATTCGGGCTCGCGGTGCTGGTCGAGGTCCACGACGCGCACGAGCTCGCGCGCGCGCTCGCGCTCGAGACGCCGCTCATCGGCGTCAACAACCGCAACCTGAAGACCTTCAACGTCTCGCTCTCGTCGACGCTCGACCTCCTGCCGAAGATCCCGGCCGGGCGCCGCGTGATCACCGAGAGCGGCATCTCGCTCCCGAAGGACGTCTCGCTGATGCGGAGCCGCGGCGTCCAGGCGTTCCTCGTCGGCGAGGCGTTCATGCGGGTGCCGGATCCGGGCGCAGGCCTGACGGCGTTGTTCGGGTAGCCCCAGGCACCGGGTACGTCCCTGGTTCCGGAGGTGGCGTGGTGCCGGGGGTGGCGCAACTCGCGCCGGGCCGCATGCCCGGATGCGGCCACGGCCCGGCGTGTGCCGGGCGCGTCGCCGTTGTAACATTCGTGCGCCCGCGCGATCGCCCTCCGGGGCGGCGCCGCGCTTCCCTTCCGCTTCCCCACCCGCGAGCGCCCCACCCGTGTCCGCGATCGTCGTCGAAGGCGCGAGCAAGCACTGGACGACCGGCGACGGGAAGGTCCGCGCGGTCGACGACCTGTCGTTCTCGCTGGACGCGGGGACGCTCAACGTGCTCCTCGGGCCGTCGGGCTGCGGCAAGTCCACGACGCTGCGCCTGATCGCGGGGCTCGAGATCGCCGATGCCGGCACGATCCGCATCGACGGTCGCGACGTCACGCGCCTGCCGCCTTCGCAGCGCAACATCGCGATGGTGTTCCAGTCGTACGCGCTGTTCCCGCACCTCTCGGTCGCCGAGAACATCCTGTTCGGCCTGCGCGTGCGCAAGGTCGCGTCGGAGGAATGCGATCGCCGGCTCGCGGAGACCGCCGAGCTCCTCGGCCTGTCGGCGCTGCTCAACCGCAAGCCCGGCCAGCTCTCGGGCGGCCAGCAGCAGCGCGTCGCGCTCGGGCGCGCGATCATCGCGCGCGCGCCGGTCTGCCTGATGGACGAGCCGCTGTCCAACCTCGACGCCCAGCTTCGCGCGGAGATGCGGACCGAGATCCGCGCGCTGCAGCGCAAGCTCGGCATCACGATGGTGTACGTGACGCACGACCAGGTCGAGGCGATGTCGATGGCCGACCGCGTGATCCTGCTCAATCGCGGCCGCATCGAGCAGAACGGCGCACCGGTCGAGCTCTACGAATCGCCCGCGAACGCGTTCGTCGCCCGCTTCATCGGCACGCCGCCGATGAACCTGCTGCCGCTCGTCGCCGGCGCCGAGGGCGCCGTGGTCGACGGAACGGCGGGGCCGGCGCTGATGCCTCGCGAGTGCGCCGGCGGCAGGCTCGGCGTCCGCCCCGAGCACCTCCGGCTCGCCCCGCGCGGCCGCGGGCTGCCCGCGACCGTCGAGAGCGTCGAGTACCTGGGCGGCGACTCGCTCGTCGCCTGCCGCGCCGGACGCGCGGCGGTCGCCATGCGCGTCGCCGGCAGCACCGCGCTCGCGCGCGGCGACGCCGTGTCGCTCGAATGGTCGGGCGGCGCGCAGCACTTCTTCGGGCCGGACGGCGCGCGCGTCGCGCCGGCCGGCCGCATGCCCGGCGAGACGATGCTCGCCTGATTCCGGTTCGCACCGCACGTCAAGGAGGACCCGCCATGCTTCGCCGCTTCCGCCAGTTCACGCTCGCCGCGCTCGTCGCGATCGCCCCGTCGATCGCGCTCGCCCAGGTCGAGGTCTCGTTCTTCTACCCGGTCGCCGTCGGCGGCCCGATCACCAAGATCATCGACGGGCTGGCCGCGGACTTCGAGAAGGAGAACCCCGGGATCAAGCTGAAGCCGATCTACACCGGCACCTACCAGGACTCGATCACGAAGGCGCTCACCGCGGTGAAGAGCGGCGAGCCGCCCGTCACGTCGATCCTGCTGTCGACCGACATGTTCACGCTGATCGACGAGGACGCGATCGTGCCGTTCGACGACCTCATCAAGACGCCCGAGGACCAGGCCTGGCTCAAGAGCTTCTACCCGGCGTTCATGGAGAACAGCCAGACGGGCGGCAAGACCTGGGGCATCCCGTTCCAGCGCTCGACGATCGTGCTCTACTACAACAAGGAGCTCTTCAAGGAGGCCGGCCTCGATCCGAACCGGCCGCCGAAGAACTGGGCCGAGCAGGTCGAGTACGCGCAGAAGCTCACCAAGCGCGACGCGTCCGGCAACGTCACGACCTGGGGCATCCAGATCCCGTCGTCCGGCTTCCCGTACTGGCTGTTCCAGGCGCTCGCGATCCAGGCGGGCACCAACCTGATGAACCAGGCCGGCACGCAGACCTACTACGACCGGCCGGAAGTGATCGAAGGGCTGCAGTACTGGGTCGACCTCGTGAAGAAGTACAAGGTGCATCCGGAAGGCATCGTCGAGTGGGGCACGACGCCGAAGGACTTCTTCGAGAAGAAGGTCGCGATGATGTGGACGACGACCGGCAACCTCACCAACGTCAAGAACAACGCGAAGTTCGACTTCGGCGTCGCGATGCTCGCGGCGGGCAAGCAGCCGGGCAGCCCGACCGGCGGCGGCAACTTCTACCTGTTCAAGAAGTCGACGCCGGCGCAGCGCGAGGCCGCGTTCAAGTTCATCAAGTGGGTCACGACGCCGCAGCGCGCCGCGCAGTGGGGCATCGACACCGGCTACGTCGCGGTGCGCGCGGACGCTTGGGACACGCCCGCGATGAAGGCGTACGTCGCCGGCTTCCCGGCGGCCGCCGTCGCGCGCGACCAGCTCCCGTACGCGAAGGCGGAGCTGTCGACGCACGACAACCAGCGCGTCACCAAGGCGCTCAACGACGGCCTGCAGGCGGCGCTCACCGGCACGAAGACGCCGGAAGCCGCGATGAAGGACGCGCAGCGCGAGGCGGACCGGCTGCTGCGGCCGTTCCGGTAGCCGGCGGATCGGGTCGCTCTCGCCTCCCTCTCCCCGCACCGCGGGGAGAGGGTCGGGGTGAGGGGTCTCCCGTGCGGCGCGCGATGTCGCCATGAACGCTGACCGAAGGATCCGCTTCGCATGACGCGAACGCGCGAATGGATCTACGCGTGGCTGCTCATCGCGCCCGCGATGATCCTGCTCGTGCTGTTCACGCACTACCCGGCGGTCGCCAACCTGTGGCACAGCTTCCTGTCCACCCCGAAGGGCAGTCGCCCGGCGGTGTGGGTCGGCGCCGACAACTACGTGCAGCTGGTCGAGGACCCGATCTTCTGGCAGGCGCTGTCGAACAACCTCTGGTACGCGGCGGGCACGATCCCGGTGGCGATCGCGCTCGCGCTGCTGATGGCGACCTGGGTGCACGGGAAGCTCCGGGGCCGCGGCCTGCTGCGGCTCGCCTACTTCACGCCGACGATGCTGCCGATGATCGCGGTCGCGAACATCTGGCTGTTCTTCTACACGCCGGAGTACGGCCTGCTCGAGCAGATCACGAAGGGCCTGGGCTTCGCGAGCCACAACTGGCTGGGGAGCAAGTCGACCGCGCTCGCGAGCCTGATGGTCGTGACGATCTGGAAGGAGGCCGGCTTCTTCATGATCTTCTACCTCGCCGCGCTGCAGTCGATGTCGCCCTCGCTCGCCGAGGCGGCCGCGATCGAGGGCGCGTCGCGCTGGACCTTCTTCCGGCGCGTCACGTTCCCGCTGCTGATGCCGGTCACGCTGTTCGTCCTGGTCAACGCGGTGATCAACGCGTTCCGGCTCGTCGACCACATCGTCGTGATGACGCGCGGCGGCCCGGACAACGCGACCGAGCTCCTGCTCTACTACGTCTACGAGATCGGGTTCCGCTTCTGGGACTCGGCCTATGCGGCGGCGCTCACGATGGTGCTGCTCGGGATCCTCGGGCTCACCGCCCTGTTCCAGTTCTTCGTGCTCGAGCGCAGGACGCACTACCAATGACATCCCATCGAAGCGGCCTTCGGCCGCCTCACCCCAGGGGGCCCGGCGACCTCGGGGCGGCCCGTCGGTCGCCGGCACCCCCGCCTCGCGCGCAGCGGCTTCGGTCGCCGGACCTTCGCTGAATCCCGGCGCATGGAAGCCTCGACCCACGTCTACGACACGCGCGGCTTCACGCGCGCCCTCGAGACGGGCGCGGCGTGGCTGCTGGGGTTCCTGTGGGTGTTGCCACTGCTCTACGCTTTCTGGACGGCGTTCCATCCCGCCGAGTTCTCGACGCGCCTCGCGCTCGCCGCGCCGCTGACGCTCGACAACTTCGTGAAGGCCTGGCACGCGGCGCCGTTCGCACGCTACTTCGTCAACACGGTCGCGCTCGTGACGATGGTGCTCGCCGCGCAGCTCGTGCTCGTCACGCTCGCGGCGTACGCGTTCGCGCGCTTCGACTTTCCCGGGCGGAACGTGCTTTTCGCGCTCGTGCTCGTGCAGCTGATGATCATGCCGGACGTGCTGATCGTCGAGAACTACCGGACGATGACCTGGCTCGGCATCAAGGACACGATCCTCGCGATCGGCCTCCCCTACATGGCGAGCGCGTTCGGCATCTTCCTGTTGCGCCAGACCTTCAAGACGATCCCGCGCGAGCTCGACGAGGCGGCGCGCGTCGAGGGCTGCTCGCCGCTGCAGGTGCTCTGGAAGGTGTACGTGCCGCTCGCGCGGCCGACCTACCTCGCCTACGCGCTCGTGTCGGTGAGCTACCACTGGAACAACTTCCTGTGGCCGCTCATCATCACCAACTCGGTCGAGTCGCGTCCGGTCACGGTCGGCCTCCAGGTGTTCGCGTCGACCGACCAGGGCATCGACTGGTCGATCATCACCGCGGCGACGCTGCTCACGACCGCGCCGCTCCTGATCGCGTTCCTGCTGTTCCAGCGCCAGTTCGTCGCGTCGTTCATGCGCGCCGGCATCCGGTAACGTGGACCGTTCGTTCCGAAACGCGCGGCGGGCGCCGGTCTCCGGGAGGACGCGCCTTCGGCGCGGCCCGGCGGGCGCATGATCCTCGTCACCTGGAACGTGCAGTGGTTCCGCGGCCTCGACGGGCGCGTCGACCCCGCGCGGGTGATCGCGCACGCGCGTTCGCTCGGCGACTTCGACGTGCTCTGCGTGCAGGAGGTCGCCGACAACTTCCCCGATCCGAGGCTCGAGGGCAACGACGATCGCGACCAGTTCGCGATGCTCCGCGCGCTCCTTCCCGGCTACGAGGTCGCCGTCGGCATCGGCAGCGACCATCCTGCGGGTGGCGGGCGGCGTCGCCGCTTCGGCAACGCGATCGCGTCGCGGCTTCCGCTCCAGGCGGTTCGCGCGCACGCGCTGCCCTGGCCCGCGGACGCGGCGGTGGCGTCGATGCCGCGCGTCGCCGTCGAGGCGGTGGTGATGGCGCGCTCGGGCCCGGTGCGCGTCGTCACGACGCACCTCGAGTACTGGTCGGCCGCGCAGCGAGAGGCGCAGGTGCGAAGGCTGCGCGAAATCCACGCGGAAGGTCACGCGCACGCGCGCCTCGGAAGCGGCGAGCGCGAGGACGGCGGACCGTTCCAGCGCCATCCGACGCCCAGGGCGACGATCGTCACCGGCGACTTCAACCTGGGGCCGCACGATCCGGAGCACGCGCGCATGCTGGCGCCTTTCGACGACGGCACCTCGCGCTTCCACGACGCGTGGCGGCTCGTCCACGGGGCGACGCCGCAGCCGCCGACGTTCAACGTGCACGAGCGCTACACGCCCGAATCGCTGCCGATCGCCTGCGACTTCGTCTTCGTGAGCGACGAGCTCGCCTCGCGCGTGCGCAGGGTCGAGGTCGATTCCGCGACGCGACTGTCCGACCACCAGCCGGTCGTCCTGGCGCTCGACGCCTGAAGTCGGGCGGCGCGTCGGCATGAAGGCAACCCACGAGCGAGGCGCCTGTGGGTCGGGCTTCAGCCCGACGACTTGTCGGCAGACGGTCGCGGGCGAGCTCCTCACGCCGTTTCGCGCGCGGTCGGTCCCCCGCCCGCTCTGACGCCGCCTGCACTGCGGTCCCCGGGGCCCGAGGGTGCGGCCTGGCCGCGTGGGGCCGTTGATCCTGGTCAACGAACCGGGGCACGGCCACGATCCGCGCGGAGGCCGTGCAACAATCTGACAAGTCGCCGCGGGCCGGGTGCCCGCGCCCGCGGTCCTCGATTCGCGTACGACCGATGATTCCGGAACTCCTCGCGCAGGCAACCCTCGAGCGCCTTCCCGGCAGCGGTGCGCCGAGGCTGGTCTGCGGGGGCGCCTGGACGGTGCACGGCATCGCCGCGCTCGAGCGGGAGCTAGCGCAGGCGAACTGGCCGGCGGCGGGCGAGATCGCCGTCGATGCGTCGGGCATCACGATGCTCGACACGGCGGGCGCCTGGGTGCTGCACCGGACCCGCGCGGGCCTGCAGGCGGGCGGTGCCTCGGTCCGCATCGACGGGCTCAAGCCCGAGTTCGAATCGCTCGTCGCGCTCATCGACTCGAAGGAGCTTCCGCTGGCGCCCGCGATGGCCCCGGAGACGCCGTGGCTCGAGGGCCTCGGCCGGCGGTCCTGGGCGCTATTGGGCGGTAGCGTCGGCTACCTCGCGTTCGTCGGCGAGAGCTTCGTCGCGCTCCTGCGCGTTCTGCGCGAGCCGCGCCGGCTTCGCTGGCGCGCGATCCTGCACAACGTGCAGACCGCCGGGGTCGAGGCCCTCCCGATCACGGGACTCCTGTCGTTCCTGATGGGCGTCGTGATCGCCTACCAGGGCGCCGACCAGCTGCAGCGCTTCGGCGCCAACATCTTCATCGCCGACCTCGTCGGCATCTCGATGCTGCGCGAGCTCTCGCCGCTGCTCACCGCGATCATCATCGCCGGCCGGTCGGGGTCCGCGTACACGGCGCAGATCGGGACGATGAAGGTGACCGAGGAGATCGACGCGCTGCGCACGATCGGCGTGCCGCCGCTCGAGCTGCTCGTCCTGCCGAAGATGATCGCGCTCGTCCTCGTGATGCCGCTGCTCACCGTCTACACCGACGTGACCGGCGTCCTCGGCGGCATGATCATGGCCCAGTGGAAGCTCGACGTCGGATTCCGGGCCTTCGTCGACCGCCTCGACGAGGCGATCGTGCTGTCGACCTACTGGACCGGCCTCGCGAAGGCGCCGGTGTTCGCGATGATCGTCGCGCTGGTCGGCTGCCACCGCGGCTTCATGGTGAGCGGCAGCGCCGACAGCGTCGGCACCCAGACCACGATGAGCGTCGTCCAGTCGATCTTCCTCGTGATCGTGACCGACGCGATGTTCTCGATCGTCTTCCTGTGGCTCGACCTGTGAACGCCGCCGTGCCGTCCCGGGACGCGCCCGCCCTCGTCGAGGAAGGGCTGCGCGAAGCTCCGCCGGTGATCGAGATCCGCGGGCTGTCGACGCGCTTCGGCGCGGCGGTCGTGCACGAGCACGTCGACCTGACGGTGCGCCCGGGCGAGATCTTCGCGCTCGTGGGCGGGAGCGGATCGGGCAAGTCGACGATGCTGCGCGAGATCATCATGCTCGAGCGGCCGGTGGCGGGCTCGATCAAGGTGTTCGGGCAGGAGGTGATCGGGCTCGCCGACGCCGAGGCGCTGCCGCTGCGCCGGCGCTACGGCGTGATGTTCGAGCGCGGCGCGCTGTTCAGCTCGCTCACGGTCGCCGGGAACGTCGCGATGGTGCTGAACGAGCACACCTCGCTCGGCGACGAGATCGTCCGCGAGATCGCCGCCGTGAAGATCGCGCTCACCGGGCTGCCGCCCGACGCCGGCCCCAAGTATCCGAGCGAGCTCTCCGGCGGCATGCGCAAGCGCGCTTCGCTCGCCCGCGCGCTCGCGCTCGACCCGGAGCTCCTGTTCCTCGACGAGCCGACCGCGGGGCTCGACCCGCTGTCGGCGACCGGCATCGACGAGCTGGTGCGCAGCCTGCGCGACGGGCTCGGGCTCACGATCATGATGGTGACGCACGACCTCGACCTCCTGTGGCGCGCGGCGGACCGCGTCGCCGTGCTCGGCAAGGGGCGCATCGTCGGCGTCGGCACGATGGAGGAGCTCTCGCACTCGGAGGATCCGCTGATCCGCCAGTACTTCTACGGGCCGCGCGGCCGGGCCGCGCACCAGCAGGCATGGAATCGCGCGTAAGCTTCGCCGCGGTCGGCGCGTTCGTCATCGTCCTGACGACGGCGCTCGTCGCGGGCTTCCTGTGGCTGTCGAGCGGCAAGTACTACCGCAAGACCTACGACACCTACCTGACCTACATGACCGAGTCGGTGTCGGGGCTCAACCTCAACTCCTCGGTCCGCTACCGTGGCGTGGACGTCGGCCGCGTGCGGTCGATCGCGCTCGCTCCAGGCAACGTCGAGCAGGTGCTGGTGACGCTCGACATCGAGCGCGGGACGCCGGTCAAGGAGGACACGATCGCGACGCTGCAGACGCAGGGGCTCACCGGCATCGCGTTCGTCGAGCTCACCGGCGGCCATCGCGACTCGAAGCCGCTCGCGGCGCAGCCCGGCGAGCCGTTCCCGACGATCCCGTCGGGCCCCTCGCTCTACAGTCGCCTCGAGACCTCGATCCCCGCGCTGCTCGCGAGCCTCAACCGGACGAGCGACGCACTGAGCGCGCTCATGGACGAGGAGAACCGCGCGGCGGTCAAGAAGACGATCGCCGACCTCGAGGTCCTCTCGCGCACGCTCGCGGCCCGCTCCCCGGCGATCGACACGGGCCTGAGGGACGCCTCGGTCGCGATGCAGAACACCGCGCGCGCCACCGAGAAGCTGCCGGACCTCGTCGCGCGCGTCGAGCGCAGCGCGGACGCCTTCGACCGGATGACCCGCGAGCTCGGCACCGCCGGCGCGAGCGCGAGCGGCACGATCGACAGCACGCGCACCGACCTGAAGCAGTTCACGAGCGAGACGCTGCCCGAGGCGCGCGCGCTCGTCGCCGAGCTGCGCACGCTGACCGCGACGCTCCAGCGCGCCGTCGGCGAGGTCGAACGCAACCCGGGCGCGCTGCTGCAGGGTCGGCCGCCGCAGAGGCGCGGCCCCGGCGAGTGAGCCCGCGACCGCCCTGACGCGAACACAGCCATGTCCTCCTCCCCCGCCTTGCCGTTGGCCGCTCGCCTCCTCGCCGCGCTGGCGCTCGCCGCCGGGCTCGCCGCCGGCTGCACGCCGTTCCAGCAAGCGCCGGAAGAAAGCCCGCGCCTGCACGTCCTGCAGCCGGGCGCCGCGCCTCCCCGGGCGGAACGGCGCACCGACGCGACGGTCGAGGTCGGCGTGCCGCGGGCGGCGCCGGGCTTCGACACGCCGCGCATCGCCTACGTCGAGCGGCCCTACTCGATCGACTACTACGCTCGCGGCGAGTGGGCCGACGCGCCCGCGCGAATGCTGGGGCCCCTCGTCGCCCGCGCGCTCGACGAGAGCGGAGCGTTCGCGGCAGTCGTCGTGGCGCCGACGTCGGTCCAGGCCACGCTGCGCGTCGACATCGAGCTCGTCCGGCTGCAGCAGGACTTCACGGTCGTGCCGAGCCGTACCGACCTCGCGATCCGCGTCCAGATCGTCGACGTCAGGGGGCGCCGGGTGCTCGCGACACTCCTCGTCGAGGAGTCCGAGCCGGCCGCGAGCCAGGACGCCTACGGGGGCGTCGCCGCCGCCAACGCGGCGTCGAAGCGCGCGATCGAGCGCATCGTGGCGCTCGTCGTGCGCGAAGCGGCGACGTTTCGCCCGACATCCCCCTAGCGCACCTCGCGAGGACGCTCAGCGGCACGGGCCCGCGCCCGACGCACGGCGACCGAGCAGGATCCCGGACGGCAGCTCGCCGAACACCCGCTTGTCGTCGGTCACGAAGTGGCCGAGGTGCCGGAAGCCCCAGCGCGCCGCTGGCGTTCGCGAGAACCCGGATGCCGGGCAATCGACCGGCGGGTCCCCGGCTCGAAGGATCGCGGGCGGCTGCCCCGATACAATCCCGGCTTCGCGACGGCCTCCGCCGTCCGGGCGCCCACTCCCTCCCCTTGACGTCGGAAGTCCTCGCCACGCTCGACCGGCTCGCGCAGTCGCCGCGTCGCCGCGTCCTCGTCGTGTCGCACGGCTGGGCGGGCGGCGTGCGCCGCCACGTGGGCGAGCTGGTCGCGGCGCTCGCCGATCGCGCCGAGGTCCTGGGGCTCGGCCCGGGACGCCGCGGCGAAGTGCGGCTCGCCTGGTCGCGCGACGACCACGCCGTCGACCTCGCGTTCGAGTTGCCGAAGGATCGCGCGACGCTCGTCGCGTTGCTGCGCGCGCTCGGCGTGTGCCGCGTCCACCTGCATCACGTCGACGGCCTGCCGCAGGACGTGCTGTCGATCCCCGCCGCGCTCGCCGTCGGGCTCGACGTCACGCTGCACGACGCCTATCCGTACTGTCCGCGCTACCACCTCGACCGCGGCGAAGGCCGCTACTGCGGAGAGCCCGACGAAGCCGGCTGCGATGCGTGCCTCGCGCGGCGCCCCGCGCAGTGGCCGCTCGGCATCGCGGCGTGGCGCGACGCGTTCCGCGGCGCGTTCTCGCACGGCGCGCGCGCGATCGCGCCCACGCACGACGCCGCCGCGCGCTTCACGCGGCATTTCGCCGGCGTGGACGTCGAGGTGTGGCCGCACCCGGAAGCGCCGTTCGGCGTCCCGCCGGCCGCGATCCGCGTCGGCCTCGTCGGCAAGCTCGCGGCGGACAAGGGACTCGACGTCGTCGTCGCCTGCGCGCGCGACGCCGACGCGCGCGATCTCCCGCTCGCGTTCCGCATCCTCGGCTCGACGGGCGCACCTTTGCCTCCGCTGCCCGCAGGCAGGATCTCGCTCGCCGGCGGCTACGCCGACGCCGAGCTGCCGCGGCTCGTCGCGTCGGAATCGCCCGACGTCTGGATGTTCCCGGCGCAGTGGCCCGAGACCTGGTCGTACACGCTGTCCGCCGCGCTCGCGACCGGTCGCCCGATCGTCGCCTCGGCGCTCGGCGCGCTCGCGGAGCGCCTCGAGGGCGTCGCGAACGCGACGCTCGTTCCGTGGGATGCGTCGCCGGCCGCGTGGAACGAAGCGCTCCTCGCCGCCGCGGGGCCGCGCGCGCGCGAGGCTTCGCCGGCGCGGCCACCGGCGGCGTCGTGGCGCGACTACGCGGATCGCCTCGCCGCCGCATGGCCGGCCGCGCCGTCGGTCGCGCAGGCGCCGATGCCCCCGCTCGAGCCGAGACACCTCGCGCCGCGATCGGGCGGCGGCGAAGCGATGTCGCTGTCGGAGCTCGTGCGCGCGGGCGCCCTGTGCGGAGAGCCGGAAGCGCGCGCCGAGCTCGTGAGCCGCGCCGCGACGATCGACGCGACGCTCGCGTCGCTGCGGCGCGATCCCGCGGCGTCCGAGCGCGACCTCGCGGCGGCGCGCGAGCGCATCGCCGCGCTCGAGTCGTCGACGAGCTGGCGGATGACGGCGCCGCTTCGCGGCGCGACCGATCGCGTGCGCGTCGCGACGGCGAGGCTCGCCGCGCTGCCGGCCGCCGCGCGCCAGGTGCCGCGACAGGCGAGGACGGCGTTCGCCGTGCTGCGCGAGCAAGGCCCCGTCGCGCTGATGCGGCGCATCCGCGACAAGCTGCGTGGCCGAGGCTACGTCGCGCCGGCGCATCGGCGCACCTGGACGATGGAGACGGCGATCGCGCCGCTCGCGTTCGCCGCACCGGCCGCACCGTCGACGTCGATCGTGATCCCCGCGTACGGCGAGGCGCTCGCGACCTACACGTGCCTCAAGAGCGTGCACGCGACGGTTCGCCACGAGGACGTCGAGGTGATCGTCGTCGACGACGCTTCGCCCGAGCCGCTGTCGGAGGCGCTCGCGCAGGTTTCCGGCGTGCGCTTCGTTCGCGCGCAGGCGAACGGCGGCTTCATCGCGGCGTGCAACCTCGGCGCCTCGCAGGCCCGCGGCGCGCGGCTCGTGTTCCTCAACAACGACACGATCGTCACGCCAGGCTGGCTCGATGCGATCGCGCGCACGTTCGAGCACCATCCCGACGCGGGCCTGGTCGGCGCGAAGCTCGTCTACCCGGACGGCCGGCTGCAGGAAGCCGGCGGCATCGTGTGGCGCGACGGCTCGGCGTGGAACCACGGCCGCGGCGCGGATCCGGACCTGCCCGAGTACAACTACGCGCGGCGCGTCGACTATTGCTCGGGCGCGTGCCTCGCGATCCCGCGCGAGTTGTTCGCGTCGCTCGGCGGATTCGATCCCGTCTACGCGCCCGCGTACTACGAGGACACCGACCTCGCGTTCAAGGTGCGCGCGGCGGGCCGGTCGGTCTGGGTCCAGCCGGCCGCGACGGTCGTGCACTTCGAGGGCACGACCTCGGGCACCGACGAGACCTCGGGCGCCAAGAAGCACCAGGCGATCAATCGCGCCGTGTTCGCGAAGCGCTGGGCGGAGGCGCTGGCCACGCACCGGTCGAACGGCGACTCGCCGTCGCTCGAGGCCGACCGTGCCGCGCGCACGCGCGTGCTCGTCGTCGACGCGAACATGCTGACGCCCGACCGCGACTCCGGCTCGATGCGCATGCAGGCGATCCTGGAGCTCGTCGGCGAACTGGGCGGCAAGGCGACGTTCGTCGCCGACAACCTCGAATACCGCGAGCCCTACGTATCGGCGCTGCGCGAGGCGGGCGTCGAGGTGCTGTCGAGGCCGTGGGTCCGGTCGATCACGGACCTCCTCGCGATGCGCGGCCGCGAGTTCGACGTCGTCGTCCTGTCGCGGCACTACGTCGCCTCGAAGCACGTCGACGCGGTGCGCCGCTTCGCACCGCAGGCGCGGCTGGTCTTCGACACCGTCGACCTGCACTTCCTGCGCAGCGAGCGGGAGGCGACGCTCGGATCCGGCGCGGGCGCGTCGCCGGCGGCCGCGGACCGCGAGCGCGAGCAGGAGCTCGACCTCGTGCGGCGGGCGGACGTCACGCTCGTCGTCTCGCCGGTCGAGCGCGATCTCCTGGCCGAGCTCGAGCCCGCTGCGCGCGTCGACGTCCTGTCGAACATCCACGAGCCCCGCTCGCGCGGCAAGCCGTTCGCCGAGCGCTCCGGCATCGTGTTCATCGGCGGATTTCGCCATCCGCCGAACGCCGACGCGGTGACCTGGTTCGCGCGCGAGGTGCTGCCGCTCGTGCGCGGCCGCCTGCGCGGCGCCGTGACGACGATCGTCGGCGCGGAGCCGCCCGCGGGCGTGCGCGCGCTCTCGGCGCCCGACCTCGTGATCGCGGGCCACGTCGAGGACATCGACCCGGTGTTCGAGGCCGCGCGCGTGTCGATCGCGCCGCTGCGCTACGGCGCGGGCGTCAAGGGCAAGGTGAACCTCGCGATGAGCTACGGCGTCCCGGTCGTGGCGACGCCGGCGGCGGTCGAGGGGATGCACCTCGCCGACGGCTACGACGTGCTCGTCGCCGACCATCCGCAGGCGTTCGCCGACGCGATCGTCCGCGCCTACACCGACGAGGCGACCTGGAAGCGCCTCTCCGAGGGCGGCGTGGACAACATCCGCCGCCACTTCTCGCGCGACGCCGCGAAGCGCGCGCTCGCCGGCGCGCTCGGGCTGGCGTAGCCGGCGCGCTCATAACTTCAAGGTCCAAGTAAGTACCCGGTACCCGGGGTTGCGGCTACCTGCGCCGGAACACGAGGTCGAACACCGCGTGGCCGAGCTTCACGCCGCGCGCCTCGAACTTGGTCTGGGGACGCCACGCCGGTCGCGGCGAGAATCCCGTCGCCGTGTTCGCGAGCAAAGGCTCCGCGGAGAACGTCGCGAGCATCTCCTCCGCGTAGGGCTCCCAGTCGGTCGCGGCGTGCAGGTAGCCCCCCGGTGCGAGCCGGCGCGCGAGCGCATGCACGAACGCGGGCTTGAGCAGACGCCGCTTGTGGTGGCGCTTCTTCGGCCAGGGATCCGGGAAATACACGTGGATGCCCGCGAGCGAAGCCTCCGGGACCATCGCGTCGACGACCTCGACCGCGTCGTGCTGGATCACGCGCAGGTTCGAAAGCGCACCCTGCTCGATGCGATTGAGGATCGCGCCGACGCCCGGACCGTGGACCTCGACGCCGACGAAGTCGGTGCCCGGATGCGCCGCCGCAATCGCCGCGGTCGTCTCGCCCATGCCGCAGCCGATCTCGAGCACGACCGGCGCGCGGCGCCCGAACGTCCGCGCGAAGTCGATCGGTGCGCTCGCGAACGGCAGGCCGTAGCGCGGCGCGAGCGTCTCGAGCGCGCGGGCCTGCGCGGGCGAGAGGCGCCCCTGGCGCAGGACGTAGCTGCGGACCGGGCGTCGGATCGGCTCGGGCGCGTCCGCCTCGCCCATGCGAAGGCCTCCGGCTAGCGAGGCTTGAGCCAGCCGTCGGCCGCGAGCTTGCGCTCGAGCGTGCGGCGGTTGCCGTCGGCGGCGGACGTGTACTCGACGACGATCGTGTCGGCGTCCTTCCAGCGCGGCGTCGCGTCGGTCCAGTCCTCGGTCGTGCGGTAGACGAGCTCCTTGGCGGCGCCGTCGCGCGAGACGCGCCAGACCGCGAGCTCGTTGACGCAGTCCGAGGCGCAGAAGTCCGCGGTGACGAGGCGCTGCCGGTCGGGCGAGAGCTTCGGCTCCGACGGCAGCTCGGAGGCGCGGTTGCTCGCGCGCATCAGCAGCACGAACGTGGCTTTCTCGCCGTCGGTCTTGAACAGCAGCACCGCGTTGAGCGGGTCGATCGAGTCGTAGAGGCTGTACGAGAGCGGCTGCAGCGCGTTCTCGTCGTCGGTGTAGGTGGCGGTGCCGCTCGGGAACAGGCTGACCTTGAGGTCGACGCCCTCGCGCTTCGCGAGCCCGGGCAGCCGCTTCATCTGCTGCTGCTCGATCAGCCGGCCGCAGTGCGCCATGTCGTCGGCGTCGGTGCACCACTGCACGACCTCGTCTCGCGTCGGCGGCACGGCCGACGCGGACGCGGAGAGGAGCGCGCTCGCCGCGGCGGCGATCGCGCGGCGGGAGCGGGCGATCATCCGATGACGCCGGTCGTGGGCGAGCTCGGGCTGCCCGAGTAGAGCTTCCGGGGCATCCGGCCCGCGAGGAACGCCTCGCGCCCGGCCTCGACGGCCAGCTTCATCGCGCGCGCCATGCGCACCGGCTCGCGCGCCTGCGCGATCGCGGTGTTCATGAGCACGCCCGCGCAACCCAGCTCCATCGCGACCGCCGCGTCCGACGCGGTGCCCACGCCCGCGTCGACCAGCACCGGCACCTTCGCCTGCTCGAGGATGAGCCGCAGGTTCCAGGGATTGAGGATGCCCATGCCCGACCCGATCAGCGAGGCGAGCGGCATGATCGCGACGCAGCCGATCGCCTCGAGCTCGCGCGCGACGATCGGGTCGTCCGACGTGTAGACCATGACGTCGAAGCCGTCGCGCACGAGCGTCTGCGCGGCGGCGATCGTCTGGCGCACGTCGGGATACAGCGACTCCTTGTCGCCCAGCACCTCGAGCTTGACGAGCTTGTGACCGTCGAGGAGCTCGCGCGCGAGCTTCAGCGTGCGCACCGCGTCCTCGGCGTTGTAGCAGCCGGCGCTGTTCGGAAGGTAGGTGAACTCGGAGGGCGGAAGCGCGTCGAGCAGCGACGGCGCGCTCGCGTCCTGGCCGATGTTCGTGCGGCGGATCGCGACGGTCACGATCTCGGCGCCCGAGGCGACGATCGCCTCGCGCGTCTGGCCGAAGTCGCGGTACTTGCCGGTGCCGACCAGCAGGCGCGAGCCGTACGCCTTCCCGGCGATCACGAGCGGATCCGCCATCGCGGCGCGCTGCGGGGCGTTCATGGCGAGATTGTACGCCCGCGGCCGGGCGGGATTCAGCCGCCGCCGACGGCGCCGACGATCTCGAGACGGTCGCCCGCCGAAAGCCGGGTCGCCGCGTAGCGGCTGCGCGGCACGATCTCGCCGTTCAGCTCCACGGCGATGCGCTTGCCCTCGAGCGAGAGCTCGCGCACGAGGTCGGCGACCGAGGCGGCTCCCGCGAGCGGACGCGCGGCGCCGTTCACGACGATCGTCCCGGCGCCCGTGCCCGCGGCGGACGCGCTCACGAGCGGTACCGCCGCGCCGCTTCGCGCAGGAACCGCATCTGCGCGTCGAAGCGCGAGCACATGTCGCACACGGTGAGGTGCGCGCGCAGGCGCCAGCGCTGGAACCACGAGAGCTCGCGGTCCTCGGCCTGCGAGATGAGGCGCGTGGCCTCCTTGCACATCAGCATGTGGCCGAGCAGTCGTTTCATCGCCGATCGCGCGCTTCAGGCCGGCCGCGGACGCCCCGCGCCCGCGCCGAACCAGCGCTCCTCGAGGCAGGCGCGCAGGGCCATCCTCGCGCGATACAGGATCACCCAGAGGTTATTCGCCGTGATCGCCAGTTCCTTACAGATTTCGTCAGTCTCCAGCCCCATCACCTCGCGCATCACGAACACCCGGCCGGTCTGCGGCGGCAGCTTCTCGAGGCAGAGCTCCATCACGTCGAAGAACTCGCGCTGGTCGAGCGCCGCCTCCGGGTCGCCCCAGTCCGCCGGCGGCGTCTCCCATGCGCCGTTGGGCTTGAACAGCGCGTCGAAGTCCTCGAGCGTGCCCTCGTCGTCGAGGACGGAAAGCGGCACCGGCGCCTTCTGCTTGCGCCGGATCGCGTCCACGATCTTGTGCTTGAGGATGCCGGTGAGCCAGGTCTTGAGGCTCGATCGCCCGTCGAAGCCCCCCGCCCCCGACAGCGCCGCCACCAGCGTGTCCTGCACGACGTCCTGCGCGAGGTCGTGGTCGCGCAGCTGCAGCTGCGCGACGCGCATCAGGTAGCGTCGGTGCGACTCGATCTCGGCGGCGAAGCGGGCGGCGTCCATCGCGATGCGGCGGAATGTCGCGAAATGTTAGTGCACGGCGGCCGTTCTGGCACGTCCCCCGGGATTCCTGTGCACCGGGTCCGGCATCGGCGCGTTGGAGGCCGGTGTAGACTGTCGCCCCACCCGCCGCCGGGTCGCCCGGCCGGCGCCTCAGGGAGTTCCCAGATGAAACGCCTCGCCCGCGTCCTGACCACGCCCATCGTCGCGATCTCGCTCGTCGCGATGCCCTTCGGGACGCCCGCGCAAGCGCCGGCGCCCGCGCCCGCCCAGGGCGGGGGCGCGACCCAGCCCGCGATGTCGCAGGAAAAGCTCGACAGCCTGCTCGCGCCGATCGCGCTTTACCCCGACGAGCTGCTGGTGCAGGCGTTGATGGCGTCGACCTATCCGCTCGACGTCGTCGAGGCCGCCCGTTTCGTCAAGGCGAACAAGGACCTCAAGGGCGACGCGATGGTGAAGGCCGCCGAGGCCAAGAACTGGGATCCGTCGGTCCAGGCGCTCACCGCGTACCCGCAGGTCCTCGAGATGATGAACGACAAGCTCGACTGGACGCAGGAGTTGGGCGACGCCGTGCTCGCCGACCAGGCTCGTGTGATGCAGACGGTCCAGAACCTCCGGCAGAAGGCGCAGGCGGCGGGCAACCTCAAGAGCAACGAGCAGCAGAAGGTCGTCCAGCAGGAGAAGACGATCATCATCGAGCCGGCGCAGCCGACGACGGTCTACGTGCCCACCTACAACCCGGCCGTCGTCTACGGCACGTGGTGGGCGCCGACCTACCCGCCCTACTACTGGCCGCCGCCGGCGTACTACTACCCGGGCTACGCGGTCGGCGCGGGCCTGGTCGGCTTCGGCATCGGCCTCGCCGTCGGATCGGCGTGGGGCTGGTGCGGCGCGAACTGGGGCGGCAACGAGATCAACATCAACAACAACAACACCTTCGTCCGCAACAGCAACAACGCCGAGTTCAAGAACAAGGTCCAGAACGGGAACTGGAACCACAACCCGAGCCAGCGCAAGGGCGTCGCCTACCGCGACCAGGGCACGCGCGACAAGTACGCGCGCACCGATCCGGGCGCGGCGTCGGCGCGGCGCGACTATCGCGGCTACGAGGGCGGCGGCGCGGGCAACCGCGCCGGCGCGGGTACCATGGATAGGCAGGGTGCGGGCGCGGGCAACCGCGCGGGCCCGAGCGCCGGCACGATGGACCGGCAGGGCGCGGGCGCAGGCAACCGCGCGGGCCCGAGCGCGGGCACGATGGATCGCGGCGACGGCCCCGGCGGTGCGAACCGCGGCGGCGCCGGCGGCGCGGGCGGCATCAGCGCCGCGTCGCCCGCGAATCGCTCGGCCAGCTCGTTCAACTCGGGCCAGAGCCGCGCGCAGGCGCAGAGCTATTCGAACCGTGGCGCGTCGAGCCGCTCGTCGATGAGCAGCGGCGGCGGGGCGCGCGCCGGCGGCGCATCGCGGGGCGGCGGTGGCGGCGGACGCGGCGGCGGCGGACGCCGTTGACGCCCGGGAGCCCACGATGAACTTCCGACATCCGAAGACCACGACGATGAACTCCCACGCCCGCATTCGCGCCCACCGCCTGCTCGTCGCGGCAGCGTGCGCGCTCGCGCTCGGTGCGACGGCGCCGCTCGCCGTCGCGCAAGGCGCGGCGAAGCCCGCCGCGGCGAAGAGCCTGCCGGCGCAGAAGACGTACTCGACGCCGGAGGTCGCGGCGAAGGCGCTCTACGACGCCGTCAAGTCCGACGACCTCAAGGCGATCTACGCGGTGCTCGGTCCGGGCTCCGGCCCGGTGATCTTCAGCGGCGACCGCGTCGCCGACGACGCGATGCGCAACGACCTCGTCTCCTCGTGGGACAAGGCGATGACGATCGATCGCTCGGGCGGCGACACGAAGGCGACGCTGCTCATCGGGCCGAACGGCACGCCGTTCCCATTCCCGCTGGTGCAGGACGCGAGCGGCTGGCACTTCGACGCGAAGGCCGGCGCCGAGGAAGTGATCAACCGCCGCATCGGCGAGAACGAGATCGCGGCGATCAGGGTGTGCCTCGCCTACGTCGACGCGCAGCGCGAATACGTCCAGCGCGACCGCGACAACAACGGCGTCATGGAGTACGCGCAGCGGTTCATCTCGTCCCCGGGCAAGAAGGACGGCCTCTACTGGCCGACCGCGGCGGGCGAGGATCCGTCGCCGCTCGGCCCGCTGGTCGGTCTCGCGCGTGCGCAGGGCTACGCCAAGGGCGGGAAGGCGTCGAAGACGCAGGCGCGCGGCGCCGGCAATGCGTTCCACGGCTACCACTACAAGATCCTGACCTCGCAGGGCAAGGACGCTCGCGGCGGCGCGTACAACTACATCGTGAACGGCAAGATGATCGGCGGCTTCGCGATGGTCGCCTACCCGGCGCGCTACGGCGTCTCGGGCGTGATGACGTTCACCTGCAACCACGACGGCGTCGTGTTCGAGAAGGACCTGGGCTCGCGCACGCCGGAGATCGCCCCGGCGATGTCGTCGTTCAACCCCGACTCGAGCTGGCGCAAGACCGAGCCGTAACGCCCGCGGCGCCGTTCACGGGCACCGCGAGCGAATCGAGGCCCGGCCGCCGCGAGGCGATCGGGCCTTTCTCGTTGCGACCGCGATGATCGGGACCGACTGGCTCGAGCTCCGCGCGGGTCCGCGCGCGATCGCGCACCTGCGCGAACGCGGGATCGCGCCCGCGGACGTCCGCGCGATTCCCGCGGCCGCGGGCGGGCCCAAGGGCCTCGCGCTGATCCCGTTCGATCGCCGCCTCGCGCGCGAGTGGCTTCCCGCGATGCCGCGCGTCGAGCTCGCCGGCGCGTCGATCGGCGCGTGGCGCATGGCCGCGCTCGCGCAGCGCGATCCGATCGCCGCGCTCGACCGGCTCGAGCACGCGTACGTCCACGACCAGAATTACCGC
>JBGAHH010000051.1:0-27868 GCA_044226265.1 Casimicrobiaceae bacterium | reverse complement strand
AGGCGGAGAGCTCCTGCCACGTGAACGCGCGCTCGACGTCCTGGTTGCCCGAGAGCAGCGCCGCCGGCGTGGCGCCGAGGGCGTCGCCGAGGCGGCGCACGACGACCTGGTTGAGGTCCTCGTCGTAGATCCAGACCTTCTGGCCGTCGCCCACGATGAGCTGCTTGTAGGGCTTGGCCACGGTCCAGCGAAACTTGCCTGGGCGCTCGAGCAGGAACTCGCCCGACGCGGGCTGGCTCACGCGCCCGTCCTTCACCATGACCGCTTGCGTGAACTGCGCGCGGGCGGTCTGCGTGTCGCGCACGAACGCGCGCAGGCGGTCGAGGGTCGCGGCGTCCGCGCCCAACGACACCATGGCAAGCAAAGCGACGACGACGTTCCTCAATTGAGCGCCCCGAACTCCGTGCCGGGAATGTGCGCGAGGCAGTTTCCGGCGGCATCCAGTATGAGGTACGTGTGCTTGAGGCCGCCCTTGTCCTTGCGCCCGCCCACGTCCTTGTACTGATGGGCATAGACACGCCAGGTGTCGTATTCGTTCTCGACGTCGAACGTGCAGCCCGAGACGAAGAGCGACGGCCCGCAGAAATCCTCGGGAAGCATGCGCTTCGTCCGCTCCACGGCCTGCGCCTCCGTGATGCGCGGCGAGCCTTTCGGCATGTCGCTCGGGCAATACTTGGGACCCGTGAGGTACACGTCGACGGGGCCCGCCAGGACGCCCGCCGGAAGCAAGGCGAGGAGGAGCAGTCGACGGGCCCTCACGCTTCGCTCTTGCTCGCGGGGACCAGCACGTCGCGGTTGCCGTTGGTCTGCATGGGCGACACGAGCCCCGCGCGCTCCATCTGCTCGATGAGTCGCGCGGCGCGGTTGTAGCCGATGCGCAGGTGGCGCTGCACGAGCGAGATCGACGGCCGCCGCGTCTTCAGCACCACCGCCAC
Organism: Casimicrobiaceae bacterium; assembly: GCA_044226265.1. Classification (GTDB taxonomy): domain Bacteria; phylum Pseudomonadota; class Gammaproteobacteria; order Burkholderiales; family Casimicrobiaceae; genus VBCG01. The sequence goes on along the minus strand of JBGAHH010000051.1, from coordinate 26,933 downwards.
CGCCTGGTCGTACATCGGGTCGGCCTCGGCGTCGCCGCCCTCGACCGCGGCCCCCTCTTCGTCGCCGCCGGCCGCGCCGCCCTCGAGCACGCCCTCGAGGTACTGCGGCTCGCCCTGGGACTTCAGGTGCTCGACGACGCGATGCACCTCGCCGTCGGACACGAACGCCCCGTGCACGCGCTGCGGATAGCCCGTGCCCGGCGGCAGGTAGAGCATGTCGCCCTGCCCCAGCAGCGCCTCGGCGCCCATCTGGTCGAGGATCGTGCGCGAGTCGACCTTGCTCGCGACCTGGAACGCGATGCGCGACGGGATGTTCGCCTTGATGAGGCCGGTGATCACGTCGACCGACGGCCGCTGCGTGGCGAGGATCAGGTGGATGCCGGCCGCGCGCGCCTTCTGGGCGATGCGCGCGATGAGCTCCTCGATCTTCTTGCCGGTGACCATCATCAGGTCGGCGAGCTCGTCGACGACGACGACGATCAGCGGCATCTCCTCGAGGGGCTCCGGCGACTCGGGCGTGAGCGAGGCCGGATTGACGATCGGCTTGCCCGCCTTCCTCGCATCGGCGACCTTCTGGTTGTAGCCGGCGAGGTTGCGCACGCCGAGCTGGCTCATCAGCCGGTAGCGGCGCTCCATCTCGCCGACGCACCAGTTGAGCGCGTTGGGCGCGAGCTTCATGTCGGTCACGACCGGCGCGAGCAGGTGCGGGATGCCCTCGTACACCGAGAGCTCGAGCATCTTCGGGTCGATCAGGATCAGCCGCACGTCGCGGGGCTCGGCCTTGTAGAGCAGCGACAGGATCATCGCGTTGACCGCGACCGACTTGCCCGAGCCGGTGGTCCCGGCGACCATCAGGTGCGGCATGCGCGCGAGGTCGACGACCACCGGCTTGCCGGCGATGTCCTTGCCCAGCGCGAGCGTGAGCCTGCCCGGCGCGTCGTGGTAGGTCTGCGACGCGAGGATCTCGACCAGCCGGACGATCTGGCGCTTGGCGTTCGGCAGCTCGAGCGCCATGCAGCTCTTGCCGGGGATCGTCTCGACGACGCGGATCGACACCACCGACAGCGCGCGCGCGAGGTCCTTGACGAGGTTGACGATCTGGCTGCCCTTGACGCCGACCGCCGGCTCGATCTCGTAGCGCGTGATCACCGGCCCCGGGTACGCGGCGAGCACTTTCGCGGCGACGCCGAAGTCGGCGAGCTTGCGCTCGATGAGGCGCGACGTGAACTCGAGCGTCTCGGCGGGGACGCCCTCGGTCGCCGGCGGCGCGTCCTCGAGCAGCGAGAGCGCCGGCAGCGGCGAATCCGGCATGTCGGTGAACAGCGGCCGCTGCTTCTCCTTCACGACGCGCTCGGACTTCGGCGGCGGCGGCGGCGGCGGGACGACGACGACGCGCTCGCGCTCGACCTCGGACTCGCGCGAGCGCTCGACGATCGCCTCGCGCTCGGCGGTCGCCTGCTCGCCGATGCGCCGGTCGGCGCGCTCCTCGCGCTTTCGCCGCAGCCAGGCGATGCCGCCTTCGAGCGCGGCGCCGATGCGCTCCATCAGCTTCAGCCACGAGATGCCCGAGAACAGCGAGAAACCGCCGAGGAACGCCGCCATCAGGAGCAGCGTCGCGCCGTTGTAGCCGAGCGCACGCGCGAGGAACGACCCGAGCGAATCGCCGAGCGCGCCGCCGGGCACGAGCGGCAGCGCCGCCTTCGCGTTCCAGAACCGCAGCGCCTCGATCGCGGCGCTCGACACCAGCACGAGGCCGAATCCCAGCACCGCGAGGCCGCGCGGGTGCTCGCTCTCGAGCTCCGGATGGGCGATGCGCCGGAACGACGCGATCACGATCGCCACGCCGGCGGCGACGAACCACCAAGCGGACAGCCCGAAGAGGTAGAGCAGGAAGTCCGCGAGCCACGCACCGACGGCGCCGCCCCGATTGCGAAGGGGCGCGCCGTCGCCCGAATACGACCACGCCGGGTCGCCGGGCGAATAGCTCGCGAGCACGAGCGCGACGTACGCGAGCAGCGCGACGAGCGCGAACCAGATCGACTCGCGCACCAGGCGCGCGAATTTCGGCGGCAGCGGCTCGCGCGCGGCGACCGCCGCCGATCCGCGCTTTGCCTGCGTTGAAGTTTTGTTGAAAAACATCATGTTACCGCCGGCACTTCATGCGGCACATTATACATGGATCGGCGCGCCGCGAGGCAACGCGCGGTCGGGCGGGCATTGCGGCGCGCGAGCGCGGCCCCATCTCGATGGCTGGCCCGGTCGCTTGCGCAGCCGGCCGGCGGCCGCCGGGGATCGATCGCTGCGTGGACTAGAATGGCGCGTCGTCGCGCACGCGAGCATCGAGATGAACACCAGGCACGCCCGACTCCTGATCCTGGGCTCCGGCCCCGCCGGTTGGTCCGCGGCAGTATACGCCGCGCGCGCCAACCTCAAGCCCGTCGTCATCACCGGCATCGCGCAGGGCGGGCAGCTCATGATGACCACCGACGTCGACAACTGGCCCGCCGACCCCGACGGCGTGCAGGGGCCCGAGCTGATGGCGCGCTTCCAGAAGCACGCCGAGCGCTTCGAGACCGAGGTGATCTTCGACCACGTGCACTCGGTCGACTTCTCGAAGCGCCCGTTCACGCTGGAAGGCGACAACGCGACCTACACTTGCGACGCGCTGATCATCGCGACCGGCGCGTCGGCGCGCTACCTCGGGCTGCCGTCGGAAGAGGCGTTCATGGGCAAGGGCGTGTCCGCGTGCGCGACCTGCGACGGGTTCTTCTACAAGAACCAGGACGTCGTGGTCGTCGGCGGCGGCAACACGGCCGTCGAGGAGGCGCTCTACCTGTCGAACATCGCGCGCACGGTCACCGTCGTGCACCGTCGCGACCGCTTCCGGGCGGAGGCGATCCTCGTCGACCGGCTCCTCGCCAAGACGCAGGGCGGCAACGTGAAGGTCGTCTGGGACCACGTCGTCGACGAAGTGCTGGGCGACGCGTCCGGCGTCACCGGCGTCCGCGTGAAGCCGCGGGAAGGCGGCGCGCCGCGCGTGATCCCCACCCACGGCCTGTTCGTCGCGATCGGCCACACGCCCAACACGCAGATCTTCGAAGGCAAGCTCAGGATGAAGGGCGGCTACATCGAGGTGAAGAGCGGCACCGAAGGCAACGCGACCGCGACGAGCGTCCCCGGCGTGTTCGCCGCCGGCGACGTCGCGGATCACGTCTACCGGCAGGCCGTCACCTCCGCGGGCACCGGCTGCATGGCGGCGCTCGACGCGGAAGCGTTCCTCGAGACGATCGAGGCGAGCGAAGGCGCGAAGGCCGCGGTCGCGACCGCCGTCGCCGCCGCCGGCCACTAGCGCCGGAGCACCTTCGTGGGTCGGGCTTCGGCCTGTGGGTCGGGCTTGAGCCCGACGGTTTTCCCCGCAAGTCGGCGATGTCGGGCCGAAGTCCGACCCACGAGCACCCATGCTCGCCGGCGCTCGATGCGTCGCCACCGGATTCGCCGTCGCACCTGACCTCTGCCATCCGACCTCCGCCATCTGAATGGCCAAGCTCGCCGATTTGAAGGCGCTCCTCGACGCGAAACGCGCGGCGACGCCCGCCGCGCCGAAGGCGCCGGCACGGGCGCCCTCCGCCCCCCCTGCGCCGTCGGCCGCTTCGTCGCGACGCGCGGTGGCCGCGTCGAAGCACGCGCAGGGCGACGTCGACCTCGGGGCCGCGTTCGCCGACGTCGCGCCGATCAAGCGGGCGAACCGGGCGCGCCACGCGCCCACGCCCCCCTCGCCCGTGCCGCGCCAGCGCATCGCCGACGAGCGCGACGCGCTCGAGGCGTCGAAGTACGGCGCCGAGCCCGCGCCGCATGCCTGGGACATCGGCCAGGAGCTCGAGGGCGAGCAGACCTACCTGCGCCCGGGGCTCGGCACCGACGTGCTCGCCAAGCTCCGCCGCGGCCAGTGGACGGTCCAGGCGGAGCTCGACCTGCACGGCCACGATTCCGACGAGGCGCACGACGCGCTCGCGGACTTCCTCGACGACGCCCGCGCGGCCGGCATGCGCTGCGTGCGCGTCATCCACGGCAAGGGGCTCACGTCCCCGAACCGCGAGCCGGTGCTGAAGGGCAAGGTGCGGCGCTGGCTCGCTCGGTGGGACGACGTCCTCGCGTACTGCGAGGCGCCGCGCCACGCCGGCGGCGGTGGCGCGGTGATCGTGCTCCTGCGGGGTCGGTAGTGCGCGCGCGTTCGGATCCCGGCGCGGGCGAATCGAAGGCGGTCCCGACGGCGTCCCCGCGCGAACGGACTCGCGGCATTCGGCGGGCGCTCGCCGCCCTCCTGGTCTTCGCGTTCGCGATGCCGGCGCACGCGTTGGACGCGTTGCCGGGTGCCCGCGCGATCGCGTTCGACGGCAAGCGCCTCGTGCAGGCCGACGAAGGCAAGACCGCGGCCGAGCGCTGGCGCGAGTTCCTTCCACCGGGCGACAAGTTCGAGCGCTGGACGACGCTCGCGTCGATCCGCGAGTACCCGGGCCATGCGGATCCGAAGGCGCTCGCCGGCGAGCTCGTCCGCGCGTTGAAGCGCAGCACCCCCGACGCGCCGATGTCGATCCTCGAGCACCCGGCGAGCGGCGACGTCATCGTCGACTTCATCACCTGGCCGCCCGACCACGCGTTCGTCGAGTTCAACCTGTTCCGCTACGGCAAGCGCGACGGCGGCGGCGTGGTCGCGCAGCAGTACGCGCTGCGCGCCTACGGCGATGCGAGCGACTTCCTGCGCAAGCTGAAGACCGAGCGCCCGCGCCTGCTGGACGCGATGGCGAAGGCCGGACTGCAACCCGCGCGCTGATTCCCGGCGACGGGGCGAGGCCCCGTCAGAGAACGCGATGCGCGTGCGCCGGGAGCTTCCCGCGCACCTCGGCGATCCTCGCCGGGTCGACGTCGCCGACGATCACGCCGGGGCCGTCGTCGCTCCGCTCGGCGACGATCTCCCCCCATGGGTCGACCAGCATCGAATGGCCGAAGGTGCGCCGGCCGTTCGCGTGCGTGCCGCCCTGCGCGGCCGCGAGCACGTAGGCCTGGTTCTCGACCGCGCGCGCGCGAAGCAGGAGGTGCCAGTGCGCGCTGCCGGTCGTCCAGGTGAACGCCGAGGGCACGAGGAGGAGCGCGCAGTCGCGAAGCGCGCGATAGAGCTCGGGGAAGCGGACGTCGTAGCAGATCGACATGCCGACGCGCACGCCCTGCGCCTCGAACGTCGCGGGCGCGCTGCCGCGCTCGATCGTGCGCGTCTCGTCGTAGGCCTCGTCGCCCTGCGCGAAGCGGAACAGGTGGATCTTGTCGTAGCGCGCGATCCGCGCACCGTCCGGCCCGTACGCCAGGCACGCGCTCCGCACGCGCGCGGGATCGTCGCAGGCGAGCGGCACGCTGCCGCCGACGAGCACGATGCGATGCTCGCGCGCGGCCGCCGACAGGAACGCCTGCTGCGGGCCCTCGCCGTCCCGCTCGCGCTCGCGGACCTTGTCGGTCGCGCGGGCGCCGAGGATGCCGAAGTACTCGGGCAGCAGCACGAGCGACGCGCCCGCCGATGCCGCGGCCGCGACGAGCTCGCGCGCCTGCGCGGGTTGGCGGCCACGTCGCCGCCCGAGACCGTCTGGACCGCCGCGACGCGCAGGACGCCGCTCATTTCCCGGGAGCCGGCGGCGGCGGTCAGTCGATGGCGGAGCCCGCCGGCGGCGTCGCGGCCGGCGGCGTCGCGGTCGGCGGCGTCGGCGGCCGGCGGCGTCGACGACGGCGCCGCCGTACCCGGCGCCGCGGCGCCCGGCGCGGCCGCCGGGGCGCGCTGGCCGACGCGCTCGACGACCGGATCGCTCCACGAGCCGGTGATCCGGTAGTCGTAGCTGAACATCTGGTCGAGCGGGTTGTTCATCACGCTCTGCGCGAGCAGCGCCCCGGCGCCCACCGCGGCGGCCACCAGCGGGTTCGCGGCGAGGAGCATCAACGCGGCGCCGGCCGTGCCCGCCGACACGGTGGCCGACAGCGACGGCTTCACGCGCACGTTGAGGTTCTGCGTCTCGCGCGCGAGGTCGACCTGCCCGCGGATGGCGACGTTCGCGGCGGGCCCCTGGAACTGCAGCGAGTCGGTCGACATGACGCCCTGCGCGATCTTCGCCTGGCCGTCGATCCGGTCGAACGCGAAGCCTTCGCTGAACACGTCGCGGAAGTCGAGCGTGATGCGCCTCGGCAGCGCTTGCAGCGAGAGCACGCCGAGCAGCCTTCCGATGCCCGGGTCGATCTGCAGGAACTGTCCCGCGCCGACCTCGAGCGCGAGCTGGCCCGACAGCACCGCGGGATCGTAGTCGGAAGGCGCGCCCGGCCACTCGAGCTGGCCCTTGATCGTCGTCGGCGCGCCGCGCACGAGGTCCGGGTAGCCGAACTGCTTCAGCATCGCACCGGCATCCGGCGCCTGGAGCGAGACGTCGAGGCGCGTGTGCTGCTCGGTGCCCGCCCCGCGCCACCAGCCGTCCGCCTGCACGCTTCCCGCGTCGCTCGCGAGCGTGAGCTTCGAGATGCGCCAGTCCGAGCCCTGCGGCGTCGCGACGAGCTCGAAGCGCCCGAGGTCGCGCTCCTTGCTCACGAGCGACGCGCTCTGGATGTCGAGCTCCGGCCACGGGTTCTTCGCGTCGTCCGCGCGCGCGCGCGGCCCGGTGTCCGCGCCCTGCCACGGCGTCAGCTCGCCGGCGCCGGGCAGCGACATGCGCGTCAGCCGCGCGACGAGCCGGCCGTTCGGCGCGGCCGGCGTCACACCGTGCCAGTCGGCGGTCCCCGCGGCCTCGCGCGAGGTCAGGCTCACGCGCCAGTCGTCGCCGCTCGAGCGGGCGGACGCGTTGACGTCGTTGAGCTTGCGCCCGAACGCGCCCAGCACGCCGACCTCGAGGTCGACGCCCATCACCGGCGGCATCGACGACGCGGCGTCGGCGCCGCCGCGTTCCATCACCTGCGAGCGCAGCGCGAGCCAGTCGGCGAGATTCAGCATCGGCATGTCGCCGCGGACCCAGACGCCCGTGCGCCCGGCGTCCGCGGGCTGCGGCATCGCCTGGCCGAGCAGCACGAGCACGACCTTCGGGGCGAGCTTGCCGCCGGACATCTGGCGCTGCAGGACGACGCGCCCGAAACGCGCGAGCTCGAGCTGCAGCGTGTCGCCGCCGCCCTGGGCGTCGGGTCGCCGCTCGACGCGCAGCGCCGCGGCGTCCGCCGCGGCCTTGCCCACCGGCGCGGGCAGGTCGATCTCGACGCCGCGCAGCGTCGAGTCGAGCGTCCACTGCGGCCGCCCGCCGCGGTCGTCCATCGCGAACGTCCAGTCGGCCGACCCGGAGATCCGGCCGGCGAGCCCTGCCGGGAGCTCGTCGCGCAGCGCGAGCATGCTGGCGTTGCCCTGCGCCGTGACGCGCATGCCGCCGTCGGCGTTCGAGATCGAGAGCTTCGCCGGCCCGCCGAACGCCTTCGCGGTGACGTCCGTCGCGGTGATGCCCCGATCGGTGATCGCGAGCCGGCCGGTCACCTCCGAGAGCTGCGGCGCGCCGGACAGCTTGAGCGTGTTGTTGTCGAGGGCCAGCTCGCCCGCCACGGTCGTGCGGTCCGCGGCGCCCAGCGGCAGGTCGAAGCGCAGCTTGAGCCGCGCGTTGCCCGTCGCCTGCACGTCGTCGAGCGCGTGGTTCGTCCATGCGGCGACCGGGCTCTGCGCGACGAACGCGAGGAACTCCGAGGTCGGGGCGGCGACATCGCCTTCCACCGTGAGGACGACGGGATTGGCCGCGAGGTCCGCGATCGTCACCTTCGTGCGGGCGAGGTCCGCGCCGAGGATGCGGCCCCGGCGCGCGTCGATCGTGAGGCCCGTGCGCTCGAACCGGACCTCGGCGTCGATGTCGCGGATCGGAGGCCAGCCCTCGGCGTAGGCGAGTCCGCCGCCGCGCACGTTGGTCACGAGGCTGAACGTGCCCTGCCTCGGGTCCCGGAAAGGGAACTGCGCGAGATCGCCCTTGATCGCGAGCTTCGCGTCTTCGACGCTCCCGTCGGTCAGCGCGGATTGCAGCCAGTCGCGCAGGCCGACGCCCAGCGCAAGCGGCACGTAGCGTGCGACCGCGCGCTCGTCGATGCGGCCGAGCTGCGCCTTCGCGTCGACGACCCCCGGGCCCGACGGCGCCGCGCGCCAGCTGACGCTCGCGGTTCCCGACGCGTCCGGGCTCGTGAACGACAACGTGTCGACATCGACGGCGTCGACCGACCCGCGCCATCGCAGCGTTCCGTTCAGCGTGTCGAGCAGGATCGGCGACGGGTAGAGGCGCGGGAGGACGAATGCGAGCTGCCGGCTCGCGATGCGCGCGCTGCCGCCGCGCTCGTCGGCCTGCAGCCGCGCCGAGAAGCCGGTGAGGCCGGGCGCGGCGCCGACGGGCGCGATGCCGAAGTCGACCGCGTCGGCATCGGCGGCAAACGTCGCCGGCGCGTCGACCGGGCCTTCCCAGCGGTACTTGACGTCGCGAAGCGTGCCGCGCGGCGCGAACCGCGCGAGCTCGTCGCGCCAGGCCGCGGGGATCGGCAGGCTCGCGGCGATCGCCGCGAGAGGCGCCAGGTCGAGCCTCCCGGCGCTCGCGCGCCCGCTGCGGAACGTGCCGTCGTCGCCGACGGTCGCCTCGAACGTGAAGTCGATCGGCGTGGAGATCGCGCCCGCCTTCGCGACGAACGAGAGATCCTGCGTCGAGATGCGCCGCGTCGCGCCGTCGGCGTACCACGCGAGCCGCCCGCCGATGCGCTCGAGCTCGAGCGGCGGCAAGCGAGGATCGAGGTGCGTGCGCACGTCGTCGAGCTCGACGTCGGCGGTGAGCTGGCGCAGCGTGCCCGCCTGCGTGTCGAGCCACAGCCGAAGCGCGCCGCGCCCGTCGTCGACCGGGACCGGCAGCGGGAGCCACTCGCTCCACGCCGCGATGTCCGCGTAGTCGAGGCGCAGGTAGAAGCGCGCATCGAGCTTGCTCCAGTCCTTCTGCGCCGCGTTCTCGAGGTCGGCGCGGAAGTCGATCGGCCCGGCGAGCTCGGGCGGCGGCGTGCCGGTCAGGCCCACGCGGTGATGCGTCGAGCCCAGCGGGTGCTCGAGCTTGAAATCCACGTCGTCGAGCACGAGCTGCGGCGCACCGGTGACCTCGTCGTTCCAGACGACGAGCGCGTCGTGGATGCTGATCTCCCGCTGCTTCAGCAGCCAGTCGGTGAAGCGGCCGCTGCCGCTCGCATCCGACGGGTCGAACTCGACGCCCGCGACGCGGAAGCGCCCGTCCTTGAGGCGCGTCACCACGAGCTCCGGCTTCTCGATCGAGAACTCCTTGAGCCTCGGCTCCAGCGTCACGATCGATAGCCACGAGACCGTCGCCGACACGCGCGGCAAGAGCAGGTCGGGGCGATCCTCGCTGCCCGGCGTGCCCCGCACGCGCAGGCCCGTCACGTCCACCGTCGGATTCCAGCCGTCCCACCCGGTCGTGACCGTCTCGATCGTGACCGGCGCGCCGAGCATCTGCGAGAGCCGGTCCATGATCTCCGGCGCGTAGTTCTCGACGCGCGGGAGCAGCACGAACCGCACGAGCAGCAGCGCCGCGCAGGCGAGCGCGATCAGGACCGTCAGCGCGGTGCCCGTGAAGCCGACCCACCGCCAGAATCGCGAGCGGCGCTCGACGGACTCGCCGGCGGACGTTGATTCGACAGGCATAATGGGCGCGACCGGTTCCACAGTGTAACGGATCGACCCCGGGGAGCCGGCGCCGTTCCCCATGCAGCTCGACGACGCGCTCGCGTACAGCCACTACGCCCGCCGCCTGATCGGCGCCGACCCCGCCCTCGGCGCCGGGCTGCGCGCGACGCTCGACGCCCCCTTCGACTGGGCGCGGGCCCGGGCGGAGATCGCCGACGTCGTCGCCGCCCCTGCCGCGGGCGAGGCGATCGGCCCGGCGCTGCGCGCGCTGCGCGCCCGCGCCGTGCTCCACACGCTCGCCCGCGACCTGACCGCCCGGGCGGACCTCACCGAGGTCTGCGGCGCGGTCACCACGCTCGCCGAGGTCGCGATCGACGCGGCCGCGACCGTCGTCCGGCGCGACCTGGTCGCCCGGCACGGCGAGCCGATCGGCGAGGAGTCGCGCGAGCCGCAGCCCTTCGTCGTCGTGGGCATGGGCAAGCTCGGCGGAGCGGAGCTCAACGTGAGCTCCGACGTCGACCTCGTCTTCCTCTACCCGGAGGAAGGCGAGACCGACGGCGCCCGGCCGATCGCGAACCGCGAGTTCTTCGAGCGCCTCGGCCGGCGCATGAACACGACGCTCGCCGACGTGACGGCCGCGGGATTCGTGTTCCGCGTCGACATGCGGCTGCGCCCCTACGGCGAGGCGGGACCGCTCGCGCTGCCGTTCCCGGCGTTCGAGGCCTACCTGGTCACGCAGGGCCGCGCCTGGGAGCGCTACGCCTGGCTCAAGGCACGCGCGCTGACCGGGGTGCCGCAGGCGGACCTCGACGCGATCGTCGCGCCGTTCGTCTACCGCAAGTACCTCGACTACGACGCCTACGAAGGGCTTCGCGACGTGCACCGCCAGATCCGCGAGCAGGCCGCGCGGCGCGACGCGCGCGACGACGTGAAGCTCGGGCCCGGCGGCATCCGCGAGATCGAGTTCACCGTGCAGGCGCAGCAGATCGTCCGGGGCGGGCGGGAGCGCGCGCTGCGGGTGCGCAACACGCGCGACGCGCTCCGCGCGCTCGCCGCGCAGGAATGCATGCCCGAAGCCGCGGTGCGCGCGCTCGACGACGCCTACGTGTTCCTGCGCGACGTCGAACACCGGCTCCAGTACCGCGACGACGAGCAGACCCAGGCGCTGCCCGCCGATCCGGCCGGGCTGGACGCGCTCGCCCGCGCGATGCGCTTCGACGGCGCGGCGGCGTTCCGTGCGGCGCTCGACGCGCGCCGTCGCGAGGCCGGGCGCCAGTTCGACTCGGTGTTCGGCGGCCGGGACGACGGCGGCGCCACCGACGCGGCCGCCGACTGGACGCGGATCTGGGAAGCGCCCGAGGCGAGCGAGGAGAACGCCGGATGGCTCGCCCGCGCCGGCTTCGACGATCCCCCGGCGCTGCTCGCCACCCTCGCGCGCTCGCGCGCGGGTACGCGCTACGCGGCGCTGCCGGCGCTCTCGCGCGAGCGCTTCGACCTGCTCGTGCCGCGGATGCTCGCCGCCGCCTCCGCCTCGCCGGGCGCGGCGGGCGCCCAGCCGACGTTCATGCGCCTGTTCGCGCTGCTCGAGGCGGTGGCGCGGCGCAGCGCCTACCTCGCGCTCATCATCGAGCATCCGCCGCTCCTGCCGCGACTGGCGACGCTGATGGGCGCGTCGGCCTGGGCGGCCGACTACCTGACGCGCCGGCCGCTCCTGCTGGACGAGCTCCTCGACGCGCGCGTGCTGATGGCCGAGCCCGACCACGACGCGTGGCGCGCCGAGCTCGGGCGCATGCTCGCCGAGGCGCAGGGCGACCAGGAGCGCGAGATGGACGCGCTGCGCCACTTCCAGCACGCGCAGGCGTTCCGGCTGCTCGCGCAGGACCTCGCCGGGACGCTCACCGTCGAGCGCCTCGCCGACCACCTGTCCGCGCTCGCCGACGCGATCCTCGACGCGGCGCTCTCGACCTGCTGGGCGCACCTCGCCGGGCGCGACGCGAAGCCGCCGCGCTTCTCGATCGTCGGCTACGGCAAGCTGGGCGGCAAGGAGCTGGGCTACGCGTCCGACCTCGACCTCGTGTTCCTGTACGACATCGATCCCGCCGACCCCGACCCGGACGCCTCGCTCGCCCGCTACACGCGCCTCGCGCAGCGGCTCAACACCTGGCTCACGTCGACGACCGCCGCGGGCGCCCTCTACGACACCGACCTCAGGCTCCGCCCCGACGGCGCGAAGGGGCTGCTGGCGACCTCGCTCGCCGCGTTCAAGCGCTACCAGCGCGAGCACGCGTGGACCTGGGAGCACCAGGCGCTCACGCGCGCGCGCTGGTGCGCCGGCGACGCGGCGATCGGCGCCGCGTTCGAAGCCGACCGCGACCTGCTGCTGCGCCTGCCGCGCGACCGCGCGAAGCTCGCCGCCGACGTGGTCGAGATGCGATGCCGGATGCACGCGGGCCACCCGAACCCGACGAAGCTCTTCGACCTCAAGCACGACGCCGGCGGCATGGTCGACATCGAGTTCGTCGTTCAGTACCTGGTGCTCGCGTTCGCGCACGAGCATCCGCGCCTCACCGGCAACCTCGGCAACATCGCGCTCCTGCGCATCGCCGGCGAGCTCGGGCTCGTTCCCGCCGAGCTCGCCGCGCGCGTCGCCGACGCGTACCGCGAGTTCCGCCGCGCGCAGCACGCGATCCGTCTCACCGGCGCGCCCTCGGCTCGCGTGGATCCCGAGTCCCACGCCGCCCGGCGCGCGGACGTCGTCGCGCTGTGGACCGCCGTGTTCGGCGCACCCTGGCTTTCCGCGTCGAAGGAGACCGCATGACCACCACGATCGTCGGCCTGTCCGGCAGCCTTCGACGCGGCTCGTTCAACACGGCGCTGCTGCGCGCGGCCGAAGGCGCGATGCCCGCGGGCGCCGCGATCGCGATCGGCTCGATCCGCGAGATCCCGCTCTACGACGGCGACGTCGAGGCGAAGGACGGCGTGCCGGCCCCGGTCGCGCGCCTCAAGGACGCGATCGCCGCGGCCGACGGCCTGCTGCTCGTCACGCCCGAGTACAACAACTCGATCCCGGGCGTCTTCAAGAACGCGATCGACTGGTGCACGCGTCCCGCGTCCGACATCCCGCGCGTGTTCGGCGGCAAGCCGGTCGCGCTGATCGGCGCCTCGCCCGGCGGATTCGGCACGATCCTGTCGCAGAACGCGTGGCTGCCGGTGCTGCGCACGCTCGGCACCGCGCACTACGCCGGGGGCCGGCTGATGGTCTCGCGCGCCGGGGGCGTCTTCGGGCCGGACGGCGCGATGGTCGACGCGAAGGTGCGCGAGGCGCTCGTGGCCTACCTCGCCGGGTTCGTCGCGTTCGTCGAGCGCTCGCGCCGCTGAGCGCGCGGCGTCAGGAGAGCTCGCGCCCCGACCGCGCGAGCTCGTCGTGCGCGAGGCGCAGCATCACCGAGCGCCACGCGGCCGCCTGCGGCGCCCCTGCGTCGGCGAACACGCGCGCGAACTGCCGCCGCTGCAGCGTCGACAGCCGCCGCTCGAGCGCCCGCCCCGCCGCCGTGAGCGCGAGCCGGCGCACGCGCGCGTCGTCCGGGTCCGCGTGCCAGGCGATCAGGTCCTGGCGCTTGAGGTCGCGCAGCGGCCCCGCCAGCGACTGCTTCGACACCGCCAGCGTCCGGCGCACCTCGCCGACGGTCGGGCGCTTCAGCCGCGCAACGAAGAACAGGATCCGGTGGTGCGCGCGCGCGAGCCTCCGCGCCGCCAGCACGCGGTCCGCCTCGCCCACGAAGCCGCGGTAGGCGAAGTACATGAGCTCGATCGCGGCGTCGAGCGGCGCTTCGCGTTCGCTCATGCGCGCCCCCTCGGGAGGCGCGGGCCCACGGGCGGCCACGGGGCGGCGCCCCGCCTTGACGGGCGCGACCGGCCCGGCGAGAATAGGTCAATGACCATGACCTATTCTGCCCGCGCCGGGAGCCCCGGCGCAAGCCCCGCGCCGGGGCGGTAGAATCCCCGCTGAGACGAGAAGGAGCGCATTCCATGTCGATGGCCGACCGAGACGGCTGGATCTGGTACGACGGCAAGCTGGTGCCGTGGCGCGAGGCCACGACGCACGTCCTGACCCACACGCTGCACTACGGCATGGGGGTCTTCGAGGGCGTGCGCTGCTACAAGACCGTCGACGGGCCGGCGATCTTCCGCCTGTCCGACCACACCGACCGGCTGATCAACTCGGCGCGGATCTTCGGCATGAAGATCCCGTTCTCGAAGGCCGAGCTCGAGGAAGCGCAGAAGGAGTGCGTCCGCAAGAACAAGCTCGAGTCCTGCTACATCCGGCCGATCGTGTTCTACGGCAGCCACGCGATGGGCGTCGCCGCGAAGTCGAACCCGGTGCGCGTCGCGATCGGCGCGTGGCCCTGGGGCGCCTACCTCGGCGCCGACGGGATCGAGAAGGGCATCCGCGTGAAGACCTCGTCGTTCACGCACCACCACCCGAACATCACGATGTGCAAGGCGAAGGCGGTCGCCAACTACTCGGTGTCGATCCTCGCGAACCAGGAGGTGACGCACGACGGGTACGAGGAGGCGATGCTGCTCGACCCGCAGGGCTTCCTGTGCCAGGGCTCCGGCGAGAACGTGTTCATCGTCCGCGAAGGCGCGCTGCACACGCCCGACCTGTCGGGCGGCGCGCTCGAGGGCATCACGCGCGCGACGATCATCGAGTTCGCGCACGAGCTGCACATCCCGGTCTACCAGCGCCGCATCACGCGCGACGAGGTCTACATCGCCGACGAGGCGTTCTTCACCGGCACCGCGGCGGAGGTCACGCCGATCCGCGAGTACGACCAGCGCCCGATCGGCTCCGGCGCGCGCGGCCCCGTCACGAAGAAGCTGCAGGACCTCTTCTTCGAGACGGTCAACGGCCGCAACGCGTCGAAGAAGTCCTGGCTCGCGAAGGTGTGACGATGGCCGGCGCCTCCGCCCCGCAGGCCGACGCGGTCCTCGTCGACCCGAAGCAGCTGCCGGCGTTCTGCCCGAACCCGGCGATGCCGCTGTGGAGCTCGCATCCGCGCGTGTTCCTCGACCTCGAGGTCACGGGCGAGGCGTCGTGCCCCTATTGCGGCACGCGCTACCGCCTCGCGGGCGGCCCGCGCGCGGGCGGACACTGACCATGTCGTTCCGAAAGGGCGCCTAGCCCGCGCTCCCGGGCGCGCGGCGAACCGCGCGCCCGACCCCGCGATGGACCGCACGCTGATCGTCGCGCCGTCGTGGGTCGGGGACGCGATCCTCGCGGAGCCCCTCGTCTCGCTGCTGCGCGAGACCTACGAGGAGCCCTCGATCGACGTGCTCGTGCCGCCGTGGTGCGCGCCGGTGTTCAGGCGCATGCGCGGCATCCGGCGCATCGTCGAGAACCCGATCGGCCACGGCCGCTTCGCGCTCGGCGAGCGGCGTCGCCTGGCCTCGGAGCTCCGGCGCGAGTTCTACGCGCGCGCGTTCGTGCTGCCGATGAGCTGGAAGTCCGCGCTGATCCCCTGGCTCGCGCGCATCCCGAGGCGCATCGGCTTCCGCGGCGAGATGCGCCGCATCCTCCTGAACGACGTGCGGCGCCTCGACAAGCGCGCGCTGCCGCGGCTGGTCGATCGCTTCTGCTCGCTCGCCGGCCCGCCCGGCTCGCGCGTGCCGATGCCGCCCGCCCCGGTGCTCGTGCCCGACCTCGCGAACCGCGACGCGGCGATCCGCGCGCTGCGACTCAAGGGCGCCGGCCCGGTCGCGATCCTGTGCCCGGGCGCGGAGTTCGGCCCGTCGAAGCGCTGGCCGCCGACGCATTTCGCGACGCTCGCGCGCCTGCTGCTCGAGGCCGGGGCGCGCGTCTGGATCGTGGGCTCCCCGAACGACAAGCTCGCGGCCGACGCGGTGATGGCCGCCTCCGGCGACTCGGGCCGCTCGATCCGCGACCTGACCGGCAGGACCGACCTCGGCACCGCGATCGACCTGCTCTCGTCGGCATCGGTCGTCGTCAGCAACGACTCGGGGCTGATGCACGCGGCCGCCGCCGTCGGCGTGCCGGTCATCGCGCTGTTCGGGAGCTCGTCGCCCGCCTACACGCCGCCGCTGTCGCCGCTCGCGCGCGTCGCGAAGATCGACATCGCGTGCAGTCCCTGCTTCAAGCGCGAATGCCCGCTCGGCCATTTCCGCTGCATGCGCGAGCTCTCGCCCGAGCTGGTCTACAATCTGGCGCGCGCCGCGATGCCGGCCGCGTGACGGAGCGGCGGCCCCGCACTCAAAAGGCGAGAATGGAAAATAGACAATAGTTCATGGAAACGGCGCGTCTCGGCGCGTCGCGCGGTGTGGTCTCTCCATGAACCATTCTCCATTTTCCATGCTCGCCTCTCGCCATGGCCAAGGTCCGCACCCCGCCGATCTACACGACGCCGCAGGACGCCGCGCTCGCGTTCTACCAGGCGTTCGAGGCGCGCGACCTCGACGCGATGATGGCGACCTGGGCCGACGACGAGGAGATCGTCTGCGTGCATCCCGGCGGGCCGCGGCTGGTCGGCTACGAGGCGATCCGCAACGCGTGGGAGCAGCTCTTCGGCGGCGACGTGCGGCTGCGCTTCCGCCTCGAGCAGCCGATCGCGATCGACACCGTGGGCCTCGCCGTGCAGAGCGCGATCGAGCACGTGTTCCTCGCCGACGGCAGTCCGCGCGGCATGGCGGTCGCGACCAACGTCTTCATGCGCACGCCGACCGGCTGGCGCATGGTGTGCCACCACGCCTCGCCGACGCCCGCGGTCGCCGCGGCGGTGCCGGCCGGGCCGCTCCACTGAACGCGCCGGACAGGCCCGCCGTGCGTCGCGCCGCGGGACGGCGCGTCCGGACGGCGACGGCAGGCCCGCGCCAGGCGCGCCGGCGATGACGGGGCGCACGCGCAATCAGGTGCAGGACCTGCGCGGCGTCGGACGCCTCGCCGTCGATGCGACCGTCGGCGTCACCGAGCTCGTCGAGGCGCTGCACCGGCGCATCGCCGCCGCGCCGACGCGACTGGGCGGCCCCGCCGGACGCGCCGTCGACGGCATCACCGGCGGCGTGTACCGCACGGTGCGCGGCGTCGCGACCCTCGTGGGCGGCGGGCTGGACGTCGCGCTCGGGCGCCTCGCCCCGCTCGTCCGCGACGTCCCCGATACGCCCACGCGCGTCGCGCTCGTCGCCGCGCTCAACGGCGTGCTCGGCGACCACCTCGAACGGACCGCGAACCCGCTCGCGATCCAGATGCGGCTGCGGCGGGACGGCGTCGCGCTCGACCTCGACCGCGGCGCGCTGGCCGCACGGATCGACCGCCCCGCGTCGACCGCGATCGTCGCGGTGCACGGGCTTTGCATGGGCGACCTCGCATGGTCGCGCGCCGGGCACGACCATGCGGCAGCGCTCGCGCGCGACCTTGGCGGCACCGCGGTCTACCTCCACTACAACAGCGGCCTGCACGTCTCGGTCAACGGACGGCGGCTCGCCGACCGGCTCGAGGCGCTGGCCGGGGCCTGGCCGGTGCCGCTCGCGCGGATCGTCCTCGTCGGCTACAGCATGGGCGGGCTGGTCGCCCGGAGCGCCGCCCATTACGGCGGCCTCGCGGGACATCGCTGGCGCCGTCGCCTCGATAGCATGGCGTTCCTGGCGACGCCGCACGGGGGATCGACGCTCGAGCGGCGCGGGCACGACATCGACGTCCTGCTCGCGATGGTTCCGTTCGCCGCGCCCTTCGCCCGCCTCGGGCGCGTGCGAAGCGCGGGGATCACCGACCTGCGATTCGGCAGCGTGCTGGACGACGACTGGCGGGACCAGGACCGTTTCGCCGGCCGGGCCGCCGTCCACCATCCGGTGCCGCTTCCCGCGGACGTCGCGTGCTACGCGGTCGCGGCGAGCCTCTCGGCGTCCCTGCGCGCCGACGGCCGCGGGGTGCGCGGCGACGGCCTGGTGTCGGTCGCGAGCGCCCTCGGCCACCATCGCGACCCGCAGCGTGCGCTGGCCTTTCCCGACGCGAACCGGTGGATCGCGACGTCGACCGGGCACCTCGAGCTCCTGTCGTCCGCGCCGGCGTACGGGCGGCTGCGGGGTTGGCTGGCCAGGCGCTAGCCGGTCCGCCGAGGGGAGATGGCTTCCGGAAGAGCTGCTGCCCGACGGTCGTCGTCGGGGCGCAGCAAGGCGTCGAGCTGAAGGCCGACCCACACGCATTGCGTCGGCCTGAAGGCCGACCCGCGGGCAGGAGTGGGTGGGTCGGGCTTCAGCCCGACACGACGCTTCGGCGACCCGTCAGTCCTTCTTCGGCCGCTCGCGCTCGTCGGCGTCGACGGCGACCGGATCGCTCGCGGGGAACGTCGCGGCGAGGGCGGCGTCGAGCTCCGAATCGACCTGCTTCGCGTCGCGACGAACGCGGCGCGGAGGCTTCGGGGGCGGCGCCGAGAAATCGTAGCGGCGACGTTTCGCTTCGAGCGTCATTCGTCCGCCTGACGCCCGATCACCGCGTACCGCCGACCGTCATCTCCTCGATGCGCAGCGTCGGCTGGCCGACGCCGACGGGCACGCTCTGCCCGTCCTTGCCGCAGGTGCCGACGCCGGTGTCGAGGTGCAGGTCGTTGCCGACCATCGTGACGCGCGTGAGCGCGTCGGGGCCGTTGCCGATCAGCGTGGCGCCCTTGACCGGATAGACGAGCTTGCCCTTCTCGACCTTCCAGGCCTCGGACGCGGAGAACACGAACTTGCCGCTCGTGATGTCGACCTGGCCGCCGCCGAAGTTCGCGGCATAGAGCCCGTCGTCGACCGACGCGAGGATCTCGGCGGGATCGCGGTCGCCCGCGAGCATGATCGTGTTGGTCATCCGCGGCATCGGAAGGTGCGCGAACGACTCGCGGCGCCCGTTGCCGGTCGGCGCGACGCTCATCAGCCGCGCGTTCAGCCGGTCCTGCATGTAGCCGGTCAGGATGCCGTCCTCGATGAGCACGGTGCGCCGCGTCGCCTGGCCCTCGTCGTCGACGTTGAGCGAGCCTCGACGGCGCTCGATCGTGCCGTCGTCGATGACCGTGATGCCCTTCGACGCGACGCGCTCGCCGACGCGGCCCGAGAACGCGCTCGTCCCCTTGCGGTTGAAGTCGCCCTCGAGGCCGTGGCCGATCGCCTCGTGCAGCAGGATGCCGGGCCAGCCGGGGCCCAGCACGACGGTCATCGGACCGGCGGGAGCTTCCTTGGCCGAGAGGTTCAGGATCGCCTGGTCGACCGCGAGCTTCGCGTAGCTCTCGAGCACCGCGTCGCTGAAGTACGCGTACCCGAACCGCCCGCCTCCGCCCGAGTGGCCCTGCTCGCGCCGGCCGTCCTCCTCGACGATCACCGTGATCGACACGCGCACGAGCGGCCGCACGTCGGCGACGATCTCGCCGTCGCTGCGAACGATCAGCACCGTCTCCTGCTCGCCTGCGAGCGAGGCCATCACCTGCACGACGCGGGGATCGAGCGCGCGCGCCCGCTTCTCGAGCCGCTCGAGCAGTGCGACCTTCGCGGCCTCGTCGAGGCTCGCGACCGGGTCGTCGCCGCGGTAGAGCTTGCGCGCGAGCCCGCGCCTGCCGATCGGCGTCGACGCGCTCTGGCCCTGGCGGCCGATCGCGCGCACGGCGGCGGCGGCCTCGTCGAGCGCGGCGGCCGAAATGTCGTCCGAGTACGCGTAGGCCTGGCGATCGCCCGACACCGCGCGGACGCCCACGCCGCGGTCGATCGAGAAGCTGCCCGACTTGACGATCCCTTCCTCCAGGCTCCAGCTCTCGAAGCGCGCGTGTTGGAAGTAGAGGTCGGCGAAGTCGACGTCGTGGCGGTGGATCGCGGCGATGACCTGCGTCAGGCGGTCCGGCGTGAGGCCCGCCGGCGCGAGCAGCAGCGCGCTCGCCTCGGCGACCAGCGATTCGGCGACGGGGGGGACGGAGAGGTCGGTCATGGCGCAGGCGACGACGGTGGCGAGGGCGACATTGTAGAACAGCGTAGATAGTAGGTAGTAGGTAGTGCGTAGAGGTGTCGTCGGTGCGCGGCGTGTCGACACCGCTACGATCTACCTACTACCTACTATCGACGCATTCCAGCCCGGCTAGCCGGCGCCCTGGCCGAGATACGTCGCCGCGACCTTGGGATTCGCGGCGAGCTCGGCGCTCGGGCCGGACAGGACGAGCTCGCCGGTTTCGAGCACGTAGCCTTCGTCGGACACCTGAAGCGCCGCGCGCGCGTTCTGCTCGACGAGCAGGATCGACACGCCGGCCTCGCGCAGCCCGACGACGATGCTGAAGATTTCCTTGACGACGAGCGGCGCAAGGCCGAGCGAAGGCTCGTCGAGCATCAGGAGCTTCGGGCGCGCCATCAGCGCGCGGCCGAGCGCGAGCATCTGCCGCTCGCCGCCCGACAGTGTGCCGGCGAGCTGCGCGCTCCGTTCGAGCAGTCGTGGGAAACGGTGGTAGACCTCCTCCAGCGTGCGCTTCGTCGCCGCGTCGCCTTCGCGACGGCGCGAGAACGCGCCGAGCGCGAGGTTGTCGGCGACGCTCATCGACGCGAACAGCTCGCGCTTCTCGGGAACGAGCACGAGCCCGCGCGCGACGCGCTCCTCGACCGAGAGGCCCGACAGCGGCTCGCCCAGGTAGCGCACTTCGCCCTGCGCGGGCAGGAGACCCATGATCGCGGCGAGCAGCGTCGTCTTGCCGGCGCCGTTGGGCCCGATGACGGACACGATGCGCCCGTCGCCCGCGGCGAGCGACACGCCGTGCACCGCCTCGACCTTGCCGTAGCGGACCGAGAGCGACCGGACCTCGAGCAGCGGGACGCCGTTCGCCGCGCTCATACGCCGCCCAGGTAGGCTTCGCGCACCGCGGGGTTGCGCTGGATGTCGGCAGGGAGCCCTTCCGCGAGCTTCTCGCCGAAGTCCATCACGACGAGGCGGTCGGCGAGCCCCATCACGAACTCCATGTCGTGCTCGACCAGCAGGATCGTCATGCCCTCGCCCTTGAGCGTGCGCAAGAGCGTCGCGAGCGCCTGCTTCTCGAGGTAGCGCAGCCCCGCCGCCGGCTCGTCGAGCAGGAGCAGCGTCGGGTCGCAGGCGAGCGCGCGCGCGATCTCGACGACGCGCTGCTGGCCGAGCGCCAGGCTGCCGGCCGCGTCGAACGTGTGCGCCGCGAGGCCGCAGCGCGCGATCTGCCGCGCGGCTTCCGCCCGGGTGCGCGTCTCCTCGCGGCGGTCGAGCCGGAGCGCCGCGCGCCCGACACCCGCCTTGCCGCGCAGGTATGCACCGAGCGCGACGTTGTCGAGCACGCTCATCGCCGGAATCAGCTTGACGTGCTGGAACGTGCGCCCGATGCCGCGGCGCGCGATCTCGTGCGGCGACCGGCTGCCGATCGGCTGCCCGCGGAAACGGATGTCGCCGGAGGTCAGCGCGAGCGCGCCCGAGATCAGGGCGAACGTCGTGCTCTTGCCGGCGCCGTTGGGACCGATCAGCCCGACGATCTCGCCCGCGTGGATCTCGAACGACAGATCGTTGACCGCGACCAGCCCGCCGAACGCCTTGCGCGCTGCCTTCACCTCGAGCAGCGGCCCCTCGGTCGGCGCGTGGTGGCGTGCCGCGAGCGGCGGCGCGTCGCGGACCGGCGGCGGCGGCGTCTTCGGCAACACCCGCTCGATCCACGGCCACACGCCCTCGCGCGCGCGCTGCAGCAGCACGATCAGGAGCACGCCGAACACGACCATCTCGAAGTTGCCCGACCGGCCGAGCAGCGTCGGCAGCACGTCCTGCAGCACCTGCTTCAGCACCGTGATGAGCGTCGCGCCGACCACGGCGCCCCACACGCTGCCCGCGCCGCCGACGACCGCCATGAACAGGTACTCGATGCCGGCGAACAACGAGAACGGCGTCGGGTTCACGAAGCGCTGCAGGTGCGCGTAGAGCCAGCCCGAGACGCTGGCGAGCAGCGCCGCGTAGACGAACACGACGATCTTGAGGCGCGCGCCGTCGACGCCGAACGCCTCCGCCATCTCGAAGCCGCCGCGCAGCGAGCGGATCGCGCGGCCGGGACGCGAGTCGAGCAGGTTGTTGGTCGCCCACAGCGCGACCAGCGCCGTGCCCCAGATCAGGTACCAGATCGCGCGCTCGCTGCGCAGGTCGAGGCCGCCGAGCGACAGCGACGGGATGCCGGTGATGCCCGTGTGGCCGCCGAGGAACTCGAGATTGCCGAACAGCAGCGACAGGCTGATGCCCCAGGCGATCGTCGCGAGCGGCAGGTAGTGGCCGCGCATGCGCAGCGTGATGAAGCCGAGCGCGAGCGCGACGAGGCCGGTGAGCGCGACGCCGATCGCGAGCGTGAGCCAGGGCGACGTGCCGTAGCGCGTCGTGAGCCACGCCGTCGTGTACGCACCCAGCCCGACGAACGCGGCCTGGCCGAACGACGTCTGCCCCGCCACGCCGGTGAGCAGCACGAGCCCGAGGGCGACGATGCTGTAGAGGCCGATGTAGTTGCCGAGCGTGACCCAGAACGGCGGCGCCACGAGCGGCGCCCCGGCCACCACGGCGAGGAACGCGGCGAGCGCGGCGGAGGACCAGTTGAGACGCATGCGATCCGGCGGCTACTCGTCGTCGTCGTGGTGCTGCGACGTCAGGCTCCGCCACAGCAGCACCGGGATGATCATCGTGAACACGATCACTTCCTTGAACGCGCTCGCCCAGAACGACGAGAACGACTCGAGCAGCCCGACGAAGAGCGCGCCGGCCGCGGCGATCGGGTAGCTCGACAGGCCGCCGACGATCGCCCCGACGAAGCCCTTCAGCGACACGAGGAAGCCCGAGTCGTAGTAGACGGTCGTGATCGGGCCGATCAGCACGCCGCAGAACGCGCACACCAGCGCGGCCAGCGTGAACGTGAGGACGCCCGCGAAAGTCGGCGAGATGCCGGCCAGCCGCGCGCCGACGCGGTTCACCGCCGTGGCGCGCAGCGCGCGCCCGTAGAGCGTCCGGTTGAAGAACAGCGCGAGCGCGACGATCAGCGCGAGGCTCGTCGCGACGACGAGCAGGCTCTGCCCGCTCACGACGACGCCGCCCCAGTCGAAGGTCGCTGACGTGAACGGCGGCGTGCGCGATCCCTCGGCGCCGAAGAACCACAGCCCGAGCCCGAGCATCGCGAGGTGGAGCGCGACCGAGACGATCAGCAGCACGAGCACCGACGCCTCGGCGATCGGCTGGTAGACGATCCGGTAGACGAGCGGCCCGAGCGTCGTGATCGCGACGAGCGTCAGCACGATCTGCACGGCGAACGGCGGCTCGAGCGGCGCGGCCGCCTGCAGCACGCCGGCCACCGCGAGCGGGACGCCCGCCCACAGCGCGAGGCGCTTCGCGAGGCCCTCGCCGCTTCGCGCCCGGATCGCGCCGACGATCTCCATCGCCGCGGCGACCGCCGCCATCGCCGCGAGCAGTCCCGCGATGCCGGACGCCTTGCCGAGCTGCAGCCCGGCGAGCGTGAGCGTCGAGAACGCGACGAACTCGCCCGACGGCACCCAGATCACGCGCGTCACCGCGAACACGAGCACGAGCGACAGCGCCAGCAGTGCGTAGACCGCGCCGTTGGTGATGCCGTCCTGCGCGAGCAGCGCGGCGATCGAGAGATCCATCGGCGGGGCCCTTCGAACGTGCGACGGGCCGGCGGGGAGGTCCCGGCCGGCCCGTCGGGGTGCTACGCGGTCACTTGACCAGGACCCACTTGTCGTTGTCGATCCGCACCATCACCCGCGCGCGGTTGTCGAGCCCGTTGTGGTCGTGTTGCGACATCACGAAGACGCCGTGCGTCCCGACCACGTTCGCCTTCTCGAGCGCGTCGCGCAACGCGGTCCGGAACGCCTTGGTGCCCGGCTTGCCCGCCTTGAGCGCCTCAGGCACGGCGGCGCGGAGCAGCAGGTAGGTGTCGTAGGCGTGGCCGCCGAACGTCGAGCGCGTGCCGAACTTCTTCTCGTAGGCGGTGACGTACTCGGCGGCGACCTTCTTGATCGGGTTCGTGTCGGGCAGCTGCTCCCAGACCAGCATCGGGCCCGCCGGCAGCAGCGTGCCGTTGCCGTCCTTGCCCACGACGCGCAGGAAGTCCGGGTTCGCCACGCCGTGCGTCTGGTAGATCTTGCCCTTGTAGCCGCGCGCGACGAGCTCCTTCTGCGGCGTCGCGCCGGGCGTGCCCGCCGCGCCGATCAGCACCGCGTCCGGCTTCGCGGCGATCAGCTTGAGGGTCTGGCCGGTCACCGACGTGTCGTTGCGGTTGTACTTCTCCTCGGCGACGACCTGGATGCCCGCCGTCTGCGCCGAGCGCTTGATCTCGGCGAGCCAGCCGTCGCCGTAGGCGTCCGCGAAGCCGATGTAGCCCAGCGTCTTCACGCCGTTCGCCTTCATGCTCACCGCGATCGCGTCGGCCATCAGCGCGTCGGACTGCGGCGTCTTGAAGATCCACCGCGTCTTCGGGTTCGCCGGGTCGACGATGCGGGCCGACGCCGCCATCGAGATCATCGGGATCTCGGCCTCGGCCGCGACGTCCACCATCGCGAGCGAGTTCGGCGTGATCGTCGAGCCCACGAGCACGTCGACCTTGTCCTCGCCGATCAGCTTCTTCGAGTTCTGCACGGCCTTGGTCGTGTCCGAGCCGTCGTCGAGGACGATCCAGTTGATCTTCTCGCCGGCGATCGACGTCGGCAGGAGCTCGAACGTGTTCTTCTCGGGGATGCCGAGCGACGCCGCGGGTCCGGTGGCCGAGAGCGTCACGCCGACGTTGATGTCGGCGAGCGCGGCGGGAGCGACGGCGATCGACAGGACGGCGGCGAGCGCGGTCGCGAGCTTGCGTGGAGCCATGGTTCTCCTCCAGGGATTCACGGGAAGCCGGATCGGATCGGCGCGCGTCGTCCGCGCGCAGGAACCGCCGGGATCGTCGTTCTCGTCCGGCCGGGGCGCTTCGGGCAGCCCCGCGTCGCATGCGACGAATGGCCGGATTCTGGCACATCGCCGGCCCGGCCGGTCAATGCGCCGGCTTGATCGCGATCAGCTTTCCCGTGCGCCGGGCGAGGCCGGACGCGCGGATCGCGGGCTCAGCGGGGCGCGCACATCGCCACCGCATCGGGGCCGTAGCCTTCGGCGACGCCGCCCGAGGCCACCATCAGGTCGCGCAGGGCCGCGGAGGTCGTGTAGCGGTGATTGGTGTCCGCACGCCGGTTCCAGATCCGGTACACCGGCTGCGCGAGCGGATCGCACGCGCCGGTCGCATGATCGGGCACCGCGAGGAACATTGCGGCCGGATTCTCCAGCACGAACGACGGGAAGAGCGCCTGCGCGAGCGCGCATTCCGCGGGATCGGCCGAAAAGAAATGCGAGCCGCCCGCCGCCTGCGGCAGCCAGAACCGGCAGATCGGCACCGCGCCGTCGCGCGCGCCGGGCCAAGCGCGGAAACCCTCGCCGGTCCGGGCCCAGCCGGCGTAGGCGCCGGCGTCGAGCCCCGCGATCTCCGCGGGGTCCGACGTGATGAAGTAGTGGTCGAGGCCCGCGTGGTGGTACTCGACCACGGGGACGCTCGCCGGCGGCGCGGGCGTGCCGAAGCGCAGGACCCGGCCGCCGCCGAAGTCCGCGACGTAGATCTCGCCCGCCTCGTCGCGCCCGAACGCGCTCACCTGGAAGCCCGCGGCGCCGACGCTCTGGCGCACGTAGCCCGCCGCGCGCGAGCCGACCGCGGCCCACACCTTGCCGCTGCAGAAGTCCGCGAACAGGAAAGCGCCGGCGAACGCGGCAAACCCGCTCGACAGGTTCACCTCGCCGCCGGTGACCGAGCAGCCCTCGGCGTGCGTGTACTGCACGGCGGGCGGCGTGTAGATCGGCGCGCCGCAGCCCGCCGGGCCGCCGCCCAGGGTCGTGCAACGGTCGCCCTCCATCACGCGCCAGCCGAAGTTCGGCGCGGGCGCGTCGAGCGGCACGACGTCGACCTCCTCGACCTGGTCCTGCCCGACGTCGCCGATCCACAGGTCGCCGTTGCGGGGATCGAACGCGTAGCGCCAGGGATTGCGCAGGCCGATCGCCCAGATCTCGGGCCGTCCGCCGCCGCCCGCGTAGGGATTGGACGGCGGGATCGCGTACGGAAACGCGCCGTCGACGTCGATCCGCAGCATCTTGCCGAGCAGCGTCGTCGGGTCCTGCGCGCGGTTCTGCGGATCGTTCGCGCCGCCGCCGTCGCCCGTGCCGACGTACAGGAGCCCGTCCGGCCCGAACCGGAGACCGCCGCCGTTGTGGTTCGCGTACGGCTGGTCGACGACGAGCAGGATCGCGGCGGAGTCGGGGTCGGCCCGGTCGGGCGTCTCGGGCGGCACGCGGTAGCGCGCGATCACCGTCGCGCCGTCCGGCTTGCGCGTGTAGTTGACGTAGAGGTAGCGGGTCGTCGCGAACCGCGGGTGGAAGGCGATGCCGAGGAACCCGCGCTCGTCGCCGGTCAGGATGAGGTCGTGGACGTCGAGGAGCGGCGGCTCGACCGCGACGCCGCCGCGCACGATCCTGACGAAGCCGTTCTTCTGCGCGACGAAGAGGCGCCCGCTGCCGTCGCCGGCGTTCGCGATGTCGACCGGGCCCTGGAGGCCGGGCGCGACCGGCACCAGCGGCAACGTCTGCGCCCCTGCGGGCGACGCGCAGAGCCCCGCGGCAAGGACCAGGAGGGGGAGGATCGGGCGCAACGGGTCTCGCCGTGCCCGTCCCCCCGGCCGGGCGCGCGGCAGGGCGCGGGTCAGCGCTTCAGCGCGTCGCGGATCTGGGTCAGCAGCACGACCTCTTCCTTCGGCGCGGGCGGCGCGGGCGGCGCCTCGCGGCGCAGCCGGTTGATCGCGCGCACCATCATGAAGATGATCAGCGCCAGGATCGCGAAGTTGATCGCGACCGTGATGAAGTTGCCGTACGCGAACAGCGGAACGCCCGCCTTCGTGAGCGCCTCGTAGGTCATCGGCCCGCCGTAGCCGGCGGGCGGGTCCTTCAGCACGACGAACCAATTGCTGAAGTCGAGGCCGCCGAACACGCGGCTCACGATCGGCATGATGATGTCCTTGACGAGCGAGTCGACGATCTTGCCGAACGCCCCGCCGATGATGACGCCGACCGCGAGGTCGACGACGTTGCCCTTGAGGGCGAACTCGCGAAACTCGGTTCCGAACGACATGGCGCCTCCCG
>JBGAHH010000156.1:0-3410 GCA_044226265.1 Casimicrobiaceae bacterium | reverse complement strand
AAAAACCCGTCGGGCATGTGGGCCGCATCGGCCGCCGGACGGGTTTCGTGTGCCCTGGCCCGGTATCCCCGGACTCAAGGCGAACCTCGCTTTAGCGGCATTTGTTATGCGCCCGCAAGCTGAAGCTCAAATCGGCGCAGAGACGATGCTACCGCGGACGCCCGCCGCGGTCAATCGCGGCGTCGGCGAGCGATCAGGCGGCGTCGGTTCCCGTCGCGTCGCGCTCGACGTCGATGCGGGACGGCGCCGATTCGCCGCCGGTCGCGCCGGAGGCGTCGCGCCGCACGACGGTCGCACCTTCGCGCATCAGCTGCGACGACGATCGGCCCTCGAACTCGCGGTACGCGAACCGCGGATGCGGCGCGATCGTGTCCCCCTGTCCGTTGCGGCGGCGCGCCCTGCGATCGCGCCACGCGACGAGGGCGCCCACGACGAGCACGACCGCGGCGACGACGAGGAAGGTGCCGGACGACACGCGGGGCGCTCCACGCGGACGGGAGCGCCCATCGTGCGACGGCTATGTGACGAGATGACGACGGTTCGCGTCAGCTTGCGTCAGCCGCCCGGGCCTTCGCCCGCGTCGGGCCTCGGCGGCGTCGCCTGCGCCGGCGGCGTCGGCGACGCGGGGGCCCCGGGCGGCGTCGCCGCGCCGGGCGGGGACGCCCGGTGCGCGAAGCGATCGCGCATCACGGTCACCGGCCCGCGCATCGTCGTGCGCATCACGCGCCCGGCCTTCACGTCGCGTCGCCACACGATGATGCCGATCACGACCACCGCGAACGCGAGCACGAGGAACGACTCGATCGTGATCATGGCCGTCGACGCGCCAGGCGGGAATCGGAGCGAGCGGCGATCGACAGGCAGGCCCGAGATCGCCGCGCCCCCCGGGGGAGCGCGCGCGCAGCGCGCTTCGGGGGGAGCGTCCTCATGCCGACGTCCCGACCGTGTCGTCGTCGCGGACCGGCTCGCCGCGTCCCTCGTGCCGCTGGCCCGCGAGCTGGCGCAGGTACTCGGGCGTGACGTCGCCGGTGACGTAGCGCCCGTCGAAGCAGGACGCCTCGAACTCGGCGAGCCGCGGGTTGGCGGCGCGCACCGCGGACTTGAGCGCGGCGAGGTCCTGGTAGATCAGGCGGTCCGCGCCGATCTCGAGCGCGACCTCGGCCTCGGTGCGGCCGTGCGCGACGAGCTCGGTCTGGTTCGGCATGTCGATGCCGTAGACGTTCGGGAACCGCACGGGCGGGCTCGCGGAAGCGAAGTACACCTTTCGCGCCCCGGCGTCGCGCGCCATCTGCACGATCTCGCGCGACGTCGTGCCGCGCACGATCGAGTCGTCGACGAGCAGCACGACCTTGCCCTCGAACTCCATCCCGATCGGGTTGAGCTTCTGACGGACGCTCTTCTTGCGCATCGCCTGGCCCGGCATGATGAACGTGCGGCCGACGTAGCGGCTCTTGACGAAGCCCTCGCGGTAGACGAGGCCGAGGTCCCCCGCGAGCTGCATCGCGGACGGGCGGCTCGAGTCGGGGATCGGGATCACCACGTCGATGTCGGCGACGTCGGGCATCGCGCGGATCCGGCGCGCGAGCTCGCCGCCCATGTGGATCCGCGACTCGTAGACGCTCGTGCCGTCGATCACGCTGTCGGGCCGCGCGAGGTAGACGTACTCGAAGATGCAGGGCGTGAGGCGCGGCGCGTCCGCGCACTGGCGCGCGTGCATGCGGCCGGCGAAGTCGACGAAGATCGCCTCGCCCGGCTCGACGTCGCGCAGCACGCGGAAGCCGCAGGCCTCGAGCGCGACCGACTCGGAGGCGACCATGTACTCGGGGCCGGCGAGCGTCTCGTTCGTGCCGACGATCAGCGGCCGGATGCCGAACGGGTCGCGGAACGCGAGCATCCCGTAGCCCGCGATCATCGCGACGATCGCGTAGGCGCCGCGGCAGCGCCGGTGCACGCCGGCCACCGCGCGGAAGATCGCCTCGGGATCGAGGCGGTGGTGCTGCGCCGCGCGCTCGAGCTCGAGCGCGAGCACGTTCAGCAGCACCTCGCTGTCGCTGTTCGTGTTGACGTGGCGGAAGTCGAGCTGGAAGAGCTCGCGCTTCAGCGCGTCGCTGTTGGTCAGGTTGCCGTTGTGGCCGAGCGTGATGCCGAACGGCGCGTTGACGTAGAACGGCTGAGTCTCGAGCTCGGAGAACGCGTTGCCCGCGGTCGGGTAGCGGCAGTGGCCGATGCCCGCGGCGCCGGTGAGGTCGCGCATGTGCCGCGTGCGGAACACGTCGCGCACGTAGCCCTGGCCCTTGAACATGTGGAACACGTTGCCTTCGCTCGTCACGATGCCGGCCGCGTCCTGCCCGCGGTGCTGCAGCAGCATGAGCCCGTCGTAGAGGAGCTGGTTGACCGGCGCGTGCGAGACGGCGCCGACGATGCCGCACATGGCTCAGCCCTCGTTCGAGGCGCCGCGCGTCGGCCGCGCGGCCGCCGCCCGCCCGTCGGAGAACGGCTCGCGCAGCGCGCTTCGGGGGGAAGGCATCGGGGGCGAGAAGTCCAGGCGCTCCGCCCAGGCGCTCGGGAGCCAGGGCCGGAGGGCCAGGGCCGCCGACGCGAGGGACGGCGCGAGGAAGCCATTCTGCCACCAATCGCGCTGCGCCATCCCGGTGACGCCGGCGATCAGCGCGAACGCCACCATGATCGCGATCCCTCGGACGAACCCGAAGGTCGCGCCGAGCGACGCGTCGAGGAAGCCCATGCCGGCCTTGCGCACGATCGCGCGGAGCGGCCAGGCGACGAGCGCGCCGACGACGATCGCGGCGACGAACAGCAGCACGAACGCGATCACGTAGGGCACCGCCGGCGCGTCGTGCACCTTCGGCAGGTGGTCGCCGACGAGCGGCGCGAACGCGAGCGCCACGACGAAGCCGATCACCCAGGCCGCCGTGCCGATCAGCGAGCGGATCACGCCTCGCGCGTAGGCGAACAGCACCGAGACGGCGACGACCGAGATCGCGCCGACGTCGAGCCAGGTCACCGGCGTCGCTCCGGGGTCGGGATCGGTCGCGGCGCCCGAGCGATCATCGCTCCCGCCGACGGCTACTTCGCCGGGACGACGATGCCCGCGTGGCCCTCGCCCTTCAGCCGGTCGCGGGACTGCGCCGCCGCGTCGCGCGACGGAAACGGGCCGACGCGCACGCGCCACAGCGTCCCGCGCGTGGTCGTAAGCGTCTCGGTGTAGGCCGGGTAGCCGGCGCGCTTGAGCTTGCCCGCGAGCGCGTTCGCGCCCTTGTCGTCGGAGAACGCCGCGAGCTGGACGACGTAGCCGACTTCCTTCGGCGCCACCGCCTTGGCCGGGGGCGCCGGCGGCGTCGACGCTGCGGGCGCCGGCGCGGGCGCCGCGGCCTTCGTCTCCGCGGGCGCGG
>JBGAHH010000050.1:0-28218 GCA_044226265.1 Casimicrobiaceae bacterium | reverse complement strand
GGTCGCGAGCGCCGGGTTGCCGCTCGCGTTCACGTCGAAGCGGCCGTCCGGATGCGCGAGGACGCTGCCCGCGCCCTTGAGCACCACGTTCGCGTTCAGCATGCGCGCGAGAGCGTGCGCCGCGGCGACGCGATCGCGCTGCACGTCGTCGGTCGTCGTGCCGAGCAGGCGCGCGGCTTCCGCGGGATGGGGCGTCGCGAGCGTCGGCGCGCCGCGCGCGGCAATCGCGGAACGCAGCGAAGCCGAGGCGGCGACGAGATTGAGGGCGTCGGCGTCGAGCGCGAGCGGCACGCCGGCGTCGATCGTGCGTCGCAGCGCGTTCGCCCCGGCGTCGTCGGTGCCCATGCCCGGGCCAGCGACGATCGCGTCGGCGCCGTCGAGCGCGCGGACGACGTCCCCGAGCATCAGCTCCGGCGCGACCGGGTCGATGCCGGGGTGCGAGGCCGCGACGAATCCCAGGCGCACCTTGCCCGCGCCGGTTCGCACCGCGGCACGCCCGGCGAGCACCGGCGCGCCGGTCATGCCGGGAGCGCCCCCGATCACCGCGAGCGTGCCGAACGTGCCCTTGTGCACGTTGCGCCGCGCTCGCGCGAGCGATTCGGGGCGCATCGCGTCGAGCAGCGGCCAGTCGAGCCGGCGACCGCGCGCCGAAGCGAGCTCGCCGTCGAGCCCGAGCGTGTGGACGGTCACGTCGCCCGCGACGTCGGGGCCGTCGCCGGTGAGGAGCCCGGGCTTCAGCGCGATGAACGTCGCGGTCGCCGACGCGCGGATCGCGGGATCGTGCAGCGTGCCGGTGCCCGCAGCGAGCCCGCTCGGCACGTCGAGAGCGAGGATCGGCGCGCCCGCGTCGTTCGCCCACGCGACGAGCTCGGCGTCGGTGCCCCCGATCGGCCGCGCGAGGCCGATGCCGTAGAGCGCGTCGACGACGAGCGACGGCGCGCCGGCGCGCGGACGGTCGACGATCGACCCGCCCGCGGCGAGCCACGACGCGTGGGCCGCCCGCGCGTCGGCCGGCAGGCGCGTCGCATCGTGGGCGAACACGACCTCGACGTCGTGGAACGCGCGCGCGAGCTCGCGTGCCACGACGAATCCGTCCCCGCCGTTGTTGCCGGGCCCGGCGAGCACGACGACGCGCCCGCCGCGCGAGCCGGCGAGCATGGCCTGCGCCACGCCGGCGGCCGCGACGCCCGCGCGCTCCATGAGCGGCTCGCCCGCGTGCCGCGACTCGACGGCGCGCAGCGCATCGGGCGCGAGGACCGGGGCGAGGCGCGTGTCGTCCATCGCGCGATCATACCCGCCGGGCTTCGCCGCGGTGCGCATGGCGCGGCGCGGGGGCGCGGTGTAGAGTGCCGCGCATCACATCCGGAGGCACCGACATGCCGTCCGCCACGCAAGGCGCAGTCCGCATCGAGCACGACCTCCTGGGCGAGCGCGAGATCCCCGCCGACGCCTACTGGGGCGTCCACACGCTGCGCGCGGTCGAGAACTTCCCGATCACGATGCGCGCGATCGGCCTGTGGCCCGAGCTCGTGCGGGCGCTCGCGCTCGTCAAGAACGCGGCCGCGCAGACCAACTACGAGCTCGGGCTCCTCGACCACGCGAAGGCGAAGCTCATCATCGCCGCGTGCAAGGAGATCGCGTCGGGCGCGCTGCACGGCGAGTTCGTCGTCGACCAGATCCAGGGCGGGGCGGGCACCTCGACCAACATGAACGCCAACGAGGTGATCGCGAACCGCGCGCTCGAGCTCGGCGGCCGGAAGAAGGGCGACTACGCGTTCCTGCACCCGATCGAGCACGTCAACATGGGGCAGAGCACGAACGACGTGTACCCGACGGCGGTGCGTCTCGCCGCGCGCTTCGCGATCGTCGACCTGATCGCGGCGATGGAGGAGCTCAAGCGCGCGTTCGCGGCGAAGTCCGAGGAGTTCAAGGACGTCCTCAAGGTCGGGCGCACGCAGCTGCAGGACGCGGTGCCGATGACGCTCGGGCAGGAGTTCTCGACCTTCGCGGTGATGCTGGGCGAGGACCAGCAGCGGCTCGTCGAGGCCGGCGCGCTGATCGAGGAGATCAACCTCGGCGCGACCGCGATCGGCACCGGCATCAATTCGCACCCCGGCTACGCGCCGCTCGCGTGCAAGCACCTGGTCGCGCTGTCGGGCGTGCAGGTCAAGACCGCCGAGAACCTCGTCGAGGCGACGCAGGACTGCGGCGCGTTCGTGCAGCTCTCCGGCGTGCTGAAGCGCATCGCCGTGAAGCTGTCGAAGACCTGCAACGACCTTCGGCTGCTGTCCTCCGGCCCGCGCGCGGGCCTGGGCGAGATCAACCTGCCGGCGGTGCAGGCGGGCAGCTCGATCATGCCGGGCAAGATCAATCCGGTGATCCCGGAGGTCGTCAACCAGGTCGCGTTCGAGGTGATCGGCAACGACATGACGGTCACGATGGCGGCGGAAGGCGGGCAGCTGCAGCTGAACGCGTTCGAGCCGGTCATCGCCTACAGCCTGTTCCGCAGCATCCCGCACCTCAAGCAGGCCTGCATCGTGCTGGCGCGCCAGTGCGTCGTCGGCATCACCGCGAATCGCGAGCGCCTCGCGGACACGGTGCGCCAGACGATCGGCATCGTCACCGCGTTGAATCCGTACATCGGCTACGAGAAGTCGAGCGCGCTCGCGAAGGAGGCCCACGCCACCGGGCGCGGCGTCGTCGAGCTGGTGCTCGAGAAGGGCTGGCTCTCGAAGGACGATCTCGACCGCATCCTGTCCCCCGAGAACCTGACCGAGCCGCGCCCGCCGGTGCGTCACTAGCATCGGGTCAATGGGGTCAGACTCGATTGAGTCGCTGGACCCCCCGTCGCGGCCATCGCCCGGCCAATCGAGTCTGACCCCATTGACCGGCGATCCCGGTTTCCTGCTGGGCGTGCTGGGCGGCATGGGGCCGCTCGCCACCGTCGATTTCCTCGCCAAGCTCGCCGCGTGCACGCCGGCGGACGGCGACGCGGACCACGTCCCGTCGATCGTCGCGTCGATCCCGCAGATCCCGTCGCGTGTCGCTGCGATCCTGTCCGGCGGCCCCTCGCCGCTTCCCGCGATGCTCGACGCACGCGACCGGCTCCTCGCGGCGGGCGCGACGCTGCTCGCGATGCCCTGCAACACCGCGCACCGGTGGCACGACGAGCTCGCCGCCGGGATCGACGCCGCGTTCCTGCACATCGCGGATGCGGCGCTCGCCGAGGTCGAGTCCCGCGTGCCCCGGGGCGCTGCGGTCGGCGTCATCGCGACCGAGGCGACGCACGCGATCGGGCTGTTCTCGGGGCGCCTCGAGCGCGCGGGCTACCGGGTCGCGACGCCGGACGCGCCGGCCGACGTCGAGGCGGTTCGCGCGGGCATCGCCGCCGTGAAGGGGGGCCGGGCGGACGAAGGCGGCGAACGGTTCGCGGGCGTGATCGCCTCGCTCGAGCGATCGGGGGCGCGCGCCATCGTGCTGGGCTGCACCGAGGTCCCGCCGGGGCTGTCGGCCGCGGGCGTCCGCCCCGGTGCCCCCTGGATCGACCCGACCGAGGCGCTCGCGCGGGCCTGCGCCGACGCCTGGGCCCGGCACCGCCGGCAGCCGGCCGGCGGCTTGGACAGCGCCCCCGGCCTTCTGTAAACTCGGCCGGTTTCGCCCGGTGCGCGCGCCGGCGGCGAACCCGAACCCCTCTCCCGGAGATACCGCAATGCAAAAGCTTTCCCTCGCCGTCCTGGTTGCGGCGTTCGTCGCGGCGCCCGCGCTCGCGCAGGACTCGCCGACGCTGAAGAAGATCAAGGAGTCCGGCACGATCACGATCGGCCACCGCGACAGCTCGATCCCGTTCTCGTACTACGACGACAAGCAGCAGGTCGTCGGCTACGCGGTCGACATCTGCATGCGCGTCGTCGACGCGATCAAGGCCGAGCTCAAGATGCCCAACCTCAAGGTCGCGCTGAACCCGGTGACCTCGGCCACCCGCATCCCGCTGATCGCGAACGGCACGATCGACCTGGAGTGCGGCTCGACGACGAACAACGCGGATCGTCAGAAGCAGGTCGGCTTCACGAACACCTACTTCGTGACCGCGAACCGCTACGTCGCGAAGAAGTCGTCGAACATCAACACGCTCGCCGACCTGAAGGGCAAGACCATCGTCTCGACGTCGGGCACGACGAACCTCAAGTGGGTCACCGAGGAGAACGCGAAGCAGAACCTCGGCATGTCGATCCTGACCGCGAAGGACCACGCCGAGGCGTTCCTGATGGTCGAGACCGGCCGCGCCGTCGCGTTCTTCATGGACGACATCCTCCTCTACAGCCTGGTCGCGAACTCGAAGAATCCGTCGGAGTTCATGGTCGGCAGCGAGGCCTACACCGTCGAGCCCTACGGCGCGATGATGCCGCGCGACGACGAGGGGTTCCGCAAGGTCGTCGACGGCGCCACGGCGAAGCTCTACACGAGCCCCGAGATGGCCGCGCTCTACGACAAGTGGTTCAACAAGCCGATCCCGCCGAAGGGCATCGCGCTCAACGTTCCGATGAGCCCGCAGCTGAAGCGCGTGCTCGCGAGCCCCACGTCGAGCCCGGACCCGGCCGTCTACAAGTGACGACTCGGTGCGGCGACGCAGAGCGCCGCAGTGCAGCAGCGACGGGGAGCCTCGGCTCCCCGTTTTGTTTGCTATAGTCGCCGCGCAGGGGGATCGGCGCAAATCGTCCCCGTTCCGTCGCAGCGCGTCCTGAGGGGAGGCTCGCGGTGAAATACAACTGGAACTGGGGCATCCTCTGGCAGACGTCGGCCGACAGTCAGCACACGTGGTTCATGACGCTGATCCTCGGGCTGGGCTGGACGCTGCTCGCCGCGCTGTGCGCCGGCGTCATCGCGCTCCTGCTGGGCTCGGTGATCGGCGTGGTGCGGACGACCGATCGCAAGTGGCTCGTGCGGCTCGGCAACGGCTACGTCGAGTTCTTCCGCAACGTCCCGCTGCTCGTCCAGCTGTTCCTGTGGTTCTTCGTGCTCCCGGAGCTCCTGCCGCAGTCGATCGGCGATGCGATCAAGCACATGGCGCCGCCGTGGGCGTCGTTCGTGCCCGCGGTGATCGGCCTCGGCCTCTTCACCGCCTCGCGCGTCGCCGAGCAGGTGCGCGCCGGCATCCAGGCGCTTCCGCGCGGGCAGCGGATGGCCGGCACCGCGCTCGGCCTCACGCAGGCGCAGACCTACCGCTACGTGCTGCTGCCGATGGCGTTCCGCATCATCCTCCCGCCGCTCACCAGCGAGACGATGAACCTGATCAAGAACACCTCGGTCGCGCTGACGATCGGCCTGGTCGAGCTGACCGCGGCCGCACGGTCGATGCAGGAGTTCACGTTCCAGGTGTTCGAGGCGTTCACCGCGGCGACGGTGATCTACATCGTCGTCAACCTGATCGTCGTGAACCTGATGCGCTGGCTCGAGAAGAGCGTCGCGGTGCCCGGCTTCATCGGGCCGGCGGCGGTCGGCGGGGGGCATTGAGCCATGGGCGGCTTCGACGTCGACGTCATCCAGCGCTCGTTCGGCTACCTCTTCAAGGAGGGGATGACCTTCACGCTCACGCTCACCGGCCTCGCCGCGGTGGGCGGCATCGTCTTCGGGACGCTGCTCGCGATGATGCGGCTCTCGTCGCTCAAGTGGCTGTCGCTGGCCGCGACCGGCTACGTGAACCTGATGCGGTCGATCCCGCTGCTGCTCGTGATCTTCTGGTTCTACTTCCTCGTGCCGTACATCGGCGCGTGGATCACTGGATCCTCGCAGCCGATCAAGGTCGGCGCGTTCGCGAGCTCGGTGATCACGTTCACGATGTTCGAGGCGGCGTACTACTCGGAGATCATGCGCGCGGGCATCCAGTCGATCCCGCGCGGGCAGGTGTGGGCCGGCTACGCGCTCGGGCTCAACTACTGGCAGACGATGGGGACGGTCGTGCTGCCGCAGGCGTTCCGGAACATGATCCCGATCCTGCTGACGCAGACGATCATCCTGTTCCAGGACACCTCGCTCGTCTACGTGCTGTCGATCACCGACTTCCTCGGCGCGGCCTCGAAGGTGGCGCAGCGCGACGGACGGCTGGTCGAGATGTACCTGTTCGCCGCGCTCGTGTACTTCGTCGTCAGCTTCGGCCTGTCGCTGCTCGTGAAGCGGCTGCAGCAGAAGATCGCGATTGTCCGATAAGGGGCCGCCCGCCATGCCGATGATCGAAATCAAGGACGTGTCCAAGTGGTACGGCAGCTTCCAGGTGCTGACCGACTGCACGACCAAGGTCGAGAAGGGGGAGGTCATCGTCGTCTGCGGACCGTCCGGATCCGGCAAGTCGACGCTGATCAAGGTCGTCAACGCGCTCGAGCCGTTCCAGAAGGGCCAGATCGTCGTCGACGGCATCGCGGTCAACGACCCGAAGACCGACCTGCCGAAGCTCCGCGCGCGCGTCGGGATGGTGTTCCAGCACTTCGAGCTGTTCCCGCACCTGACGATCACGCAGAACCTCACGCTCGGCCAGATCAAGGTGCTGGGGCGCGGGGAGGAGGAGGCGCGGACGCGCGGACTCAAGTACCTCGACCGCGTGGGCCTGATCGCGCAGAAGGACAAATTCCCCGGCCAGCTCTCGGGCGGCCAGCAGCAGCGCGTCGCGATCGCGCGCGCGCTGTCGATGGACCCGATCTGCATGCTCTTCGACGAGCCGACCTCGGCGCTCGACCCGGAGATGATCAACGAGGTGCTCGACGTGATGGTCGGCCTCGCGAAGGAAGGCATGACGATGATGGTCGTGACGCACGAGATGGGGTTCGCGCGCAAGGTCGCGAACCGCGTCATCTTCATGGACAAGGGGCAGATCGTCGAGGACGCGACGAAGGACGACTTCTTCGGCAAGCCGCGCAGCGAGCGGGCGCAGCAGTTCCTCGCCAAGATCCTGCATCACTGAGGCGCGCCGGAGCGCCGAAAGGCGTAGATGGGGTGTGGTAGGTAGGGATTGGCGGTTCGGCGAGTCGCGCCGGCCGCCTTCGGCGCGACGCCGAGCCCTTCCTCTCTTTCCTTTCGACGCCCGCCTTTCAGGTACCTGGCCGCGCGATCAGCAGCAGCCCCGAAACGACCAGCAGCCCGCCGACCATGCGGCGGAACGCCGCCTGGCCGATGCGATCGTGCAGCCGTTCGCCGGCGAGCGTGCCGAGCGCGACCGGGAGCGCCGCAGCGAGCACCAGCAGGAAGTCCTGCGGGCGGAACACGCCCGCGGCGAGATACGCGACCGAGCGGACGACCGAGAGCACGAGCAGCGTCGTCGAGACGGTGACGCGGAACGCGCGCTTCGCGAGGCCGACGCCGTCGAGGTAGGTGACGTACACCGGACCGGCCATGCCGCCGAACAGCGTCGCGACGATCGAGCCGGCGGTCCCGATCGGGATCGCCGTCCAGGCGGGCAGGCGCCGGTGCGGCGCGCCCTCGTGCGCGAAGAACAGGCTGTAGAGCGCATAGGCGACCACGTAGGCGCCGAGCGCGCGGATGAGCAGCGCCGGATCGACCTCGC
The DNA here is from genome assembly GCA_044226265.1 of Casimicrobiaceae bacterium. Taxonomy (GTDB): domain Bacteria; phylum Pseudomonadota; class Gammaproteobacteria; order Burkholderiales; family Casimicrobiaceae; genus VBCG01. The sequence goes on along the minus strand of JBGAHH010000050.1, from coordinate 20,666 downwards.
GGAACGCCCATATGCCGAGGGGCACGCCGACCAGGATGCCGGGGATGAAAGCGGCGAGGTGGTTCCACGCGACGAGCGGCCGGTCGATCCACATCTGCCGGAGCGACACGAACAGCCCGAGGAACGTGACGAGTGGCGCGACCGTCGACAGCGGCAGCACGAACGCCATCAGCGGCGTCATCACGACGCCCGAGCCGAAGCCTGCCGCGCCGCGCACCGCATAGCCCGCGAACAGCGCGAAGGCGCACCACGCCGTCGCGAGCGCCGACAGCGGCCAGTCGGGGAGCGTCACGGCGCGTCAGCCGACGTAGGCGGGGGCCGGCTGCGTGAAGAACGCGTGCAGGATGTGGTAGACCAGGAGGTAGTTCTTCTGCTGGAAGCTCGCGTGCGAGATGCCAGGCATCACGACGAACTGCTTGTCGGGCGACGGGAGCTTCTCGAAGAACGCGATGAGGTCGCCGAAGCCCGCGATGCCGTCGTGCTGGCCCCGCATCACGATCGTCGGCACCGTGATCCTCGCGGGATCGTTGACCGGCAGGCGCGAGCACATGTCGATGTAGGTGCCGTTCGGCATCGAATCGTCGAGCGCGAGGATCGCGTCGGCGAACGCGTCGACGGTGATCGGGTCGGCGCAGTCCGGATGGTCGCGCTGGAAGATCGAGTGGACGAACGCGCGGTCGATCGGGCGGCGGTTCGACTTCAGGAATTCCGGCAGCTTCCTGCGCCGCTGCTCGAGCGTCGGGCTGCCGTCGCCGGTCCAGACGTACGCGTCGAGCGCGAGGCGCGCGACGCGCTCCGGATGCCGCTCGGCGAACAGCGCGGCGCGAAGCGCGCCCGACGAGATGCCGTAGACCAGGAACCGCTTCACGCCCCGCGTGCGCATGATGTAGTCGGTCGCGGCGGCGAGGTCGTCCGCGCCGTTGGCGATGTCGCACGGGATGTCGCGGTGCTTCGAGCTGCGGCCGTAGCCCTCCATGTCGACGCACCAGCACTCGAATCCGCGCTTCGCGAACCAGTCCATCACCGACGAGTCGGGCCGCGCGGGCACCGTGAGGTCGAAGGTCGGCGTCGAGGCCATCGACGAGCCGTGGACGAACAGCACGCAGGGCTTGCCTTCGGGGCTGCCGGCGAACTTCTGCCAGAGGAACAGGCGCACGTCGGCGCCCTTCGTCGTCCAGTGCTCGACGCCGGTGACGGCGGCGACGCCCGGGTCGGTTCTCGCGTTCATTCGAAAGTCCTCAGTCGATCTTCGCGCCGGTGTCCCTGATCACGCGCGCCCAGCGATCGCGCTCGTCCCGGAAGAACTTGCCGAACGCCTCGGGCGTCGACGCGACGATCTCGAGGTTGTGCCCCGCGTAGAACGCCTTGACGTCCGGCTGCGTCATCGCCCAGGCGAGCTCGCGGTGCAGCCTGTCGATCACCGGCTGCGGCGTGCCCTTCGGCGCGAGGATGCCGAGCCAGACGTAGGCCTCGTAGCCGGGCAGCGTCTCGCCGATCGTCGGCAGGTCGGGCAGCGCCTCGGCGCGCTTCGCGCCGGTGGTCGCGAGCGCGCGCAGCTTGCCCGCCTTGATGTGGCCCATCATGCCCGCGGTGCCGGGGATCGCGACCGGCACCTGCCCGCCGAGGAGGTCGGCGGTCGCCTGCCCGCTGCCCTTGTACGGGATGTGGTTCATCTGGAGGCCCGCCATGGACGCGAGCATCGCGGCGAACAGATGCTGGCCGCTGCCGTTGCCGGACGAGGCGTAGTCGACTTTGCCGGGGTTCGCGCGGACGTACGCGAGGAACTCGTCGAAGGTCTTCGCCGGGAACGACGGGTGCACGACGAGCACGCCGGGCTCCTCGCCCACGAGCATCACCGGCGCGAAATCCTCGATCGGGTCGAACGGCAGCTTCGTGTACATCGTCGCGCTGATCGCGTTGGTCTGCGACGCGAGCAGCAGCGTGTAGCCGTCCGGTGCGGCCTTCGCGACCTCGCCGGCGCCGAGCGTCGCGCCCGCGCCGGGCTTGTTCTCGACGACGACCTGCTGGCCGAGGCGCTCCGAGAGCTTCTGCGCCACGATGCGCGTCGGCCCGTCGACCGCGCCGCCGGGCGAGAAGGGCACGATGATCTTGATCGGGCGGGACGGGTAGTCCTGCGCGATCGCCGGCGGCGCGCAGGAGATCACTGCGGCCGCGAGGGAGACGAAGAGCGGGGCGGGGATGCGCATCGAGGCTCCTCAAGGAAGGTAGCGGCCGACGGCGGCTGCGTAGTCGCGCTCGAGGCCGGCCATCGACGCCGCCTCGATCCCGAGGTCGCGCAGCAGGCCGTCCTTGAGCCCGTAGACGAAGCCGTGCAGCGTGACCGGCTGCGCCCGCGACCACGCACCCTGCACGATCGTCGTGCGCGCCACGTTGACGACCTGCTCGATCACGTTGAGCTCGCAGAGGCGATCGTAGCGCGGCTCGCCGGCGGGCGCGCGAGCGAGCGGCTCGCGGTGCCGCGCCGCGACGTCCTGCACGTGGCGCAGCCAGTTGTCGATGAGGCCGTGCGCGCTCTCGTCGACCGCCGCCCGGATGCCGCCGCAGCCGTAGTGGCCGACGACCATCACGTGCTCGACCTTCAGCACGTCGACCGCGAACTGCAGCACCGACAGGCAGTTGAAGTCCGTGTGCACGACCACGTTCGCGACGTTGCGGTGGACGAAGAGCTCGCCCGGGTCGAGGTCGACGATCTCGTTGGCCGGCACGCGGCTGTCCGCGCAGCCGATCCACAGGTAGCGGGGCGCCTGCTGCGCGGCGAGGCGTCGGAAGAAATCCGGCTGCCTCGCGGTGATCGCCGCGGCCCAGGCGCGGTTGCGGTCGAGGAGGTGCCGGATCGAGGACATGGGCCCGCCATGATACCGACCCACAGGGGTCCCGGTGGTGGCGTAGAATCGATCAACGTCGGTGCCGCCCCTTGGCGACCCGGCGTTTTTTGTGCCCGGCCGCCGGGCGGGAAGCGAACCATGCGCCTCGAGAACGACGTCAAGCTCGACTTCAAGGACGTGCTGATCCGGCCCAAGCGCTCGACGCTGACGACGCGCTCGCAGGTCGACATCTCGCGCGAGTTCCGGTTCCGCCACACCGGGACCGAGTACGCGGGCATCCCGATCGTCGCGTCGAACATGGACTCGACCGGCACGTTCGAGATGGCGCGCGCGCTGGATCCGTTCGGGCTCTCGGTCGCGCTGCACAAGCACTACGAGGTCGACGAGATCGTCGCGTTCTTCCGCGCGCTGGAGCGCAAGAGCGCGGCGTTCTACTCGATGGGCATCCAGGACGCGGACGAGGAGAAGCTGCACGCGGTGATGGCGAAGGCCGGGAAAGGCGCCGACTCGGCGATACGCTACCTGTGCATCGACGTCGCGAACGGCTACACCGAGAGCTTCGTGCGCTTCGTGGCGAAAGTGCGCGCCGCGTATCCGCACCTCGTGATCATGGCCGGCAACGTCGTGACCGGCGAGATGACCGAGGAGCTGATCCTGTCGGGCGCCGACATCGTGAAGGTCGGCATCGGTCCGGGCTCGGTGTGCACGACGCGCAAGATGACCGGCGTCGGCTACCCGCAGCTCTCGGCGATCATCGAGTGCGCGGACGCCGCGCACGGCCTCGAGGGGCACATCTGCGCGGACGGCGGCTGCACGACGCCCGGCGACATCGCGAAGGCCTTCGGCGGCGGCGCCGACTTCGTGATGCTGGGCGGCATGTTCGCCGGTCACGACGAATCGGCGGGCGACGTCGTCGAGCGGGACGGCCGCAGGTTCATGCGGTTCTACGGGATGAGCAGCCGGATGGCGATGGACAAGTACGCCGGCGGCGTGGCGAAATACCGGGCCGCCGAGGGCAAGGACGTGCTGATCCCGTACCGCGGGCCGGTCGCCGAGACCGCGCAGGAGATCCTGGGCGGCGTGCGCTCGGCGTGCACCTACGTCGGCGCTCGGCGGCTGCGCGAGCTTTCGAAGCGCACGACGTTCGTGCGGGTGACGCAACAGCTCAACGAAGTGTTCGGAAAAGCCTGAAAGGCGTAGATAGTAGGTAGTAGGTAGTGATTGACGTCCCGGTTGTCGGGAGGCCGGCGACACCGAGACTTCCAATCACTACGTACTACCTACTATCTACGGTCTTCGCGGAGCTCCCATGACGACTCAACGCACCCTCGCAACGCTGACCGCGGCCTTCCTCGCGGTGCTGGTCGCGCCGATGGCCTTGGCGCAATACCCCGACCGCGCGATCACGATGATCGTGCCGTTCCCGCCCGGGGGCGTCGCCGACACCGTCGCGCGGCCGGTCGCCGACGCGCTGTCGCGCGAGCTTAAGCAGCCGGTCGTCATCGAGAACAAGCCCGGCGCCGGCGGCGCGATCGGCATGGGGCTCGCGGCGAAGGCGAAGCCCGACGGCTACACGGTGCTGCTCGCGCTCGCGTCGCTCACGGTGCTGCCCGAGGCGGACAAGGTGCTCGGCCGTCCGCCGCAATACCAGATCGCCGACCTCAAGCCGGTCGCGCGCTTCACCGCCGATCCGACGGTGCTGGCGGTGCGGGCGGAATCGCCCTGGCAGACCTTCGCCGACTTCGTCGCCGCCGCGAAGGCGGCGCCGGGCAAGCTGACGTTCGGCTCGTCGGGCAACTACGGCACGATGCACATGCCGATGGCGATGCTGGCGCTCGATCGCGGGATCGTGCTGACGCACGTGCCCTACACCGGCGCCGGCCCGGCGATCGTCGGGCTGCTCGGCGGCCAGGTCGACGCGATCGCGACCGGTCCCGCGACGATCGTCCAGCACGTCAAGAGCGGCAAGGTGCGCGTGCTCGCGCACTGGGGCGAAGGGCGGCTCGCGTCGCTGCCCGACGTTCCGAGCCTGCGCGAGCTGGGCGTGCCGGTCGACTACGCGCAGTGGTCGGGCCTGTTCGTTCCGGCGGGCACGCCCGACGCGGTCGTCGCGAAGCTCCGCGAAGCTTCGAAGGCGGCGGCGAACGACGAGCGCGTGCGCCAGGTGATGAACGTCGCCGGCAGCCCGATCCTCTACCAGGACGCGCCCGAGTTCCAGCGCTACGTCGATGCCGACGCGGCGAAGATGGCGGACGTCGTGAAGAAGGTCGGCAAGCTCGAGTGAGGCGAAGGGCAGGGATTCGGGTGTCGTAGTCAGGGATTGGCGCCGCGTAGTCCGCCGCGATCGCGGCTCCGATGCACGGGGGGGCGTCGGGACGCGTGCCTGGGTTCGACGATGGAGCCGAAGGCAGGGTGCTGTAGATAGGGATTCGCACAAGGGCAAGGCGTTGCGACCGCGGCGCCGGCGCGCGGAGTGTCGGGACGCACGCCGCGCTTCCTTTCCATCCTTTCTACGGCCGGCGCCTTTCGGGTAAGATTCCGCTTTACGCGCCCTCGCCCGCGACGGTGGACTTCCTCGCGCTGCCCGGCCGCTCCGCGGCCTCGTCGTTCCGCCTCTCCAAGCTCCTCGACGGTCTTCGCGCCGCACGCCCCGGCACCCCGGTCGTGGCGCTGTCGGCGCGCTACCGGCACTACGTCGACCTCGGCGCGCCGCTCGCGGGCGATGCTCGCCGCGTCCTCGACCGGCTCCTGACCTACGGTCCCCGCGACGACGGGTCCGCGGCGGCGCCGCCGGCGTTCGTCGTGGTGCCCCGCCCGGGCACGATCTCGCCCTGGTCGTCGAAGGCGACCGACATCGTCCACAACTGCGGCCTCGCGGCCGTCCGGCGAGTCGAACGCGGCGTCGACTGGCACGCGACGACGCGCGGCGGTGCTCCGCTCGCACGCGAGGACCGCGAAGCGTTGGCCGCGCTCGTCCACGACCGCATGGTCGAGGCGGTGCTCCCGTCGCCGGACGACGCGCGCAGGCTGTTCGCGCACGTCGAGCCGCGCCCGATGGCCACGATCCCGCTGCTCGCGCGGGGCCGCGAGGCGCTCGTGCGCGCGAACGCGGAGCTCGGGCTCGCGCTGGCCGACGACGAGATCGACTACCTCGACGCGAGCTTCCGCGCGCTCGGCCGCGACCCGACCGACGTGGAGCTCATGATGTTCGCGCAGGCGAACTCCGAGCATTGCCGACACAAGATCTTCAACGCGAGCTGGATCGTCGACGGCGTGCCGCAGCCGAAGAGCCTGTTCGCGATGATCCGCGATACGCACGCCGCGCATCCGCGAGGAACGGTGGTCGCGTACTCGGACAACGCCGCGGTGATGGAGGGTCATCGCGTCGCCCGCTTCCATCCGGACGCCGACGGTCGCTACGCCGCGCACGACGCGCTCGCCCACACGCTGATGAAGGTCGAGACGCACAATCACCCGACCGCCATCGCGCCGTTCCCCGGCGCGGCGACCGGCTCGGGCGGCGAGATCCGCGACGAGGGTGCGACCGGCACCGGCGCGAAGCCCAAGGCAGGCCTGGTCGGCTACACGGTGTCGCACCTTCGCGTGCCGGGCCGCGCCGAGCCCTGGGAAGGCCCGCTCGACAAGCCGGACCGCATCGCCTCGCCGCTGTCGATCATGCTCGAGGGGCCGATCGGCGCCGCGTCGTTCAACAACGAGTTCGGGCGGCCGAACCTCGGCGGCTACTTCCGCACCTTCGAGCAGTCGGTCGCGGGCGAGGTGCGCGGCTACCACAAGCCGATCATGATCGCGGGCGGCGTCGGCAACATCGACGCGCGCCACACGCACAAGCGCGCGCTGCCCGACGGCACGCTGATCGTGCAGCTCGGCGGCCCGGGCCTCTTGATCGGCCTGGGCGGCGGCGCGGCGTCGTCGATGGCGACCGGCGCGAACGCGGCGGACCTCGACTTCGATTCGGTGCAGCGGGGCAACGCGGAGATCGAGCGCCGCGCCCAGGAGGTCATCGACCGCTGCTGGCAGGCGGGCGCGCGCAACCCGATCCTGTCGATCCACGACGTCGGCGCGGGCGGATTGTCGAACGCGCTGCCCGAGCTCGTGCACGGCGGCGGCGCCGGCGGCTCTTTCCAGCTCCGTGACGTGCCGTCGGGCGAGAGCGGCATGTCGCCGCGCGAGATCTGGTGCAACGAGGCGCAGGAACGCTACGTGCTGGCGATCGCGCCCGCGGACCTCGAGCGCTTCGACGCGATCTGCCGGCGGGAGCGCTGCCCCTACGCGGTCGTCGGCCGCGCGCGCGCCGACGGTCGCCTCGTGGTCGACGATCCGGTGTTCCGCAACAAGCCGGTCGACGTTCCGCTCGACGTGATCCTCGGCAAGCCGCCCAGGATGACGCGCGACGTGCGGCGCGTCGGGCGACGACTGCCCGCGCTGGACCTGGGCGGCCTGTCGCTCGAGGAGGCGGCGCGGCGCGTGCTGCGCTTCCCCGCCGTCGCGGACAAGACGTTCCTGGTCACCATCGGCGACCGCACCGTGGGCGGGCTGTGCTCGCGCGATCCGATGGTCGGGCCCTGGCAGGTCCCGGTCGCGGACGTCGCCGTCACGCTGATGGATTTCGCCGGCCACGCGGGCGAGGCGATGGCGATGGGCGAGCGCACGCCGCTCGCGCTGGTCGACGGGCCGGCGTCGGGGCGCATGGCGGTCGCCGAGGCGATCACGAACCTGGCGGCGGCCGACGTCGCGCTCGACCGCGTGAAGCTCTCCGCGAACTGGATGGCGCCGGCCGGGCACCCCGGCGAGGACGCGGTGCTCGTGGACACCGTGCGCGCCGTCTCCGAATTCTGCATCGCGCTGGGCGTGTCGATCCCGGTCGGCAAGGACTCGATGTCGATGCGCACCGCGTGGCGCGACGGGCCGGCGGAGAAGTCGGTGACGGCGCCGGTGTCGCTCGTCGTGACCGCCTTCGCGCCGGTCGACGACGCGCGCAGGACCGCGACGCCGCTCGTCGACCGCGACTCGCCTTCGGCGCTCGTCTGGTTGCAGGCAATGCCGGGGCGCCGTCGCCTCGGCGCGAGCGCGCTCGCGCAGGTGGCCGGGCAGCTCGGCGACGACGCGCCCGACGTGACGCCAGGCGCGCTCGCATCGCTCGTGGAGCGCGTGCGGGACCTGCGGGGCCGCGGCGAGCTCCTCGCCTACCACGACGTCGGCGACGGCGGCGTGTTCGCGACGCTCGCCGAGATGGCGTTCGCCTCGCGCGCCGGCCTCGACGTCGATCTCACGGGTCTCCCGGGCGACGCGCGCGCGATCCTGTTCGCGGAGGAGATCGGCGCGGTGGTCCAGGTGCCGGAGGCCGAGGCCCGGCGGACCGTCGCCGAAGCGCGCGCCGCGGGCCTCGACGCGCACGCGATCGCGACGATCGCGCGCCACGACCGCCTGCGGGTCGCGCGCGACGGCGCGACGCTCCTCGACGTCGCGCGTGACGACCTGCACCGCGAGTGGTCGTCGCTGACGCACGCGATGCAGCGAATGCGCGACCTGCCGGAAGCCGCGGACCAGGAGCATGCGCGGATCGGCGACGCGCGCGACGCCGGCCTCGCGCCGGTCGTGACCTTCGACCTCGGCGCGCGGGTCGCCGCGCCGTCCGTCGGCAAGGGCGCGCGACCGCGCGTCGCGGTGCTGCGGGAGCAGGGCGTCAACGGCCACGTCGAGATGGCCGCCGCGTTCGACCGCGCCGGGTTCGAGGCGTTCGACGTGCATACGACCGACCTCGCGTCGGGGCGCCGGACGCTCGCGGAATTCGCCGGCATCGTCGCGTGCGGGGGCTTTTCGTACGGCGACGTTCTCGGCGCCGGAGAAGGCTGGGCGAAGTCGATCCTGTTCGATCGGAGGCTCGCCGACATGTTCGCCGCGTTCTTCGCGCGGCCGGACGCGTTCGCGCTGGGCGTGTGCAACGGCTGCCAGATGATGAGCGCGCTCGCGGACCTCGTGCCGGGCGCCCGGCACTGGCCGCGCTTCGTGCGCAACCGCTCTGAGCAGTTCGAGGCGCGCCTCGTGCAGGTCGAGGTCGCGCGCTCGCCGTCGCTCTTCTTCCGCGGCATGGAAGGCAGCCGGCTGCCGGTGGCCACCGCGCACGGCGAAGGCTACGCCGAGTTCCGCGACGACGCGCAGCTCGCGGCGGCGCGGCCGCTCGTGTCGCTGGCCTTCGTCGACGGCGAGGGGCGGCGCTCGACGACCTACCCGCACAACCCGAACGGATCGCCCGAGGGCATCACCGGGCTCACGACCGCGGACGGCCGGTTCACGATCCTGATGCCGCATCCGGAGCGCGTCTGGCGCACCGCGCAGCTCTCGTGGGCGCCCAGGGGGTGGGGCGAGACCTCGCCCTGGTTCCGGATGTTCGAGAACGCGCGCGCCGCGCTGGGGTAAGCTAGGTGTCAGATACGTGCCTGACACCGCGCCCGGGTGTCAGACACGTGTCTGACACCCGGGGGTGAACGTTCATGACGCTGAAGGTCTATTCGATCGATGGATTGACGCCGGTGGTCGACCCCGGCGCCTACGTTCATCCGTCGGCGGTGCTGATCGGCGACGTCGTCATCGGGCCGGGCTGCTACATCGGGCCCTGCGCGTCGCTGCGCGGCGACTTCGGCCACATCGAGGTGCGCGCGGGCGCCAACATCCAGGACGCGTGCATCCTCCACGGCTTCCCGGGCGCGGGCACCGTCGTCGAGGAGTCGGGGCACGTCGGCCACGGCGCGGTGCTGCACGGCTGCACGATCCAGCGCAACGCGCTCGTCGGGATGAACGCGGTCGTCAACGATCACGCGGTCGTCGGCGAATCGTCGATCGTGGCCGCGATGGCGTTCGTGAAGGCGCAGATGGTGATCCCGCCGCGCACGCTCGTCGCCGGCATCCCGGCGAGGGTCGTGCGCGCGCTGACCGACACCGAGCTCGCGTGGAAGCTCGAGGGGACCGAGCAGTACCAGGCGCTCGCGCGACGCTCGCTCGCCACGATGCAGGCGGTCGACCCGCTGCCCGCGCCCGAGGCGGGGCGCAAGCGCCTCGAGCTGCCCGAGCTCCTGCCGCTGTCGGTGCTGAAGCAGCGCAAGCGATAGGCGGTCCGGGCCTCCGCCGACGCGATGACCGCGTTCGCCAACCCGCTCGCCGCGCACGTCTGGCGGTCGCGCTACCGTTTCGAGGAGGAGCCGTCGATCGACGCGACGCTCGACCGGGTCGCGAGCGCGCTGGCGGAGCCCGAGCCGCACGAGCGCCATCGCTGGGAGGCGCGCTTCCGCGAGGCGCTCGAGGGCTTCCGGTTCCTGCCCGGCGGACGGATCCTGGCGGGCGCCGGCACCGGACGTCGCGTCACGCTCATGAACTGCTTCGTCATGGGCACGCTCGACGATTCGCTCGAAGGCATCTTCTCGGCGCTCCACGAGGCGGCGATCACGCTTCAGCAGGGCGGCGGCGTCGGCACCGACTTCTCGCCGCTGCGCCCGAAGGGCGCGCGCACGAGCGCGACCGGCGGCCGCTCGTCCGGGCCGGTCTCGTTCATGCAGCTCTGGGAGCAGATGTGCGCGACCGTGACCGACAACAGCCCCCGGCGCGGCGCGATGATGGGCGTCATGGCCTGCGACCATCCCGACATCCACGCGTTCGTCGCGGCGAAGCGCGTCGCGGGCAAGCTCACGCACTTCAACGTCTCGGTGCTGGTCTACGACGCGTTCATGCGCGCGGTCGCCGACGACGGCCCCTGGCGGCTCGAGTTCCCGCGCTTCCCGTCCGGCCGGGAGATCCGCGCGCGCGACCTGTGGGACGCGATCGTCGGCGGCGCGTACGCGTCGGCTGAGCCCGGGGTGCTCTTCATCGACCGCATACGGGCCGAGGACAACCTCGCGTACTGCGAGACGATCAGCGCGACCAACCCCTGCGGCGAGATCCCGCTGCCGCCCTACGGCGCCTGCGACCTGGGCTCGATCAACCTGACCGCCTTCGTGCGCGATCCGTTCACGCCCCGCGCGCGGCTCGACCTCGACGGCATCGCGGCGATCGTGCCTGTCGCGGTGCGGATGCTCGACAACGTGTGGTCGGTGACGCGGTTCCCGGTGCCCGCGCAGGGTGAGCAGGGCCGATCCTCGCGGCGGCTCGGCCTCGGCATCACCGGCCTGGGCGACGCGCTCGCGATGCTGGGGCTGCGCTACGACGCCGCCGACGGCCGCGCGCAGGCGGCGCTCGCGATGCGCACGATCACCGAGCACGCCTACGCGGCGTCGGTCGAGCTCGCGCGCGAGCACGAGCCGTTCCCGCGCTTCGAGCGCGAGCCCTTCCTCGCCGCGCCGTTCGTGGCGCGCCTGCCCCAGGCCCTCCGCGACGCGATCGCGAAGCACGGGCTGCGCAACAGCCACCTGACGGCGATCGCTCCCGCCGGCACGATCAGCGTCCTCGCCGGCGGCGTGTCGTCGGGCATCGAGCCGATCTTCGCGCTCGAGGGCTCGCGCCGCGTGCGCCAGGACGACGGGCGCTTCGAGGAAGTCTCGATCGCGTGCCCGGCGCTGCTCGCGTGGCGCGCGCAGGCGCCGGCGGGCGCGGCGCCGCCCGAGGCGTTCGTCACAGCGACCGCCATCGGCCCGGAGTCGCAGCTCCTGATGCAGGCGGCGCTGCAGCCGCACGTCGACAACGCGATCTCGAAGACGACCAACGTCGACGAGGGCATCCCCTACGATGACTTCGCCGCCATCTACGCGCGCGCGTTCGAGCTCGGGCTCAAGGGCTGCACCGTGTTCCGGCCCAATCCGGTGACCGGGTCGATCCTTCGCTGAGCGCGGCCCCGGTGCTCCAAGTCGTCGACATCGCGACCATCGGCACCGCTCTCGCGGCGGTGCTGTTCGTCGGCATCCTGCTGTGCCTGCGGCTCGGGCGATGGCTGGGCCTGCGCGCGATCGCGCGCGACGGCCGCGCCGGGCGCGCGAGCGTGAGCTCGCTCGAAACCGCGATCTTCGCGCTGCTCGGCCTGTTGATCGCGTTCACGTTCTCGGGCGCGCTCCAGCGCTTCGACGTGCGGCGCGCGCAAGTCGTCGACGAGGCGAACGCGATCGGCACCGCGTGGCTGCGCATCGACCTGTTGCCCGAGGCGGCGCAACCGAAGCTGCGCGACGCGTTCCGCCAGTACGTCGACTCGCGCATCGCGACCTACCGCAAGCTCCCGGACCTCGAGGCGGCGCGCGACGAGCTCGCGCGCTCGCAGCGGCTGCAGTCGCAAATCTGGTCGCAGGCCATCGCCGCCGTCCGGTCGCCCGAGGGCAAGCCGTCGGCCGAGATGCTGATCGTGCCCGCGCTGAACCAGATGTTCGACATCACGACGGTGCGCGTCGTCGCGACGCAGACGCATCCGCCGACGATCGTCTACGCGATGCTCGTCCTGCTCGCGCTGGCCTCCGCGTTCCTCGCCGGCTACCAGGGGGCGGGCGAGCGCGGCTACACCTGGCTGCAGAAGGTCGGCTTCGCGACGATCGTCGCGTTCACCGTCTACGTGATCCTCGACATCGAGTACCCGCGCGTGGGCATCGTGCGGATCGACGCGATCGATCGGGTGCTCCTGAACGTGCGGGCGGCGATGGACTAGCCGCGCGGTCGCCGCCGGACCGCAGTCAGAATCCCGCGGCCTGGCCGTCGCGCCGCGGATCGGATGCCGCGAGGTAGCCGCCGTCGAGCTTCGCGACGAACTGACCCGCGCCGAAGTCCATGTAGCTGTCGGACGACTGCACGATCCGGTGGCCGAGCGCCGCGAGCCCGGCGCGGACCTCCGCGTCCATCGACGGCTCGAGGTCGAGCGTGCCCTCGCGGTTCCAGCGCCAGCGCGGCGCGTCGAGCGCGGCCTGCGGGTTCATCCCCCGGTCGAGCACGCGGATCAGCGCCTGCACGTGGCCCTGCGGCTGGATCGGCCCGCCCATCACGCCGAACGCGGCGAGCGGGGCGCCGCCGCGGGTCAGGAAGCCGGGGATGATCGTGTGGAACGGCCGCTTGCCTCCCTCGAACCGGTTGGCGTGCCCCGGCTCGAGCGTGAAGCCCGCGCCGCGGTTCTGCAGGCTGATGCCGGTGCCCGGCACGACGACGCCCGAGCCGAAGCCCATGTAGTTCGACTGGATGAGCGAGATCATCGTGCCCTGCGCATCGCCGGCCGCGAGGTACACGGTGCCGCCGGCCGGCGGGCTGCCCGGTCCGAAGTCCTGCGCGCGGCGCGGGTCGATGAGCCCGGCGCGCGACGCGAGGTAGGCGCGGTCGAGCAGCGACTCGGGAGCGACGCGCATGTGGTCGCGATCGGCGACGTAGCGGTACGCGTCCGCGAACGCGAGCTTCATCGCCTCGATCGCGCGGTGCTGCGCGGCGAGCGAGTCGGGCGACTCGGCGGACAGGTCGAACGACTGCAGGATGCCGAGCGCGATCAGCGTCGCGATGCCCTGCCCGTTGGGCGGGATCTGGTGGACCGTCGTGCCCCGGTAGTCGAACGGGAGCGTCGCGACCCAGTCGGGCGCATGGCGCGCGAAGTCCTCGGCCGTGTGCGCGGCGCCGTGGCGCTTCGCGTCGGCCGCCATCGCCTGGGCGAGCGCGCCGCGGTAGAAGGCCTCGCCTCGCGTGTCGGCGATCGCCTCGAGCGTGCGCGCCATCGGCGGGCACGCGAACGTCTCGCCGGCGCGGGGCGCGCGCCCGTGCGGCAGGAAGTGCTCGGCGTACCCGAGGTCGTGCGGCAGCACGCCCGCGGCGCGCTGCCACTGGGCGGCGATCGTCGGCGACACCATCCAGCCGTCGCGCGCGTACCGGATCGCCGGTTCGAACAGGTCAGCGAACGGCAGCTTGCCGTATCGGGTCGACAGCGCCGCCCAGCCGGAGACGGCGCCGGGAATCGTGACCGGCTCCCAGCCTCGCTGCGGCATCTCGCGCAGCGCGGCGTAGCGCGCGGCGCTCGCCGCCGCGGGCGCGCGGCCCGACGCGTTGAGGCCCTGCAGCGCCTTGCCGTCCCAGACGATCGCGAACAGGTCGGAGCCGATGCCGTTGCTGACCGGCTCGACGACGGTCAGCGTGATCGCCGCGGCGAGCGCCGCGTCGACCGCGTTGCCGCCGCGGGCGAGCATCGAGATGCCCGCCTGCGCCGCCAGCGGCTGGCTCGTCGCGACGACGTTGCGCGCGAGGACCGGCTGGCGTCGGGACGGGTAGGGGAGCGACCAGTCGTAGGGGGACAAGGCAGGAGAAAGGAGAAAGGCGAAGGGGTGCAGCGCTCCCGGATGTCGATGCCGCAACGGCATCCGCGACGCCAACGGCTACATCCTACATCCTTTCTCCGCCCCACTCGCTTCAGGCGCCTTCCTCCTGGAACGCCTCCTCGCGCGTCCTGCGGACGGCCGGGAGCACGATGATCAGCAGGAGCAGCGCCGCCGCGATCAGCATCCCGAGCGAGAGCGGGCGCGTGAAGAACACGGTCGGGTCGCCGCGCGACAGGAGCAGCGCGCGCCGGAGGTTCTCCTCCATCATCGGGCCCAGGATGAAGCCGAGCAGGAGCGGCGCCGGCTCGCACTCGAGCTTGACGAAGACCCAGCCGAGCACGCCGAACGCCGCGGTGATCAGCACGTCGAACACGTTGTTGTTGAGGCTGTAGACGCCGATGCAGCAGAACAGCAGGATCGCCGGGTAGAGGAGCCGGTAGGGCACCTTCAGGAGCTTCACCCAGATGCCGATCATCGGCAGGTTCAGGATGACGAGCATCACGTTGCCGATCCACATCGACGCGATCAGCCCCCAGAACAGCTGCGGGTTGCTCGTCATCACCTGCGGGCCCGGCTGGATGCTGTGGATCGTCATCGCGCCGACCATCAGCGCCATCACCGCGTTGGGCGGGATGCCCAGCGTGAGCAGCGGGATGAACGAGGTCTGCGCGCCGGCGTTGTTGGCGCTCTCGGGGCCCGCGACGCCCTCGATCGCGCCCTTGCCGAAGCGCGACGGGTCCTTCGCGAGCTTCTTCTCGAGCGTGTAGGCGGCGAACGCCGAGAGCATCGCGCCTCCGCCGGGCAGGATGCCGAGCACCGAGCCGATGCCCGTCCCGCGCAGGATGGCGGGCAGCGCCTCCTTGAACTCCTTCCACTTGAGCCACAGCCCCGAGACGTTGTCGGTGAAGACCTCGCGGTGCTCGCGATGCTCGAGGTTGACGATGATCTCGGCGAAGCCGAACAGGCCCATCGCGACGGTGACGAAGCCGATGCCGTCCGACAGCTCCGCCACGCCGAACGTGTAGCGCTGCAGCCCCGAGTTGACGTCGGTGCCGATGATGCCGAGCAACAGGCCCAGCACGATCATCGCGATCGCCTTGAGCAGCGACCCGCTCGCGAGCACGACCGCGGCGAGCAGGCCGAGCACCATGAGCGAGAAGTACTCGGCGGGCCCGAACTTGAGCGCGAACTCGGCGAGCGGCGGGGCGAATCCGGCCACGACGACCGTCGCGACGGTGCCCGCGAAGAACGATCCCAGCGCCGCCACCGAGAGCGCCTTGCCCGCCTTCCCCTTGCGCGCCATCTGGTAGCCGTCGATGCAGGTGACCACCGACGACGATTCGCCCGGCAGGTTGACGAGGATCGCCGTCGTCGAGCCGCCGTACTGCGCGCCGTAATAGATGCCGGCGAGCATGATGAGCGCCGAGATCGGCGGCAGCGCGTAGGTGATCGGCAGCAGCATCGCGATCGTCGGCACCGGGCCGATGCCCGGGAGCACGCCGATCAGCGTGCCGAGCAGGACGCCGAAGAACGCGTAGAGCAGGTTCTGGAAGGTGAGGGCGACCTGAAAGCCGATCGCGAGGTTGCCGAAGAGCTCCATCGCTTCAGTTCCCGACGAGGAACGCCGGCCAGGTCGGCAGCTGCAGCTTGAGGCCGTAGCCGAACGCCGCGACGACGAACGCGGCGAGCAGCACCGATGCGACCAGCGATTCCTTCCAGCGGAACTCGTGGCTCGCGGTGCTGGAGACGACGATGAGGAGGATCGTCGCGAGGACGAGCCCGAGCGGCACGACGGTGAGGCCGAAGAGCGCGACGCTGCCGAGCACGATCAGCATCGGCTTCAGCGTCGGGATCGAGATGCGCGCACCCTGGGTGCGCAGGCTCTTCAGCACCAGGACCAGCCCCAGCGCGATCAGGATCATCCCGAGGCCGCGAGGGAAGTAGCCCGGCCCCATCCGGGCGGCGGTCCCCACCGGGTAGCCGGCGCCCAGCACGATCGCGGCGAGCCCGGAGACGGCGAACAGGCAGCCGGAGCCGAACTCCTTCGGATTGCGAATCCACGACATGCTGCTCCTCCGGGACGGGGATGCCGGGCGGGGTCGTCGCGCGTCCCGGCGAGGCGGGGAGCGCTGCTGCCGCGGCCAGCGCGAAAGATACCATCGAAATCGTCAGCGTTACGCATTCGTCAGGCTGACGAAAAAGAAAGGGCGGGCCCTCGGGCCCGCCCCAGCTTTGGCCGCTTTCGCGGTGGATCAGACGCCGTTCTTCGCGCGGAGCTCGCGGAAGTACTTGTCGAGGTGCTGCGCCTGCATGCGCTGCGCGAGCTGCGGCTTCACCTCCTCGAACGTCGGCACCTTCGCGTCGCGCACGTCCTCGACGAGGATCACGTGCCAGCCGAACTGCGTCTGCACCGGCTGCGGCGTGAACTTGCCCTTCTCGGCCTTCACCATCGCGTCGCTGAACGGCTTGACGAAGTTCGCGGGCGCGTTCCAGTCGAGGTCGCCGCCCTTGTCCTTCGAGCCCGGGTCCTTCGAGCGCGCCTTCGCGAGGTCGGCGAACTTCGCGCCCTTCTGGAGCTGCGCGATCACGTCGTTCGCGTCGGCCTCGTTGTCGACCAGGATGTGCGAGACCTTGTATTCCTTGTCGCCGATCTGCGCCTTGATCGCGTCGTACTCCTTGCGCAGGTCCGCCTCGGGCACCGGGTTGTTCTTCACCCAGTCGGCGACGTAGGCGCGCACCAGCACCGTCTGCGCCGCGAGGTCCATCTGCGCCTTCACGTCGGCGCTCTTGTCCATGCCCTTCTTGCGGGCCTCGCGCGCGAGCAGCTCGCGCGTGTTGAGCTCCTCGCGGATCATCGAGCGGAGCTCGGGGCTGTCCGGCTGGCCCTGCGCCGTGCGGTCCTTCAGGACCGCGTCGAACGCCGACTGCGGGTAGAGCGTCTTGCCGGCGTCGGCGGCCTTCGCCGCGGCGGCGGGTGCGGCGGCGGCCTTCGGGGCGGCCGGCGCCTGCGCCGACGCGGGAGGAAGGGCGAGCGCGGCCAGGACGGCGAGCGCGATCGTGGTGCGGGTCATCGAACGGTCCTTTCGTGGGAGGAGAAGTATTCGTCGGGCGTGTACGCGCGGATCGCCAGCGCGTGCACCGGGTGGGGGATCAGGTCGGCGAGCCGGTCGAGCACCGCGCGGTGGCGGGCGAGCCGCCCGGCGCCGGAGAACGCGTCTGACACGACGACCAGCGAAAAGTGCCCCGCGCCGCCGGCCGCGCCCGCGTGGCCGGCGTGGGCCGCGCTCTCGTCCTCGAGCTCCAGGTGCACGGGGGCGAGGGCCTCGAGGCGGGTGGCGATAACGTTCGCGACGTCGGCGCGGCTCAAGGGCGGGGCGCCTCCTCGCGCGGCTCGCGGCCCGTCGCGGGGTCCTGCATGTGGCGGGCGAGCCAGAGCCCCTGGGCGACCGCGAACGCGAGCACGAGCCCGATGCCGCCCCAGACCTTGAAGTTGACCCAAGTGTCGGTCGAGAAGTGGAACGCCACGTACCAGTTGGCGACCGCCATCGCGGCGAAGAACCCGACCCAGGACCAGGTGACCGCCGACCAGACCGGCGGCGGGAGCGTCACGTCGCGCAGGAGCCCCGCGATCAGGTCGCGCCGGAAGGCGAGCTTGCCGGTCGCGAGGACGAGCCCGAACAGCGCGTAGAGCACGGTCGGCTTCCACTTGATGAACGTCTCGTCCTGGAGCAGCAGCGTCGCGCCGCCGAACACGACGATGATCGCGAACGAGAGCCAGTGCACGGCCGACAGGCGGCGCTTCCAGCCGAACCAGGCGATCTGCGCCACCGAGGCGGCGATCGCGACGGCGGTGGCGGCGTAGATGCCCTGCCACTTGTACGCGACGAAGAACAGGATCAGCGGGAAGTAGTCGGCGAGGAGCTGCATGCGTCGGGCCCGCGGTCAGGGGCGCGAGGCGAATCGACCATTATAGCCCGGGCGGGGTTCCTGGCCCCCGGGGCAGGGGCGTCAGCCGCCGGCGAGGCGGCGCAGGCGCGCCCAGTCGAACGCCGGCCCCGGGTCGGTCTTGCGTCCCGGTGCGACGTCGCTGTGGCCCGCGAGGTCGACGCCGGGCCACCGGGCGCGGATGCGGCGGACGAGGACGGCCAGCCGCCGGTACTGCTTGCCGGTGTAGGGGCGATCGTCGGTGCCCTCGAGCTCGATGCCGATCGAGAAGTCGTTGCAGCGCTCGCGCCCCTTCCAGCGCGAGGCGCCGGCGTGCCAGGCGCGTCGGCCGCAGGGGACGAACTGCACGAGCGTCCCGTCGCGACGGATCAGGAAATGCGACGACACCCTGAGCCCGGCGATCGTCTCGTAGTAGGGGTGTTCGCCGGCGTCGAGGCGGTTGGTGAACAGGCGCAGGATCGCGTCGCCGCCGAAGCGCCCGGGCGGGAGCGAGATGCCGTGGATCACGACGAGCGAGACGTCCGCGCCCGGCGGTCGCGCGTCGGCGTTCGGCGAGCGCACGCGCCTGGCGCCGTCGAGCCAGCCGCGCCGGTCGAAGCCGCCGGGGCGCGTCACGGCGCGTGCCGTCCGTCGCCGGGACGCGGCGGTCGCGTTCCGCGCGGCGGGCCCCGATGCGACAATCCGGCGATGGAGCTCGCCCTCGGCATCCCCGCGCTCGCCGCGCTCGTCGTCGGGCTCATCGCGGTGCGGCGCATGCTCGGCCGGCGGCGCCGCAGCCTCCAGGCCTACACGCGCACGCGCGACGAGCGGCTGCGGAAGTCGAAGCCCAAGGATCGCCGGTCCACGCGCGCCGAGATGCGCGCGAACGAGGACCCGACGACCGTGATGGGGCACATGAGCTCGCAGCCGCGGGACCGGAGCGGCGACAAGCGTTGAGCACCCCCGGGGTCAGGTTGCGAACCAGGTTGCCAACCCGACCCCTGGGCCGGATCGTGCGGCGCGAGGCTCGCGCGGGCCTCATTTGATGCCCAGGCGCTCCATCCGGTAGCGCATCGCGCGGAACGTGATGCCGAGGAGCTTTGCGGCGGCGGTGCGGTTGTAGCGCGTCTTCTCCAGCGCCTCGTTGATCGCCTGCCGCTCGACGCGGTCGAGGTAGTCCTGCAGCGGCCACTTCTCGCCGGGCGGGATCGCAGCGTCCTCCTCGTCCTCGGTGGGCGTGAGGTGCAGGTCGGCCGCGTTGATGCGCTGGGGATCCGCGGCGAGCGACAGCCCGCGCTCGAGGATGTTCTCGAGCTCGCGCACGTTGCCGGGGAACGCGTAGCGCTCGAGCGCGGCGACCGCGTCGGGCTCGAGGCGCGCGGGCTGGCCGCGCGCGAGGCGCGCGAGGATCGCGTTGGCGATGAGCGGGATGTCCTCCTGCATCTCGCGCAGCGGCGGCATCGCGAGCTCGATCACGTGCAGCCGGTAGAAGAGGTCCTGCCGGAACGCGCCGGACTCGACGAGCGCCGAGAGCTTCTTGTGCGTGGCGCTGATGATGCGCACGTCGACTGGCTCCTCGGCGGTCGAGCCGACCTTGCGCACTTTCTTCTCCTGGATCGCGCGCAGCAGCTTGACCTGCATCGCGAGCGGGAGGTCCGCGACCTCGTCCAGGAACAGCGTGCCGCCGTTCGCGGCCTGGAAAAAGCCGTCGCGGTCGGCCTCGGCGCCGGTGAACGCACCCTTGCGGTAGCCGAAGAACTCGCTCTCCATCAGCTGCTCGGGGACGCGAGCTCCTTGCCGCTGCCTGACTCGCCGTTGATGAACACCGGCGCCTGGCTCTTCGCGAGGCGCTCGATCAGCCCGCGCACGTGCTCGATCGCCGCCGATGCGCCCAGGAGCTGCGAGGACGCGGCCGACGGGCTCGCCGGCTTGTCGGGCACCTTGAGCGCCTGCTTCACCAGCGCGCGAAGCTGCTCGAGCGCGACGGGCTTCGCGAGGTAGTCGAACGCGCCGGCCTTGAGCGCCGCGACCGCGTTCTCGGCGCTGCCGAACGCGGTGATCACCGCGACCGGCACGTCGAGGCCGTTCTGGTGGATGTGCTCGACGACGCGCAGCCCCTCGCCGTCGGGCAGCCGCATGTCGGTGAGGCACAGGTCGAAGCTCTCGCGGTCGAGCTGCGCGATCGCCTCGGCGACCGTCGAGGCGCGCTCGGTGTCGAGGCCCATGCGCGAAAGCGTGAGCTCGAGCAGCTCGAGCAGGTCCGGCTCGTCGTCGACGACGAGCACCTTCGGCTGGGCACGGACTCTGCGGGACATGGCGACCTCCCCCTTCGTTCTTTGATCAGGCCGGCGGCGCGGCCGCTTGCGCGGCCGCCGCCGAGGCGCGTTTGAGCGTCATTCGGAACTGCGCGCCGGGCGACTTCGGCAGGAGCTCGAGCGTCGCGCCGTTGGCGTCGGCGAGCTCCCGCGCGATGTAGAGCCCCAGGCCGGTGCCTCCCGGCCGCGTCGTGAAGAACGGCTCGAAGATCTGGCCGCGGAGCTCGGCCGGGATGCCGGGGCCGTCGTCGGCGAGCTCGAAGATCACCGCGTCGCCCATGTAGCCCGCGCGCGCGGCGAGCCGCACGCTC
>JBGAHH010000155.1:0-3480 GCA_044226265.1 Casimicrobiaceae bacterium | reverse complement strand
CGCGTAGCGCCGGCTCATCGCGGCCCCCGGCGTGGGCGACGAACGATGGGGCTCACAGGAGCCACGCGAGGCGCTCCTCGTCGAGCGGCTTGAAGCCCAGGCGCGCGTAGAAGCGCCAGGCACCCTCGTTCTCGCGGTGGCAGGCCGTGTCGATGCGCCCCGCGCCTTCGCGGCGGAGCTCCCGGGCCAGCGCCTCGAGCATCGCGCTGCCGACGCCGCGCCCCTGCCAGCCGGCGCGGATCGTGACGTCGTCGAGCTTCGCGACCAGCCCGCCGCGCGACGTCGAGATCGCGCGGCAGACGACGCAGGCGCCGACCGCGACGCGCCGGCCCCGCTCGCTCGCCCATGCGAGCCAGACGAAGCCGATCTCGGGCCGCGCCACGAACATCGCGAGCGCGCGGTCGAGCGCCTCGGCGCCGCCGTCGCCGTACGCCGCCGACGAAGCGAGGTAGTGCGCGTCGTCGGCGAGGAACGCGCCCAGGAGCTCCCTCGCCTCGCCGAGCGTCGTCGCGGTCATCCGCGCGCAATCGAGCGTCGCGGCGTGCACGGTCGCGGAGGCGCTCATCGGGTCTCGGGCTCGAGGAGCGGATCGAGCGCCGCACGGATGCGCGGAGGCAGCGCCACCGGCCGCTGCGTGCGCCGGTCGACCCAGACGTGGACGAAGCGCCCGGTCGCCGCGGGCGCGTCCTCGCCGCTGCGGAACAGGCCGATCCGGTAGGCGACGCTCGTGCGCCCGAGCTTCGTCACGACGAGCCCCGCGTCGATCGTCTCCGGGAACGACAGCGACGCGTGGAACGTGCACCCGGTCTCGACGACGAGCCCGATCGCCGGATCGTTCGCGATGTCGAGCCCGCCCTCGCGGATCAGGTGCTCGTTCACCGCCGTGTCGAAGTACGAGTAGTAGGTCACGTTGTTCACGTGGCCGTAGCTGTCGTTGTCCATCCAGCGCGTCGGGATCGCGAGGAAGCGGCGATACCGCTCGCGCGTCGGCCGGTCGGCGCTCATCGCCGATCCGCGCCGCCGAACATCCGCTCGTCGAGCAGCTCGATCCAGTGCCGCACCGGCCGGGAGGTGCCCGACGCGAGATGCGCCTGGCAGCCGACGTTCGCGGTCGCGATCACGTTCGGGCGGTCCGCCTCGAGCGCCGCGAGCTTGTTGCGCTTGAGTTGCGCCGAGATCCCGGGCTGCAGGATCGAGTAGGTCCCGGCCGAGCCGCAGCACAGGTGCGCGTCCGCGACGGGCAGGAGCTCGTGGCCGATCGCGCGCAGGATCTCCTCGACCTCGCCGACGATCTTCATGCCGTGCTGGAGCGAGCACGGGGCGTGGAACGCGACGCGTTGCGGCCCGCGGTCCATCGCGACCAGCGGCGCGATCTTCTTCCATTCGGGCGCCACGACCTCGACGGTGTCGCGCGCGAGCGCCGCGACGCGCTTCGCCTTCTCCGCGTACGCCGGGTCGCTCGCGAGGAGGTGGTCGTAGTCCTTGACCATCACGCCGCAGCCGCTCGCCGTCACGACGATCGCCTCGGCGCCGCGCTCGATCTCGGGCCACCACGCGTCGATGTTGCGGCGCGCGTATGCCTTCGCGCCGTCGTGGTCGTTCAGGTGGTAGGGCAGCGCCGCGCAGCATCCGCCGCCGCCGGCGCGGACGAGCGAGATCCCGACGCGGTCGAGCACGCGCGCGAGGGCGGCGTCGGTCGCCGGCGCGATCGACGGCTGCACGCAGCCTTCAAGCGCGACCATCCGGCGCGGGTGGCGCGCCGCCGGCCAGGCGCCCGCCGTCTGCGACGACGGGATGCGCCGCCCGAGGTCGCGCGGCACGAGCCCCTTCGCGATCCGGCCGAGCGCGAGCGCGCCGCCGAACAGCGCGCGAGACGTGAGCCCCTTCTGCAACGACCAGCGCAGTGCGGCGTCGGCGGGCTGGCGGCCCACGCGGTCCTCGACGATCTTGCGCCCGATGTCGGCGAGCCGTCCGTAGCGCACGCCTGACGGGCAGGTCGTCTCGCACGACCGGCAGGTCAGGCAGCGGTCGAGGTGCAGCTGCGTCTTCGCCGTGACCGGCGCACCCTCGAGCACCTGCTTGATCAGGTAGATGCGTCCGCGCGGCCCGTCGAGCTCGTCGCCGAGGAGCTGGTAGGTCGGGCAGGTCGCCGTGCAGAAGCCGCAGTGCACGCACGCGCGCAGGATCGCGTCGGCCTCCTCGCCTTCGGG
Organism: Casimicrobiaceae bacterium; assembly: GCA_044226265.1. GTDB lineage: Bacteria > Pseudomonadota > Gammaproteobacteria > Burkholderiales > Casimicrobiaceae > VBCG01. The sequence goes on along the minus strand of JBGAHH010000155.1, from coordinate 1,270 downwards.
CGTGCCGCGGAACTCGGGCGCGAGGCGCGTCTGCATCAGAACACCGACGAGAGGCGGCCGGGATTGAGGATCCCGTTCGGATCGAACGTCGCCTTGAGGCGCCTGTGCAGTCCGGCGAGGACCGGCGGCAGCGGATGGAAGGCCTCGACGCTGCGGTCCTGCGCGCGGAACAGCGTCGCGTGGCCGCCCTGCGACGACGCCCACGCGCGCACCTTCGCGGCGTCGGTCCGCGCGCCCGCCGCGAGCCACCTGAGCGCCCCGCCCCATTCGATCAGCTGGTCGCCGCCGAGATCGGTGAACGGCGCCGTCGACGCGACCGACAGCCGCCACAGCGGAACGCGGGCGCTCGCCGCGGCCGCGAAGAACGCGTGGCGGTGATCGCGCACCGAGCTCCAGAACGCGCCGTCGCCCTCGAGCGCGTCGCCGCCGAGCTTCGCGCAGGCGGCGGACACCGCCTCGGGCGCGCCGGACAGCCGCACCGCGAGCCTGCCCTGGTGGAAGCACGTCGCCGACAGCGGCAGCGGCGCTCCGCCCCATTCGTTCGCGCGCCGGATCGACTCGTCGGCCGAGGCGTCGAACACGCGCGTAGCCTCCTCGCGCGGCAGCGGCAGGCACTTGAGCGAGACCGACGTGATCACGCCGAGCGTGCCCATCGCGCCGGTCATCAGTCGCGAGACGTCGAAGCCCGCGACGTTCTTCATCACCCGCCCGCCGAACGACAGCGCGCGCCCGGTCCCGTCGACGACGTCGACGCCGAGCACGAAGTCGCGCGCGGCGCCCGCGTAGGGGCGGCGCGGACCCGACAGCCCCGACGCGATCGCGCCGCCGAGCGTGCCGCCGGGCGCGAAGCGCGGCGGCTCGAACGCGAGCATCTGGCCGGACGCGCGCATCGTCGACTCGATCTCGTCGATCGGCGTGCCCGCGCGCGCGGTGATGACGAGCTCCGTGGGCTGGTAGTCGACGATGCCCGCGAGCTCGCGCACGTCGAGCAGGTCGCCGGCGAGCCTTTCGCCGTAGAAGTCCTTGGTCCCGCCGCCCCGGATGCGGACCGGCGCGCGGACCGCCGCCGCGCGGCGGATCGCCTCCTGCAGCCCCTCGAACGCGGCGTCCGCCATCGGGCGAGCGTCAGTGCTTACGCGCGAGCTTGTCGCGGTAGATCACCCGCGGCTCGTCGGCCTCGATCACGATCTTCTCGGCCAGCGCGTCGCGCTCCCACTCGCGCATGAACGGGTGCGCGAGGAGGCTCGCCAGGTACTCGCCCGCGGCCGCC
>JBGAHH010000154.1:0-3549 GCA_044226265.1 Casimicrobiaceae bacterium | reverse complement strand
CGCGCCGCATGAGCGCGGCGATGGGGGGCGCGTTCGCGCAGGGGCTCTTCGCCGGGCGATCGGTGCTGGTGACCGGGGGCACGAGCGGCATCGGCGCGGCGATCGCCGACGCGTTCGCGTCGCTCGGCGCCGAGGTCACCGTGACCGGCGCCACCGCGCGCGAGGCCGACGAGGCGCGCTCGCGCGCGGGGTCGCGACTGCGCGGCGCCCGCGCGCTCGACGTTCGCGACGACGGCGCGATCCGCGAGCTCGTCGGCGGGCTTTCGCGCGTCGACGTGCTCGTGAACGCCGCGGGCGTCATCCGCCGCGACGCCGAGCACGATCCCGACGTGTTCGCCGATACGGTCGCGATCAACCTGACCGGCACGATGCGCTGCTGCGCGCACGCGCGGGCGAAGCTCGCGGCCGCGAAGGGCTCGATCGTCAACATTGCGTCGATCCTGTCGATCTTCGGCGGGGCGCGCGTGCCCGGCTACGCGGCGTCGAAGGGCGGCGTCGCGCAGCTCACGCGCTCGCTCGCGATCGCCTATGCCGACGAGGGCATCCGCGTCAACGCGATCGCGCCCGGCTGGGTGCGCACCGCGCTCACGCAGGCGCTGCAGGACGACGCGGGGCGCAGCGAGGCGATCGTCGCGCGCACGCCGATGCGCCGCTGGGCGGAGCCGGCCGACATCGCCGGCGCCGCGGTGTTCCTGGCCTCGCCCGCGGCCGCGTTCGTGACGGGCGTGCTGCTGCCGGTCGACGGCGGCTATCATGTGGCCTGACGGCGTCGGGGGAGGACCATGGCGCTCAACACCGCGATCCGGCACCTGAAGTCGGGCGACTGGCGGAAAGCGCACGCCGTCGTGCAGAACGACGCGTCCGCGTTCGGCTGCTGGGCGCACGGCATCGTGCACATGCTTGAGGGCGACCTGCCGAACGCGCGCTACTGGTACCGGCGCGCCGGCCGCGCGTTCCCGCGCGGACAGGATCCCTGCGCCGAGATCGACGCGCTCGTCTCCGCGTGGAAGAAGGAGACCGAATGACGGCGCTTCCGTCGAACAAAGGGCGATCCCGGCGAGCGACGGGCCGCCCCGAGGCCGCCGTGCCCACCGGGGCGAGGCGAGCGCAGCTCGCTTCGGGGGGTTCACCATCGATCGTGCCCGAGATCGCCGAGCCCGCGCTTCCCGACGACGAGCGCGTCTGGGTGCCCCAGGCGCCGGACGTCTGGTTCCGGCCCCTGCTGTTCAACACGGTGTCCGGCGGATGGTGCAACCTGCTGCGCGTCCGCCGCGCGGGCGTGCTTTCGCGCCACCGGCATCCGATGGTCGTCACCGGATACGTGATCCGCGGGCGCTGGCGCTACCTCGAGCACGACTGGGTCGCCGAGACCGGCAGCTTCGTCTACGAGCCGCCGGGCGAGATCCACACGCTGGTCGTGCCCGAGGACTGCCCCGAGATGATCACGTTCTTCAACATCCAGGGCGCGATGATCTACGTGGACGAGCGCGGCGCGACGACCGCGTACGAGGACGTGTGGACGAAGGTGGAGATGTGCCGGCGGCACTACGACGCCGTGGGACTGGGCGCGTCGTACGCGGACCGGTTCCTCCGCTAGAATGCGCCGATGTTCGCCGGACTCGCCGCCGTGGGCGCCGGAGCCGCGCTGGGCGCGTGGCTGCGGTGGGGATTGTCGACGTGGCTCAACCCGCGGATGCCCATGTTCCCGCTCGGCACGCTCGCGGCGAACCTCCTCGGCGGCTACCTCGTCGGGCTCGGCGTCGCCTACTTCCTCGCGCGGCACGACCTCGCGCCGGAGTGGCGGCTTTTCGTGGTCACCGGCTTCCTCGGCGGGCTCACCACCTTCTCGACCTACTCGGCCGAGGTCGTCGAGCTCATGATGCGCGGCGACCTGACGCAGGGCGCGCTCCTCGCGTTCGCGCACCTGGCCGGGTCGTTCGCGCTCACGTTCGCCGGCTTCGCAACGTTCCGCCTGCTGGCGGCGTGACCTTCCTCGTCCTTCGGAGCAACGCATGACCAAGGCCATTCGCTTCCACTCGCCCGGCGGGCCCGACGTGCTCGCGTTCGAGACCGTCGCCGTCGGCGATCCCGGGCCGGGCGAGGCCCGCGTCCGCCACACCGCGATCGGGCTCAACTACATCGACACTTACCACCGGTCCGGCGCGTACAAGCTGCCGATGCCCTCGGGACTCGGGCAGGAGGCGGCCGGCGTCGTCGAGGCGGTCGGGCCGGGGGTGACCGAGCTGAAGGCCGGGCAGCGCGTCGCCTACGGCACCGGCCCGATCGGCGCGTACAGCGAGGCGCGGATCATGCCGGTCGACCGGCTCGTGCCGCTGCCGGACGGCATCGACGACCGCGACGCGGCGGCGATGATGCTGAAGGGCCTCACGGTGCAGTACCTGTTCCGCCAGACGAAGCACCTGCAGGCGGGCGACACGATCCTGTTCCACGCGGCCGCGGGCGGCGTCGGTCTGATCGCGTGCCAGTGGGCGAAGGCGCTGGGCGTCACCATGATCGGGACGACGTCGACCGAGGAGAAGGCCGCGATGGCGCGCGCGCACGGCTGCGCGCACACGATCCTCTACACGCACGAGAACGTCGTCGAGCGCGTGAAGGCGCTCACCGGCGGGAAGGGTGTCCCGGTCGTCTACGACGGCGTCGGCAAGGACACGTGGGCGGCGTCGCTCGACTGCCTCTCGCCGCGCGGGCTGTGGGTGCTGTTCGGCGCGGCGTCCGGGCCGGTGCCGCCGCTCGACCTGCAGCTCCTCGCGCAGAAGGGCTCGCTCTTCGTCACGCGCCCGACGCTGTTCAACTACGCGGCGACGCGCGCCGCGCTGCTCGCGATGGCGAAGGAGATGTTCGACCTGATGCTCGCCGGCAAGGTCCGCGCCGAGATCCACCAGACGTTCCCGCTCGCGCACGCCGCCGACGCGCATCGCGCGCTGCAGGGGCGTTCGACGACGGGCGCGACGCTGCTGATTCCCTAGGCGCTCGTGGGTCGGGCTTCAGCCCGACATCGTTCCGCGAAGGGGTCAGAGACGATACTTCGCGCACCGGTCGTGCGCGAGGCGTCTCGTCATCGCGAAGTATCGTCTCTGACCCCGTTGAGGAGCTCGCGCGCAGCGTCCGCGAGCTCGGAGGCGCCCACGCCGATCGGGCCGACGCCGCGCGCGACGAGGAGGTCGGCCGCCGCGCCGTGCAGGCACACCGCGTAGCGCAGCGCCGCGACCGGATCGAGACCCTGCGCGAGCATCGCGCCCAGCATGCCGGCGAGCGCGTCGCCCGAGCCCGCGGTCGCGAGCGCCGGGTTGCCGCTCGCGTTCACGTCGAAGCGGCCGTCGGGATGCGCGAGGACGCTGCCCGCGCCCTTGAGCACCACGCTCGCGTTCAGCATGCGCGCGAGCGCGTGCGCCGAGGCGACGCGGTCGCGCTGCACCTCGTCGGTCGTCGCGCCGAGCAGGCGCGCGGCCTCCGCGGGATGCGGCGTCGCGAGCGTCGGCGCGCCGCGCGCGGCGATCGCCGAGCGCAGCGAAGCCGAGGCGGCGACGA
>JBGAHH010000153.1:0-3635 GCA_044226265.1 Casimicrobiaceae bacterium | reverse complement strand
TCGCGCACCTCGAAGGCGCGATCGGCCGCGGGCAGTTGCCGACGGTCGCGCCGGCCTCGCCCGCGTCCGCGCGCAGCACGACGATCGGCACCGGCCGCGGCGCGAGCTTGCGGATCGCGTCGGCCATGCGGCCGCCGTCGACGACGAGCAGCCGGGCCTCCGAGTGCGCGGTGCGCACCACGCGACGTTGTCGGGTTGTCGTCGACGTACAGCGGCACGACCACGAGTCCCATCCCCAGCGCGGCCTGGTCGATCGCGATCCACTGGATGCCGTTGCGCACCGCGAGCGCCACGCGGTCGCCGGCAGCCTCGCCGAACGCCGCCCGCCATTGCGCCGCGCGCGCCGCGACCCGGGGGCGGTCACGTCTTTCCCCCCAGCTCGCCGGTCCAGTGCCGCCACAGGGCCGTTCGCCCGCGAGCGAGCGCCTTGAGCAGGTGCGCGAGGTTGGCGTTCGAGGTAGGGTCAGAGCCGTAATATTCGGCTGGTTCGTCGCGACGATGCCGGTCTGCCGGCCGCCGAATATTACGGCTCTGACCCCCGACAGCGGGGCCGAACCCGGCGCCCACCGCGAATATTACGGCTCTGACCCCAATATGGCCACGATCCGCATCGTCAAGAAGCACCACCTGTCGCACGCGAAGGCAAAGGCCGTCGCCGAGAAGATGGCGAAGGACCTGCACAAGCGCTTGAGCCTGCTGCACCTGGGACGGCGACGAGCGCCGCCGAGGCCTGGCCGACCGGCGCTATGCACGTCCGCAGGAGCGACATCTCGCTCGACGTGAAGCTCGGCTTCCTGCTCGGCGGTCGCGCCGTCGATCGAGCGCGCGATCCACGAGCAGCTCGACGACCGTGGGCGAGCCGAGGAGAGAGGCGCGGCGAAGCCCGCGCCGAAGAAGAAGGCCTGAGCCGCGGCCGGCCAGCCCTTCGGGCAGGCGGCGGCTCCCGAACGGCGCGTTCGAGCCGCCGAAGATCGCGTCGAGGATCGCGGTCTCGCGCGCGACGATCGTCGAGAGGAACGCCGACGCGCCGCTCATCCGGTGGAACGCCGCGAATCCGCGTTCCAGGAACGCCTGCAGCTCGTCGAGCCCCGCGAGCTTCGCGGGCTTGCGCATCAGCGCGAGCGCGCTGCGTACCATCGGCCGGCGGACGTAGCGGTCGAGCGCCCCGCCGACCTCGCCGATCAGCGCGACCTGGCGGCGCCGCTCCGGCTGCCGCCCCGCGCGGCGGAACGCGCGGCAGTAGTCCTCGACGCCGAACTGCGCGTCCGCGCGCGGCAGGAACTCGAGCACGCTCGCGTCCAGCTCGTGCGACAGCGCGTTCAGCTCCATCGCGCGCGCCACCGTCATGATCACGCCCTCGGGCAGGACCTTCGACATCGCGGGCACGATGCGCTTCAGGTCGGCGTCGCGGCGGCTGAAGTCCTTGCCGCCGTAGAGCTCCGCCTGGAAGAACGCGACCGCTTCGGCGTAGCGCGGGTCGGCGGCGAGGTCGGCGTACGTCGCCGCGAGCCGGCGCGACTGCCAGTCCGCGAGTCGCCCGAGCGCGCCCGCGAGGATCGGGTTCGACGTGCGCGCCTCGTGCAGCGCGTGCACGCGCTCGAGCTCGGCGACGAGCTCGGCGACGGCGGATCGTGGCGGCAGCAACGCCATGGCGATGGCGCGGCGCCGGAATGCGCCGCGCGATCGAGTCTACCGCCGCGCGGCGCGGCCCGCGCCCGGGGTTTAGATTGATTGCTCTAGCGCCAGCGACTAGCGTGCGCAGAGCCTCCGCGTCCGCGGCGGCACGATGCTGCCCATGACCCGCCTCTCGCGACGTCGATTCCTCGTGGCCGGCGCCGCCGGCGCCGCCGCGCTCGCGCTCGCCGGCGGCTACGCCTGGATGCGCCGCCGCGGCGCAGCCGCGACGGCGAGCGCGCTCGATCCCGCGGCGCTCGCGATCGTCGGCGCGATCGTGCCCGCGATGCTCGCCGGCGCGCTGCCCGCCGTGCCGGCGGATCGCGCGCGAGCCGTCGCCGAGACCGTCGCCGGCGTCGATCGCGCGATCGCGGGCCTCGCGCCTTCGGCGCAGGGCGAGCTCGGCCAGCTCTTCTCGCTCCTCTCGATCGGCGTCGGGCGGCGCGCGATCGCGGGCGTCGCATCGCCGTGGGACGAAGCGCCGCTCGCCGAGGTCGAGGCGTTCCTCGTCGACTGGCGCGACAGCGCGTGGTCGCTCAAGCGCACCGCGTACGACGCGCTTCACCAGCTGATCTTCGCGGCGTGGTACGCCAACCCGCGCTCCTGGCCCGCGATCGGCTACCCCGGGCCGCCGATGCTCGGCGCGTGACGCGATGAACGACGCCGTCAGGACCCGCATCGCCGATCCGGTCCGCGCCGGGCTCGCGGCCGGTTGGGACGTCGTCGACGCCTCGCGCCTCGCCGCGGACCTCGCGGTCGAGGCCGACGTGGCGATCGTCGGCAGCGGTGCGGGCGGCGGCGTCGCCGCGGAAACGCTCGCGCTCGCGGGCCTGCGCGTCGTCGTGCTCGAGGAAGGGCCGTTGCGCTCGTCGTCCGACTTCCACATGCGCGAGTCGGAGGCCTACCCCGACCTCTACCAGGAATCGGCCGCGCGCAAGACGCGGGACAAGGCGATCAACATCCTGCAGGGACGCTGCGTCGGGGGCGGCACGACGGTCAACTGGACGAGCTCGTTCCGCACGCCGCCGGCCACGCTCGCGCAATGGGCGAGCGTCCACGGCCTGCCGGGCCTCGGCGTCGACGACCTCGCGCCGTGGTTCGCGAAGATGGAGGCGCGGCTCGGCATCGCGCCGTGGACGGTCGCGCCGAACGCGAACAACGCCGCGCTCGCGCGCGGCGCGGCGAAGCTCGGCATCGCGAGCGCCGGCATCCGGCGCAACGTGCGCGCGTGCTGGAACCTGGGCTACTGCGGCATGGGCTGCCCGACCAACGCCAAGCAGTCGATGCTCGTCACGACGCTGCCCGCGGCGCTCGACCGGGGCGCGAAGCTCGTGACCCGCGTGCGCGCCGAGCGGCTCGTGATCGAGGGCGACCGCGTGACGGCCCTCGAGGCGCGCGCGCTGGACGAGCGCGGCATCGTGCCCACGTCGCGCCTGGTGACGGTGCGGGCGCGGACGTTCGTGTCCGCGGCCGGCGCGATCGGCACGCCGGCGCTCCTCATGCGCAGCGCGACGCCGGACCCGAGCGGCCTCGTCGGAAAGCGCACGTTCCTGCACCCGACCGTCGTGTCGGCCGCGCTGATGCCGGAGCGCGTCGACGGCTTCGCGGGCGCGCCGCAGACCGTCTACTCGGACCACTACCTCGACACGCTCCCGCCCGACGGGCCCGCCGGCTTCAAGCTCGAGGCGCCGCCGGTCCACCCGGTGCTCGCCGCGATCACGCTGACCGGCCACGGCGACGCGCACGCGGGCTGGATGCGCGCGCTGCCGAACATGCAGGTGCTGATCGCGCTCGTGCGCGACGGCTTCCACGCGGAGAGCCCGGGCGGCACGGTCTCGCTGCGCGACGACGGCACGCCGGTGCTCGACTACCCGCTGAACGGCTACCTTTTCGACGCGATCCGCCGCGCGTTCCGCACGATGGCCGCGATCCAGTTCGCCGCCGGCGCGCGCGCCGTGATG
>JBGAHH010000049.1:0-30305 GCA_044226265.1 Casimicrobiaceae bacterium | reverse complement strand
CGGTCTCGCCGCCGAGCTTCGGCGCGATCAGGAACAGCCGCTCGCCGGCGACGCCTTTCGCGACGAGCGCGTCCTTGACGGCTTGCGCGCGCGCGTTCGCGAGCAGGCGCAGCGCGTCGTCGTCGACCTTCGCGCTCGCGAGCAGCATCGCTTCCATCTCGGCGGGCGGCAGGTCCTTCAGCATGCCGATGAAGTTGCGCGGACGATCCGGGATCGTCGACTCGCGGTAGGCGGCGGTGAGCCACCGCGTGCGCTCGTCCGCACCGATCGTCACCGCGTCGACCGACGCCGGCGCGTTGCCCGACGACGCCAGCGACTTCATCTTCTCGTGCTTCATCGCCGTCTCGACGCTGGCGCGCCGCATCGCCTCGCGATCGCCCGCGGGATCCGCGCGGCCGCCGATGTCGAGCCTCAGGCCCGGGCGGTCGGCGAGCGCCTTGCCGAGGGTCTCGACGCGCTTCTGCGCCTCGGGCCCGAGCGTCGCGCTCCCCGCCGCGAACGGGACCGTCGAGAGCTCCTCGCCGCCGCCGAACACCGCGGACAGGAGCGCGAACGGCGCGGTCACCGCCTTGGTGATCAGGTTGACGATCACCTGGACGATCAGGCCGCCGATCGAGAACTTCGGGTCGTCGAGCGATCCCGAGATCGGGAGCCGGATGTCGATCACGCCGTTGCGGTCCTTGAGCAGCGACACCGCGAGCAGCACCGGGAGCTTCGTCGCCGTCGGGCTTTCGACCCGCTCGCGGTTGAACGTGAGCTGGTCGAGCACGAGCTGGTTGTCCGCCGCGAGCTTCCGGTTCTCGATCTTGTAATGCACGTCGAACGAGAGCTTGCCCTTCTCGATGCCGTAGCCCGCGTACTTGATCGCGTAGGGCGAGAGCGGCGGCAGGTCGACGTCTCGCGCCTTGCCGGTGAGGTCGAGCGAGACCTCCTTCGCGAACGGCTGGAGGCGGCCCTGCACCTCGACCGGGGCCGCGCGGTCGACCCGCGCGGCGATCGCCACGTCGCCCGCCTGCTCCGCCGACATCGACGTGACCGTGCCGGTGACGTCGGTGAGGTTCACCGAGTAGTTGGGTCGCACGAAGAGGTCGGAGAAGTTGACGTTGCCGCCGGCGAGCTCGATCTTGCCGATCGACACCGGCAGCGCCTCGCGCTCGGCGGCGTCCGCGGCGGGCGCCGGCTTCGCGTCGGGCGCGGGCTCGGGCTCGGCGCCGGGCGTGAGCAGGCGCGCGAGGTTCAGCGTGCCGTCGGGATAGACGATCACGCGGGCGTAGTAGTCGTCCGCGGCGATCCGCTCGATCGACGCGCGGAACGGCGACGTGGCGACGTCGACGCCCTCGATCGACAGCGTCTTCCACCGCGCGAGGTCGGACGAGGTCGGCTTGTCGAGCGCCGCGAAGTCGGTCACCGTCACGCTGCCCTTCCAGGTCGCCTGCGCCGGCGCGTCCTCGCGCGTGGCGACCGACAGGTTCCCCTTCGCCGCGACCTGCCCGCCGGTCATCACGACGTTCACGCGCGACTCGACGTAGGGGCGGATCGACACGACGCTCAAGCCAGACGCCTCGAGCCGCCCGCCGATCGAGAACGGGTTGGTGACGATCGGGCCGTCGAACGCGAGGCGTCCTCCGCTTCCGAGCCTCGTGCGCAGCGTGAGCTGCGACTTCGCGCCGCGCGCGTTCGAGTAGTCGGCGACGACGAGCGACAGGTCGCGGGCCGCGAGCCTGACCGGCGGTTCCGGCACGCGGTCCTCGAGGTCGACCGCGACGCGGTCGAGCGCGAACTTGCGCGCGAGCAGCGTCCAGGTGCGATCGTCGGCCGTCGCGGTCCCGGTCGCGTGCGTCGTCTTCATGAGCCGCGCCGCTTCCAGCGTGCCGTCGCGCTCGCGCGCGATGCGCAGCGCCGCGCCGCTGCCGGCGACCTCGCCGATCGACACGCGGCGCGCCGCGACGTCGACGTCGATGCCGGTGCCTTCGAGCCGCGGGACGCGCCAGAGCGGGTCCTTCGCGCCGGGGAACGCCAGGCGGAGGTCGTCGATCGCGGCCGTTCCGCCGGAGAGGCGCAGGTTGCCGTCCGCGCCCACCGCGAACGACGTCGCGAGCGCCAGAGACCCCTTCTGCACGTCGACCGCGAGAACGTCCTTGTAGTAGGGGAAGAGCAGCGAGAGCGAGAACTTCGAGAGCTCGAAGCGGCCGCTCGCCGAGGGCACGGTCGGCTCGACGTCGGCCTCGCCCTTGAACGCCGCGATGCGGTCGCCCGAGACGAACGAGAGCACGACGCGGGCCTTTTCGCCCGGCTTCGTCGACAGGTTCGTCGCGTCGACGACGACGTCCGCGAGCGTCGTCTTGAACGCGGATCCCTCGTCCGCGAGCGCGATCGTGCCGCGGGCGACCGACGCCTTCGCGAGCGTCGCGGTCCAAGGCTTCTCGGGCGCGGTCGCCGGCGCCGGCCCGCGCGGCGCCTGCGCCGGACGCGCCGGCGACTCGAAGAGCGGTCGCGCGATCTCGAGCGTGCCGTCGGCGAGCCGCTTGAGGTCGACCGACGGCGCGTCGATCGCGACCGACGCGACGCGCGCGTCGTGACGGACGAGGTCGACGGCGTCGAGCGACACGGCGATCCGCTCCGCGGCGACGAGCGACGTGCCGTCCCGCCGGTTCACGACGAGTCCGTCGATGCGCGCGTCGCCGCGCACGTCGAGGCGCTGCGCCTCGCCCTTGCCGCCGACGAACACGAGCTTGAGGCGCGTCGTGAGCGTCCCGCCGACGAGATCCACGCGGGGCTTCGCGGGCAGGTAGGCGAGATAGTCCTTGAGGGGAAGTGCGTCGAAGTCGACGTCGAGCGACGCCTCGCGGCGCTCCGCGAACGGCACCGTCGTGCCGCCGAGCGCGAAATGCGTCCCGTTGAACGAGCCTTCCGCCCGCGGCGTCACGCGGATCTCGGTCTGGTAGGGGAGCGACGACAGGAACGGGATGCCCAGCCCGAGCGCGGCGAGGCGGTGCTTTCGCCCCGCGACGCCGTCGTCGAAGTCGACGGTGCCGTCCTCCACCTCGATGTTGTTGAGCGAGAAGCGGGGCGGCGGGCCCTCCGGCCCCTCGAGCGCCCGGTCGACGAGGTCCTGCACGTTGTACTTGCCCTGCGCGTCGCGCGAGAGCGACAGCGAGGGCCGCACCACCTTGAGCGCGTCGAGGACCGGCGCGCGGTGGACGATCGACGCCGACGACAGGTCGGCGACGAGCTCGTCGAACGCCAGGAGCGGCCGCGGCCCGCCGGGATCCGCGATCGCGAAATCGCGGATCGTGAGACGCAGCGAGAACGGATCGAACGCGACGGCGCCCACCGTCGTCTTGCGGCCCAGCGCCTCGGTCAAGCGCGACTCGAGCTGCGAGCGGACGATCGGCGGGACCGCGAGCCACGCGACGATCACGAGGATCGCGAAGCCCGCGACGACGTAGGCGAGCCGGCGCAGCCAACGCCTGCGGGGGACTTCGGGGGCGGTCGGGGTGAAGTCGCTCATCGGGAATCGCGCGCGGCACGGACCCCTCCCCGCGTCGCGCCCGGTTCCCGATTCTACGCGCCGCCCCGGCGCCGGACGAGTTGGACGGGCCGCGCGGACCCGCCCTCCCGCGTCCTACGGCCTGCGCGCTATCGTCGCGTCGATCGTGCCGTCCGCGTTGCGCGACCGGTCGACCGTCGTGACGCCGCCGTTGCGGCCGGTGATCGTGCTGTCGACGACGCCGTCGGCTCCGCGCGACCTGTCGATCGTCTGCGTCTTGCCGTTCGGACCGGTGACGACGCGATCGGTCAGCCCGTCCGCGCCCTTGCTGCGATCGACCGTCGTCGTGCCTTTCGGTCCGCTGATCGTCGCATCGACCGCGCCGTCCGGGCCTCGCGAGCGGTCGGTCGTCCGCGTCTTGCCGTGCGGGCCGGTCACGGTCTTGTGGACGACGCCGTCGGAGCCCCGCGAACCGTGGATCGTGGTCGTGCCCTCCTCGAGGTGCTTGGGATGGCTTCCCTTGGCGTGCGCCTGCCCTGCCCAGGCGGCGGGCGCGGCGACGAGGAGCGCCGCGGCGACCGCGGCAGCGAGACGATGGCGTTGAGGCATGGATCCTCCCGGAGATCGCGGCGCACGAGGCGCCGCACGGGGCCGACAACGCCAGCGTAGCGCCGGCGGACGACGCGAAGCGGTGACGAAGCGTAACCGCGTGTTACCGCGCCGACGCGCGCCTGCGCGGAAGCGCGAGGTCGCGGTCGTGGAGCTTGCGCCCCGCGATCCAGGCCTGCCGGATCGCGCGATCGTCGCCGAGCGTCATCTGCACGAACAGCGCCTCGTCGATGTCGCGCACGCGCGCCATCCGCTGCGCGATCATCGGCGTCGACGCGAGGTCGAGCACGACCAGGTCCGCCTCGTGTCCCGCGGCAAGGTTGCCGATGCGCGACGCGAGGCCGAGCGCGCGCGCGCCGCCCTGCGTCGCGAGCCAGAACGCGTGCGCCGCGGGCATCGGCCAGCCGCCGAGCTGCGCGATCTCGTAGGCGGCCCCCATCGTGCGCAGGAACGACAGCGTCGTCCCGCCGCCCACGTCGGTCGCGAGCGCGACGTCGACCGGCCGCCCGGGCTTCTTCGCGCGATCCCAGCGGAACAGGCCGCTGCCGAGGAACAGGTTCGACGTCGGGCAATGGGCGATCGCGGCGCCGGACTCGGCGAGCGCGCGCCACTCGCGCTCGGCGAGGTGGATGCCGTGCCCGTAGATCGCGCGCCGCCCGAGGAGCCCGTAGCGCTCGTACACGTCGACGTAATCGCGCGCGCGGGGATAGAGCTTGCGCACCCACGAGATCTCGCCGCGGTTCTCCGAGACGTGCGACTGCACCCAGCAGTCCGGATGCTCGCGCCAGAGCGCGCCGGCCGCCTCGAGCTGCGCGGGCGACGAGGTGACGGCGAAGCGCGGCGTGATCGCGTAGCCCAGGCGACCGCGGCCGTGCCAGCGCGCGAGGAGCGCCTTCGATTCGTCGTAGCCGCGCTTCGCGGTGTCGCGAAGCGCCCGCGGCGCGTGGCGGTCCATCAGCACCTTGCCCGCGATCATGCGCAGGCCTCGCCGGCCGGCCTCGCGCATCAGCGCGTCGACCGACCCGGCATGCACGGTGCAGAAAACGGCCGCGGTCGTGATGCCCTGGCGCAGGTTCTCGTCGAGGTAGGCGCGCGCGACGCGCGAGGCGATGCGGCCGTCCGCGAACGCGGCTTCCGACGGAAACGTGTAGTCCCGCAGCCAGTCGAGGAGCTGCGCGCCGTGGCTCGCGATCACCGGCAACTGCGGGTAGTGGACGTGCGCGTCGACGAAGCCCGGCATCATCAGCGAGCCGCTCGGGAGGCGCTCGACCGCCGTGCGCGGCGGAAGCGCGCGCAGGACGTGCGACGCGGGGCCGGCGTGCACGATGCGCCCGTCCGACATCGCCACGATCGCGTCGGGCTCGTAACGAAGCGCACGCCGCGCGCCGACCTCGAACGGGTCGCCGCGCCACGCGATCATCGCGCCGCGGAGCGCGACGACGGTTGACTCGGGCATCTCGCGGGCGCGCACGGGCCGGGGCATGGTGGCGCGAGCATACCGGAGTCGACCGAAGTCGCTGACGATTTCGACAGGTAGTGCTCGCGCGCAACATCGCGAGCCGCCATGACGGCGCCCGCCGCGCGCGCCGATTGCGAAGCGCCGCGGGGCCCGATTACGCTATGCCGCAGAGGGGAGCGCGCCGGGGCCGGGCCTCGGCCCGTGGCGCGACCCACCGAAGGGAGGCACCATGCGCCAATCGACGTTGCCGGGCGTCGTCGTCGCAGCGTTGCTCGCGTGCGGACTGTCGGGCGGCGCATCGGCGCAGTTCTTCCTCGACATCACGGTCGATTCGATGGGCCCGGTGACATGCACGACCGACGGTCTCTCGGCCAGCGGCACCGGGAGCACCAGCTACAACCTCCCGCCGCCGCCCGACAACGAGATCGTGACGCTCTTCGTCAACGGCGTCGTCGACCTCGTCAACTTGATCCCGGTGTCGCCACCGTCCGGGACCAACTCCGGCCCGTTGAACGTTTCCGTCACGTTCAACTCGTCGCATGCCCTTCCCTACGTCGCGACGTTCGAGCTCTTTCCCGCGCTGGGCGGCAAGGCGGTCGGACGGGGCATTCGCGGCGTCGCGAACTGTCCGGCGGGCGGGCCGGGGACGATCGTGTTCTCGTCGATTGCCGTCCCGCGCACCTCGGCGGTGCCCGCGCTTTCGGGCGCGAGCCTCGCGTGGCTGGGCGCGCTCCTCGCGCTCGTCGGCGCGCTCGGATTGCGGCGGCGCCGCGCGCCGGCGCGCTAGACCCCGCTGACTCGGGCGGCGACGCGCGTCAGGCGCGCCCGCCGGCGGTCGGGCGCCGGTTCGCGGGGAACACGAAGAAGTTGCGCACCATGCCGCCCAACGCCACGACGATCAGGAACACGGTGCCGCCGGCCATCACCGACAGGTAGACGGCCATGCCGGCCTGGCCGGCCTTGACCACCGCCGCCTCCGCGTAGAGCCAGCGCCCGACGACGAATGCCGCCGGCACCGCGGCGAGCATCACCGCCGCGTTGTAGAGCGCGAGCGGACGTCGGGCGACGCCGGCGGGATCGGTGTGGAAGTACGCCCACACGGTCACGCCGAGCAGGGCCACGAGCAGCACCATCATGAACGCCATCGTCGATCCGGGGAGGAGGCGAAAGGCGTCCATCGTCGCGCGCGTGCCCGGTCCGCGCCTTGATTCGGGTCAGCGACGCCCGCGGTCGACGTCGGCTTGACACCCGGTTGTAAGACAAGTACGCTCAACGCTGTCCGATTGTCAAATGACCGCCCGCCCGGCGCCCGCGGCCCGTCCCCCAGGAATCCCGCCGATGAAGACCACGCCGATCACGCCCGCCGACCTCGCCCGGTCGGTGATCGCGGTGCCGCCGCTCGCGCGCCGCGCCGACTTGTCGCTCGACCGCGATGCGAACCGCGCGATCGTGCGCCACCTCGAAGGCGGCGGCGTGCGCAGCCTCATGTACGGCGGCAACGCGAACTTCTACCACCTCGGCGTCTCCGACTACGCGCGCACCGTCGACGCGCTCGCGGAGCTCGTCGGCGCCGACACCTGGCTTCTGCCGTCGGCCGGGCCGGACTACGGCAAGCTGATCGACCAGGCGGCGATCCTGCGCACGCGCGCGTTCCCGACCGCGATGCTCCTGCCGATGACGTTCCCGTTCACCGACGCGGGGCTCGCCGAGGGCATCCGGCGCTTCACCGACGCGCTCGGCAAGCCGGCGGTCGTCTACGTCAAGGCCGACCCGTACGCGAAGCCCGCGACGCTCGGCGCATTGCACCGCGAAGGACGCCTGGTCGCGATCAAGTACGCGGTCGTCCGGCAGGATCCGTCGCGCGACGCGTACCTCGACGCGATCCTGCAGGAGCTGCCGCGCGAGATCGTCGTCTCGGGCATCGGCGAGCGGCCGGCGATCGTGCACCTGCGCGACTTCGGGCTGCCGTCGTTCACGACGGGCTCCGGGTGCATCGCGCCTCGCTCGTCGATGGCGCTGCTCGCGCTGCTGAAGTCGCGGCGCTACGAAGAGGCCGAGAAGGTGCGCGCCGACTTCCTGCCGCTCGAGGACGCGCGCGACGCCTTGAGCCCGATCCGCGTGCTGCACGACGCGGTGACGCTCGCGGGCGTCGCCGACACCGGTCCCATGCTGCCGCTGATGAGCGGCCTTTCCGCCGACGAGCGCGCGCGCGTCGCGCTGGTCGCGCGAGAGTTGCTCGCCCGCGACCGCGCCCGTGCGGCCGCGGCGTTGGCCGCCTGAGCGGCGAGCCCGGGAAGGCGGAAGCGGGGAACGGGAGCGGTCGCGCGCAACGAAGCATCGTCGGCGATCCGCCCATCCCGCCCCTCCCTCCTTTCCATCCATTCCATCCCTTCGCCTCCCCTCCTTCCGATGACCCTCCGCCGCAAGAAACCCGAAGACCTGCGCAGCGCCCGCTGGTACGGCATCGTCGGCACGCGCGGCTTCGGCCATCGCTCGCGCACCGCGCAGATGGGCTACACGCGCGAGGACTACCGGGGCAAGCCGGTCATCGCGATCGTCAACACCTGGAGCGACATCAACCCCTGCCACACTCATTTCAAGCAGCGCGTCGAGGAAGTGAAGCGCGGCATCTGGCAGGCGGGCGGGTTCCCGGTCGAGATGCCGGCGATGACGCTCTCCGAGCCCTTCCAGAAGCCCACGACGATGCTCTATCGCAACCTGCTCGCGATGGAGACCGAGGAGATCCTGCGCTCGTACCCCGCCGATGGCTGCGTGCTGATGGGCGGCTGCGACAAGACGACGCCGGCGCTCCTGATGGGCGCGATCACGATGGACCTGCCGGCGATCTTCATGCCGGCCGGGCCGATGCTGCGCGGCGACTTCCGCGGCGGGTTCCTCGGCAGCGGCAGCGACGTCTGGAAGTACTGGGCGGAGCTTCGCGCCGGCAAGATCACCGAGGACGACTGGCAGGAGATCGAGAACGGCATCGCGCGCTCGCCCGGCCATTGCATGACGATGGGCACCGCGTCGACGATGACGAGCGCGGCCGAGGCGCTCGGCATGACCCTCGCCGGCGCGGCATCGATTCCCGCCGCCGACTCGCGGCACGCGCAGATGGCGGAGAACACGGGCCGCCGCATCGTCGAGATGGTGTGGGAGGACCTGAAGCCGTCCGACATCCTGACGGCGGGCTCGTTCGACAACGCGATCACCACGGTGCTCGCGCTCTCGGGCTCGACCAACGCGGCCGTGCACCTGATCGCGCTCGCGCGCCGCGCGGGCATCCCGCTCACGCTCGACCGCTTCGACCAGCTCTCGCGCCGCACCCCGGTTCTCGCGAACATCCGCCCCTCGGGCAAGTACCTGATGGAGGATTTCTACTACGCGGGCGGCCTGCGCGCGCTGATGCACGAGCTCGGCGACCTCGTCGACGCGAAGCAGCGCACCGTCGAGGCACGCACGATCGGCGAGGCGCTCGCCGGCGCGAAGGTCTGGCAGCCCGACGTGATCCGGACGCGCGCGAACGCGCTCGTCGAGAACACCGGCCTCGCGGTGCTGCGCGGCAACCTCGCGCCCGACGGCGCCGTGATCAAGCCCGCCGCCGCCGAGCCGCACCTCCACGTCCACACGGGGCGGGCCGTGGTGTTCGACGACTACAACGACCTCGCCGCGCGCATCGACGATCCGTCGCTCGACGTCGACAAGGACAGCGTGATCGTGCTGCGCAGTGCCGGCCCGCAGGGCGCGCCGGGGATGCCCGAGTGGGGCCAGCTGCCGATCCCGAAGAAGCTGCTCGAGCAGGGCGTGCGCGACATGGTGCGCATCTCGGACGCGCGCATGAGCGGCACGAGCTACGGCGCCTGCGTGCTGCACGTCGCCCCCGAGTCGCACGTCGGCGGGCCGCTCGCGCTCGTGCGCACCGGCGACCGCATCACGCTCGACGTGCCGAACCGCAGGCTCCACCTGCACGTCGACGACGCCGAGCTCGCGAGGCGGCGCGCGGCGTGGAAGGCGCCCGCGCCGCGCTTCGACCGCGGCTTCGGCGCGCTCTACCAGCAGCACATCCGCCAGGCGAACGACGGCTGCGACTTCGACTTCCTCGAGCCGAAGCACAGGCCGCCGGGCGACAGGCACGAGCCCGAGATCCACTAGTCAGAGGTCAGTTGGCAGTTGGCAGACGACCGAAAATCCAACGGAGGGGACATGCAACGTCGCGGCATCGTTCGAACCATCGTCGTCGCAGCGCTGGCCACCGTGTTGCCAGGGCTCGCGCACGCGCAGGCCTGGCCGAGCAAGCCGATCACTTACGTCGTGCCGTTCCCGCCGGGCGGGACGACGGACATCCTCGCGCGCATCATCGGGCAGAAGCTCGGGACCGCGCTCGGCACGACGATCGTCGTCGAGAACAAGCCCGGCGCGGGCGGCAACGTCGGCTCCGAGTTCGTCGCGCGCGCGGCGCCCGACGGCTACACGATCCTCGGCGGCACCATCAGCTCGCACGCGATCAACGTTTCGCTGTACCCGAAGCTGCCTTACGACCCCGTCACCTCGTTCCAGCCGATCACGCTGATCGGCACGAACCCGAACATCCTCGTCGTCAACGCCGCGTCGCCGTTCAAGTCGGTGCAGGAGATCACCGCGGCGCTCAAGGCGAAGCCGGGCTCGCTCTCGTACGCGTCCGCCGGCAACGGCACCTCGCAGCACCTGTCGGCCGAGCTCTACAAGTACATGGCCGGCGTCGACATGGTGCACATCCCGTACAAGGGCAGCGGCCCCGCGATCCAGGACGTGATCGGCGGCCAGGTGCCGATGATGTTCGACACGTCGGTCGTCGCGGGCCCTCACATCGAGGGCGGCAAGCTGCGCGCGCTCGCGGTGACCTCCGCCAAGCGCGCCGGCGCGTTCCCGAACGTGCCGACGATGGCCGAGTCCGGCGTGCCGGGCTACGACGTGGTGTCGTGGCAGGCGATCTTCGCGCCGGCCGGCACGCCGAAGCCGATCGTCGACCGGCTCTACGCCGAGATCTCGCGGATCCTGAAGGAGCCCGACGTGCAGGAGCGCCTGGCGAAGCTGGGCCTCGATCCCTCGGGCATGCCGCCCGCCGAGCTCGCCGCGTTCCAGAAGGCCGAGATCGAGAAGTGGGCGAAGGTGGTGAAGGCCGCCAACATCAAGATCGACTGACGCCGCGGTCGCGAAGCGACCGCTCCTGCGAAAGGCGTAGAGAGGGTGTCGTAGATGGTGATTGGCGTCGTGGTTGGTCAGCGGCATCGACATCCTCGGCGCCAAGCACGACAACCTACCTGCGACACCCTGCCTTCAGGTATTGATGATTGGTGTCGCGTTTGGCGAGCGGCATCGACATGCTGAACGCCAAACACGACACCCTACCTACGACACCCTGCTTTCGGGGAATCCCGTGAAGATCCACGACAACTACATCGGCGGCGCCTGGACGGCGGGCGTCCGCACGAACCGCAACGTCAATCCGTCCGACACGCGCGACGTCGTCGGCGAGTACGCGCTGGCGGACGCGGCGCAGGCGCGCGCCGCGATCGAAGCGGCGCACGCCGCGTTCCCGAAGTGGTCGGTCGCGACGCCGCAGCAGCGCGCGGACGCGCTCGACTTCATCGGCAGCGAGATCCTCGCGCGGAAGGCCGAGCTGGGCGACCTGCTCGCGCGCGAGGAAGGCAAGACGCTGCCCGAGGGCGTCGGCGAGGCCACGCGCGCCGGCCACATCTTCAAGTTCTTCGCCGGCGAGGCGCTGCGCACCGGCGGCGAGATCCTGCCGTCGGTCCGCCCGGGCATCGGCGTCGAGATCACGCGCGAGCCGGTCGGCGTCGTGTCGATCATCACGCCTTGGAACTTCCCGATCGCGATCCCGGCGTGGAAGATCGCCCCGGCGCTCGCCTACGGCAACTGCGTCGTGTTCAAGCCCGCCGAGCTCGTGCCGGGCTGCGCCTGGGCGATCGCCGAGATCGCGAGCCGCAGCGGCCTGCCGCCGGGCGTGCTGAACCTCGCGATGGGCCGTGGATCGCAGATCGGCGACGTGCTGGTCGGCGATCCGCGCGTCGCCGCCGTGAGCTTCACCGGCTCGGTCACGACCGGGCAGCGAATCGCGCAGGCCTGCGTCTCGCGCGAGGGCGGCATGGCGAAGTTCCAGCTCGAGATGGGCGGGAAGAATCCTCTCGTCGTGCTCGACGACGCCGACCTCGCGAACGCGGTGAACTGCGCGGTCCAGGGCGCGTTCTACTCGACCGGCCAGCGCTGCACCGCGAGCTCGCGCCTGATCGTCACCGAGAAGATCCACGACCGGTTCGTCGAGGCGCTCGTGGCGAAGACGAAGAGCCTGGTCGTCGACGACGCGCGCAAGCCGGGCACCGACATCGGCCCCGTCGTCGACGAGCGCCAGCTCGATCAGGACCTCGAGTACCTCGACATCGCGCGAAAGGAAGGCGCGACGGTCGCGGTGGGTGGCGAGCGCGTCGAGCGCGCCTCGCCCGGGTTCTACCTGACGCCGGCGGTGCTCACGCACGCGACCAACGCGATGCGTTCCAGCCGCGAGGAGATCTTCGGTCCGGTCGCCTCGGTGATCCGCGTGCGCGACTACGACGAGGCGCTCGCCGTCGCGAACGACACGCCGATGGGCCTGTCGACCGGCATCTGCACGACCTCGCTCAAGTCGGCCGCGCATTTCAAGCGGCACGCCCAGGCCGGCATGGTCATGGTCAACGTGCCGACCGCCGGCGTCGACTACCACGTGCCCTTCGGCGGCCGCAAGGCGTCGTCGTTCGGCCCGCGCGAGCAGGGCCGCTACGCCGCCGAGTTCTACACGACCGTCAAGACGGCGTACGTGGGCGCGTGATCCCGGGATGAAGCAGGCGACCCGGCCGCGGGCCAAGGGCGCCGGAGCGAAGCCGGCGAAGGGCCCGGGACCGAGGCCCGACCCGCTGCGCACGCGCGTCGGCCCGAAGGCCGACCCGCAGCCGCGCGCCGGCGGGACAGGTCCCGGCCCGACGAACGAGCCGCCGAGGCTCGCGGCGGGCGAGCGCACGCGACTGTCCGACCAGATCTACGGCCGCGTGTTCGACGAGATCGTCTCGGGGCGCTACGCGGTCGGCGACCGGCTGCCCACCGAGATGGAGATCAGCGAGGCCTGGGGCGTGTCGCGGCCGGTCGTGCGCGAGGCGCTCCTGCGCCTGCGCGCGGACGGCCTCGTCGTCTCGCACCAGGGGCTCGGCACGTTCGTCAGCACGCAGCCGGCGCCTCGCATCCGCACGTACGCGCGCGCGCAGGACGTCGCGTCGTACCTGCGCTGCCAGGAAGTCCGGATCGCGCTCGAGAGCGACGCGGCTCGCCTCGCGGCGATGCGCCGCACGTCGGAGCAGCTCGACGCGATCGTCGAGGCGCACGAGGCGTTCGCGAAGAGCGTCCGCGCCGGCCGCATGACCGCGGAAGAGGACCTCGCGTTCCACGCGCGCATCGTCGAGGCCGCGGGCAACGACCTCTATCCGCAGGTGCTCGCGACGATCCACGAGACGCTGCTGGGCTTCATGCGGCTCACGCTCTCGCTCACGCGCACCGCGTCGCGGGAGCGCGGCGAGCGGGTCATCGCCGAGCACCGCGCGATCGTCGACGCGATCCGCGACGGCGACGGCGAGGTCGCCCGCGCCGCGATGACCTACCACCTGTCGCAGGCGCGGCGGCGGCTCGTCGACCGCGGGCGGGACGCCTGACGCGCCCGTCGGCCGCGCCGTAACCTCCCCCGCGCCGAAAGCGGCTATCATCCGGGCCGCCGGTTCCCGGAAACGAAATCCCAGGAGGAGGTCCCGTGCGCACCCGTCCATCGTTCCTGCTCGCCGCCGTCCTCGCGCTGCCGCCGGTGGCGGCGCAGTCCGCCGAGATTCGCGTCATGTGCTACTCGGACGGCAACGAGTGCGAGGTGACGCGAGACCTCGCCAAGCGCTTCGAGTCGCGCAACCCGGGCACGCAGGTCGTCGTCGACCAGGTCCCGTACAAGGCGATCGTCGAGCAGCTGCCGGTGCAGCTCGCGGCCGGCGAAGGCCCGGACATCGCGCGCGTCACCGACCTGGGCGGCCTGAACAAGTTCTACCTCGACCTCACGCCGTACCTCGGCGCCGCGCGCGTCAAGTACTGGGAGGACAACTTCGGCTCGACGCTTCCGTGGATGCGCGGCGGCGCCGGCGACAAGGGCGTCTACGGGATGATGACGCAGCTCACCGTCACCGGCGGGTTCGTCAACAAGACGCTGTTCGAGCAGGCCAAGGTGCCGCTGCCCGGCGCCGGCGCGACCTGGGACGACTGGGCGGACGCGACGAGGAAGGTCGCCGCGGCCACCAAGACGCCGTTCGGCATGGCGATGGACCGCAGCGGCCACCGGTTCGCGCCGCTCGCGGTCGCCTACGGCGCGAAGATCTTCGACGCGTCGGGCAAGCCGGTGATCGACGAAGGCTACGTCGTCGCGTCGCGCAAGTTCCTCGACTGGAACCGCACCGGCCTGATGCCGAAGGAGGTCTGGGGCGGCGTCGGCGGCTCGCAGTACCGCGACGCGTTCGACGAGTTCGCGAACGGCCGCGTCGTGATGTACTACTCGGGCAGCTGGCAGGTGAAGCGGATGGACACGCAGGTCACCAAGGCGTTCGACTGGGGCGTGATCCCGGCGCCCTGCGGCCCGGCGGCGTGCACCGCGATGCCCGGCGGCGCGGCGTTCGTCGCGCTGAAGCGCACGAAGAGCCCGGCGGAGGTGGCGAAGTTCCTCGACTTCCTCGCGCAGGAGGACGTCTACCGCGAGTACATGTCGCGCACCGAGAACATCCCGGCGCACGCGGCCGTCGCGAAGGGCGGCGTCAGCTACAGCGTGTCGCCCGCGTCGAAGGCGGCCCTGGCGTCGTTCGTGGCCGACGTGCCGAAGATCGCGAAGCCCAATTACGAGCTCCAGGGCTATCGCCTCAATCGCGCGGTGTTCCAGCCGACCGCGCAGCGCCTGGGGCAGGCGGTCGCCGGCGAGCTGACGCCGGACGAAGCGCTCAAGCGGCTCGCCGCGGACGTCGACGAGCAGGTCCGGGCCGCGTCGAAGTGACGCAGGCGGCGCGCGGCGGGCCGAGCGCCCGTCGCGCGCCGACGCCGCCATGGCCGGAGCGCTCGCGCGTGCCGCCACGCTGACCGCGAGGGTCGCGTTCGGCCTCGCCGAGGCGCCGATGCGCCTCGCGCAGCGCGTGCTCGGCACCCAGAGGCTCGCGTGGGTCTTCCTGGGGCCGAACCTCCTGATCTTCGGCACCTTCACGTTCCTGCCGATCGTCGTCAACTTCTACTACGCGTTCACCGGCGGCGTCGAGCTCCTGCCGTCCGAGCGTCCGTTCGTCGGCGCCGAGAACCTCGCGACGCTGTTCGACTGCGGCAACTTCCTCGACCCGTCGACCTGCCGCAAGGACCTGTTCTGGCGCTCGGTGTTCAACACGGCGAAGTTCTCCGTCGCCCAGGTCGTGCTGATGGTCGCGTTCAGCCTCGTGACCGCGCTGGTCCTCAACCGGAAGATCCTCGGCCGCGGCTTCTGGCGCGGCGTCTACTTCTACCCGGTGCTGCTGTCGCCCGTGGTCGTCGCGCTGATCTGGAAGTGGATGCTCCAGCGCGAGGGCGTGCTGAACGCGGCGCTCGTCGGCGTCGGAAGCACGCCCGTCGAGTGGCTGACGAGCCCCGGCTGGGCGTTCTCCTGGGTCGTGTTCGTCACGATCTGGGCGCACATGGGCTTCTACACGCTGATCCTGCTCGCCGGCCTGCAGGCGATCCCGAAGGAGCTCTACGAGGCGGCGCAGATGGATCACGCGTCGCCGTGGCGCACCTTCTCGCGCATCACGCTCCCGCTGCTGATGCCGAACCTCGTCGTGGTGCTGGTGCTCGCGCTGATCCGGGCGGTGCAGACCTTCGACGAGGTCTTCGTGCTGACCGGCGGGGGCCCGGGCTCGGCGACGATGTTCATCGTCCAGTTCATCTACCAGACCGGCTTCATGGAGCAGATCCGCCTCTACGGCATCGCGGCGGCGGCGTCGCTCGTGCTGGCCGCGGCGCTGATCGTGCTGACGCTCGTCCAGCTCCGCTTCACGCGCTCCCGCAACGCGGGGGCGGCCGACCGCGAGTGACCTGACGATGGGCCGGGCGCTCGCCTTCCTCACGCGCACGCGCGGACGCGGCGCTCCCGACTGGACCGACTGGTTCACCTGGGGCTACCTCGCGCTGGGATTCGCGGTCATGTTCGTCCCGGTCGCGTGGCTCGTGCTCTCGTCGTTCAAGACCGAGGGCGCGCTGCTCGAATTCCCGCCGACGCTGCTGCCCTACGGCCCGAAGACCCTGGCCACCGGGCCCGAGGGCAAGGAGCTTCCGGTCTATCGGGTCCGAGCCGACGACGGCACGGTGCGCGAGATGGTCGAGCTGCGGCGCATCGGCCTCGTGGCGACGATGCTGCCGGTGGGCGCCGATCCCGCGGACGACTCGAAGGCGGTGCGCGTGCCCATCGACCGCCGCGAGCCGGTGCGCGAGTTCCGGCTCGCGACGTCGAACTACACCGAGCTCGCGCGGAAGTTCGACTTCGGCCGCTACCTGTGGAACTCGGTGTTCATCACCGTCGTCGCGACGCTGATCACGCTGCTCTTCAACGCGATGGCCGCCTACGCGCTCGCGAAGTACCGGTTCCGCGGGCGCAAGGCCGTGTTCCTCGTCATCCTCGCGACGCTGATGGTCCCGCCGACGATCGTGCTCGTGCCGAACTTCCTCGTCGTGTCGAAGCTGGGCCTCCTGAACAGCCTGTGGGGCGTCATCTGGCCCGCGGTCGCGACGCCGACCGGCGTGTTCCTGCTGCGCCAGTACATGCTGACGATCCCCGACGAGCTGATCGACGCGGCGCGGATGGACCACGCCAGCGAGTGGCGCATCTTCTGGCGCATCGTCCTGCCGCTCGCCGCCCCCGCGCTCGCGGTGCTGGCGATCTTCTCGGTCATGTGGCGGTGGAACGACTTCCTGTGGCCGCTGGTCGTGCTGTCGCGCTCGGAGAAGTTCACGCTGCAGCTCGCGCTGAACGCGTTCCAGGGCGACCTCGTGACGCAGTGGAACTACCTGCTCGCGATGACGGTCGTGACGATGCTGCCGGTGACGCTCGTCTTCGCGTTCCTCCAGAAGCACATCACGACCGGCGTCGCCTCCGCCGGCGTCAAGTAGGAGCCCCGATGGCGCGCCTCGAGCTCTCGAAGGTCGGCAAGTCGTTCGGCGCGACGCGGGTGATCCACGACGTGGATCTCGCGATCGCCGACGGCGAGTTCGCGGTCTTCGTCGGGCCGTCCGGCTGCGGCAAGTCGACGCTGCTGCGCCTCATCTGCGGCCTCGAGGACGCGACCGACGGCGAGATCCGGATCGACGGCCAGCGCGTCAACGACGTGCCGGCCGCCGACCGCGGGCTCGCGATGGTGTTCCAGTCCTATGCGCTCTACCCGCACATGACGGTGCGCGAGAACATGGCGTTCGGCCTCGAGAACCTCGGCACGCCGAAGGCCGCGATCGAGGCGAAGGTGCGCGAAGCCGCGACGATGCTCCGGCTCGACGCGCTGCTCGAGCGGAGGCCGACCGAGCTCTCCGGCGGCCAGCGCCAGCGCGTCGCGATCGGCCGCGCGATCGTGCGCGAGCCGCGCATCTTCCTGTTCGACGAGCCGCTCTCGAATCTCGACGCCGAGCTTCGCGTGTCGATGCGCTCGGAGATCATCGCGCTGCACCGTCGCCTCGCGACGACGATGATCTACGTCACGCACGACCAGGTCGAGGCGATGACGATGGCCGACCGGATCGTCGTGCTTCGCGCGGGGCGCGTCGAGCAGGTCGGCGCGCCGCTCGACCTCTACAACGCGCCCGCGAACCGCTTCGTCGCGGGGTTCATCGGATCGCCGCAGATGAATTTCCTGCCGGCGAAGGCGGTCGATGCCGGCGCTGGCACGGTGACGGCGGAGCTCGCCGGCGGCGCACGCGTCGCCGTCCCGGTCGCGGGCAGCGGCGTCGCGCCGGGCGCGGTGCTGACGCTCGGGATCCGTCCCGAGCACCTGGTCGTGGGCTCGGCGGCGGGCGCCACGATCGCGGTCGCGGTCGACCAGGTCGAGCAGCTCGGCGGAAGCAGCCTCGTGCACGGCCGGCTCGCGAGCGACGGCACGCGCGTCGCGATCGCGGTCGCCGGGCAGACGCGCGCCGCCGCGGGCGAGACGATCGAGGCGTCGATTCCTCCCGCGCTCGCGCACCTGTTCCGCGACGACGGCGCGGCGCTGCCCCGCCGATGAAGCCGTTCCGCGTCGCCCGGCTCCAGGCGTTCGACGAAACGCGCATCGAGCTATCGCTCGAACGCGGCTGGCGCGCGAGCGTGACGCTGCCCGCGGGGCGCTACGGGCGCGTCTCGCTGCTGCCTCCCGGCGGGTATCGCGAGCCCCGCACCTGGGCGATCGCGCACGGGCGCGACGTGCCGTGGGAAGGGCGCGCGCGCGACGACGACGAGGGTGTCGCGCCGGAGCGCGTCGAGCTCGTGCGCGGCGACGGCATCGTCGAGCTTCGCGGTCGCGCGATCGCGGCCGTCGTCCGGCTGGAGCCCTTCGGCGTCAACTGGCGGATGCGCGCCGGCAATCGCTGGATCGACGCTTCGGTCGACCGCCCGACCTACGCCTACGCCGCCGAGACCCGCGGGACGCGGATCGCGCACAGTGCGGCGCGCGACGAGCACGACTCCTACTTCGGCCTCGGCGACAAGACCGGCCCGCTCGACAAGACCGGGCGGCGCCTGCGCACGCTGCAGCTCGACGCGCTGGGCTACGATGCCGCGTCGAGCGACCCGCTCTACAAGCACTGGCCGTTCTTCCTCGGGCGCCGCGGCGATTCCGGCGCCTGGTACGGCGCCTACTACGACACGCTGTCGGAATCGACGTTCGACTTCGGCCAGGAGTACGACAACTACCACGGGTTCTACCGCGCGACCGAGATCGCCGACGGCGACCTCGACCTGTGGTTCGTGCCGGGCCCGACGCTGCCCGAGGTGGTGCGCGGCTTCGTCGAGCTCACGGGGGCGACCGCGCTGCCGCCGCGCTGGGCGCTCGGCTACGCGAACACCGCGATGTCGCTCGCCGACGCACCCGACGCGCAAGCTCGCATGCTCGGGTTCCTCGAGCGGGCGCGCGGAGAGCGCATCCCGATGTCGTCGTTCCACATGGGCTCGGGCTACTCGAGCCGCGGCAAGCGCCGCTACGTGTTCACCTGGAATCGCGACAAGTTCCCCGATCCGCCGGCGTTCGCGCGCGCTTACCGCGACGCCGGCGTGCGCCTCGTCGCCAACCTCAAGCCGTGCCTGCTGGACGACCACCCGGCCTACGCGGGCGTCGCGGCGGCGGGCGGCTTCGTCGTCGACGGCGCCGGTGCGCCCGCGCTCGGCCAGTTCTGGGACGGCTGGGGCGCGCACGTCGACTTCACGCATCCGGCGGGCGTCGCGTGGTGGCAGCGCGGGCTGGCCGAGCAGGTGCTGGGCGTCGGCATCGACGCCGGCTGGAACGACAACAACGAGTACGAGATCTGGGACGAGGACGCGGCCTGCCACGGATTCGGGTCGCCGGTGCCGATCGCGCGCGCGCGGCCGTTGCACGCGCTGCTGATGACGCGGGCGACGTACGAGGCGCAGCGCCGGCACGCGCCGCGGGAGCGCGCCTACACGATCACGCGCGCGGGGCCGCCGGGCATCCAGCGCTACGCACAGACCTGGAGCGGCGACAACACCACGAGCTGGCGCACGCTGCGCTGGAACCAGCGCATGGCGCTCACGATGGGCCTGTCCGGCCTGTTCGACACCGGCCACGACGTCGGCGGCTTCGCGGGGCCGGTCCCCGACGCCGAGCTCCTGATCCGCTGGGCGCAGGCCTGCGCGCTCAACCCGCGATTCATCATGAACTCGTGGAAGGCCGACGGCAGCGTCAACTCGCCGTGGCTCCATCCCGAGGCGACCGCGACGATCCGCGCCGCGATCGAGTTGCGCCTTCGCCTCATGCCCTACCTCTACACGCACCGCTGGCTCGCGAGCGTCGAGCACGCGCCGGTGCTGCGTCCGACGTTCTACGACTTTCCCGGCGATCCCGCGTGCCGGAACGAAGGCGACGAGATGATGGTCGGTCCCGACCTGCTCGTCGCGCCGGTGTTCGAGCCCGGTGCGCGGGAGCGGACGCTCTACCTGCCGCGCGACGCGTCGACGCCCGGATGGTTCGAGCTCGACACCGGCCGCTGGCACGAGAGCGGCCGCGCGATCACCGTCGACGCGCCGCTCGAGAGATTGCCGCTGTTCGTGCGCGCCGGCGCGACGATTCCGACGACGGACGCGCCGGACGCCTCGCGTCTCACCGACGAGCCCTCGCGCGCACTGCGTTCGTTTCCCGTTCCCGCGGGCGTCGCGCCGGCGTCGCGAGCGAGCGCCTGGGTCGAGGACGACGGCATCAGCGAGGCGTGGCGCGACGGCGCGTTCGCGCTCGTGACGCTGGCGCTCTCCCCCGATGCGCGAAGCGTCGCGCTGGATGCCCGGCGCTCGCGCGGAAGCTACGCGATGCCCGCGACGCCGGTCCGCGTCCTGCTGCCGCCGGGCGACGCGCGAGGGCTCGCGATCCGCGCGGAGGGCGTCGGGCGGCCGCTCGTTCGCGGATGAGCCCGCCGGACCTCGCGAACGCGAAACGCGAGCGGCTGTGGCGACTGCTCGGCTCGCCGGCGCTCCCACGCGAGCCCGGCGGCGAGCGCGTGTCGAGCGAGAGCCGCGACGGCTACGTCCTCGAGCGTTGGCGACTGGCGCTCGCCTCTGACGCGAGCGTGCCGGCGCTCGTGACGCTGCCGCGCGGCGCCGAGCCGCGCGGCGTGGCGATCTACCACCACGCGCACGGCAACCGGTTCGACGTCGGCATGCACGAGCTCGTCGACGGCAGGCCCGCGCTGCACGGTCCGTATGCCACCGACCTCGCTGCGCGCGGATTCGCGGCGGTCGCGTTCGACCACCTCGGCTTCGGCGCGCGCGCGGCGACGTCCGAGCGTGCACTGGTCAAGCTCGGGTTGTGGCAGGGCAAGCCGCTTTGGGGCGCGCGCGTGGCGGACGCGATCGCGGCCGCGCGCTGGGCGCGCGCGGAGCCGCGCTTCGCCGGACGTCCGACGGTCGCGATGGGACTGTCGATGGGCAGCACGCTCGCGTGGTGGAGCGCGGCGCTCGAGCCCGCGATCGACGCGGTCGCCGAGCTCTGCTGCCTCGCCGAGTACGACGCGCTCGTCGCGACCGGCGCCTGGGACCTGCACGCCGAATACTTCTTCGTGCCGGGACTCGCCGCCGAATTCACCGCGGCGTCGATCAACGCGCTGATCGCGCCCCGGCCGCATCTCTCGCTGGTCGGGCGCGACGACCCGCTCACGCCGCCCGCCGGCGTCGCCTCGATCGATGCCGCGATGCGTCGCGCCTACGCCGATGCGGGCGCACACGGCGCGTGGCGCCAGTCGGTGCATCCCGTCGGGCACCAGGAGAGCGAGGCCATGCGCAGGGAGCTGCTCTCGTTCCTCGAGGCGCTCGCCCGCTGACGGCCCCTCCGATCAGGCGAGCTGGCCGATGGTCCGGCGGAAGCGCGCGAGCGAGATCAGGAACAGGGTGCCGCCGATCGCGACGAGCCAGGCGAACGACGGCCAGACGACGTCGATCCCGGCCCCGCGGAAAAGGATCGCCTGCGACATCGCGGTGAAGTGCGTCGTCGGCGAAAGCGACATCAGGTCGCGCACGAACGCCGGCATGCTCTCGCGGGGCGTCACGCCGCCCGAGAGCAGCTGCAGCGGCATCAGCGTCAGCATCAGCAGCAGCGCGAACTGCGGCATGCTGCGCGTCAGCGTCGCGATGAAGATGCCCATCGCGCTCGTCGCGAACAGGTGCAGCGTCGTCCCGGCCAGGAACAGCGGAACCGAGCCCTCGATCGGGACGCCCAGGGCACCCCGAACGACGAGGTTGAGCGACACCGTCGCTGCGAACAGGACGACGAGCCCCATCGACCAGGTCTTCGCAAGCATGATCTCGGTGGGCGTGACGGGCATGGCGAGCAGGTGCTCGATCGTGCCGTGCTCGCGCTCACGGATCAGCGCGGCCCCGGTCAGGATGATCGACAGCATCGTGATGTGGCCGACGAGCTCCATCAGCGATCCGAACCACGACTGCTCGAGGCCCGGATTGAACCGCGCGCGCAGCGCGAGGCCGACCGGCGCCTCGGTCGCGCCCCGGTAGCGCCGCACGAACTCGTCGACCTCGCCGGTGACGATCTGGTGGACGTGCCCGCTCCCGACGAACGCCTGGCTCATCCGCGTCGCGTCGACGTTGAGCTGCAGGCTCGGCACGCGCCCCGCGAGGACGTCGCGCTGGAAGTCGGGCGGAATGTCGAGCACGAACGTGTAGACGCCCGCGTCGAGCCCCGGGTCCACCTGGGCCTGCGTGATCCGGGCGGGCGGCGTGAAATGCGGCGGATAGAACGCGGCGCCGATGCGCGACGACAGCGGCGAGGCATCCTCGTCGACGATCGCGATCGGTGCCAAGTGCAGCGTGTCGGGCATCGCCGTTGCCGCCAGGTAGACGGTGACGGTGAACGTGTAGACGATGAGCACCAGCATCGCGGGATCGCGGGCGAGGCTCCAGAGCTCCTTGACGCCCAGCCGATAGACGTTCGCGAGGCGCCTGCCCACGTCACGCCTCCTGCTTGCGAAGGAGCGCGATCGCCGCGCCGAGGATCACCGGCACCGCCAGCGCCAGCGGGCGGATCGTGGACTCGAGGTCGGCGAAGCCGAGCGCCTTGCTGAAGACGCCCCGGCTGGCCAGGAACATGTAGGTCGCCGGATAGACCTCGCCGATCGCCCGCCCGACGCCTTCGAGCGACCCGACGGGGTTGATGAGCCCCGAGAACTCGACTGCCGGGAGCATCGTGCCGATCATCGCGAAGAACATCGCGGCGATCTGGCTGCGCGTGACCGTCGACGCGAGCATCCCCATGCCCGTCGAGCACAGGCTGAACAGGAGCGCCGCGAGCGCCAGCGTGGCGAAGCTTCCGGTGATCGGCACGCCGAAGGCCGTGACCGCAAACGCGCACATGAGCAGGAAGTTGATCATCGCGAGCGCCACGTACGGCAGCAGCTTGCCGACCAGGAATTCGGTCCGTGTGACCGGCGTCACGTAGAAGTTGACGATCGAGCCCAGCTCCTTCTCGCGCACGACCGCCAGCGCCGTCAGCATCGACGGCAGCATCAGGAGGAGCATCGGGATCACCGCCGGCACCATCGCCGGCAGGCTCCGCACGTCCGGGTTGTAGCGGAATCGCGTCTCGAGGGTCGCGAAGCCCGTCGGGCCGTCGAGCCCGCGCGCATGCGCCTGCGCGGCGAGCCATTGCACGTGCATTCCCTCGACGTAGCCGGCGACCGTCTCCGCGCGCTGCGGCATCGCGCCGTCGATCCAGGCGCCGATCTCGACGGCGCGCCCGCGGCCGGCGTCGCGCGCGAAGCCGGGCGGGATCTCGATCGCGAGCGCGAGCTCGCCGCTCCGCATCCGGCGATCCAGGTCCGCGTCGTCGCGTATCGGCGGACGCTCGACGAAGTACCGCGAGCCCGACAGGTTGAGCGCGTAGTCGCGCGAGAGCTGGGTCTGGTCGCGATCCAGGACCGCGAAGCGCAGGTCCTCGACGTCCATGCTGATGCCGAAGCCGATCACGAACATCAGGATCACCGAGCCCACGAGCGCCAGCGTCGCGCGCACCGGGTCGCGCCGAAGCTCGAGCGCTTCGCGCCAAAGGTAGCTCCAGGTCCGCCTCACCGCGAGCCCCAGGGGACGGCGGTGGGGCTGCGGCGCCGCGGACGCGTACGCCGCGAGGTCCTCGGGCAGCACGTCCTCGCCCGAGCCTTCGTGGCCGACGCCCGCCTCGCGCAGGTAGTCGACGAACGCCTCCTCGAGCGTGGTGGCGCCGCGCTTCGCGATCAGCGCGGCCGGCGTGTCGCTGTCGAGCACGCGGCCCGCGTGCATCATCGACATGCGGTCGCACCGCTCGGCCTCGGCCATCACGTGCGTCGAGATGAAGATCGTGACGCGATCGCGACGCGCGAGCTCGATCATCAGCCGCCAGAACGCGTCGCGCGCGATCGGGTCGACGCCGGACGTCGGCTCGTCCAGGATCAGCACTTCCGGGCGGTGCACCATCGCGACCGCGAGCGAAAGCCGCTGCCGGATCCCCAGCGGCAGCTTCTCGGGGAGCGCGTCGACCACGTCGGCGAGGCCGAACCGCTCGACCATTCCGGCGACGCGCGCGGCGACCTCGGCCTCGGGCACGTGGAACAGCCGCGCGTGCAGCACCAGGTTCTGGCGCACCGTGAGCTCGCCGTAGAGCGAGAAGCCCTGCGACATGTAGCCGACGCGGCGGCGCGTCGCCATGTCGCGCGGGTCGACCTCGCAACCGAAGAGGCGCGCCTCGCCCTCGCTCGGCGGCAGGAGGCCGGTGAGCATCTTCATCGTCGTCGACTTGCCGCAGCCGTTGGAGCCGACGAACCCGAAGATCTCGCCGCGCCGGATCCGGAAGCTCACGTGGTCGACGGCGACGAACTCGCCGAAGCGCATCGTCAGGTCCTGCGCTTCGATCGCGATCTCGGCGTCCTCGACCGCGGCGAGCGGCGGGATGACGATCGGAACATGCCCGCGCCGCCTCGCCTCGGGCAGCAGCGCGATGAACGCGGCGTCGAGCGTGGTCGTGCCGGTGCGCGAGAGGAGCTCCGACGGCGACCCGGTCGCGAGCACGCGGCCCGAGTCCATCGCGACGAGCCAGTCGAAGCGCTGAGCCTCGTCCATGTAGGCGGTCGCGACGATCACGCTCGTCGCCGGCCGGTCCCGCCGGATGCGGGCGATCAGCTCCCAGAAATGCGCGCGGGCGAGCGGATCCACGCCGGTGGTCGGCTCGTCGAGGATCAGGAGGTCCGGGTCGTGGATCAGCGCGCAGCACAGGCCGAGCTTCTGCTTCATGCCGCCCGAGAGCTTGCCGACGGGGCGCGCCAGGAACGGGTGAAGCCCGGTGATTCGCGTCAACTCGTCGATCCGCCGGCGCCGCTCGGCCGCGTCGTGGCCGAACAGCCGCGCGAAGAACTGGAGGTTCTCCTCGATCGACAGCGTCGGGTACAGGTTGCGGCCGAGCCCCTGCGGCATGAACGCGATGCGCGGGCACGCCGCCTCGCGATGGCGCCGCCGGCGCATGTCGCCGCCCAGCACCTCGAGCGTGCCCTGCTGAAGGGCGCGCGCGCCCGCGGCCAGCGCGAGGAGGCTCGACTTGCCGACACCATCCGGACCGATCAGGCCGACCATGCGGCCGGCAGGAACGTCCAGCGTGATGTCGTCGAGAGCGACCTTCCTGCCGTAGCGCAGCGCCACGCGCGCGAAGCGCGCGACCGGGGGAGGCGCCCCGGCGTCCATCATGGCGCGACGTTCGCCTCCAGCTTCGCGGGCCAGCTCGCCTGCGGATCGACGCGCACCCAGGCGACCCCGGGCAGGCCGGTCTTCACCTGCTGCAGGTGCTTGACGAGGAGCTCTCGGTCGATCTGCGCGCGCACGCGGAACATGAGCTTCTGCCGCTCGCTCTCGGTCTCGACGGTCTTCGGCGTGAACTGCGCGGTGCTCGAGACGTAGGTGATCGTCGCGGGGATCACGTACTTCGGCGCGGCGTCGAGCACGATGCGCGCCTGCGCGCCGATCGCCACGCGCCCGGCCACCGTCTCCGGAAGGAAGAACGTCATGTAGACGTCGGTGAGATCGACGAGGTTCAGCACCTTGCCGCCGGCGCCGAGCACCTCGCCGGGTTGCGCGACCCGGTACTGGACGCGCCCGTCGCGCGGCGCCTTCAGCACGCTGTCGGCGAGCTCGGCGTCGATGCGCGCGATCGTCGCGTCGGCCGCGTCGACCGTGGAGCGCGCGCTCGTCACCGCCGCACGCGCGGCGACGATCGCCGCCTGCGCGGCGCCGACCTGCGCCTTCGCTGCGTCGACCGCCGCCCCGACGCTGCGCACGCGCGCGCGGTCGTCGTCGAGCGTCTGCCCGGACGTGAAGCCCTCCTTCGTCAGGGTCTCGGAGCGCGCGAGCCTGCGCTGCGCGGCATCCAGCTCGCTCTCCCGCTGCACGACGAGCGCCAGCGCGGCTTGCCTGTCGCTCTCGCGGAGCGCGACCTGGGCCTCCGCTCCCGCGACCGCCTGCAGGGCCTGCTGGCGTCCCGCGATCGCCTCGTCGCGCTGCGCCTCGAGCGTCTGCACCTGCATGCGCGCCAGGACCTGTCCCGCCTTGACGAACTCGCCCTCGCCGACGAGGATTTCCTCGACCCGGCCCGCGAGCTTGGTCGCGACGTCGATCTCCGTCGCCTCGATGCGGCCGTTGCCGTGCGCGAAGCCGTCGCCGTCGGCTTCGTCGCGCGTCGTCGACCAGTAGAAGTAGCCGGCGGCAGCGGCCGCCGCAACCGCAGCGGCGGCGATCGCCTTGCGAAGGACGGGACTCGAGGTGAGCATGAGTTGACAGCGTCGCGCGGAGCAGCGGAATCTCGTACCGACCAAAGGCGGATTGTCGACGGTTCCTCGGCGGAATGCCCTGCGCCAGGTCAAGGCGCCCCGGCGGCCTCCCGGACATCCGTCTGGGCGCCGAGCCCCGAAGAGAGCGCTCGGCGCCACCCTCCATCGACCCGGCCGCCTGTTGCTCGATCCTGGCCGGCTACGCCGCCCTCGTCAGGCCGTTTACCCAGAACATCAGCGTGCCGAAGTCGCGATCGACGCGGACACGCTCGCAACCAGCCTGTCCCGCATGACCTTCCCGCCCTCGTTGCGCGGGATCGACGGCACCGTCAGCAGGTAGCGGGGCGCGTAGCCTGCGAGCTTCGCCTGCACCCGCCCCGAAAGCGTCGCGGCGTCCAGCGACGGGTCGATCACCACGGCGGCCCACATCTGCGTGATGCCCTCCGGGTCGGGCACCGCGAACACCGCGGCGTCGCGCACGCCCTCGAGCGAGAGCAGCGCGTCCTCGATGGCGCGCGGGCTCAACTTGTAGCCGCCGATGTTGATCATCTCGCTCTCGCGGCCACCGAGCGTAACGAGCCCGTTCCCGGCCACCGACCCGACGTCGGCCGTCCAGTACCAGCCGTCGCGGAACGCCGCCGCGGTCTGCGCCGGGTCGTCGAAGTAGCCGTCGACGATCGCGGGGCTGCGCGCGCGAAGTCGCCCGTGCGCGCCCCTCGGAAGCGGGACCCCGTCGTCGCCGACGGCCTCGATCTCCACGCCGGCCGCGGCAAATCCGACGGCCTGGGGATGATCGACGAGCTCGGCCATCGGCGCGGACGCGATCAGTCCCATTTCCGTCGCGCCGTAGTGGTTCCAGATGTCCGGGCAAAGCCGCTCGCGCGCGACCAGGTAGCGCGGATGCGCGAGGTGGCTGCCTGCGAACTCGACCCGCTCGAGCGACGGGAACGCGCGGCCTTCCGGCGGCGCCGCTTCCAGAAGGCGCTCGATCCAAAGCGGATTGAGCGTGACGTGGTTCGCGCGGTCGCGCGCCAGCGCCTCGATCGCTTCCTCGACCTGCGTCGCGAGCATCAGCGTGGCGCCGACGCTGAGCGCGCGAACGACCGTGTCGAAGCCATATGCGGAGATCGCGCGCACCAGGCAGAGCACGCGAGGATCGCGCGGCAGCGGCACGCCCCGCTCGAGCAGGTCGATACGATGCACGAGGCACTCGTGGCTGATCGCGACGTGCTTCGGCTTCTGCGTCGTCCCCGACGACGGATGGATGATCGCGACGTCGCGACCGCCGCCACGCGATCCCGCGGCGATGCCCGGGGCCGGGTTCCGGAGCCAAGCGGGCTCGAAGCGAATCGTCCGGCCCGGGGTCGCCGTCGGCGCGGCGCGATCGCTGAGCGTCGCCGACCGGCGGTCGGTCGAAAACTGCTCGGGCGCCGCAATCGCGCCGAAGCGCGCGAGCGCGAGGATCGCGACGAGGTTGGCCGTGAGCGGCGCGATGTCGACGACCACGATGTCGCCTGGCTCGATCCCCGCCGCGACGAGGTGCGTCCCGACCGAGTCGATCATCCGGTCGAGCTCCCGGTAGCTGACCGACGACCCCTTTCGCCGCACGATCGCGACGGCGTCGCCGCCCTTCGACGCCTTAACACGGATGCTATCGGTGACGTTCATCCCTGATTTCCTCGCGAGCGCTCGCCGGCGGCGCCTCCGTGCCGCAGGACGCGCAATGGCCCCGTCGGGGCCGCCCACCGGCGCCAGTTTAACGCGGCGCCATGGAGCGCGTGGACGGGCGCACCCTCCCGCATCGGCATGGCCGGCGCTCGTCCGGGTTCGCCGGACTTGAAGACGGCGCGGCGCACCCAGGCGGTGCCTGGCCAGCGACAAGACGCGGATCGTCGCCGGCGGCAGATGCCGAGTCGTGCCCCGGGCTGCCGCCGACTGATGGGCCTGTCGTCGGCAGCGCCCGTCAACCCGGGGCGCCGACCGAAGCGTTGCGTTTTTCCGACCGAAATCGTGCAATCCCGCGCGAAATCGCGCGCCGATCACCCGTTGCGCGCGACAACCGGCGACGATGCCGGTAGGAGCAATCCTTTCGACGACGAGGTCGTGCGATGAGCGATGCGCAGAAGATCGGCGAGGTTTTCGAGCGCGCGGAGCCGGGCCGCCGGACCGCCCTGCGCAAGATCCTCCTCGGGACGATGATCTACGCGTCGCCGGCCGTGGCGTCGTCCCCGGTGGACGGACTCGGCGGCGTGAAGGCCACAACGACCACGCTCTATGCCGTTCTGGACATCGGCCCTGTCGGATCCATTGTTCATCAGGTCGTTGCCATCGACATCAGCGATCCCAACAACATCGGCTATGTGCCGCTCGGAACCGTGTCGGGGTTCGCAGACAAGTATTTCGTCAGCGCGGCATTGGACCCCGTTTCGAGCAAGCTGTTCTTCGCGCTGAGCGATTCGGATTCCAACACGAGCGTCAACAATGTCTATCTCTACGGCGTGACGTTTCCCGATCTCTCGACGGCGACGCCCTTTTGCGCGAGCAACACGGCCTACGTCAATCTGAATCCGCAGATTGCCTACAGCACGGCGAATGGCTTGTTCTACTACGCCATCAACAACGATCCGACGGGCTACGATTATTCGATCAATACGATAGACAGCGGTGGAAACATCGTCGTGACCAGCATCAACACTTCCAATCTTCAGAACTCGGGCAATGGCCTGCAGATCTTCAAGGATCACATCTATGCGACCTACCGTCCTGGAAGCTCGTTCACCGTCTATCACGCAGGCATCACCGACAATTCGACCGGGTCCATCAGCAGCCCCATCACACCTCAGCCCCCAGGACAGCTGTGGTCGGTGTTCGACCTGAACGGTGTCTTGTGGGGAACTACGCAATACGACGGCTCATCGCCGCCAGGCTATGCGTTGTATCGATTGCAATGCACGGCGGCCGGACTTCCTGCATCGAGCCCCTTTACGAGTGAATTCGTCGGTGACATGCCGACCACCTTTGAAAACGATCTCATCGCCAACATGACCCTGTTCGCACCGCAAGCCCAGACCCAGACGCCGAAGCGGGTCGCTCTTCCGGTCCCCGCGACGAGCCCCTGGGGCCTCGCCGGGATGGTCGCGATGGTGGGCGCGGCCGCCGCGTTCATCCGTCGCCGCGTGCGCGGGCGCTGATCCCCGAATTCGCCCGTATGCCGCCGAAGTGAGCGACATCTTGCGCTCCGCTGCGCCGGACGTCCGCGACGAGGAGCGTTCTCCGGAACGCAGCCGGCGATCGCCGCAGGACCGTGTGCGGTCGCACCCGTATCGGGGGAGAGCCGCGCGACCTCGTCGCCGAACCCGTCGCGGCCGCACGTCGTGACCAGGCTCCGCGGATCGGTCACGGCGACGAAGTTGCCGGTTCGGGTGCAGGCGTGCCGGGGAATGGACGAAAAAACGCCCGCGCGAGGCGGGCGTCATGGTGCGTGATGGTGGAGGTGGGCGGAATCGAACTACTAACACTTACCCTATGAAACTTTCTTGGCATGAGTCGCCAACAAAGCCCTTACCACCATCCTTACCACTTACCGAGCGACTTTGTCGGCGGTCAAGGAGGTGTCGACACGGCTCGAGCTTGGTCAGCGAGGGTGGCCTTCCAAATGCCGGGCTTCAGTTTCAGCCCCTGCTGTAGTTGTCCCCAAAACGTCCGGCCATCGTTTTGTAAGCTGCGTGGCGTCGGCCGCAGCTGGGGCTCCGGACGCCAGTCTATCGCGAGAGGCCTGACCGAACACCTTGAGCACTTACGCGGACGATTGCCAGCGCGTTACTCCAACCTGGCGACAACCTGGCCTGGGAATTTGCCAAGCGAGCGCCACTGGACATATGTGAGCAGGACAGACAGGCGTGGTTGCGCACGCCCCCCATACTGCCGGTAGCACCCGCAGTCGACTGGGCAACGATCAAGACTCGCAGTATGGGCGGCATATGGCTTGGCACCCTTTGCTGCTGTTAATACATCGGAATTGGGAGACCGCTTGAACGCCCGAGCATAGGAGTAAGCTCGCGGCGACAGGAATCCAATTCGTTACAGGATCACTAATTTGCTACGACGATCACAAAATGGACAATGGCTTTCACCAATCTCCGCCCGCGTACT
>JBGAHH010000048.1:0-31012 GCA_044226265.1 Casimicrobiaceae bacterium | reverse complement strand
TCGGGAGCCAGCGTCGCGCTCGCGGCGCGCGACGTCGCGAGCGTGCGCGACGCGGCGGCCAGCCTGCGCGAAGCCGGAGGCCGCGCGCACGCGGTCGCCCTGGACGTGACGAAGCGCGACAGCGTCGTCGCCGCGATCGACGAGGCCGCGCGGGCGCTGGGGCCGGTCACCGTCGTCGTCAACAACGCGGGGATCGCGGTGACCAAGCCGCTGCTCGACCACACCGACGACGACTGGGACCGCGTGATCGGCGTGAACCTGACCGGCGCATGGCGCGTGGCGCAGGCGTCGGCGCGCCACATGGTCGCGCACGGCAAGGGCGGCAGCATCGTCAACGTCGCCTCGATCCTCGGCCTTCGCGTCGCCGCGCAGGTGCCGAGCTACGCCGCGTCGAAGGCGGGGTTGATCCAGCTCACCAAGGCGATGGCGCTCGAGCTCGCGCGGCACCGCATCCGCGTCAATGCGTTGGCACCGGGCTACGTCGAGACCGGCATCAACCGCGAGTTCTTCGCTGGCGAGGCGGGGCAGGCGCTGGTCAGGCGCATCCCGCAGCGTCGCATCGGCGACCCGTCGGAGCTCGACGGCGCGCTCCTGCTGCTCGCGTCGGACGCCGGTGCGTACATGACCGGCTCGGTCGTCGTGCTCGACGGCGGGCAGCTCGTCAACACGCTATGAGCGCCTGCGCGCGTCGATGACGGCGAATTCGCCGGGCAGCGGCGTGACGCGATCGACGGCGAGCCCGCGCCCGTCGAGCAGGGCGCGATACTCGCGCTCGGTGCGCTCGCGGCCCCCGAGCGAAATCAGCATCGTGAGGTCCGAGCGCGCGATCGCCTGGTCGCGCGGCGTCGTCGAGTAGCGCTCCGGCCGGAGCCGCTCCACCACGAGGAGGCGTGCGCCCGCGTGCATGGCGTCGGCGCAACGGCGCAGGATCGTCGACGCGCGCCCGTCGTCCCAGTCGTGCAGCACGCTCTTCAGGAGGTAGGCGTCGGCGCCCGCGGGAACCGCCTCGAAGAAGTCGCCGCCGACGAGCTCGCACCGGTCCGCCACGCCCGCGCGCTCGAGCTCGCCGCGCGCCGGGTCGAGCACGTGCGCGAGATCGAAGAGGATGCCGCGCATCGACGGATGCGCGGCGAGGACCGTCGCGAGCATCCGGCCCAGGCCACCGCCCACGTCGGCGATCGTGCGGACGCCCGCGAGGTCGACGGCCGCGACGAGCGCTTCGGCGACCGGACGCGTGACGTCGCTCATCGCGCGCTGGAACACGAGGCCGGCGGCGCGGTCGCGCTCGTAGTCGGCGAAGTCGTCGCTGCCGCCCGAGCGCTTGCGCGAGCTCTCGCCGGTGCGCACGCTCTCGGCGAGGCCGGCCCAGCGCCCCCACAGCCGGCGCCCCGCGAAGAGCGACCAGCCGGCCATCGATCCGCCCGCGTCGCTCCTCAGCATCGCCCCGAGCGCGGTCAGCGCGTAGCTGCCGTCGTCTCGTGGCTCGACCAGCCCGAGGCTCGCGAGGGCGCCGAGCAGCCGGGCGAGCGACGGCTCGTGGCAGGATGCGGCCTTCGCGAGCTCGGCGGGCGTCCGCGGCTCCGAGGCGAGGAGGTCGGGGAGCCCGAGCTCGACGCTCGCCGCGAGGAGCTGCGTCGTCCACGCGCCGTTGACGAGGTCGAAGAGCCGCCGGCGCGCTTCGGCGTCGACGGGGGCGTCGTGTCGCGGCTCGGACATGGCGGGATCGTTTCGCGGGGCGGGGTGTCGTCGCGGATGATGCCAGCGAAAGCGGGGCGCGGCGCGGCGCGCGTAGAATCGCGCCGGGGAGGGGCCTGCGATGACCGGGACGATCCATGGCGACGGCGCGATCCGACGCGAAGGGCTGTACGGCCGCAGCGCCGAGAACACGTTCGCCGGCGTGCTGTCGTTCCTGCGCCGCAAGTACACTCGCGACCTCGCCGGCGCCGACGTGGTGGTGAGTGGCATCCCGCTCGATCTCGCGACGACCTTCCGACCGGGCGCGCGCTTCGGCCCCGCGGCGATCCGCGCGGCGAGCGTGCAGCTCGCGGAGCTCAAGCCCTTCCCGTGGGGCTTCGACCCGTTCGACGACCTGGCGGTAATCGACTACGGCGACTGCTGGCTGGACGTCCACGACCAGGCCACCATCGTGCCGACGATCGTCGACCACGCGCGCGGCATCCTCGCGAGCGGCGCGACGATGCTCACGTTCGGCGGCGACCACTTCGTGACCTATCCGCTGCTGAAGGCGCACGCGGAGCGCTTCGGCGCGGCGCTCTCGCTCATCCACTTCGACGCGCATTGCGACACCTGGCACGACGAAGGCCCGGCGACGATCAACCACGGCACGATGTTTCGTCGCGCGGCGAACGAGGGCCTCGTCGATCCGGCGCGCTCGGTGCAGGTCGGCATCCGCACCTGGAACGACGACTTCATGGGCTTCCGGCTCCTCGACGCACCGTGGGTGCACGAGAACGGACCGGCGGCGACGCTCGCGCGCATCCTCGAGATCGTCGGCGACCGGCCTGCCTACCTCACTTTCGACATCGATTGCCTCGATCCGGCGCATGCGCCGGGGACGGGGACGCCCGTGCCCGGCGGCCTCACCACCGCGCAGGCGCTCGCGATCGTGCGCGGACTGGAGCCGGTGA
Source organism: Casimicrobiaceae bacterium (assembly GCA_044226265.1). Lineage (GTDB taxonomy): Bacteria > Pseudomonadota > Gammaproteobacteria > Burkholderiales > Casimicrobiaceae > VBCG01. Next base: position 28,364 of record JBGAHH010000048.1, on the reverse strand, counting down.
ACCTGGTCGGGTCGGACGTGGTCGAGGTGGCGCCGGCCTACGACCGGAGCGAGGTGACCGCGCTGGCCGCGGCGCACATCGCTTCCGACCTCCTGTGCGTGCTCCGCAACCGGAAGGTGAAGGGCCTCGGCCGCCGCTGAAGCCCCCGCCTGCATTGCCGATCCGGCGGCGACATTGACCTGGCGCAAGAGCCCGCGCGGCGACGCCGGCGTCGTCGTCAACATGTGCTGCACAGGTGCTAGGATTTCGCCGTCGAGGGACGCGGGGGTGCCGGTGACGGCGCCCGGGCCGCGTCCGGACGGCGCGGGGCCCGGCGACGGGCCGACGCGCCCCTGATCCAGGCACCCACGAAAGGTCGAGAACATGCTGAAACGTCTGCTGTCGATCGTCGCGTTCGCCGCGTTCGCGCTCCCGATGGCGCCGGCCCATGCCGACGAGTACACCGACACCGCGAACCTGTTCCGCAACGCGGGCCAGAGCGCGGGCTTCTTCAACAACTCCTACGGCTACGCGGTGTTCCCGACGATCGGCAAGGCCGGCATCGGCGTCGGCGGCGCGTTCGGCAAGGGGCGCGTCTACGTCAAGGGCAAGCCGGTCGGCGAGACCTCGATGACGCAGGCGTCGATCGGCTTCCAGCTCGGCGGCCAGGGGTTCTCGCAGATCATCTTCTTCGAGGACGAGCGCGCGTTCCGGGAATTCTCGAAGGGCAACTTCGAGTTCGGCGCGGACGCGTCCGCGGTGGCGATCACCGCCGCGGCCGGCGCGTCGGCGAGCACGACCGGCTCGTCGGCGGGCGCCTCCGGCGGCAAGAAGGACGCGGTCACCGCCGGCAAGTACTACAAGGGCTTCGCCACGTTCACGATCGTGAAGGGCGGCCTCATGTACGAAGCCGCGATCGCCGGGCAGAAGTTCAGCTACAAGAAGCTTTGAGGCGGGCGGCCGGCGACCGCGTCCGTCCCCGGGGCGGGCGCGCGGCGCCGGGCCGGGACACGCGCGGCGTGCATCGTTGGCCGCGCGCGAGGCCCGGCCGTGCGGCGGCGGGCTTCGTCGCGGCTGCGGCGATGGTCGCCGTTGCGGCGGTCACGGGCTGGGCGCGGCCCGCCGGGGCGGCCGAGCAGGCGATCCGGCTGGGCGGCATCGACTCGGTGGTGTGGACGCCGGTACCGGACGCGCCGAAGCCCTGGCCCGTCGTCGCGTTCTCGCACGGCATCTACCTGTGCCCCACGCAGGCCCGCTTCCTGACCGAGGCGCTGGCGCGGGCCGGCTACCTCGTGGTCGCCCCCAACCACCAGGATTCGAACTGCGACGATCGAGGCCTCTCGCTGCCGAGCGCGAGCCAGCTCGCGATCAAGCCACCGATCCTGTGGACCGATCGCGACTACGGCAACCGCGGCGACGACGTGAAGAGGGTGCTTGCGGCGCTCTTCGCCGACGATTCGCTCCGCGGCATGGCGGATGCGAGCCGCGTCGGGCTCGCGGGCCATTCGCTCGGCGGCTACACGGTGCTGGGCCTCGCGGGCGCGTGGCCCTCGTGGACGCTGGCGGGCACCAGGGCGGTGCTGGCGATGGCGCCGTACTCGTCGCCGTATTCGCGCACCGACGGCCTGCGCGGCCTGCGGATCCCGGTGATGTACCAGGCCGGCGCCGACGACCTGGTCTTCACGCCGCCGCTCACCGGGTCGGGCGGCGGCTACGCGCAATCGCCGTCGCCGAAGTTCTTCGTCGAGATCGCCGGCGCCGGCCACTTCGCGTGGACCGACGAGCGCCTCGCAGGGCGCGACGCGATCGTCGGCTACGCCCTCGCGTTCCTCGACCGCTACGTGAAGGGCGCGCCGGCGTCCGCGCTGCTGCGCGAGAAGGGCGGCGGCGTCTCGGCCTTCCTCGCGGATCCCTGACGCCCGTGCCGCTCAGGCCGGACCCGGCACCGACTTCGGCCGGAAAGGCGTGAGCAGGATCCCGGCGACCGTCTGCCAGCGCTCGGACTCGAGCGTGCGCAGGCCGTAGGCGGGCGGCGCCTCGGCGGCCGGCTCGGCATAGGTGCCGAACAGGCGGTCCCAGACCGAAAGGAGCTGGCCGAAGTTCCGGTCGATCAGCGGCGGATCGGGGCTGTGGTGCTGCCGGTGCACCGCGGGCGTCATCAGCACCGCGCGCGTGGCCTCCAGCGCCTTCGGGAACGCGACGTTCGCGTGCTGCGCGAACTGGGCGGTGTTCGCGACGATCACGCGCGCGACCTCGATCCACAGCGGCAGCCCCAGCGCGAGGTAGATCGCGAGCCGCCCGGTGACGATGATCGCCGTTTCCACCGGATGCTGGCGCGCGCCCGTCGACACGTCGACGTGCGGATCGCTGTGGTGCACGGCGTGCACGACCCAGAGGGGCCGCCACCGGTGCGCGAGGCGGTGGAACCCGTACTCGTAGAGATCGATCGCGACGAACGCGACGACGACCTGCGCCCAGGCAGGCAGGTCGAGCGGGACGAGGAGCCCGGTCGGCGGATCGAGCAGGTGCGTGCCGACCCGAAGCGTGAGCGTCCCGTAGAGGAGGTCGGCGACCAGGACGACGGCCGCCAGCACGCCCAGGTTGCGCAGCGCGTGGCGCCGCCGCACGCGCTCGTCGTCGAACGCGCGGAGCGGCGAGCCGCCTTCCCATAGCCAGAAGAACGCGAAAGCGCCGGCGAACAGGCCGAGGTAGATCGACGTCAGCAGCGAGAGGCCGCCCTCGGTCATCGCGGCCTCGCGGGGACGGCGTCTACTTGCGCTTCGAGCGCTGCCGCGCCGCCCAGCCGGCGACGCCGGCGACAAGCGCGATGAGCGTCGCGAGGCCGACCTCGTCGAGCGTCGGCACCTGCACGAAGAAGAAGGCGTTGTTGGCGAGCGCCGCGGCCGGCGTGGCGGCGACGGCGGCGGCGACGGCGACGACAGTGCGCATGCTCGAGCCCCCCTGGCGATTCACGCGAACCCGCGCAGTTTGCGCCGCGCGGCGCGGATTGTCGACCGGTCCCGGGGTGGCGCGCGCGGGCCAGTGGCGCTAAGGTTCGCCTCGGCGAGCCGCGACCGGCGGCGCAACCAGGGGAGGTGACACCATGACGACGGCGGCGGCGGGCCTCGTGCCCGACGAATTCATCAAGCGGCTCGGCGATGCATGGGGCTGGATCCTGCTCCGAGGCCTCGCGAGCATCGCGTTCGGCGCGATGGCGATCCTGTGGCCCGGCCTCACGATCGTCGTGCTCGTGATCATGTGGGGCGCCTGGGCGTTCGTGGACGGGATCACGTCGCTCGTCACCGCCTACCAGGCGCGCGATGGCGGCAAGCCGATCTGGCCGCTCGTGCTGATCGGCGTGCTGGGCCTCGGCGCGGGTTGCATCACGTTCTTCGCGCCCGGCCTGGCGGCCGCGACGCTGCTCCTGTTCATCGCGTGGTGGGCGATCGTGACCGGCGTCTTCGAGATCGTCCACGCGATCCGGGTCCGCAAGAGCATCGACAACGAGTGGATGCTGATCCTCTCCGGCGTGCTCTCCGTCGTGGTCGGCCTCTACATGCTGAGCTCGCCCGCCGGCGGCGCGCTCGCGATCGTCTGGGTGATCGCCTTCTGGAGCATCCTGTTCGGCGTGCTCCTCTGCAGCGCCGCGATCCGGCTGAAGAAGGCGCGCGATGCGAAAGCCTAGCGGGACGCTTGCGGCGGAGCCCGGCGGCGCGCGCGGCGCAGGAACCGCGAGGGGTCGACCGCCTCCGCGAGGTCGGCCTCGATCGGCAGGGGCTCTCCCGCGACGCGCGCGGCGAGCACCTCGCCCATCAGCGCCGCCCAGGTGAGGCCGCGCGAGGCGAACGCGCCCATCGCATACAGGCCGACGCGCGCTTCGCCGCCTTCGTCGCCCGCGAGCGCGCCGACCACGGGCATCCGGTCGGGCGCGACCGCGCGGAATCCGACGCCGCCGTCGAGCGAGCGCGGATCGACGCCGGGCGCGGCGCCGGGCATGAGCTCGCGCAGCCGCGCGAGATTGCCTTCGTGCGCGTCGAGCGTTTGCGCGCGCTCGTCGGACCCGAGGTCGTAGGAGCTTCCGACGACGATCCGGCCATCGACCGGCGGGAGCAGGTAGCCGTTGCCGATCACGACGGCGCGCGGTGCGGGCATCGCGTCCGCCGGCAGGTAGCTCGCCTGTCCTCGCACCGACCGGATCGGGAGCGCGACCGGCGCGAGGCGCGATAGATCGACGGCGTTCGCGAGCACGACGACCGGCGCGACCGCGATCGTCGTTCCCCGGCTGTCGGCGGCGATCCAGCCTTCGTGCCCGCTCGCGATGCGCTCGACGCGCGACGCTGTGATAAGGCACGACCCGGCGCTCGCGAGGGCGAGGTCGAGCCAGGCGCGCACGATCGAGGGCGCCCGCGCCCAGCCCCCGTCGGGAAACCAGAGGCCCGGCCGGCCCGTGTCGAGGCCGGTCAATGCGCGCGCCTCGCCGGCGTCGACGTGGCGGACGAACGAGGGCGGGAAAGCCAGCGCGTCGACCGCGGCGAGCGACGCCGCGTCGTCCCGGTGCCGCCGCGCGAGCTGCAGTACGCCGCAGCGCTCCCACGCGATCCTCGCTCCGCGATGCTCGAGCTCACGCCACGCGTCGAGCAGGTGCAGGAAGGCCGCGCGCGAAAGCCGCGCGAGCCGGCTGTCGTCACGCGCGACGAGCGGGTGGAAGCTTCCCGCCCACAGCGACGAGGCGCCCGACGCCGGACGATCGGCCGCCTCGATGATCGTGGTTCGCCATCCGCGCGACGAAAGGCCGGCGGCGGCCGAGGCGCCCGCGAGCCCGGCCCCGACGACGATCGCGTGGCGCTCGCGCCCGGGCTCGATCCCGGCGGTGACGCCGCACGCCGGCGTGCCAGGCGCACGAGCCGCCCGACGAGCATCTCGCGCTTGTGTCCGAAACCGGGCCGCGTCTCGCAGGCCACGCCGGCTTCCGCGAGCGCGTCGCGGACGGTGCGCGCGCTCGACCAGGTCGCGCAGGTCGCGCCGGGGCGCATGCGCCGCGCGACCCCGCGCATCGCGGCAGGCGACCACATGTCCGGATTGCGCGCGGGCGCGAACCCGTCGAGGTACACCGCGTCGGCCTCGGCCTCGAGGCGTCCGAGCGCGGACGCGACGTCGTCGAGCACGAGCGTGAGCGCGATACCGCCGAAGTCGCGGCGATGCGTGCCGGGGAGCGGCGCGGGCCAGCGGTCGACGAGCATCGCCGCGAGGTCGGCGAACTCGGCGTAGCGCGCGAGCGCGGCCGCGAGGTCGTCGCGCAGCAGCGGATGCTTCTCGATCGCGACGTAGTCGAGCCGGCGCGGGCGCGACGCGCGTCGCGCCAGCCAGGCGTCCCAGGTCGCGAGGAAGTTGACGCCGAGCCCGAAGCCCGTTTCCAGCACGACGAACGCCTCCCGGCCGCGCCAGCGCTCCGGCAGCCCGTTGCCGCCGAGGAACACGTGGCGCGCCTGGCCGGGGCCCGAGTCCGCGCTGTGGTAGACGTCGCCGTAGCGCGGCGACCAGGGCGTGCCGTCGGGCGCGGAGTCGAGGATCGCCGGCTCGAGGCGGGGCATCGTTCGGGCCGTCGCGCGGCCGGCGCGGCTCAACCTCGCGCGCGGCGGCCGGCCTCGCGCAGCGCGTCGAGCGAGACGTTCATCGTGAGCGCCTGCGGATCGACCTTCACGTGCAGCAGCGACGGGCCGTCGCTCGCGAGCGCGCGCTCGAACGCGGGCATGAACGCGTCGGTCGCGACGATGGTCTCGCCGGCGGCGCCGTAGGCGCGCGCGAGCGCGGCGAAATCCGGGTTGTCGAGCGCGGTCCCGGACACGCGTCCCGGGTAGGTGCGCTCCTGGTGCATGCGGATCGTGCCGTACATCCCGTTGTCGAGCACGACGAACACGATCGCGAGGCGATGCTGCACGGCGGTGGCGAGCTCCTGGCCGTTCATCAGGAAGCAGCCGTCGCCGTTCCACGAGATCACCGGCGATCGCGGGCGAAGGAGCTTCGCGGCGACCGCGGCCGGCACCGCGTAGCCCATCGCGCCGGCGTAGGGCGCGAGCTGCGTCCCCGGGCGCCGGTGGCGATAGAGCCGGTGCAGCCAGGTCGTGTAGTTGCCGGCGCCGTTGGCGAGGATCGCGTCGTCCGGCAGCCGCTCGTCGAGCCAGCGCACGATGCGCCACAGGTCGACCGCGCCGGGCACCGGCCGCGGCGCGCGCCAGGCTTCGTACTCGGCGTGCGCGGCGGCGGCGCTCGCCCGCCATGCAGGCGTCGAGGGAGGGCCTTCCACGGCGTTCATCGCGTCGAGGAACGCGCCCGGCGTCGCGCAAAGGCCCACGGCGGGACGGTAGACGCAGCCGAGCTCCTCCGGACCGGGGTGCACGTGCACGAGCGCCTGCCTCGGCGAGGGAACGTCGAGCAGCGTGTAGCCGGAGGTCGTCATCTCGCCCAGGCGCTCGCCGATCACGACGAGCAGGTCCGCCTCGCGCACGCGCTTCGCGAGCGCCGGATTCGGGCCGATGCCGACGTCGCCCGCGTAGTCCGGGCGGCGGTTGTCGAAGAGGTCCTGGCGACGGAAGGCGCAGGCGACCGGGAGCGACCAGCGCTCGGCGAAGCGGACGAGCGCGTCGCAGGCGTCCGGGTCCCAGCGGCTGCCCCCGACGAGCACGAGCGGCGCGCGGGCGGCCGCGAGGCGCGACCGCACCTCGGCGACCTGTGCCGGGTCCGCCGCGGCCGGCGCGTGCGTCGCGCGAGGTGCGTCGGCCACCGAGGCTGTCGCCGAAAGCATGTCCTCGGGCAGCGCGAGCACGACCGGGCCCGGCCGGCCCGACATCGCGACGCGCCACGCGTGGGCGAGGTACTCGGGGATGCGCTCGGCGCGATCGATCTGCGCCGCCCACTTCGCGACGCTCCCGTACATGCGGCGGTAGTCGACCTCCTGGAACGCCTCGCGGTCGACCATGTCGCCGCCGACCTGGCCGACCAGCAACACCATCGGCGTGGAGTCCTGCGCCGCGACGTGGACGCCGATCGCGGCGTTCGTCGCGCCGGGGCCCCGGGTGACGATCGCGACGCCGGGACGCCCGGTGAGCTTGCCGGCGGCCTCGGCCATGTACGCAGCGCCGCCTTCCTGCCGGCAGACGACGAAGGCGAGGCGGTCCCCGACGTCGACGAGCGCGTCGAGGACCGGCAGGTAGCTCTCGCCGGGCACGCCGAACAGGTGCGTCGCACCCTGGGCGACGAGTCCCGCGACGAGGATCTCGCCGCCGGTGCGTGCGGACATGGCAGAGGGGTGGTTCGGGGGGAGCGGCGGATTCTACGCGATCGGGCGCGGGACTCCGCCTATAATCCGGCAGCCCCCGGCCCCGCGCGGGCCGGCCGGCTCACGATGATCGTCCTGCCCGAGACCCTGCACGACGCGATCATGTTCGCCACGGCGGCGCTCGTGGCGGTGCTCGTGTCGTTCCTGTTCCCGCCCGAGCGGCGGCGCGGGATGCTCACGATGGCGATCGTCGCGACGATCGGCGTGGGCGCCCTGTGGCTGCACGTCCAGTACCAGGGGCTGTCCGGCTCGCACACGATGACGATCGTCGTCCGCGAGCTGATCCTGTTCGTGATCGCGTTCGCGGTCATCCGCGTGTTCATGATCTTCGTGCTGTCGGGGCTGCTCGCGCGGTTCGCGGTGCCGAGGATCCTCTCCGAGTTCCTGCTGGTCATCCTGATCGTCGTCTACGCGCTCGTGCGACTGTCGGTCGTCGGCGTCAACCTCGCCGGCATCGTCACGACGTCCGCGGTGCTCACCGGCGCGCTCGCGTTCTCGGCGCAGGCGACGCTCGGCAACCTGTGGGCCGGCATCTCGCTGCAGCTCGAGAACACGCTGCGCCTGGGCGACTGGGTGAGGGTCGGCAACGAGGTCGGCCAGGTCGTGAGCATCCGCTGGCGCTCGATGGCGATCGCGACCAACAACAACGAGACGATCGTCATCCCCAACTCGATCCTGATGAACGGCAACGTGATCGTGCTGGGCCGGCGGGGCGACGAGCGCGCGGTGTGGCGCCGCAGCGTCCACTTCCAGGTCGACTACGACTACACGCCGGCGCGCGTGTGCGAGACGGTGACCGAGGCGCTCGCGCGCGCCGAGATCCTGAACCTCGCGCGCGACCCGGCGCCGGTGTGCCTGTGCGACGCGTACAAGGAGAGCGGCGCCGAATACGCGGTCGTCTACTTCCTGGTCGACCCTCGCCGCGAGTGGCCGACGAAGTCCGACATCCTGGTGCACGTCTACGCCGCGCTGGTGCGCTCCGGCATGCCGATCCCGTACCCGCGGCAGGTCGTCGAGCTCATCCGCGACGAGCGGGGCCGCCACGCGCGCGAGGACCTCGCGCTCAAGCGCGCGGCGATCGACCACACCGAGCTCTTCGCGTCCTTCACGCCGCAGGAGAAGGAGGCGCTGGCCCGCGAGCTCCGCACCGCGCCGTTCGTGTCCGACGACATCGTGTTCCGCGAGGGCGAGCCGGCGGACTCGCTCTACCTGCTCGCGCAGGGGCAGGTCCACGTCGTGCGCGACTCGCCCGACGGCGCCACGCGCAACAAGTTCGCGACGCTCGAGGCGCCCGCCTACTTCGGCGAGATGGGGCTGCTGCTGGGCTCGCCGCGCGGCGCGACCGTGGTCGCCTCGGGCGACGTGATGTGCTACCAGCTCGAGCGGCGCGGCTTCGACGCGATCATCAAGGCTCGCCCGCAGATCGCGCTCGCGATGTCCGAGGTGCTCGCCGTGCGCCAGGCCGCGAACGTCGCGACGCTTCAGGCGCTCGATGCCGAGCAGCGCGCCCGGCACGCGTCGAGCGCAGCGAGCGAGATGGTGCGGAAGATCCGCGATTTCTTCGGAATCAAGAGCTGAAAGACGTAGATAGGGCGTAGTAGATAGTGTTTGAACGCGAGGATGTCGTGACGGCGCGACAGCCGCGGCGGCCAATCACTACCTACTACGCCCTATCTACGCCTTCGGCTCGTTACCTCCCCGCGACGATCTCCTCGCGGGCGATCGCGAACACCGCGTCGCCGGCGCTCGGCGTCTCGACCCAGGTGAACGGCATCCGGGGAAACGCCGCCTCGACCGCGGCGCGCCCGCGCCCGACCTCGACGACCAGCAGGCCGCCGGGATTGAGGAAGCGGGGCGCGTCCTTCACGATGCCGCGGACCGCATCCAGCCCGTCCTCGCCGCCGGCGAGCGCCATTTCGGGCTCGTGCCGGTACTCGGGCGGCAGCGCCTCCATCGCGCGGTCGGTCACGTAGGGCGGATTGCTGATCACGAGGTCGTAGCTCTTCTCGACGAGGTTCGCGTAGAGGTCGGAGCGGATCAGGTTGATCCGGCCGTGCAACCCGTAGTCGGCAACGTTGCGCTGCGCGACCGCGAGCGCGTCGGACGACAGGTCCACCGCGTCCACGTCGGCGTTCGGATAGGCGTGGGCGAGCAGGATCGCGAGGCACCCGGAGCCGGTGCACAGGTCGAGCGCCTCGCGTATCGCCGCCGGGTCGGGAATCCAGGGCGCGAGCCCGTCGGGAAGGAGCTCGGCGATGAACGACCGGGGAACGATCACGCGCTCGTCGACGTAGAAGCGGAAGTCCCCGAGCCAGGCCTCGCGCGTGAGGTAGGCCGCGGGCACGCGCGACTCGATCCTCCGCGTCAGGAGCTCGCCCAGCCTCGCGCGCTCGAGCTGCGTGAGCTTCGCGTCGAGGAAGGGCTCGAGGCGGTCCAGCGGAAGCGAGAGCGCGTGCAGGACGAGATAGGCCGCCTCGTCCCACGCGTTCGCGGTGCCGTGGCCGAACGCGAGCCCGGCCTCGGTGAATCGCGACACCGACCAGCGCAGCCAGTCGCGCAGCGTGTCGAGCTCGTGCACCGGCGCGCTGATGGCCCGCTCCGCGCCTAGGACCGCCCGCCGGTCAGCAGCCGCTCGAGCACCGATCGATAGATGTGCGAGAGTGCCTCGAGGTCGTCGATCGCCACGCGCTCGTCGACCTGGTGGATCGTCGCGTTCACGGGCCCGAGCTCGACCAGCTCGCGGCAGACGTCCTTGATGAAGCGGCCGTCGGAGGTCCCGCCGGTGCAGGAGAGCTCCGGCGTGACGCCCGTCGCGTCGCGCACCGCGGCGGTCACGACGTCGACGAGCTTCCCGCGCGGCGTCAGGAACGGCAGGCCGTCGGGAAGCCAGGCGAGCGAGTAGTCGAGCCCGTGGCGGTCGAGCACCGCCTTCAGCCGCGAAACCAGCGACTCGCGCGTGCTCTCGGTCGAGTAGCGCCAGTTGAACTTGAGCTCGAGCGTGCCGGGGATCACGTTCATCGCGCCCGTGCCCGCGTGGATGTTCGAGCACTGGAACGACGTCGGCGGGAAGTACGCGTTGCCGTCGTCCCACCGCATCGACGCGAGCTCCGCGATCGCGGGGGCGACGAGGTGGATCGGGTTGCGCGCGAGGTGCGGGTACGCGATGTGCCCCTGGACGCCCCGGACGGTGAGCACGCCCGACAGCGTGCCCCGGCGCCCGTTCTTGATCGTGTCGCCGAGCCGGCTCGTCGACGACGGCTCGCCGACGATGCAGTAGTCGATCGTCTCGCCGCGCGAGCGCAGCGCCTCGACGACCTTGACCGTGCCGTCGGTGTTGTGCGGCCCTTCCTCGTCGGACGTGATCAGGAGCGCGATCGAGCCTCGCGCGCGCGGATGCGCCGCGACGAACGCCTCGATCGCGGTGACGAACGCCGCGATCGAGCCCTTCATGTCCGCGGCGCCGCGGCCGTGGAGGAAACCGTGGCGCTCGACCGGCACGAAGGGATCGGTCGACCAGGCCTCGCGCGGGCCGGTCGGCACGACGTCGGTGTGTCCCGCGAAGCAGACGAGCGGCGCCTCGGTCCCGCGGCGCGCCCACAGGTTCGTGACGCCGGCCGAGGCGATCGTCTCGGCGCGGAATCCGAGCGGCGCGAGCCGCGACGCGATCAGCGCCTGGCAGCCGCCGTCGTCCGGCGTCACCGACGGTCGCGCGACGAGCTCGCGCGTCAGCGCGAGCGTGGGGCGGGCGCGCGTGTCCATGCGCGCGATGGTAGCAGAGCCCCCAAGCCCAAAGGCGTAGGTAGGGCGTAGTAGAAAGGAATTGGCCTGGAGGATGCCGATGTCGCTCGACAGCCGCGGCCGCGAGGACCCGCCAGACGTTTCGCCGACGTCATCGGCAAGGATTTGACAGCCCGGATGTCGATGGCGATCAACACGGGAAACCGCCAAACACTATCTACGCCGTCCTTCCTTTCGCCTTCGGCTCTCCGGCGCCTTCGGCTTGATCGCCTTCGGCTTCAGTGCTGCTGCTGCCTCTCCAGCATCGCCGGATCGATCGTGAGCGTCGCGAAGTCGGCGGCGGGGCGGCGCTGCTCGCGGTCGGCGACCGAGGTCTCGAGGTTCTCGACGCGAGCGCTGGGATTGCTCTGGTTGATCTGCCAGGCGAGGTTGGTGGGCGAGTCCGACGCGGACATCGCCTCGTCGTAGCTGATCGCGCCGTCGAGGTAGAGCCGGCAGAGCGACTGCTCGAAGGTCTGCGATCCCGGGTAGAGCGACTGCTCCATCGCCTCCTTGATCTGCGCGAACTCGCCGCTCTTGATGAGCTCGGCGATCAGCGACGTGTTCATCAGGATCTCGACCGCCGGCTGCAGCTCGCCCTCGGTGTTGCGCAGGAGGCGCTGCGAGACGATCGCGCGCAGGCCGATCGACAGGTCGGACAGCACGGCGGATCGCGCCTCGTAGGGGAACAGGTTGATGATCCGCGACAGCGCGTGGTAGCTGTTGTTCGCGTGGATCGTCGACAGGCACAGGTGCCCGGTCAGCGTGTGCAGCAGCGCCGACTGCATCGTCTCCTTGTCGCGGATCTCGCCGATCATGATGAGGTCGGGCGCCTCGCGCAGCGCGTTCTGCAGCGCGAGCTGGTAGTTCTGCGTGTCGATGCCGATCTCGCGCTGGTTGACGATGCTGCGCCGGTGCTCGTAGAGGTACTCGATCGGGTCCTCGATCGTCAGGATGTGGCCGGTCCGGTTGTTGTTCCGGTAGTCGATCATCGCGGCGAGCGTCGTCGACTTGCCCGAGCCGGTGGCGCCCGCGACGAGGACCAGGCCGCGCTTCGCCATCACCATCTCGAGCAGCACCGGCGGCAGCCGGAGCTTCTCGAACGGCGGGACGTGGCTCCGCACGTAGCGGATCACCAGGGCGAGCGTGCCGCGCTGGCGGAAGATGTTGATCCGGAAGTTGCCGACCGCGCGGTCGAGGTGCGACAGGTTCATCTCGAGCTCGTTCTCGAACGCCCGCGCCTGCTCCTTGCTCATGAGCTCGTAGGCGATCCGGCGGACCGTCTCGGGGTCCATCGGCTGGGTCGAGACCGGCGAGACCACGCCGTTGACCTTGATGTTGATCGGCGCGCCGCACGAGATGAAGATGTCCGAGGCCTGCTTCTCGGCCATCAGCTTGAACAGGCGATCGAGGTACATGGGCTGGGGTCCCGTTCCCGCGGCTACAATGGTCGTCGGCCGGGCGGTACCGCGACCTGCGGGCCCGCGAGCCGCCATGATGATGTCATGAAACCGGACGGGGGGCCATCGCGGCCCCGGACGCCCGTCCCGCAGCCGGGCGGCCCTCCGCCCCTTCCCGAAAACGTATCCGTAGCAAATTCCATGCTGGCGATCATCGGAGGCAGCGGCCTCACGCAATTGTCGACCCTGGCGGTCACCCGGCGCGAGATCGTCCGGACCCCCTACGGGGAGCCTTCGGCGCCGCTGCTCTTCGGGAGCATCGCCGGGCGGCCGGCCGTCTTCCTCGCCCGGCACGGCCACGGCCACACGATTCCGCCCCACAAGGTCAACTACCGGGCGAACCTCTGGGCGCTCAAGGCGCGCGAGGTCTCCGCCGTGCTCGCGGTCGCGTCGGTAGGCGGGATCCGGGCCGCGCCACCCGGGACGCTCGTGCTTCCGGACCAGCTGATCGACTACACCAGCGGCCGTCCTTCGACCTTCTTCGACGGCGAGGAAGGCAAGGTCGTCCACGTCGATTTCACCCGGCCCTATACGCCGTGGCTGCGGGCGCGCTGCCTCGAGGCGGCTTCGTCCGCGGGGATCCCGCTCCGGGACGGCGGCGTCTACGGCGCGGTCAACGGCCCGCGGCTCGAGTCCGCCGCGGAGATCGACCGCATGGACCGCGACGGCGCGACGCTCGTCGGCATGACCGGGATGCCCGAAGCCGCGCTGGCGCGGGAGCTCGAGCTGCCCTACGCGGCGATCTGCGTCGTGGTGAACCACGCCGCGGGGCGCGGCGACAGTGCGGAGACGATCTCGATGGAATCGATGCTGCACACGCTGGATCGCGGCATGGAGAACGTTCGGGCGCTGCTCGACCATCTCGCGCCGATCGCCCTGCCGGCGGGGCGAGGCCGCGCATGATCCGCGAGGTGCTTCGGATGGGCGACCCCCGCCTGTGGCGCGTGAGCGAGCCCGTGCAGCGCTTCGGGACGCGCGAGCTCCACGAGCTCCTCCAGGACATGCGCGACACGATGGCCGCGCACAACGGCGCGGGGCTCGCCGCGCCGCAGATCGGCGTGCCGCTGCGCGTCGTGATCTTCGGCGTCGACTTCAACCCGCGCTATCCGGACGCCGACCCGGTGCCCTACACCGAGCTCGTCAACCCCGTCCTGTCGCCGCTTTCCGACGAGCTGGAGGAGGGGTGGGAAGGTTGCCTCTCGGTGCCGGGCCTCCGCGGCGTCGTCGCTCGCCACGCCGCGCTGCGCTACGAAGGCTTCGACCCGGACGGCAACCGCATCGAGCGCGAGGTGACCGGCTTCCACGCGCGCGTCGTCCAGCACGAGTGCGACCACCTGGACGGCATCCTCTACCCGATGCGCATGAGCGACATGCGGCGCTTCGGGTACACGGAGATCCTATTCCCCGATTCGGCCGGGGAAGAAGATTGAATGGCGACTGACGTAGACAGTAGATAGTAGGTAGAAATTGGCATGGCGGTTGTCGCCGCCGCGCCGACATCCGCGAATTCAAACCCTACCTACCACGCCCTACCTACGCTTCTCAGACTCGGAGCTGCTCGTACAACGCGGTCTCCAGCCGCAGCAGCGCCTGCTCGTCGTGCAGGCGAGCGCCCTCGATCAGGAACACGTCCTCGGCGCGCTCGCCCAGCGTGTTGATCTTGGCGCTGGCCACGTCGACGTTGGCGTTCGAGAGCACCCACGCGATCCGCGCGAGGAGGCCCGGCCGGTCGCCGGCGACGACCTCGAGGATGTAGTGCGTCCCCTTGTCGTCGGGGAAGATCCGGATCTCCGGCGTGAGCGGAAAATGCCGCAGCTGGCGACCCACGCGCCCCGGCGGCGGCGGCTCGAGCGGGGCGTCGGAGGCGAGCTGCTCGGCGAGGTCGTGCTCGATGCGCGAGATCGCCTCGCGCGAGCTTCCGCCGCGCTCGCGCGGGTCCTGCACCGCGAACGTGTCGAGCGCGTAGCCGTGGCGGGTCGTGTGCACCTTGGCGTCGAGGATCGACAAGCCCGCGCGGCCGAAATAGCCGCAGATGCGCGCGAACAGCGCCTTCCGGTCCGGCAGGTAGACGACCACCTGGAGGCCGGCCCCGGTGCGCGCGAGGCGCGCCTTGACGACCGGCGCCGGCTTGTCGACGCGCCAGTACAGGTTCCGCGCGTGCCAGGCGACCTCCTCGGCCGTGTGGCGCTGGAAGTAGGGCGTGTCGAGGTGCTTCCACAGCGCGTGCTCGGCGCCTTCCGGCACCGCGTAGAGCCGGAGCAGGCGCCGCGCCTCGGCCTGGCGCAGCGCGAGCGAGTCGACGAGCGTGCGCGTCGCGTCGGCGCCGGCGAGGACGCGCCGCGTCGCGTGGAACAGGTCCTCGAGGAGCTGCGCCTTCCAAGCGTTCCAGACCTTCGGGCTCGTGCCGCGGATGTCGGCCACCGTGAGCAGGTAGAGGAGCACGAGCCGCTCGTCGCTCGCGACCGTCCGCGCGAACGCCGAGACGACCTCCGGATCCGTGATGTCGTTCTTCTGCGCGGTCGACGACATCGTCAGGTGGTGCTGGACGAGCCAGGCGACGGTGTCCGCCTGCGAGCGGGGCATGCCGTGCGCGTGGCAGAAGCGCTTCGCGTCGCGCGCGCCGAGCGTCGAGTGGTCGCCGCCGCGCCCCTTGGCGATGTCGTGGAACAGGCCGGCGACGTAGAGGATCTCCTTGTGCGCCACGTCGGCGATGAGCCGCGAGCACAGCGGATACTCGTGCGCGTGCTGCGCCTCGGTGAACCGGCGCAGGTTGCGGATCACCATCAGGATGTGCTCGTCGACCGTGTAGACGTGGAACAGGTCGTGCTGCATCTGCCCGACGATGCGGCCGAACGGCGGCAGGTAGGCGCCGAGGATCCCGTAGAGGTTCATGCGGCGCAGCTCGTGCGTGATCCCGCGCGGCTCGCGGAACAGCGCGATGAACCGCGCGCGGTTCCGCGGATCGGCGCGGAACCTCGCGTCGATCCGCTTGCGCGAGTGCCACAGCGCCCGCAGCGTGCGCGCGCTCATCCCCTTGAGCTCGGGGTGGCGCTCCATCAGCAGGAACGCGTCGAGCATCGCCGAGGGCTCGCGGTCGAACAGGTCCTCGCTCTCGACGTGCAGCAGCTCGTCGATCGCGCAGAACGGCCCCTCGAGGGGGACCGGGTCGCGCGCGATCGGGAAGAGGCGCGCGTGCAGGTTCTGCAGCAGGATCGTATTGACCTGGCGCACGGTCTTCGCGGCGCGGTAGTAGCGCTGCATCAGCTGCTCGCTGCCGCGGCGCGTGGGCGTGTCCGCGTAGCCGAGCTGGCGCGCGAGCGCGGCCTGCAGGTCGAACACGAGGCGGTCCTCGCGCCGGCCGGACAGGTAGTGGAGGCGCACGCGCATCGCGCCGATGAACCGCTCCTGGCGCGACACCGACCGCGCCTCGGCCATCGTCATCAGCCCCGCGCGCGCGAGCTCGCGCCAGGTGCGACCGATGCCCGCCGCGCGCGCGATCCAGGTGACCGTCTGCAGGTCGCGCAGCCCGCCCGGGCTCTCCTTCACGTTCGGCTCGAGGTTGTAGGCCGCGTCGTGGTGCTTGAGGTGCCGCTGCTGCTGCTCGAGGGCCTTGGCCTCGTGGAACGCGCGCGGATCCATCGCCGCGGCGAACGCGCGGGAGAACGCGGAGAACAGCGCGCGGTCGCCCGCGATCAGACGGTGCTCGAGCAGGCTCGTGCGGATCGTCGCGTCCGCCGCCATCTCGGCGAGGCACTCGTGCGTCGTGCGCACCGCATGGCTGGCCTCGAGGCCGACGTCCCACAGCGACGCGAGGAAGCGCTCGATCGCCGGCTTCGACGCGGCCGCCGCGTCGCCGGCGTCCGGCAGGAGGACGAGAACGTCAACATCGGAGTGCGGGAAGAGCTGGCCGCGGCCGTAGCCGCCCACCGCGAGCACGGCGGCGTGCGAGGGCATGCCGCTCGCGCGCCAGACGTCGCGGATCGTGCGGTCGACGAGCCGCGAATGCTCGCGGAGCAGCTTGGGCGTGTCGGGGCGCGCGAGGAAGCTCTCGCGAAGGGCCTCGCGCCCGGCCTTGAGCGCGGCGCGCAGCGATGCCACCGGGATCGGCGGCGCATCGGCGGCGCGCTCGGGAACCAGCGTCGCCACGGGGCGGGGGTCAGGCCGTCGGCGGGGCGGGCGTGCCGGCGGACTGCGTGAGGATCTCGAAGCCGTCCTCCGTCACCAGCACCGTGTGCTCCCACTGCGCGGAGAGCGAATGGTCGGCGGTGACGATCGTCCAGCCGTCGGCGAGGCAGCGGATGCCCGGGCGGCCCGCGTTCACCATCGGCTCGATCGTGAAGATCATGCCGGGCAGCAGCTTGAGTCCGGTGCCGGCGCGGCCGTAGTGCAGCACCTGCGGCTCCTCGTGGAAGTTGCGTCCGATGCCGTGGCCGCAGAACTCGCGCACGATCGAGTAGCCGTGGCTCTCGGCGTGCTTCTGGATCACGCTTCCGATGTCGCCCAGGTGCGCGCCGGCCCGCACGGCGCGGATGCCCTTCCACATCGCCTCGTAGGTCACCTCGCAGAGGCGCTTCGCCTGGATCGACGGCGCGCCGACGTAGAACATTCGGCTCGTGTCGCCGTGGTAGCCGTCGTTGATCACCGTCACGTCGACGTTGACGATGTCGCCGGGCTTGAGCTTGCGCTCGCCCGGGATGCCGTGGCAGACGACGTGGTTGACGGACGTGCACAGCGACGCCGGGTAGGGCGTATGGCCCGGGGGCGCGTAGTTGAGCGTCGCCGGGATCGTGTGCTGCACGTCGATCATGTAGTCGTGCGCGAGCTTGTCGATCTCGCCCGTCGTGATGCCCGGCTGCACGTGCGGCGCCAGGTAGTCGAGCAGCTCGGAGGCGAGCCGCCCGGCGACCCGCATCCCGGCGATGTCCTCGGCGCTCTTGATCTGGACCGACATGGGGAGGGGGGCTCTCATGGGAATGCGACTAGCCGCGAAGGAGCTCGTTGATCGAGGTCTTCGAGCGCGTCTTCGCGTCGACGCGCTTCACGATGACCGCGCAATAGAGGCTGTGGCTGCCGTCCGCGGCAGGCAGGCCGCCGGCGACGACGACCGAGCCGGCCGGGACCCGGCCGTAGTGCGTCTCGCCGGTCGCGCGGTCGTAGATCTTCGTGCTCTGGCCGATGAACACCCCCATGCCGAGCACCGAATTCTCCTCGACGATCACGCCCTCGACCACCTCGGAGCGCGCGCCGATGAAGCAGTTGTCCTCGATGATGGTGGGGCCGGCCTGCACGGGCTCGAGGACCCCGCCGATGCCGACGCCGCCGGACAGGTGGACGTTCCTGCCGATCTGCGCGCACGAGCCGACCGTCGCCCAGGTGTCGATCATCGTGCCTTCGTCGACGTAGGCGCCGATGTTGACGTACGACGGCATCAGCACGACGTTCTTCGCGATGTAGGCGCCGCGGCGCGCGACGGCGGGCGGCACCACGCGCACGCCCGCCTGCGCGAATGCGGCGTCGTCGAAGCGCGCGAACTTGGTCGGGACCTTGTCGTAGAAGCGGAAGGGCGCCTGCGGCCCGGCCAGGCCGATCGCGGCGCTGTCGGAGAGGCGGAACGACAGCAGGACCGCCTTCTTGATCCACTGGTGCGTCGTCCAGGCGCCGTCCAGCTTCTCGGCGACGCGAACGCGCCCCGCGTCCAGGTCGGCGATGACGTGCGAGACCGCGTCGCGGACCTCGGCCGGCGCGGACGCGGGCGACAGCGACGCGCGGTCGTCCCAGGCGCGGTCGATCGTGGCTTGCAGCGTGCTCATCGGCGGCGAGTCGTTCGGCGAAGCGCGCCATTCTACCCCGGCGCGGCGCGGTCCCGGCCCGGGGCGGCGTACAGCGGCCGCAGCAGCGCCGGCAGCGTGTACATCGGGAGCTGCGCGAGCGCGAAGAAGACGGTGACCTCGAAGCTCGCCCGGCCCTCGAGCGCGACCAGCACGAGGCCCATGTTGCAGTTGCCCGCGAGGAGCGCCACCGTGACCGCGCGATGCCGGCCGAGGCCGCGGAACGCGAAGGCGCCCGCGGCCTGCAGCAGCAGGTTGAACGCGTAGGCCGCGGCGATCGCCAGCGCGACGTAGCCGGGCCGCTCGATCGCGTACGCGGTGACGCCGTCCATGATCGCGAGGCCGAACACGAGCAGGTTCAGGACGGTGACGCCGTCGACCAGTTCCCGGTGCCCGTCGAGCTTCGCCTTCGGGACCAGCTTGCGCACGACCGCCGCGAACGCGAACGCGCCGCCCACCAGCGCGGCGAGCCGCAGCATGAATTCGCCCGGCGGCATCTCGAGGCTCATGCCCACGAGGAGCTCCGCCGCGAGCGGCAGCGTGAACGGCACGAGCGCGGTCCCGAGCAGCACGACGACGACCGCCAGCGGCGCGTCGAGCCCGAGCACGAAGGCGATCGCCACGTTCGAGACGATCGGCGAGCTCGCCGCCATCAGCACCAGCGCCTGGGCGAGCGGGACCGGAAGTCCGAGGGGCTCCAGCGCGCGGGTGATCGCCCAGACGAGGATCGGCGAGACGACGAGCACGAACGCGAGCAGCGCGGCCACGACCGCGGGGCGGTGCCGCCAGGCGGCGGCGCTCGCCCAGTCGAGGCGCACCAGCGCCAGCGCGAGCGGGACCAGCAGCGCGGGGATCAGCAGCGGCCGCGCGAGCGTCGCGAGCGGCGGGACGGCGAGCCCGAGCAGCACGCCCGCCGCCATCACCGCGGTGGCGTGCCGGCCTGCACTGGCCAATATGCGCACGGAGAAAGTCTACGCGATGCGCCGCCGGTCCGCAGGGCGTTCGGGGCGGCGCGGCGCTTGCCGAACGGAAGGCGCCGGGCCGCCCCTGGCCTTCCGCGCAGGATCCCTCGGCGCGAAATCGCGAAGGCGAATCGTGCTCCCGCGATTTCGCGTCGTCGCCTACATCGCCTTGAACAGGTGCGCGAACGTGCGCGAGACCGTGAGCTTCTCGCTGCGGTCCTTGAGCGTGAGCAGCGGCTGGTCGCGCCAGTCGCGCTCGACCTTCGCGATCGCGCGAAGGTTCACGATCGTGCCGCGGTGGACCTGCCAGAACTGCTCGTGGTCGAGCTCGTCGTAGAGCTCCTTGATCGGCTTGCGGATCAGCGCGTCGCCGTCGCCGGTGACGACCTTGGTGTACTTGTCCTCGGACTGGAAGTACAGCACGTCCTCGATCGCGATCAGCTTCATCGCGGCGCCGAGCGAGGCGCGGATCCACTTGAGCGTTCCGCCCGGGCCTTCGCGCGAGGCCAGCCGCTCGAGGAGCGCCGCGAGATCGGCGGGCGGCGTGCCGAGGCGCGACTTCAGGCGGGCGACGACCTTCGCGATGCGCTCGGGCGTCGGCGGCTTCAGCACGTAGTCGACCGCGCCTTCCTCGAACGCCGCCACCGCGTACTCGTCGTACGCGGTCACGAACACGATGTGCGGGCCGCCGGCGATCGCCCGGGCAACGTCGATGCCCGACAGGATCGGCATCCGGATGTCGAGGAACGCCACGTCGGGGCGCTCCTCCTGCGCGAGCATCACGGCTTCCTCGCCGTTCTCCGCCTCGGCGACGATCGCGAGCTCCGGCCAGGCCTCGGCGAGGCGCGCCTTGAGCTGGCTCTTCAGCATCGGTTCGTCTTCGGCGATCAGCGCGGTGGGCATGGCGTCGGGGAGGCGGGGCGGGCGGCGAGCGGCAGGATACCGCGGTGCGGGCGCGAAGGCGCCTGCGGCATGGACATCGACGGGAGCGGGCGGCGTTCGACGGCCTACGCCGTCGCGTCGACCGGAATTTCCAGGACGGCGCGCGTCCCGCGCGGCTCGAGTCCCGACAAGGTGAAGCGCGCACGGGAGCCGTAGAGGGCGGCGAGCCGCTCCCGCACGTTCGCGAGGCCGACGCCGCCGCCGGGCTTCGCGGCGGCGTCGGCTATGCCGCGGCCCGTGTCCTCGACCTCGACGACCAGGCGCTCGCCGTCGCGCCGCGCGCGCACCGCGATCGCGCCGCCGTCGGCCGACGGCTCGATGCCGTGCTTGATCGCGTTCTCGACGAGGGAGATCAGCAGGTTCGGCGCGAACGGCTGCGCGCGGAGCTCGGCCGGGACGTCGATCGCGAACGCGAGCCGCGGGCCGATGCGCGTCCGCAGGATGTTGAGGTAGGCCTCGCAGAGCTCCACTTCCTTGCCGAGCGTCGTCGACGAGGCCCGCAGCTGCGGAAGCGCCGCGCGCAGGTAGGCGATCAGGTGCCCGAGCAGGCGGTGCGCGGCGGGCGGATCGGTCTCGGTCAGGTACTGCACCGACGCGAGCGTGTTGAACAGGAAGTGCGGCTCGACCTGCGCCTGCATCAGCTTGAGCTCGGCCTCGATCGCCTGCTTCGACAGGAGGTGCCGCTCGGCCTCGGCGCGGGCGAGCGTCGCCTGCGCGCGCGCGGCGGAGAGCTTCACGTAGAAGAACAGGCTGACGAAGAGCCCGTTGAAGAACGCGACGACCACGTTGAACAGGAAGTTGCTGTGCCGCTCGACCACGTAGGCCCACGTGTAGCCCTTGACGAGGATCACGAGCAGCACGCCGGCGAGCGAGCCGATCGCGACGGCGACGACCAGCCGGCGCAGCGGATGGTCGGCGTCCCAGGGGCGGGCGACGTTGACCGAGTAGGCGATCGAGAAGCCCTGGATCTGCGCCGATACGAACGGATGCCAGAACGGGCGCGTGTCGTCGATCCACAGCACGCCGGCGATGCCGGTGTTGATCGCGGCGATCAGCGCGATCGTGATCCAGGAGGCCTGGAAGCCGCGCACGAGCGCGGCGACCGCCGGCGATCGGCCGGGCGAGGCGGGAAGGGTAGCCATGGCGGCGGATTGTAGGGGGCGCCGCCGGGGGCGTCCGGGCACCGCGACGAAGCGGCCCCCTCCGGGACAGGGCCGCGCGGGTCGGGACGGAACGTCCCCCGCCCGGGCGGGCTTCAGCCGCCCGCGTGCCGCCGGGCGTGCCGCACGATCCGCTCGATGCCCTCG
Source organism: Casimicrobiaceae bacterium (assembly GCA_044226265.1). Lineage (GTDB taxonomy): Bacteria > Pseudomonadota > Gammaproteobacteria > Burkholderiales > Casimicrobiaceae > VBCG01. The sequence continues at coordinate 6,773 of JBGAHH010000048.1, read as the reverse complement.
GCGCACTCCGCCTCGTCGGCGACCAGCGCGATGCGGATGCGGCCCCGGCCCGGGTTGACGCCGTGGGCGTCGCGCGCGATGTAGCTGCCGGGCAGCACCGTGACGTTCTCCTCCGCGTGGAGCGCGCGCGCGAACTCGGCGTCGTCGCCGGGCGTGCGTGCCCACAGGTAGAACGCCGCGTCGGGACGCTGGCAGTCGAGGACGGCCGAGAGCTTCGGAACCAGCGCGTCGAACTTGGCCTTGTAGCGCCGCCGGTTCTCGCGCACGTGCCCCTCGTCGCGCCAGGCCGCGAGGCTCGCGCTCGCGACCGCCGGCGACATCGCCGAGCCGTGGTAGGTGCGATAGCGCAGGAACGCCGCGATCAGCCGTGCGTCGCCGGCGACGAAGCCCGAGCGCAGCCCCGGCGCGTTCGACCGCTTCGAGAGGCTGCCGAACACGACGACGCCCCGGTAGTCGTCGCGCCCCAGCCGGCGCGCCGCGCCCAGGGCGCCGAGCGGCGGCGCGTCCTCGTCGAAGTACACCTCCGAATAGCATTCGTCCGACGCGATCACGAAGCCGTGCCGGTCGGCGAGCTCGAACAGCCGGCGCCATTCCCCGAGACCGGCGACGCGGCCCGTCGGGTTGTCGGGCGAGCAGAAGTACAGGAGCTGCGTCCGCGCCCACACGTCGTCGGGAACGCTGTCCCAGTCATGGCGCCATCCGTTCGCGGCGATCGCGTTCACGTAGTGCGGGACCGCGCCCGCGAGCAGCGCGCCGCCCTCGTAGATCTGGTAGAACGGGTTCGGCAGCACGACGGTCGCGCCCGGCCGGCTCGCGTCGACGACGGCCTGCGCGAACGCGAACAGCGCCTCGCGGCTGCCGAGCACCGGAAGCACCTGGGTCGCCGGATCCGGTGCGGGGATCGCGTGGCGCGCGGCGAGCCACGCGGCGATCGCCTCGCGCAGCGGGGCGGGGCCGATCGTCATGGGATAATTCGAGAGCCCGGCGCCGCCGCTCGCGAGCGCGTCGAGCACGAGCCGCGGCGTCGGATGCCGGGGCTCGCCGATGCCGAGGTTGATGGGCGCGAGCCCCGCGGGCGGGCTCGACCCCGCGAACAGCGCGCGAAGCCGCTCGAACGGATACGGCCGGGTGAGATCGAGTCGGGGATTCAAGCGGGAGCGAGGCGGCGCGACGAGCGCGGATTATAGCGACCGCGCCTCCGGGGCCCGCGCGCGCCGATGAGCGACGACGCGATCCCGGCAGCATGGCGTTTCGCCGCAGCCGCGTGCACCGCGCTCGCGCTGGCGCTCTTCGCGTGGGTCGCCGCGCAGGCGATCTGGCGCTGGGCGACGCCGCGCGCGGCGCCGACGGCCGCATCGCCGGTGCGTGATCCCGCGGCGACGATCATCGCGTCTGGGCTCTGGTCGGGGACGGCGGACGCGCCGCGCGCGACCGTCGCGCCGGTCGCGGGCGACTTGAGGCTCCTGGGCGTGCTGGCCGAGCGCGACGGCGGAGGGCTCGCGGTGTTCCGGACGCGCGACGGCGCACGCGTCGTGGCAGCCGGCGGCGACGTCGTTCCCGGCACGAGCATCGTGTCGATCGGGCCGACGAGCGTGCGTCTGCGCGACGGGTCGGGCGAGCGGACGCTCGAGCTCAGGCGCGACGAGCCGCCGCGAACGCCGGCGCCGCGGCAGGCGACCCCGGCGAGGCCGGCCGGCGCGGCGCAGGCGATGTCGGCATCCGCAGGCTGCCTCGTGCCCGCGGGCTTCACCGGGCCGGTGCTCAAGCTGCACGGCGAGCTGCTCGACGGGCTCATCGCGCAGCCCGACAGCTGGCGGGCGATGCTCGCCGGCGACGGCGGCTCGCTCGTCGTCCGCGAGGACGGCGGATTCGCGGCGATGCTGGGGCTCGCGAAAGGCGACCGCCTGCTGCAGGCGAACGGCGTCCCGCTGCGCGAGCCCGACGACGTGACCGGCGCGGTGCTGCGTCCGCTCGTCGCGAGCCGATCGGTGCGCATCGGCGGTTCGCGCGGGGGCCAGCCGCGCGAGATCTTCGTCGTCAACGCGACGGCTTGCCCTTGACTCGGCCGGGTCGGCGCCCTGACCATCGCGGCGGGCGCCACTCGGGCTCCGAACGCGACAGGACATGATCCGCCGACCCGTCGCGCGTCTCGCGCTCGCATCGCTCGCCACCGTTCCCCTTCAGACGGTCGCCGCGACGATCGTCGTCGGCCCGCCGCCCGCCAGCATCCAGGCCGCGATCGACGCCGCGAGCACCGGCGACACGATCCGGCTCGCCGCGGGCACCTATGTGCAGGAATTCAAGGTCGTTTCGAAGAACCTGACGATCGAGGGGGCCGGGCGCGACGCGACGATCGTCCAGGCGCCGCCTGCCGCCACGCGGCTCACGCAGAGCTTCGCGTTCGGCGGCGTCACCTGGTGGGCCGTTGTCCTCGTCGACAACCAGGCAGTGCCCGCGGCGCAGACGGTGGTGCTGGCGGATCTTACGGTCGACGGCGGCACCCAGCAGGACACGACCGTGCCGCCGATCTACGGCAGCTCCGACCGCTTCGCCGGCATCGGCTTCCACGAGGCGAACGGGACGGTGCGGGACGTCCACGTCACGAACACGCGCCAGACCGCGAACTTCAACGAGCTCGCCGGCACCGGCATCGTCAACGCGTCGTCCGTCGCCACGGTCGCCTTCGGCGTCGAAGGCTCGCTGGTCGACGACTACCAGCGCGGCGGCCTCGACTTCCGCGGCGCGACGCTGACCGCGGACGTGACGGACACGACGGTCGACCGCGGCTACGTGCTGCCCATGAACACCGTCACCGCGACGCCCAACGGGATCCAGTTCAGCCAGGGCGCGTCCGGCAGCGTGTCGGGCTCGACGGTGAAGCTCAACCAGTCGACGGTCGCAGGCGTGTCGGGGGCGGGATTGATCCTGTTCGGCGCCGGCTCGGTCGCGGTGACCGGCAACGCATTCGACAGCAACGACGTCGCGCTCTACGCCTCGGGCACGCCGGATGGATTCGTCGTGGACGGGAATGCGGTGACGTTCACCCAGGCGCCGGGCGTCGGCGGCGTCCTCGGCATCGCGGTGTTCGAGCCGCTCGGCTCGACGTCGCTCACCTCCAACGTGATCGACGGCTTGTCCGGTCCGGCGATGCAGCTCCTCTCGACGCCCGACCGCGCGTTCGCGCTGTCCGGCAACCGCTTCACCAACGACGCCTCCGGCCTGGAAGTGACTGGCGCCGGCACGACGGGCCCGATCGTCACCATGAGCGGCGACCGCTTCCATGGCATCGCGGGCGACTACATCGCGCTCGCCACCGCGCCGCACGATGTCTGGCCGACGACCGCGAGCGTCAGGTTCGACGGGCGGATCTCTGGCCAGATGTCGGTCGTCCAGTTCAACCAGGTCCTGGCGAAGATCGTCGACCGGCACAACGACCCCGCGCTCGGGCTCGTGCTCGATTTCATCGAGCCGATTCGAAGACCGCCGCCGCAGCCCGTCCCGATCGGCGGCGGCGGAGTGGCCGCGATGCTCGGCGTCGCGCTCGCGCTGGCGGCGATCGCCGTCCTCCGGCGCAGGCGGCGCGAGCGACGCTCGACCTAACGCCTGGATACGCCCGGCGCGGCACGTCCGTAAGGGCGGCCGGGCGACGAGGCGCGACCGATTCGAGCGGCCCGCGCCCGCATGGCCGCGAGCCGCGCGGTTGCGCAGCGATCGCCTAGGGGGGCAGGTAGGCGTCGAGGTCGGCGGGGCGGTCCAGCCAGCCGCTCGCCGGCCAGGCGGACGCGGGCTCGCCGTCGCCGAGGTAGCCCCAGTTCGCGACCAGCGTCGGCATGCCCGCGCTGTTGCCCGCGTCGACGTCGCGCCGATCGTCGCCGACGTAGACGCAGCGCTGCGGCGCGAGCCGAAGCGCGGAGGCCGCGTGGAGCAGCGGCGCCGGGTGCGGCTTGGCGTGCGGCGTCGTGTCGCCGCACACGATCGCGCCCGCGCGGTGCGCGAGCCCCAGCGCGAGGACGACCGGACCGGTGTAGCGCTCGGCCTTGTTCGTCACGATGCCCCACGCGAGGCCGCGCGACTCGATGCGCCGGAGCATGGCCTCGACGCCGTCGAAGAGCCGCGTCGTCTCGGCGAGGCAGGCCTCGTAGTGAACGAGGAACGACTCGCGCGCCTCCGCGTAGCCTTCGGCGCCCGGCACGAGCCCGAGCCCGGCGCCGAGCAGCCCGCGCGCCCCGGCGCTCGCATGACGCCGAAGCGCCGACACCGGCATCGGCGCGAGGCCGCGCTCGGCGCGCACGCGGTTCAGCGCGCCCGCGAGGTCGCCCGCGGTGTCCGCGAGCGTGCCGTCGAGGTCGAAGAGCACCGCGTCGACGTCGAGCGCGCCGGGCATCACGCTGCGCGCCGGAACGCGGCGAGGTAGTTGACCGAGGTATCGGCCTCGATCCGGTAGGTGCGCGTGAGCGGACGGTAGGTCATGCCCGCGAGCTCGACGAGCTCGAGGCCGGCGCGCCTGGCGTGGCGCGTGACCTCCGCGGGCGTCAGGAAGCGCGTCCAGTCGTGCGTCCCGCGCGGCAACAGCCTGAGCAGGTACTCGGCGCCGACGATCGCGAAAAGGTAGGACTTGGGATTGCGGTTGATCGTCGACACCACCACGTGGCCGCCCGGCTTCGCGAGGGCCGCGCAGGCCGCGATCGTCGACGCGGGGTCCGGCACGTGCTCCAGGAGCTCCATGCAGGTCACGACGTCGAAGCTCGCCGGCGATTCCGACGCGAGCGCCTCGGCGCCGACGAGGCGGTACTCGACCGCGACGCCGCTTTCGAGGCCGTGGAGCTTCGCGACGCCGAGCGGTCGCTCGGCGAGGTCGATGCCGAGCACCCGCGCGCCGCGCGCGGCCATCGCCTCGGCCAGGATCCCGCCGCCGCAGCCCACGTCGACCGCGCGCTTGCCCGCGAGCCCGCCGCAGGCGCGGTCGATCCAGTCGAGCCGCAACGGATTGATGTCGTGCAGCGGCTTGAACTCGCTCGCCGGATCCCACCAGCGGTGCGCGAGCGCCGCGAACTTGTCGAGCTCGGCTGGATCGGCATTCGGCCGCGCCGAGGGGAGGGGGGTCGTCATGGGCCCTTTCCATGCACGATGCGGTCGCGCCACAGCGCGGCGCGGGCGGCGATGGAGGCGGCGTCGAGCCGAAGGAGCGCTCCCCGCTCGACCACGCGCTCGCCTTCGACCCATACGTCGCTGACGTGCTCGCGGCCCGCGGCGTGCACGAGGTGCGAGACCGGGTCGTAGCAGGGCGAAAGCGCCGTCGACGCGAAGTCCACCGCGACGACGTCGGCATCCTTGCCGGGCTCGAGCGTGCCGATGCGGCCGTCGAGCCCGACGACGCGCGCGCCGCCCAGCGTCGCCATGTGCAACGCCTCGGCGGCGGGCAGGGCGGTCGGGTCGCCGGACGCGACCTTCGCGAGCAGCGACGCGAGCCGCATCTCGCCGAACAGGTCGAGCCGGTTGTTCGACGCGGCGCCGTCGGTGCCGAGCGCGACGTTGACGCCCGCCGCGACGTAGGCGCCGACCGGCGCCGCGCCGCTCGCGAGCTTCATGTTCGACGCGGGGCAGTGCACGACCTGGCATCCCTGCCGCGCGAGGCGCTCGACGTCGCCCGGCCCCGGATGCACCGCGTGGATCGCGACGAAGCCCGGGCCGGTGGCGCCGAGGCGGTCGAGGCGCGCGAGCGGCGTCTCGCCGGTCGTCCGGAGCGCGTCGTCGAGCTCGGCGCGCGTCTCCTGAAGGTGGGTCTGGATCGGAAGGTCGAGCTGGCGCGCAAAGGTGACGATCTTCGCGAAGCTCGCGTCGCCGACCGTGTAGGGCGCGTGGGGCGCGAGCGAGAAGGCGAGCCGCGGCGAGTGCTTGTACCGGTCGCGCGCCTCGAGGCCCGCCCTCAGGTAGCCGTCCGCGTCGGTCGCGTAGGCGGTCGGGAAGTCGAGCACCGGCAGGCCCAGCATCGCGCGGAGGCCGGCCTCCTCGTACGCCTGGGCCGAGGCCTCCGGGAAGAAATACATGTCGTTGCAGCAGGTGATGCCGCCGGCGAGCATCTCGGCGCACGCCACGAGCGTGCCGTCGCGCACGAAATCGGGCGACACGTGGCGGCCTTCCTGGGGCCAGATGTGCTCCTCGAGCCAGGGCTTCAGCGCGAGGTCGTCGGCGATGCCGCGCAGGAGCGTCATCGCCGAGTGCGCGTGCGCGTTCACGAGCCCCGGGATGAGCACGTGCGTCGGCAGGTCGACCGTGGATCGCGGCGCATAGCCCGCCGCGGCCGCGCTCGAAGGCACGATCGCCACGATCCGGCCATCGTCGACGACCAGCGCGTGGTGCTCGAGCGCGCCCGGAGGCTCCACCGGCACGATCCAGCGCGCGTGGATCGCGAGGTCGACCTCGCGCGGGGGATGCGGCGGCGTCATGCCCCGAATTCTACCGGGGCGTTCACGAAGCTTCTGCGACGGACTTCAAGTCCGACTGCAGGGAAAGCCGTGCCGGTGCTGGCGCCGGCACCGAATGCCGAACAGGCAGGCGATGGGCACAGCGCTCGGCGTTTCGTGCCCTTGCCGCACGGAAAGCGCCGGACCGCCTTCCTCCACGCGCGGACTTCGCGACGCGGTGGGTCGCGTTGTCGGTCGGCCTCGCGCCGTTCGCCGGGCGCATCCCCGTCGAGGAATCCGACGGGGCCCCGGCTCCGCGGCGAACGACGCGCCCCAAGCTTTTCGCGCTGACCGCCTTCCGGCCGAAAA
>JBGAHH010000047.1:0-30834 GCA_044226265.1 Casimicrobiaceae bacterium | reverse complement strand
GACCGCCGCCGCAAGGCAACGCGCCGCGGCCCGCGCCTCAGTCGAAGCCCGACGTGCGCCCGGCGCCGCCGCAGCACCAGGGGATGGTGCTCAAGCCCGACGTGGGGCGAGGCGGGCAGCCGTACAGCCAGCAGTGACGCGAAAGCACTGCGGCCGCCCGGACAGGCGGCCGCAGTGCAGCTTCATGTCGGCGTCGCGCGGGGCGGCGCGGACGTCACGATTGATCGACGTGGCGGTTCATCACAGCGCCTTGCGCCGCGCGCTGCCGGGCTCCATCGAGGACGACTGCGAGCCGAAGCGCGGGATCAGCATTCCGGCGCGCTCGCGATAGCGGCGGTACTTGTCGCCGAACTGCGCGATGAGGTCCCGCTCCTCGAACCAGATCCCGACCAGGATGTAGCCGGTCGTCATCGCCGAGAACAGCAGGTGGCCCGCCGTCATCGTCGGGGTCGCCCAGAACGCGAGGACGAATCCCAAGTAGATCGGGTGCCGGACGTGGTTGTAGAAGAGCGGCGTGCGGAACTCCGGCGCGGGCAGCGAGCGGCCGCGCAGCTCCGCCCACACCTGCGAGAGCCCGAACAGCTCGAAATGGTTGATCAGGAACGAGCTCACGAGCACGAGCGAGAAGCCCAGCCCGAACACCGTGTAGACGGCGATGATCGCGCGCGGGTCCTCGAGGTCCCAGATCACGGGCGTCACGATCGGCCGCCACTGCCAGAACAGCAGGCACAGCGCGAGCGACGCCGCGAGCACGTAGGTGCTGCGCTCCATCGCCTTCGGCACGATGCGCGTCCACGCGCGCTTGAACGCCGGCCGCGCCATCACGCTGTGCTGGATCGCGAAGACCGCCAGCAGCAGAACGTTGGCGACCAGCGAGGCGGCGAGCGGCCCGGGCGCGCCCGAGTCGATGGTCTTCGGGACGACGACGTTGCCCACGAAGCCGATCGCGTAGAGAAACGTACCCGTGAACGTCGCGTACGCGACGAGACCGTAGAGCAGGGTGAGCCAGCCAGCCATGATGCACTCCGATGAAAGTCGGTGACGGGAGTGCGACTATCCGCGAATCGGCGCGAGACGAGGTGTTTCGTTTGTCGCGAATGCCCCCGCTGCGCGGGGGTGCGGCGTTTCATTTGTTGCAGCAGGCCGGCGTGACCCGGGCGCGGACGCGGGAAGATGCCGGCGCGCGGGCCGGGCGCATCGGCCGGCGACCCCGGCGCGACGCGGGAATGCGACGGCGGCGTTGCCCCGGCGGTGGCTCGCGTGCAATGCTTCGCCCGGAACCGACGCTCGGAAAGGCGCCCGATGACGAAGTCGAAGGACGATGCCCCGAATGCACCCACCGCAAACGAGGCGCCCGTGGCCACCTCGCGCCGGGATTTCCTGCAGGCGTCCGCGGCGATCGCGGGAGCGTCGCTCCTGCCGTCGGGTCTGTCCGCGGCCGGCGTGGCGCCGTCGCCTGCGGTCGCGCCCGGCGACGGGTTCGCCAACATCGAGCACCTCGTCGTCGTGATGTTCGAGAACCGGTCGTTCGACAACCTGCTCGGGTACCTCTATTCGAAGGGGCGTGCGCCGATGAACTGGCCCTCCGAGCGCGAGAGCCCGCCGCCGATTCCTCCGGGGCCCGACGGCCAGGCGCAATCGTTCGCGGGACTCTGGACATTCCCCGGATCGACGCACCGCACGTCGTGCCATGGGTCGTCCGGCTGCAACTCGCACGACCACGACGAGGTCGTGGCCTACCCGTTGCCGATGGGCACATGGAACGTCCCGTCGCCCGATCCCTACGAGCCGTGGGAGCACGTCAAGGTGCAGGTCTTCGACACCACCGAGCTGGTGCCCTCCGACCGCAAGCCGAGCATGGCCGGCTTTCTCAGGAGCTACGCCGATCGCCTCGCGAGCGACGGGAACAAGACGACGGAAGCGTCGACGATCATGGGCTCCTACGCGCCGGACCAGCTGCCGGTGCTCTCGACGCTCGCCCGGAGCTTCGCGGTGTTCGACCACTGGTTCTGCGCGGTGCCGTCGCAGACGTACTGCAACCGCTCGTTCTTCCATGCGTCGACGTCCCACGGCTTCGTGACCAACCAGCCGTGGACCAAGTGGGGGGCGACGCCCGGCGCCGACAAGCCGACGATCTTCGACGTGCTGGAATCCGACTGGGCCGCAACGAGCCCCCCGCCGGCCACGGCGCCGTGGGGCGTCTACTTCACCGGCGACGTCGATCCGACGCTCTACGCCGGGAGCGACGAGAAGACCGTCACCGACTACGTCGGGCTGACCGGACTCGTCCACGATCGCGTCGGCGTGAAGTACGGGCCCGCCGACTATCCCAGGAAGTCCGGCGACGGGCCGCAGCGATTCTGGCCGTTCGACAAATTCTTCTGCGACGTCGCGGACGGCACGCTACCCAAGTACACGTTCATCGAGACGCTGGGAGGCAAGCTCCCTTTTCCCCTGCCGGTTCCCGGCGCGGGCTACGACTTCCATCCGCCGGGCGACGTACGCAACGGAGAAGAGGTCGTGCGGCAGATCTACGAGGCCATCCGCACCAGCGGCGCGAAGGGCGGCCACGACTACACCGAGGACACGATGCTGCTCATCGTGTTCGACGAGCACGGCGGCACCTACGACCACGTCGAGCCGCCCACGGCCACGCCGCCCGACGATTCGCCGCTGGAAGCCCCCGATTGCGGGTTCGACCGGCTCGGCGTGCGGGTGCCGGCCATCGCGATCTCGTCGTACACGCTGCCGGGCACCATCGTGAACGCCGAGCTGCACCACGCGGCGGTCATCAAGACGCTCTTCGGCATGACCTCCGGACCCGTCACCTACCTCACCGAGCGCGACCGGCCGGATACCGTGGCGGACCTCGGCGTCGCGTGCAACGGCAAGCGCGCGGCCGAGTCGCCGGGATCGACATGGCCCATACTCGCAGGGCCGCAGGCGGACCCGAAGTGCTAGGGCCCGTCAGCGCTACCGGCCGCGCGGAGCCGCAGGCGAGTCGCCTCGTCAGGCGAACGCGGCGCGCACGCGCTCCGGCGTGAACGGCACCGTGCGCAACCGCGCGCCGCAGGCATCGAAAACCGCGTTCGCCAGCGCCGCCGGAACCGGCGTCGACGCGGCCTCGCCGCCGCCGAGCGGCGGTTCGGTCGGCCGCACGACGAGATCGATCGCGATCGCCGGCACTTCCGGGAAGCGCAGGATCGGGTAGCTCGCCCAGTCGAGGCTCGTGACGCGCGAGCGGTCGAAGCGCACTTCCTCGTGAAGCGTGCGCGAGAGCGTCTGCAGGACCTGGCCTTCGATCTGCTGCTTCAGCGCGTCCGGATTGATGACGAGCCCGCAGTCGTGCGCGCAGCCCACGCGCCGCACGCGGATCGCGCCTGAGCGCTTGTCCACCTCGACCTCCATCGCCATCGCGACGTAGGTCTCGTTGTTCTTGTAGTGCAGGAACGCCATGCCGCGGCCGACGCCGCCGGGGCCGGGCGACGGGCGCGCGCGCCAGTCGATCAACGCCGCGGCGCGCTTGACCACCTCGATCGCGCGCGGATCGGAGAGCCCCGCGAGGCGGAACTCGAGCGCGTCGCGGCCCGCGGCCGCGGCGAGCTCATCGGTGAAGCTCTCGACCGCGAAGCCGTTCGCGATCTTGCCCGGCGCGCGCAGGTTCGACGGGCGCAGCGGCGCGTCCTTCATCCAGTGCACGAGCACGTCCTGGTGCGCGACCGCGTAGGGCGGGTTGCCGTTCTGGCTGATGAGGCCGGTCGAGATGCCGGGCACCTGCGGCATCCCGGCGGCCTCCGGCCCGAGCAACGGCATGTTGGGAAGCTGCGCCGTCGCCTTCGGCAGCCACATCTCCGTGCGCCACGCGACGACGTTGCCGTCCGCGCCGAGCGCGCCTTCGAGCGAGAGCAGTTGCGGCGGCCCCTTCGGATCCCAGCCCAGCTCGTCCTGCCGCGTCCACTGCACGCGCACCGGCTTGCCGACCGCGCGCGACAACAGCGCCGCATCGGCAGCCACGTCGTCGTGGCCGTTCATGCCGTAGCAGCCGGCGCCGTCGAGGTAGATCACGCGCACGCTCGCGGGCGGCAGGTTCAGGAGCTTCGCGATCGTGAGGCGGAATCGGTGCGTCGCCTGCGACGCGCTCCAGATCGTCGCCTTCCCGTCGCGCACGTCGGCGACCGCGCAGGACGGGCCCATCGACGCGTGCGATTGCATCGGCCAGTAGTACTCGGCGGACAGCCGCTTCGACGCGCCGGCGAGCGCGGCCTTCGCGTCGCCCTTCTTCACGAGCGACTCGTCGGACTCGAACGGGCCGGCTTTCATCCATGCGCGCACCGCGGCGTCGCCGACGAGCGCGCTGCTCGCGGTCCAGTTCGCCTTCAGGAGCCGCGCGGCCGACATCGCGTCCCATTCGGTCCCGGCGACGACGGCGAGGAAATCCTTGATGCGCACGACGCGCGCCCCCGGGATCGCGCGGATCGACGATTCGTCGACGTCGACCAGCGTCGCGCCGACCGTCGGCGGCCGCACCACGGCACCGTGCAGCATGCCGTCGACGACGATGTCGTGCACGAACTTGTGCGCGCCGGTGGCCTTGGCCGGGATGTCGGGGCGCGGGATCGACTTGCCCACGATCGTGTAGGTCGCGGGATCCTTGAGCGGCGCCTTCGCGTCGACCTTCACGTCGAAGCGCTTGCCGCCGACCAGGTCGCCGATGCGAACGCCGGGGCCACCGGCCTTCGGCCGCACCTCGTGATCGACCAGAACGAGGTCGCCGCGCGGCTTGCCGAGCTTCTCGGCGGCGAGGCCGATCAGCGCCTCGCGCGCTGCCGCGGCCGCCTGCCGGATCTGCACGCCGCCGCGCATGACGCCGGTGCTGCCTCCGGTCGCGCCCTGGTCGGGCGTGAGCGCGGTGTCGCCTTCGACCATCGAGACGCGCTCGATCGCGCATCCCAGCTCCTCGGCGGCCATCTGCGGGATCGCGATGCGCAGCCCCTGCCCCAGGTCCACCTTGCCGCAGAAGATCGTGACGCTGCCGTCGGAATTTACCGCGAGGAAGCCGTCGACGTCGTTCGCGTCGAGCGTCTTGCCGAGCGCTTTCTCGGCGGAAGGCAGCCACTGCGCGAGCGAATGAGCAGGAAGCGAGAAGCCGACGACGAGCGCGCCGGCGCCCTTCAGGAAATCGCGGCGGGCGAGCGTGGCGTTCATGCCTTGGCTCCCGTCGCGCGCGCGATCGCGTCGAGATAGCGCTGGTGCGTCCCGCAGCGGCAGAGGTTCCCCGCGAGCGCCTGCTTCGCGTCGTCGCGCGTCGCCTTCGGGTTCCTCGCGAGCAGCGCCGCCGCGCTCATCACCATGCCCGGCGTGCAGTAGCCGCACTGTGCCGCCTGCTCGGCGACGAAGGCGGCCTGCACCGGATGCGGCTTGGCCGGCGAGCCGAGACCCTCGATCGTCGTGACGGCCTTCCCCTGCGCCGCGCTCGCCGGAACCATGCACGACCGCGTCGCCTCGCCGTCGACCAGCACCGTGCACGCGCCGCACTGCCCTAGCCCGCAGCCGTACTTCGCGCCGGTGAGGCCGAGCTGGTTGCGTAGGACGAACAGCAGCGGTTCGGCCGGGTCGCGCACTTCGACCGCGCGCGGGGTGCCGTTGACGGTCAGTGTGTAGGTGGGCATCGGGGCCTCGTCGGCGAGGTGGGGCGGGAGGGTGCAGCCAAAAGCTTGCACCGGAGATCGCGCGACGCCAAGGGCCGGGTTGCCCGAAGCCTCGAGCCCGGTCGCTTCGCCGAGCGTGGCTTCGCCAGGGGGAGATCGCGGCGCGGCGACGAACGGCCGCGGCTGGCGTCGAGGCGACGACGATCCATCGACCGGTCGCGAGGTCCCGCGAGACGGATCGCCTCGCGCGAGACGGATGCTCGACCGTTGCCGCCGCCGCTCGCTTCGGACAAACTCGGGCCGGAGCGGCCGAACGGTCCGAACGGCATCCGCGCCATGCCCGACCTGCCGGGACTCGACTTCTCGATGACGATCCGGCCGCGCGCGTCCGGCCCCGCGGTGAGGGTTCTCGCGGCCGGCGCCGTCATGCCCGGCGTGCAGGCTTTCGTCGCGCTCGCGAGGCGCACGATCGGCGTCGCGTTCGACGTGACGTACAGCAACGGCACGCGACTCGTGCGACGCCTGCAGGCCGGCGAGGTCTACGATCTCCTGATCGCGGCGCCCGCTGGCATCGAGGTAGCAACGAACAGCGACGGACTGCTCGCGGACTCGATCGCGCCGGTGGGCCGCGTTTACGTCGGCGCGGTGACGCGCGCCTCGTCGGAGGCCCCTGACGTCTCGACGGTCGACGCGCTGCGCAGCTCGCTGCTGGCCGCGGACACGATCGTGTACAACGCCGCGACGTCGGGTGGCGTCGTCGAAGCGATGTTGGCGAAGCTCGGCGTGGCCGAGGCGCTGCGCTCACGTACGGTGCGCCCGCCCAACGGCCCATCGGTTGTCGAGCACCTTCTACGCGGCACCGGGCGCGACCTCGGGTTCGGCGCCGCGACCGAGATGCGCGCGCTCGAGCCGCGCGGCGTGCGGCTCGCCGACGCGCTGCCCCGCGAGCTCGATCCTTGCACGCATTACCGGGCGGCGATCATGCGGGGCGTCGCGAACGAGGGCGGCGCGCGCGCGGCTCTCGACATGATCGCGTCGCCCGCGGGGCGTGCGGCCTTCGCGCAGGCGGGCATCGAGTAACGGGCCCGGCTCGCGTTCGGCGAGCTGGGCGCGGCCACGACGTCGCGCGCGATCCATTCCGGGATCCTCGGTCGCGCGCGGTTGACACGGGCCATTCTGGACTGTAGAGTCCATAATCATGGCTCGACCCAAGGCCTTCGATCCCTCCGACGCGCTGGACGCCGCGCTCGCGACGTTCTGGCAGCGCGGCTACGAGAAGACCTCGCTCGACGACCTGATCGCGGCCACGCGGGTCGGGCGCCAGAGCCTCTACGACACCTTCGGCGACAAGCGGGCGCTCTACCTGCGATCCCTCGACCGGTACCGCGAGACGACGCAGGCGGCGCTGCGCGAGCTGCTCGCCTCCGGCAAGCCGATCCGCGAGGCGGTGCGCTCGATCCTGTTCGCCATCGTCGACGAGTCGAAGGCGAAGCACGAGCGCGGCTGCCTGCTGCTGTCGGCGAACCTCGAGCGCGACCTCGCCGACCCGGAGGTCGGCAAGCTCGTCAAGCGCAACCAGGTCGAGGTCGAGGCGATCTTCGCGTCCGCGTTCGGGGACGCGCGGCGACGCGGCGACCTCGACCAGGCGAAGGACCCCGCGGCGCTCGCGCGCTTCTTCGTCGTCACGATCCAGGGCATGCGCGCCACGGCGCGCGCCCGCTCCGACCGCCAGGCGCTCGGCCAGGTGGCGCGCGTCGCGCTCGCGGCGCTCGATTGATCCCAGCCTCGATCCACGCCACAGGAGCCGTCGATGCCCTCCCCGATCCGCACGTCCCGTTCCCTCGTCCTCGCGGCCGCGCTCGCCGCATCGCTCGCGGCGGCGCCGGTTCCGGCCGCGAACTTCGGCCCCGGCTTCACGACGAAGGCGGTGCCCGTCGACGGCGCGACCGTCAGCGTCACCGTCGGCGGCAAGGGGCCGCCGATCCTGCTGCTGCACGGCTACGCCGAGACCGCGCAGATGTGGAAGCCGCTCGCGAAGACGCTCGCCGCGACGCACACGGTGATCGTCGCCGACCTGCCGGGCATCGGCGACTCGTCGATCCCGAAGGACGGCATCGACATGAAGAAGTCCGCGGTGCGCGTGCACGACGCCGTCCGCAAGCTCGGCTACTCGAAGGTGCGCGTCGCCGGCCACGACATCGGCCTGATGGTCGCGTACGCGTACGCGGCGATGTACCGCGACGAGGTCGAGAAGCTCGCGCTGATGGACGCGTTCGTGCCCGGCGTCGAGGGCTGGCGGCCGATCTACGACGACCCGGCCATCTGGCACTTCCGCTTCTACGGCCCGACGCCCGAGGCGCTCGTCAAGGGCCGCGAGCGCGTCTTCTTCGAGCACTTCTGGAACGACTTCGCCGCCGATCCCAAGCACTCGATCCACGAGGCCGAGCGGCGCGCGTACACGGCAGCCTACTCGATGCCGGGCCGGATGGCCGCCGGCTTCGCGTACTTCCAGGCATTTCCGCAGACCGCCGTCGACTTCGCCGACCTCGCGAAGGTGAAGCTCGCGATTCCGCTGCTGATGATCGGCGGCGAGAAGTCGCTGGGCGGCGTGCTCGCCAAGCAGGCGCCGCTGATCTCGGATCAGTCGACGAGCGTGATCGTCCCGAACGCCGGGCACTGGATCATGGAGGAGAACCCGAAGGCGACGATGGACGCGCTGGTCGCGTTCTTGCGCTAAGCGACGCCCGCCTTGCGTCGAAGGCGTGGCGATACCGATTCACCGCGTTTCGTCCCTGGCCCCACACGCACACGCAGCTTCCCACCGGGGGGACGCCTGCCGAGTCAGCGAATCGCCCATGGACGCTCGCCAAGGCAAAACACGGGCCGGCGGACGGGCTACATGCTCCTTCGGTATTGCCCCCCCACCTCGAACAACGCGGACGTAATCTGCCCGAGGCTGCACACCCTCACGGCGTTCATCAGTTCCGCGAAGACGTTCCCGTTCTCGATCACGGTCTTCTTCAGCCGCTCCAGCGCCGCAGGCGCGTCCCTGCCATGCCGGCGATGGAAGTCCGCGAGCCGCTTCAGCTGACTCTCCTTCTCGTCCGTCGTCGATCGCGCGAGCTCGAGCTTCTGCGGCGTCGGGTCGCCGTCGGGATTGCGGAAGGTGTTGACGCCGATGATCGGGTAGGAGCCGTCGTGCTTCTTGTGCTCGTAATAGAGTGACTCCTCCTGGATCTTGCCGCGCTGGTAGCCGGTCTCCATCGCGCCGAGCACGCCGCCGCGCTCGCTGATCGCCTCGAACTCCTTCAGCACGGCCTCCTCGACCAGGTCGGTCAGCTCGTCGATGATGAAGCTGCCCTGGTTCGGGTTCTCGTTCTTCGCGAGGCCCCATTCGCGGTTGATGACGAGCTGGATCGCCATCGCGCGGCGGACGCTTTCCTCGGTCGGCGTCGTGATCGCCTCGTCGTAGGCGTTCGTGTGCAGCGAGTTCGCGTTGTCGTAGGTCGCGATCAGCGCCTGCAGCGTCGTGCGGATGTCGTTGAACGCGATCTCCTGCGCGTGCAGGCTGCGGCCGGACGTCTGGCAGTGGTACTTGAGCTTCTGGCTGCGCTCGTTCGCGCCGTACTTCTCGCGCATCGCCACCGACCAGATGCGGCGCGCGACGCGGCCCAGCACCGAGTACTCGGGGTCCATCCCGTTGGAGAAGAAGAACGACAGGTTGGGCGCGAAGTCGTCGATGTGCATCCCTCTTGCGAGATAGGCCTCGACGAACGTGAAGCCGTTGCTCAACGTGAACGCGAGCTGGCTGATCGGGTTCGCGCCGGCCTCGGCGATGTGGTAGCCGGAGATCGACACCGAGTAGAAGTTCCGCACGTCGTGGTGGACGAAGTAGTCCTGGATGTCGCCCATCACCTTGAGGCTGAACTCGGTCGAGAAGATGCAGGTGTTCTGGCCCTGGTCCTCCTTCAGGATGTCGGCCTGCACGGTGCCGCGCACCGTGGAGAGCGTCCAGGCCTTGATCTTCGCGGCCTCGTCGTCGGTCGGCTCGCGCTCGTTGTCGTGGCGGAACTTGGTGATCTGCTGGTCGATCGCCGCATTCATGAACATCGCGAGGATCGTGGGCGCCGGGCCGTTGATCGTCATCGACACCGAGTTGTTCGGCGCGCAGAGGTCGAAGCCCGAATAGAGCACCTTGATGTCGTCGAGCGTCGCGATCGACACGCCCGAGTTGCCGACCTTGCCGTAGATGTCGGGGCGGCGGTCCGGGTCGTGGCCATAGAGCGTCACCGAGTCGAACGCGGTCGACAGGCGCTTCGCCGGCATGCCGTCCGCAAGCAGATGGAACCGCTTGTTCGTGCGGAACGCGTCGCCCTCGCCGGCGAACATGCGCGTCGGGTCCTCGTTCTCGCGCTTGAACGCGAAGACGCCGCCGGTGAACGGGAAGCTTCCCGGCACGTTCTCCAAGAGCTGCCAGCGCAGGATCTCGCCCTCGTCCTCCCAGCGTGGCAGCGCGACTTTCGGGATCTTCGTGCCCGACAGCGACGTGTGCGTGAGCGCCGTGCGGATCTCCTTGTCGCGGATCTTCACGACGTACTCGTCGCCCGAGTAGCTGGCCTTCGTCTTCGGCCACATCTCGATCAGCTTCTTCGCGCGGCCGTCGAGCGCGCGGTCGCGCTCGTCGATCAGCGCGTCGAGCGTGTGCTCGGCCGAGCGGACCAGGCTGTGGATCTGCTCGGCGGTCTCCATGTCGCTGACGTGACCGCTCTTCGCCAGCGGCTCCTTCCAGCGCTTGGTGTCCTCGAGCATCGCGCGCGAGGCGCGGAGCTGCTGGCGCTCGCGCGCGACTTTCGCCTGGCCCTCGGCCCACTCGCGGTAGTCGCGGCAGGTCTCGGCGATCTCGGCGAGGTAGCGCACGCGCGGCGGCGGCACGATCGTGTTCTGGCCACTCGACTGGCGCGTCTCGACCTTCGGCAGCTTCGAGGCGCCGAGCTTCAGCCCCTTGGCCGCGAGCGCCGGCGCGATCGCCTGCCACAGCGCGGTGACGCCGTCGTCGTTGAAGCGCGAGGCCATCGTGCCGAACACCGGCATCTTCTCGGGGCCTTCCTTGAAGCGCTCGCGGTTCCGCTGGTACTGCTTGCGCACGTCGCGCAGCGCGTCCGCCGCGCCCTTGCGGTCGAACTTGTTGATCGCGACGAAGTCGGCGAAGTCGAGCATGTCGATCTTTTCCAGCTGCGACGCGGCGCCGAACTCGGGCGTCATCACGTAGAGCGTGACGTCGGCGTGCGGCACGATCGCCGCGTCGCCCTGGCCGATGCCCGAGGTCTCGACGACGACCAGGTCGAACGCGGCGGCCTTGCACGCGGCGATCACGTCGGGCAGCGCCTTGCTGATCTCGCTGCCGGCCTCGCGCGTCGCCAGCGAGCGCATGTAGATCGGCGCGCGGCCGCCGACGGCGCCGATCGCGTTCATCCGGATGCGGTCGCCTAGGAGCGCTCCGCCGGACTTGCGCCGCGACGGGTCGATCGAGATCACCGCGACCTGGAGCCGGTCGTCCTGGTCGAGCCGCAGGCGCCGGATGAGCTCGTCGGTCAGCGAGCTCTTGCCCGCGCCGCCGGTGCCGGTGACGCCGAGCACCGGCGTCTTGGTCTTCGACGCCGCGGCGAGGATCGCGTCGCGCATCTTCGCGGGCACCGTGCCAGCTTCCAGCCCGGAGATGAGCCGGGCGAGCGTGCGCGTGCGCGCGAAGCGGTCGGACGACGCGAGCGCGTCGAGGCTCGTCGGCTGCGACTTCGCGAGATCGACGTCGGACTCGGCGACGATCTCGTTGATCATGCCCTGCAGGCCCAGCTTCTGGCCGTCCTCGGGCGAGAAGATGCGCGCGACGCCGTAGTCGTGCAGCTCGGCGATCTCCGCGGGCACGATTACGCCGCCGCCGCCCCCGAACACCTTCACGTGGCCCGCGCCGCGCTCGCGGAGCAGGTCGATCATGTACTTGAAGAATTCGACGTGCCCGCCCTGGTAGGACGAGATCGCGATGCCGTGCGCGTCCTCCTGCAGCGCGCAGTCGACGATCTCCTCGACCGCGCGGTTGTGGCCGAGGTGGATCACCTCGCAGCCCGACGCCTGCAGGATGCGCCGCATGATGTTGATCGACGCGTCGTGGCCGTCGAACAGCGACGCGGCGGTGACGAAGCGCACCTTGTTCGCCGGCTTGTAGACGAGGGTTTTCTGGGCGATCGACAGGTCGGTCATCGGCAACCTCGATTTCGCTGCGCGCCGGGGCGGAGGGCTTCGGCGCGGGGAACGGGAAAGCTTACCGGACGGGTCCGGGGGACGGGCAAGCGCGGGGCGGGCCCTCCGGCGCCCGGAAGGCGGGTCCCGGCGGCGACTCTGGATGACGTTTACGTTAACGTCAAGTGCTCGGCCACCCGTGGCCCGTGTTGTCCCCCCCGCGCAAGCTCGGGACCGTCCCGCGGGGTCGGATTCGAATCCGACCCCGGTTGGGAGCCGGGGGCCGGGCGGACGACGCGCGCAACCGTGCCTGTAAAGTAGCGGCTGCCGCGCTCGAATCGCCCCGATGCCGCCCCCGCCCCCCGCTGCCGCCGCGGCACCGCCCGCCGTCGCCCACGAGGCCGCCGCCCACCACACCGGCGCGGTCGCGTTCCTGCTCAATGTCGCGCACGCGATCGACCACCTGATGCTGCTCGTGTTCGCGACCGCGGTCGGCGCGATCGCGATCGACTTCGGCGTCGCGCGCTGGGAGGACCTGATGCCGTTCGCGGCCGGCGCGTTCGTGCTGTTCGGCCTGGGCTCGCTGCCCGCCGGCCGCCTCGGCGACCAATGGGGCCGCCGCGCGATGATGCTGGTGTTCTTCTTCGGCATCGGCGCCTCGTCGTTCCTCGTCGCGATGACGCGCTCGCCGTGGCAGCTCGCGATCGCGCTCACGCTCGTTGGCGCGTTCGCCGCGATCTACCACCCGGTCGGCATCCCGATGCTCGTGCAGGGCGCCGACCGGCCCGGCCGCGTGATCGGCGTCAACGGCCTCTCGGGCAACCTCGGCATCGCGGCCGCCGCGCTGTCGACCGGCTTCCTCGTCAAGTATTTCGGCTGGCGGACCGCGTTCGTCGTGCCCGGCCTCGTGTCGATCGCCTGCGGCGTCGCGTTCGCGATGGTCGCGCCGAAGGAGACGGCTCCGCCGTCGAAACGCGCGGCGAAGCTGGTCGACCTGCCCCCGTCGGTGCTCGCGCGCGTGTTCATCGTGCTCACGCTCACCTCGACGTTCGGCTCGCTCGTCTTCAACTTCACGACCAACGGCAACGGCGAGCTCTTCCGCGAGCGGCTCGTCGCGATCACGCGCGACCCGGCGACGATCGGCATGCTGCTCGCCGCGGTCTACGCGATCGCGTCGATCGCGCAGGTCGTCGTCGGCCGGCTGATCGATCGCGTGCCGCTCAAGCGCCTGTTCCTCGGCATCGTCGCGATGCAGATCCCGCTGTTCGCGCTCGCCGCGCGCGCCGAGGGCTGGGCGCTCTACGCGCTCGCCCTCGCGTTCATGGTGTTCGTGTTCGGCGCGATCCCGTTCACCGACGCGCTGATCGTGCGCTTCGTCGACGACCGGATGCGCTCGCGCGTCGCCGGCATGCGGCTCGCGATCTCGCTCGGCATCAGCGCGCTCGCGGTCTGGCTGCTCGGGCCGGTGGTGAAGTCGAGCGGATTCGATTTCCTGCTCGCGCTCAACGCCGGCATCGCGCTGTGCTCGGTGATCGCGATCGTCGCGCTGCCGGAGCGCTCGCCGGGCGAGGCCGCCCCGCGCACCCGCGCCTAGAGCGCGCGGACGTGGACACCGTCCAGGCCTTCATCGAGCAGTACGGCTACCTCGCCGTCTTCCTTGGCTGCCTCGCCGAAGGCGAGACGGTGCTCGTGCTCGCAGGGTTCGCCGCGCACATGGGCTACCTCGCGCTGCCAATGGTCGTCGCGGTCGCCGCGACCGCCGGCTTCGTCGGCGACCAGATCCTCTTCGCGATCGGGCAGCGCTGGGGCGACGCCTTCTTCGCGCGATTTCCGAAACTCGCCCGGGCGAAGCCGCACGCGAAGCGCTTCCTCGACCGCCACGGCGCCTGGGCGGCGTTCGGCATCCGCTTCATGGTCGGCATGCGCATCGCCGGCGTGATCGCGATCGGCGCGGCGCACTTCTCGCGCGGTCGCTTCGCCATGGCGAACGCCGCCGGCGCGATCGTGTGGTCGGTGCTCGGGGCCGGTGCGGGCTACCTGTTCGGCCAGGCGTTCACGCTCTTCCTCGAGCGGGCGCGGCACTACGAGCTGGCCGCGTTCCTGGTCGTCGCGGCGATCGGCGCCGCGGCGGTCGCACTCGTGCGCAAGGGCAGGCGGCGTCGCTGGCTCTCGAGTCCCTGACCGCTCGGGCCGCTTGCCCGCAGCCCGAGGGAATCGAGGGTCAGACCCTCCTTTTCGATAACGGGCTCCAACCTTCGTTTGGACCGGGGCCGCGTTCGGCGGCGGGCGGGGCCGCCGGCTGGGAAGTAGGGTCAGACCCTAATTCCCAGCCGATTGGGGAAATGAGGGTCTGACCCTATTTCCGGCACTTGCGCCGCCCCCTCAAACAGCCACGGGCGCCAGCGCGCCCAGGTACGCGCGCACGTCCGGGTCCGCGACGAGCGACGCGTAGCCGTCGAAGGGCACGACGCGCCCCTTCCGGACGAACAGGAACGATTCGCAGGCCTCGCGCAGGATGTCGAGGTGGAACGGCTCGTTCGGGTGCACGCAGAGGAACACGACGTTGCCCGCGCGCCGCAATCGCGCGAAGAAGTCGAGCATGAAGCCGATGTAGCCGTCCTGCAGCGAGAACTGCGGCTCGTCGAAGAGGTGAACGAGGGGCCGCTCGCGCGACGCGCGCTCCAGCAGGAACGACGGCACGGTGCGCCGGAACGCGCGCACCTGGTAGGACTGGTGGTAGTGGATCGCGAGGCGGTCGCGCTCGCGGTAGCGGACCTTGTGGATGTCGCGCCCGTCGACGAGCACGCGGCCTTCGGTGGGCAGGTTGCTCCCGGTCACGAGCTCGAAGAGCGTCGTCTTGCCCGAGCCGTTGGGACCGAGCAGTCCGATCGATCGCGGCGCGTCGACCTCGAAATCCGCCTGCAGATTGAACGTCTCGCGCCTTCGCCACCCCGGCGCGAAGTAGCGCTTGACCAGCCCGTCGACCTTGAGCAGCGCCGCCACGTCATCCCCCCAGCCAGCGCGAGCGCTCGGCGGCGTCGGCGCGAAGCTCGTTCGCCGGCGCGCGATGCACGATTCGGCCGCCGCGCATCACCGCGACACGGTCGGCGACCTCGAGCACGGTGCGCACGTTCTGGTCGACGACGAGCACGCCCACGCCCTCGTCGCGCAGCGTGGCGATCGCGCGCATCACGTCCTGCACGACCTTGGGCGCGAGGCCCTGCGAGGGCTCGTCCAGCAGGACGACGCCCGGCGCGCCGACCAGCGCGCGCGAGATCGCGACCATCTGCTGCTCGCCGCCCGACATGTTCTCGCACTCGCGCGGCAGGAGGTGCGCGAGCGCCGGGAAGAGCTCGCAGCAGCGCTCGACCGGCCACGCCGCGAATTTCGTCTCGCGCTTCGCGATCGACAGGTTGCGTGCAGCGGTGAGCGACGGGAACACGCGGCGGTCGTCCGGTACCCACGACAGCCCGCGTCGCGCGATCGCGTGCGTCGGCTCGCCGGTGACGTCGTCGCCGTCGAAGCGCACGCGCCCCCGCCGCGGCGGCGTGAGGCCCAGGATCGCACGCAGCGTCGTCGTCTTGCCCGCGCCCGAGGGGCCCAGCAGCGCGACGACCTCGCCCGCGGCGACGTCGAGCGACACGCCGAAGAGCGCCTGCGTCTCGCCGTAGTAGACGTCGAGCGCGTCGAGGCTCAGCATCGGCGGCCCGATCCGGTCGTGGCGACGGCGTACGGAAGGCTCGCCATCACGCCTCCGCCAGCGCCGAGCGCGCCACCCAGGGGTTGTCGCGAAGCTCGCGCGGCGTCCCGCCCGCGATGACCTGGCCCCAGTGGATGACCGCGATCCGGTCGGCCAGCCGGAACAGGAAGCGCATGTCGTGCTCGATGACGACGAGCGTGAGCGTGCGCTTCAGCTCGGCGACGAGCTCGGCCAGGCGCGCCGTGCCCTCGGCGCCCAGCCCCGACGTGGGCTCGTCGAGGAACAGGATGCGCGGCCCGCTCGCGAGCGCGAGCGCGATCTCGAGCGCGCGGCGCTCGCCGTACGCGAGGTCCTTCGCGCGCGTGCGCTCGCGCCCCTCGAGCCCGACGCGGGCGAGCACGCCTGCCGCGCGGTCCTGCGCGCCGCTGTCGCGCGCGAGATCGCCCCAGGCGTCGCCCGAGCGCCTGCGAACCTCGGGCAGCGCGACGATCACGTTGTCGAGCGCGCTTTCGGCGTCGAACAGGCTGATCGTCTGGAACGATCGCGCCACGCCGCGGGCGACGATCTCGTGCGGCGCGAGGCCCGCGATGTCCTCGCCGTCGAACGCGATCGTGCCGGCATCGGGGCGGTGGAAGCCGGTGAGGCAGTGGAAGCAGGTCGTCTTGCCCGCGCCGTTGGGCCCCATGATGCCGGTCAGCGTGCCCGCCTCGAACGCGAGGTCGATGCGCTCCAGCACCACGCGGTCGCCGAAGCGCTTGTGCAGCCCCCGGGCCTCGAAGAGCGCCACGCCTCAGCCTGCCGTCGCGCGGCGCGCGCGCCACCGCGCCGCGAGGTCGCGCGCCATGCCCGCGAGGCCCTCGGGCTTGAACAGCACGACCGCCATGAACACGAGGCCGTACCAGAAGAGCCAGGTCTCGGTGTAGGCGCCGAGGAGGTCGCGCGCGAGCAGGAAGAACACCGCGCCGACGAGCGGCCCCCAGAAACTCACGAGCCCGCCGCCGACCAGCACCATCATCACGACGAGGCCCGACTGGTGCAGGCTCATCACGTTCGGATAGGCGCCCTGCTGCGCCATCGCGAAGAGCGCGCCCGCGAGCCCGGCGATCGCCGCCGAGATCACGAAGATCGCCGCCTTGCACCGCCACACCGGGTAGCCCAGGAAACGCGCGCGCACCTCGTTCTGGCGGATGCACGCGAGCGCGCGCCCGAAGCGCGAGTGCACGATGCGCCAGCAGAGGAGGACCACCAGCACGAGCGCGACGAGCACGAACACGGTCAGCGCCTCGTTGGAGCGGAGGTCGAACGCGACGACGCCGAGATCCGCCGGCAGCCGCTTGAGGTTGAGGAGCCCGTCCTCGCCGCCGGTCACCGAGTGCCACTTGATCGACACGAACCACGCGACCTGCCCGAACGCGATCGTGAGCAACGCGTAGTAGATGCCGCGCCGGTGCGAGACGAACGCCGCGACGATCGCGCCTGCGAGCGCGGCGACGAGGATCGCGGCGCCAAGGTCGATCCACAGGCTCGCGACCAGATGCTTCTGCGCGAGGCCGAAGCCGTAGGCGCCGATGCCGAAGAACGCGCCGTGCCCGAACGACGGCAGCCCCGAGTGGCCGAGCAGCAGGTTGTAGCCCATCGCGTAGACCATCCACACCGCGATCTCGACGCCGAGGTACGGGTAGAGGCCGACGCGCGGGAGCCACCAGGGCGCGCTCCCGAGGATCAGGATCGTCGCGACGAGAGGCCCGGGAACGAGCGCAGCGGGCGACGGACGCCAGCCAGCCGCGCGCGCGGCGGGCGCGGGCGGCGACGCGGTCGCGGCGGCATCGGCGGTCATCGCTCCTCGGAGGCGGCGCCGTCGGGCTTCCGCGCGGCGCGTTTCAATGTTCTAATGCGCGGGACGTTAGAATAAACATTCCATCTTGTCCAGCCCCCGTTCCACCGGCGCGGGGCGCGAAGGAGACGCCATGGTCGGCGCCACCCGCTACGACGATCTCGCGCGCGCGATCGCCGATGCCTACCCCACGCTGCCCAACCGCCTGCAGGGGCTCGCGCGCTACGCGCTCGACAATCCGGACGCGATGGCGCTCGCGACGGTCGCCGAGATCGCCCGCGACGCCGGCGTCCCGCCCTCCGCGGTCATCCGCTTCGCGAACGCGATGGGCTACGACGGCTACCTGCCGATGCAGCGCGTCTACCGCGAGCGGCTGGTCGCGCGCTCGGCGACCTACCGCGACCGCATCAAGACGCTGAAGGAGAGCGCGCAGGACCCGGGCGACCTCGTCCGCCCGATCATCGACTCGGCGATCGGCGAGCTCGAGCGCCTGCGCGAGCACCTCGATCCGCGCGCGCTCAAGACGGCGGCCTCGCTCGTCGTCGCCGCGCGCTCGATCCACGTGATCGCCCAGCGCCGCGCGTTCCCGATCGCGACCTACATGGTCTACGCGCTCGCGCAGCTCGAGCTGCGCGCGCAGCTCCTCGACAACACCGGCGGCATGCTGAAGACGCACGCCGCGCTGATCGGGCGCGAGGACCTGCTGATCGCGGCGAGCTTCCGGAACTACGCGCCCGAGGTGGTCGAGGTCGCCGCGGATTGCCACAAGCGCGGCGTGCCGGTCGTCGCGTTCACCGACACGCCGGTGAGCCCGCTCGCCGCCGCGGCGAAGGTCCGGTTCGACGTCGGCGACAACTTCTCGCTGCCGTTCCGCTCGCTGGTGGGCTCGATGACCGCCGCCCAGGCGCTGGTCATCGCGATCGGCTACGCGCTGTCCGGGAAGAAGAAGGCGGGAGGCCGGTCGGGACGCCACCCTTGACAAACGCGGCCGGCGTGGAACAATCATTCCATAAGACACGCCGGGCGGAATATATGCACCGCCGCCACCGGCCCGATCGGCCGTCCAAGGAGGAGCCGCGATGAGCACCGACCGCAACGAAGCCCCCGCAACGCCCGTTCCCGCACCCGAGACCGACACCAGGCGCCGGTCGCTCCTGACGGCGATCGCCGCGGGCGCGGGGGCGGCCACGTTCTTCGGCCCCTGGAAGGTCAACCGCGCCTGGGCGCAGGCGGCGGCGAAGAAGCCGCTCGTGATCGGCCTCACGATGGACGCGTCCGGCCAGTACGGCGCGTCCGGCGGCGAGGAGCGCCTGGGCGCGACGATGGCGATCAAGGAGTTCAACGACAAGGGCGGCGTGCTCGGCCGGCGCATCGAGGCGCTGCACATGGACACCGAGACGACGCCGGCGACCGGCTCGCGCGTCGCCGAGCGGATGATCACGCGCAACGAGGCCGCGTTCCTGATCGGCGGCCTGCACTCGGGCGTGGCCAACGCGATCTCGCAGGTCGCGCAGAAGTACGGCTGCATCTACTTCAACACCAACTCGAGCTCGCCGACCGAGGCCGGCAAGGACTGCCACCGCACCAAGTTCGTCTGGGACGGCAACGGCACGAACTTCGCGAACGCGATCGTCAAGAACGCGATCAAGGCGAACGGCAAGAGCTGGGTGCTGCTCACCAACGACTACGTGTGGGGCCACCAGACCTCGAAGGCGACGCGCACGCTCGCGGAAGCGAACGGCGCGAAGATCGTCGACGAGCTGATGATCCCGCAGAACACGCGCGACTTCTCCGCCTACCTGCTGAAGCTCCAGCAGATCAAGCCCGAGGTGGTCGCGGCCGCGGTCGGCGGCGACGACATCAAGGCGCTGCGCCAGCAGGTGGTGCAACTCGGGCTGCAGAAGAAGATGGCGTGGATCAACAACCAGCAGGACTGGCCGGACGTCTACGGCCTGGGGCCCGACCAGATCTTCGGCGTATTCGGCACGACCTGGTACTACCGCCTCGACCTGCCCGGCGTGAAGGAATTCGTCGCCGCCTACCAGAAGCAGTTCCCGGGCATGGCGATCCGCGAGCCGGGCAACGTCTACCTCAACAGCTACATGGCGACGCGCGAGCTGTTGCGCTGCATCGAGGAAGCCGGCACGACGGCCAACATCGCGGTGATCAAGAAGCTCGAAGGCCGCAAGATGAGCGCTCGCGACCGGCTCCAGCACTACGACGCGTGGATCGACCCGGCGACGCACCAATGCCAGCAGACGATCTACATGGCCACCTACAACGACCAGCCGGCGGAGAAGGACGACATCTTCCGCATCATCGAGAAGTCCGAGCCGAAGGACGTGATGGACGCCGACGCGCCGCTCGCGTGCAAGCTCGAGACCTACGACGCCACGCCGGCGTACGAACAGTAGGCGGATTCCGGCGCGTCGGGATCGGGCGCTCCTCGGATGGAGTGAGGCGGGCCGAGGCGCCGGATTCGCGTGCCCCAAGCGGACGCTTCGCGCCGCTTGCGTTCGCGAACCCGGACGACGGCGGGTCGGCGTGAGGCGGCCGCCGACGACGCCGGCCGCCGGACATTCATGAGCTCCTTGCTTCCCCACCTGCTGAACGGCCTCGCGCTGGGGCTGCTGTTCGCGCTGATCGCGCTCGGGTTCATGCTGGTCGTGAGCCTGATGGAGACCATCAATCTCGCCCACGGCTCGTTCTTCGCGCTCGGCATGTACGTCGCGCTGCTGATCGTCTCGCCGCCCGGCGACCCGGCGTGGCTGCCGGTGGACGCATGGAAGGGCTTCCCGGTCGCCGTCCGCTACGCGATCGCGCTGGCGCTCGCGCCGGTGGTCGTCGGTGCCGTCGGCGCACTGCTCGAGCTCGCGCTGCGCCGAACCTACGGCAAGGACCCGCTCTACGGGCTCCTGCTCACGTTCGGCGCGGCGCTCGTCATCGAGGAGGGCATCCGCGCGCTGTGGGGGTCCACCGAGAAGCAGCTCGCCCTTCCGCAGGCGATCGCAGGCGCGGTGATGGTCGGCGACCTGATCTACTCTTCGTACCGGCTCTTCGCCTGCGCGTTCGCGGTGCTCGCGATCGGGCTCCTGTGGCTGTTCCTGGAGAAGACGCCGTACGGCGCGATCATCAAGGCCGGTGCGCACGACAGCGAGATGGTGCGCGCGCTGGGCATCGACCTCGCGAAGCTGCGCCGCTACGTGTTCGCGCTGGGCGTCGCGCTCGCGGCGCTCGCGGGCATCGTGATGGCGCCGATCTGGGGCATCCGGCCGCACGTGGGCGTCGACGCCGTCGTGCCGGCGTTCCTGATCATCGTGCTGGGCGGCGTCGGCAGCTTCTGGGGCGCGGTCGTCGCGGCGCTGCTGGTCGGGCTCGTCGTCGGCCTGAGCGGCGCCTACGCTTCCGAGTGGTCGCTGCTGTCGATGTACCTGCTGTTCATCGCGGTCGTGACGTTCCGCGCGCGCGGGCTCGCCGGAAAGAAGAGCGCGCTCGATGTCTGACGGCGATTTCACGCGCTCCGCGCCCGGCGCCCATCCGCAGGCCCACGAGCGGCGGACCGCGTGGCGGCTCGACGGCAAGCTCGCGCTCGTCGCGGGCGGTTACGGATTCATTGGCGAGGCGATCGCGAGGGGCCTCGTGCGCGCCGGCGCCCGCGTGATCGTCGCCGGGCGCGACGAGGCGAAGGCCGCGACGCTCGCGCGCGGGCTCTCGGCCGAAGGCGCGGTCGCGCACGCGCTCGCGTTCGACGCGCGCTCCGCCGATTCGATCCGCGTGGCCGTCGACCTCGCGGCCGAGCGTCACGGCGTGCCCGACATCCTCGTGAACAGCCTGGGCGTCCAGAACGAGCAGCCGATGCTCGAGGTGACCGAGGAGGCGTTCGACGAGATCCTCGGCGTGAACCTCAAGGGCGCGATGTTCCTCGCGCAGGCGGTCGCGCGCCTGCAGGTCGCCGCGAACTGCGGCGGGCGGCACGTGCACCAGCTCTCGGTGCGGGCGAAGCTCGGCCTGCGCGGACGCGGCCATTCGGCGTACTGCGCCAGCAAGGGGGGCCTCGCGCTGCTCGTCAAGCAGCACGCGACCGAGCTCGCGCCGCACGGCATCCACGTCAACGGCGTGGCGCCGACGGTCGTGCGCACGCCGCTCGCGGGCCGCTGGCTCACCGACCCCGAGATCCACCGGCAGCTCATCGAGCGCATCCCGCTCGGCCGCATCGCCGAGGTCGACGACGTCGTCGGCCCGACGCTGTTCTTCTGCAGCGACGCCTCCGCGTTCGTCACCGGCCAGATCCTCTACGTCGACGGCGGCGTGACGGCGTCGCAATAGCGCGCCAGGGAAAGAACGCCCGCGATCGTCGGGCCGGACCCCGACCCGCATGGACTTCGTCCCGCTCCGGGCCGCCCTGTCGGCGCCGGCGGCGTCCGGTCGTCCGCGCGAACGTTTCGCCGGGCACCCCGGTCTATACTGCCGCCCCCACCTGACCCGCGACCCATGCTCCGTCCCCTGCTCGCCCGATCCGCCCTCGCCCTCCTCCTCGCCGTCGCGCCCGCGCTGGCGCTCGCCCAGCTTCCTCCCGGCGTCACGCAGGGCGCGACCGTCGAGGGCGTGACCCAGTACAAGCTCGACAACGGCCTCGAGGTGCTGCTGTTCCCGGACGCGACGAAGCCTGTCACGACCGTCAACGTCACCTACAAGGTCGGCTCGCGCCAAGAGAACTACGGTGAGACCGGCATGGCGCACCTTCTCGAGCACCTGACCTTCCTCGGCACGACGACGATCGACAACATCTGGAAGGAGTTCGGCAAGCGCGGCATCGAGTTCAACGGCTCGACGTTCTACGACCGCACGAACTACTTCGAGACGTTCCCGGCGAACGACGAGAGCCTCGCGTTCGCGCTGAAGGCGGAGTCCGAGCGCATGTCCGGCGCGCTCATCCGCAAGTCCTCGCTCGACTCCGAGATGACCGTCGTGCGCAACGAGTTCGAGAGCGGCGAGAACAACCCGCTGCTCGTGCTGTGGCAGAAGATGCAGGCCGCGGCCTACGACTGGCACGCCTACGGCAAGTCGACGATCGGCGCGCGCTCGGACATCGAGAACGTCGACATCGAGCGGCTGCGCGCGTTCTACCGCACCTACTACCAGCCCGACAACGCGGTGCTGGTCGTCGCCGGCAAGTTCGAGCCGGCCGCGACGCTCGCCGAGATCGCGAAGGCGTTCGGGCCGATACCGAAGCCCGCGCGCGCGCTGCCGCGCCTGTACACGTCCGAGCCGACCGGCGACGGCGAGCATTCGGTCACCGTGCGCCGCGTCGGCGGCGCCCAGTACGTCGGCGCGCTGTTCCGCGTCATGCAGGGCGCGCATCCCGACTACGCGGCGATGGAGGCGCTGGGCGAGATCATGACGATCGCGCCGGCCGGCCGGCTCTACCAGGCGCTCGTCGAGACCCGCAAGGCGACGTCGGTGCAGAACTGGAGCTTCGCGACCTACGACCCGGGCCCGGCGATCTTCTTCGCGCAGGTGGCGCTGGGGGAGCCGGTCGACCCGGCGCGCGACGCGATGCTCGCCACGCTGTTCGGCGTGAAGGACAAGCCGATCGCGCAGGCCGAGCTCGACCGCGTGCGCACCCAGTTCCTCAAGTCCTTCGACGACACGATCAACAATCCGCAGGCGTTCGGGCGCGAGGTTTCCGAGTGGATCGCGCTCGGCGACTGGCGCACGTTCTTCCTGCACCGCGACCACTGGCGCAACCTGACGCCGGCGGACGTCACGCGCGTCGCGGCCGAGTGGATCAAGCCGTCGAACATGACGCTCGGCACCTTCGTCCCCGACGCGAAGCCCGACCGCGCGCCCGCCACCGCCCCGATCGACGTCGGCGCGATGGTCGCCGGCTACAAGGGCGACGCGGCCGTCGCCGCGGGCGAAGCGTTCGACCCGACGCCCGCCAACCTCGAGGCGCGCACCGAGCGCGTGAAGCTTCCCAACGGCATGACGCTCGCGCTCCTGCCCAAGAAGACGCGCGGCGAGGTCGTGCGATTCACGCTGCGGATGCGCTTCGGCACCGAGGAGTCGCTGCGGGGCGCGTCGACCGCGGCGTCGCTCGCCGGCTCGATGCTGGGGCTCGGGACGCGCGAGCATCCGCGGCAGGCGTTCGACGACGCGCTCGACGCGCTCAAGTCGAAGGTCGCGTTCGGCGGAGGCGCCACGTCGGCCTCGGCGTCGGGAGAGACCGTCCGCGCCAACCTTTCCCCGACGCTGAAGCTCGTCGCCGAGGCGCTGAAGACGCCGGCGTTCGACGCCGACGAGTACGACAAGCTCGTCCGCTCGTCGCTCGCCTCGATCGAGAAGTCGCGCACCGATCCGCAGGCGATCGCGGGGCGCGCCTTCAACCGCCACCTGAAGCCGTTCCCGCCGGGCGACGTTCGCGAGACGCCGACGTTCGACGAGCAGATCGCGCGCCTCAAGGCCGCGAAGCTCGACGACGCGAAGGCGTTCCACGCGAAGTACTACGGCGCGTCGAACGCGGAGCTCGCGATCGTCGGCGACTTCGACGTCGCCGAGGCGAAGGCGATCGCCGCGCAGCTCTTCGGCGACTGGAAGAGCCCGCAGCCCTGGGCACGCGTTCCCGATCCGTTCCAACCGACGAAGCCCGTCGCCGAGACGATCGAGACGCCCGACAAGGCGAACGCGGTGCTCGTCGGAGGGATGGCGATCCCGATGTCGGACCGCTCGCCCGACTACGCCGCGATGATCGTCGCCGAGCGCATCCTCGGCGGCGCGACCGAGTCGAGGCTGTTCACCGTCGTCCGCCAGCAGATGGGCCTGTCCTACGGGGTCGGGACGTTCCTCGACGAAGGCCGCCTCGACGACAACTCGACCCTCGGCGTGTACGCGATCTACGCGCCCCAGAACCTGGCGAAGGTGAGGACCGCGATGTCCGACCAGCTGAACCTCGCGCTGGACAAGGGCTTCACCGCCGAGGAGGTCGACAACGCGAAGCGCGCGCTGCTCGAAGAGCGGTTCGCCACGCGCGCGCAGGACGGCGCGGTCGCCGCCTCGCTCGTCGCGCAGTCCTACCTGGGGCGCACCTGGGCGTTCTCGGCGGACATCGACCGTGCGATCGGCGCGGTCGACGTCGACGCCGCCAACGCGGCGCTGCGCAAGTACCTGAAGCCGGACGGGCTCGCGACCTTCGTCGCGGGCGATTTCGCGAAGAAGTGAACCCGGGGGGTCAGGTTGGCAACGCGGTTGCCGACCTGCCTCGCAAACCGACGCCTGTCGCGTGCGCGGTCAGCGTCGCGCGCGCGGCGCCGCGGGGACCGCGCCGCGGCCCTCGATGTGCCGGAACGTGATCCGGCCCTTGGTGAGGTCGTAGGGCGACAGTTCGAGCGAGACCTTGTCGCCGGCGATGATCTTGATGTGGTGCCTGCGCATCTTGCCGGCGCTGTACGCGATGAGGTTGTGCCCGTTGTCGAGCGTCACGCGGTAGCGGGAATCGGGGAGCACCTCGGCCACGCGGCCGTCCATCGCGAGCAGCTCTTCCTTGGCCATGCTTGTCGTCCTCGTAAGTGAGCGGAAACGGCGAGAGCCCCCTTCCGAGGAGGGGCGACGACCTAGGCGGCGGGAGTAGTGAAGGCAGGGCCGCGGGACCGCGGATGCCGGAACGGCTACGGTACGGCTCGAGGATCGCTGCGACGAATGATACCACGCTTCGGCGCGCGACTTCGGGCAGGCGCGGACCGCGCGCACGACCGCCGCCCGATCGACACGATTCGCGGGTTCGATCGCGCGACGACGGGCGTCAGCGCTTCAGCAGGATCACGGCGCCCGGATCGAAGTCGACGGCACAGGACGAGTCGCGCGCGCGCAACGCATTCGCGTCGTCGTCGAACACGAGCAGGTCGCCCCACGCGGTCGCGACGACGTACTCGTTGCGGCTGCCGAGGTACGCCGCGCGCTTGCAGGTGCCGGGCACCGGCCCGCGACCCGCGTCGACGATCCGGAGGCGATGCGGCCGCACCGCGAGCGTCGCGCGGCCGGCGGGCACGTTCCCGGCGCGCACCGGCGCGGCGACGCCACCCGCGCTGAACGTCGCTCCCGACGCGCCGACCGCGAGCTCTCCGTCGACGAGGTTCGCGTCGCCGATGAAGTCCGCGAGGAAGCGGGAGGCCGGCGACTCGTAGAGCTCGCGCGGCGTGCCCTGCTGCGCGATCTTCCCGCCTTCCATCACGATGATGTGGTCGGAGACGGCGAGCGCCTCCTCCTGGTCGTGCGTCACGTAGAGCACGGTGAGCTTCAACCCCTGCTGCAGCTCGCGGATCTCCTGGCGCACGCGCCGGCGGAGCTTCGCGTCGAGGTTCGACAGCGGCTCGTCGAACAGCAGCACCTTCGGCTCGAGGACGAGCGAGCGCGCGACGGCGACGCGCTGCTGCTGCCCGCCCGACAGCTCGGACGGCAGGCGGGCCTCCATCCCGGCGAGCCCCAGCATCGCGAGCTTCGCGTGCGCGATCTCGCGCGCCTTCGCCTTGTCGATGCCCATCGACAGCGGCCCGTAGCAGACGTTCTCCAGCACCGTCATGTGCGGGAACAGCGCGTAGGACTGGAACACCATGCTGACGTCGCGCTCGTTCGCGGCGCGCAGCGTGACGTCGGTTCCCTCGATCAGCACGCGCCCGTCCGACACCGGCTCGAGGCCCGCGACCATGCGCAGCGTCGTCGTCTTGCCGCAGCCCGAGGGGCCGAGCAGCGTCACGAGCTCGCCTTTCGCGACGCGGAACGACACGTCGTCGACCGCGGTGACCGCGCCGTAGCGCTTGCTCACGCGGTCGAACACGACGCCGTCAGACGTGGAAGTCATCCTGTCACCTTCGAGTGAATGGCTATCCGCCCGTCCCGAGCACCGGCGTCCCGCGCCGGCCGAGCCGCGCCTCGCCGACGAGCGCCTGCACGGCCAGCAGGATCGCGAGCATGATGAAGATCAGCACCGACGAGTAGGCGATCGCGAGCGGGTACTCGCCCGCCTCCACGCGGTTGATGATGTAGACGGTCGCGAGGTTGTACTTGGCGGTCGCGAGGAAGATCACCGCGGACACGGCGGTCATCGCGTGCGTGAAGCTGAACACCAGCGTCGCCAGGATCGCCGGCCGGAGCAGGGGCAGCACGACCTTCGTGAGCGTGCGCGTCGTCGAGGCCCGCAAGGTCGACGACGCCTCGTCGAGCGTGCGGTCGATCTGCGCGAGCGCCGCGACGCCCGCCCGCACGCCCACGGGCATGTTGCGGAACACGAAGCACAGCACGAGGATCGCCATGCCGCCGGTCAGCTCGAGCGGCGCGACGTTGAACGCGACGATGTACGACACGCCGATCACCGTGCCGGGGATCGCGAAGCTCACCATCGTCAGGAACTCGAAAGCCTTGCGTCCGGCGAACCGGTGGCGGGTGATCACGTAGGCGGCGAGCAATCCGACGATCGCCGTGAGCGGCGCCGAGACCGCGGCGACCTCGAGCGTCGTGAACAGGCTGTCCCACGCGGAGCCGACGAACATCGTCGCCTTCGACGAGGTGTCGATCGCGAAGCCCTGCGACAGGTGGTGCAGCGTCAGCGTCATGTCGCCGCGCCCGATATCCTTCACGAGGCCGCCGGTCAGGATGACCGCGTAGCAGACGAGCGTGAACGCGAACCAGGCGATCGCCATGCCGAAGCACGCGCGATGCAGCCACGGCGGCAGCTGCGAATGCAGGCCGCTGTCGCCCTTGCCGGTTACCGTGACGTACGACAGCTTGCCGACCCAGCGCTGCTGGAGCCAGAACGCGACCATCGTGAGCGCGAGCAGCACGACCGCGAGCGCCGCGGCGCGCCCCGGGTCGTGCTGTGCGCCGGCAATCGCGAAGAAGATCTTGGTCGACAGCACCTCGTAGTTGCCCGCCAGCACGATAGGGTTGCCGAAGTCCGCGAGGCTCTCGACGAAGCCCAGCAGGAACGCGTTGGCGAGCGCGGGCCGGAGCAGCGGCAACGTCACCGAGCGGAAGACGCGCCAGCGCGACGCGCGCAACGTCTGCGCCGCCTCCTCGAGCGCGGGGCTGATCGCGCCGAGCGCCCCGTGGAGCAGCAGGAACGCGATCGGCGCGAAGGTGAGGAGCTGCGCGAGCGTCACGCCCGGCAGCCCGTACAGCCACCGCGAGCGCGGGATTCCGAACCAGTCGCCGAGCGCGGTCGTGACGAGCCCGGTGCGCCCGAACAGCACGACCAGCGCCAGCGCGATCACGAACGGCGGCGTGACGATCGGCAGGATCGACATCACCTTGGTGACTGCCGCGTAACGCTTGCCGCCGCGCTGGACGACGAGCGCGAGCACGAGTCCCACGAGCGTCGACAGCACGCCGACGAGCGTCGCGAGCACCGCCGAGTTGATCGCGACGCCGCAGTGCGTGCCGCCCGTCAGGCACTGCATCTCCCAGATGTCGGACGCGAAGAGGCGCGCCAGCGCGACCCCGGGGGCGAAGGCGCCCTTGTCGTCGAACAGCGCGGCGGAGAGCACCTTCCCGACCGGGAAGAAGATGAAGATCGCGAGCAGCGCGGCGATCACGACGACGATCGTCGAGACCGTCGGATCGCCCTTGAACGCGCCGCGCCGCGCGATGGCGCGGGCGAAGCACGCGGTGAGCGCGATCAGCGCGATCGCCGCGCCGAATCCGAACGAGGTTCCGCGCGGGCCGGCCGCGAAGCCGGCCGCGAACGTCCAGGCGACCGCGAGGCCCGCTGCGATCGCGGTCGAGCGGTCGAGGCCGCGCCACGCGCAGGCGAGCGCGGCGAGCGTCAGCGCGAGGAGGACGACGTGCGAGACCTCGCCGCCGAAGGCCCGCAGCAGCGAGGACGGACCGCCGTCGAGCCCCCAGGGAACGACCGCGAGCGCGGCCAGCGCGGCCGCGGCGACCCAGGCCGTCGCGCGGTCGCGCGTCGCCGGCACGAAGACCGGCGGCGCGGCGACGACGGTCGACACGAGGGCTCCGGCGCTACTTCGGCAGCGTCGACACCTCGGTGTCCCACTTCTTCAGCAGCCGATTGCGCTCGGCCGACGAGCCGTATTTCGCGAAGTCGTAGTTGATGAGCTTGATCTCGGAGAGCTTCGGCGCCCCCGGCGGCGGGCTCGCGCCTTTGTTCGACGGCACCTGGTAGGAGACCTTCGCCTCGATGCCGACGTTCTGGCCTTCCTTGGAGAGCGCCCAGTCGTACCACTTCTTCGCGTTCGCCATGTTCTTCGCGCCCTTGATGATGCTCATGCCGCCGATCTCGTAACCGGTGCCCTCGCAGGGCGAGACGATCGTGACGTTCGCCCCGCCGATCTTCTGGACGACGGCGTCGTGCTGGAACGTGATGCCGACCATCGATTCGCCGGTCGCGACCGCTCGCGCGGGCGCGGCGCCCGACTTCGTGTACTGGTTGATGTTCTTGTGGAGCTGCTTCAGGAAATCGAACGCCTTGTCCTCGCCGAAGAGCTGCACGAACGTCGCCAGCATGTTGTACGACGTGCCCGACGAGTTCGGATTCGCGACCTGCACCTCGTCCTTGAACGCCGGCTTGACGAGGTCCGCCCAGCACTTGGGCTCGGGGATGCCCTTCTTCTTCAGCTGGTCGTTGTTGTAGCTGTACCCCAGCGCGCCCGCGTAGATGCCGATCGACGCGCCCTTCGCCGCCTCGTAATGGCGCAGCGACCAGTCCTGCTGCTCCGCCATCATCGGCGACTTGTAGACCTCGAGCAGCCCTTCCTCGGCCGCCTGCAGGTGCGGGTCGCCGGTGCCGCCCCACCAGATGTCGCCGCGCGGATTCCCGGCTTCCGCCTTGATCTGCGCGTAGAACTCGCCCGCGCTCTTGCGCGTCATCAGCACCTTGATGCCGGTCGCCTTCTCGAACGCCTGCACCATCGGCCGGCACCACTCCTCCTGCACCGTGCAGTAGACGACCAGCTCGCCTTGCGCCTTCGCCGTCAGCGGCGCGGCGAGCAGCAGGGCGGGGACGAGGCCCCGCAGCCATTTCGAAACTCGCATGGACATTCTCCTCAAAGGGGTCGGGCGGTCGGGCCGCCTCTTCGAACGCTTGTCGTGAAACTGTAGCAAATGGGGGCCGGGCTGTCGCGTGCCACCCCGGTCAGAGCTCGACCGGGCGACGCTCGACGAGGGATGTCCGCAGCGCGATCGCGATCCGGGTCGCCTCGGTCGCGTCGTGGAGCGTCAGGCCGGGCGCCTTGTCGTGCCGCACGCAGTCGACGAAATGCAGGGTTTCCCGCAGGAACGCGTCCTCGAACCGCTCCCAGAACGTGGGCGTCGTCTCGACGCGGATGCCGTAGCGATCTGCGGTCTCGACGCGGTTCAGCAGGCCGTCGCGCCCGATCACCAGGCGACCCTCGGTGCCGATCACCTCGGTCGTCGACTCGTGGCCGTGCGCCATCGTGCGCGACGCGTAGATCGTCGCCATCGCGCCGCCCTCGAACTCGACGATCGCGAGACCGTTGTCGACGTCGCCGCACTCGGCGAGGCCCTGGTGCACCGCGATGCCGCCGACCGAGAAGACGCGCTTGGGCTTCGGCGACCCGAGCAGCCAGCGCACGCAGTCGATGTCGTGCACGCTCATGTCGATGAAGATGCCGCCGGACTTCGGGGCGAAGCGCACGAAGAAGCCGGACGGGTCGTTCTTGTCGGTCGTCTGCGAGCGCACGATGAACGGCCGCCCGATCGCGCCGGAGGCGATCTTCGCCTGCGCGTCCTGGTAGCTCGCGTCGAACCGGCGCACGTAGCCGATCATCGTCTTGAGCGAGGGATGCCGCTTCGCCTCGGCCTCGACCGCCACGCACTCGTCGAGGACCATCGACAACGGCTTCTCGCAGAAGACGTGCTTGCCGGCCTTGAGGCCAGCGATGATCTGCTCGGGGTGCACGGTGTTCGGCGTCACGAGGAACACCGTGTCGAGCCCGGGATGGGCGAGGAGCTGCGCGTAATCGCCGTAGACGTGCCTGACGCCGAGCTTCTGCGTCGCCCAGGCGCGCTCGTCCGCGTCCGGGCTGCAGGCGGCGACGAGCTCGGCGCCCGGGACGCGGAACGCCAGGTTCTCGCCGTGGCGCTTGCCGAGCCGGCCGAGCCCGACGATGCCGATCTTCGCGGTGGGTGCGGTCATCGCGGCTCCGGGGTCACAGCTCGATGATCCGCTTCTCGCGCCACGAGAGCGTCGCGGCCTCGGCGAGCGCGAGCGCCTTCACGCCATCGTCGATCGACGTCCTGATCGGCTTGCCGGACGCGATCGCGTCGAAGAAGTGCGCCATCTCGAGCGCGTAGGCCATCCGGTAGCGCTCGAGGAAGAAGTGCTCGGGCAGGTCCGCGCTCACCGACTGGCCCGTCGAGGCGACCACCTCGGTCGGGCGGTGGTTGCC
>JBGAHH010000046.1:0-30993 GCA_044226265.1 Casimicrobiaceae bacterium | reverse complement strand
GGACGCCTGCCCCGAGCCCGCGTTCGACGTCGGCGCGCGCGCGGCGGGCGCGCGGGCCTGGACCGCGGTCGCGCGGATCGATGCGACCTGCCTCGCGCGGCTCGGCATCCAGTGCGACAGCTGCGGCGACGCGTGCGAGGCGCACGCGATCCGGTTCCGCGTCCACGCCGGCACCGTGCCCGACCCGCGCGTCGACTCGACGCATTGCACCGGCTGCGGCGCGTGCGTGCGCGTCTGCCCGGCGACGGCGATCGAGGTCCGCCGGCCGCCGGGCTGAGTCCGCGAAAAGCGTCGGGCTGAAGCCCGACCCACAACCAGCGGGACTGTGGGTCGGCCCTCAGGCCGACGTCCTGCGGGATCGCCGTCCCGCTGGCCCACCGCGCTATGATGCGCGTCCCTGCGCCACGACCCAACGCCATGCTTGCCGACCTCGATCCCGCGCGCGCGCTGCCGCGCGACGCCTCCCGCGCGACGCTCGTCGGTCGCGCATGGCTTCCCGCCCGCGAGGGGCCGTCGCCGATCGTCGTGCGCGACGGGGCGGCCTACGACCTCGCGCCGGTCGCGCCGACGGTGAGCGAGCTCATGAACCTCGCCGACCCGGCCGCCGCGGTGCACGGCGCCCGTGGGCTCGATCGCGTGGGCGCGATCGCCGACCTGCTCGCGAACAGCGACGAAGCGGCGCGCGACGCGTCGAGGCCGTGGCTGCTCGCACCCAACGACCTGCAGGCGATCAAGGCCGCCGGCGTCACGTTCGTTTCGAGCATGCTCGAGCGGGTGATCGAGGAGCAGGCGCGCGGCGACCCGGCGAGGGCCGAGAGCGTGCGCCGCGCGCTGGTCGGCATCATCGGCGAGAAGCTCTCGGTCAAGCCCGGCTCCGACGAGGCGGCGAAGGTCAAGGACGCGCTGATCGCGCAGAAGGCGTGGTCGCAGTACCTCGAGGTCGGCATCGGGCCCGACGCCGAGATCTTCACCAAGTCGCAGCCGATGTCGGCGGTCGGCACCGGCGCCGACATCGGCATCCACCCGAAGTCGGCCTGGAACAACCCGGAGCCGGAGATCGTGCTCGTCGTGTCGGCGCAGGGCCGCGTGCGGGGGGCGACGCTCGGCAACGACGTGAACCTGCGCGACTTCGAGGGCCGCAGCGCGCTCCTGCTCGGCAAGGCGAAGGACAACACCGGCTCCTGCGCGATCGGCCCGCTCGTCCGGCTGTTCGACGCGCACTTCGGCGTCGACGACGTGCGTCGCGCGGACATCGCGCTCGCGGTGCACGGCCCCGACGGCTTCACGCTCGACGGCTCGAGCTCGATGTCGAAGATCAGCCGCGATCCGCTCGACCTCGCGTCGCAGGCGATCGGCCCGAACCACCAGTACCCGGACGGCTTCGTGCTGTTCCTCGGCACGATGTTCGCGCCGGTGAAGGACCGCCACGGCCCGGGACAGGGCTTCACGCACGCGATCGGCGACGTCGTCACCGTCTCGACGCCGTCGCTGGGCGCGCTCGTCAACCGCGTGAAGACCAGCGACACCGTCGCGCCCTGGACGATGGGTGCGGTCGGGCTCATGCGCAACCTCGCGAAGCGCGGACTGCTCTAGCGCCGGTTCCCATGGGGGTCGGGCTTCGGCCCGACGCTCGTCTCCGCGGAGCTAGAATGCTCCCGAATCCACTCGCGCAGACCGAAATGCCATGACCCACGCCGCCACGCACGTCCGAAACGTCCCGCCGTTCCGCGCCGACCACGTCGGCAGCTTCCTGCGCCCGCGCGCGCTGCTCGACGCGCGCGAGAAGCGCGCGAAGGGGGAGATCGACGCCGCGGCGCTGCGCAAGGTCGAGGACGCCGCGATCCGCGACATCGTCAGGTTCCAGGAGGATCTCGGCCTGCGCGGCATCACCGACGGCGAGTTCCGCCGCACCTACTTCCACATCGACTTCCTCACCCAGCTCGACGGCGTCGAGACGAAGGGCGGCATCGCCATCAGCTTCCACAGCAACGCCGGCAACGTCGACTTCGCGCCGCCGGTGATGCACGTGACGGGCAAGGTGAGGCACGCGAAGCCGATCCAGCGCCGCGACTTCGAGTTCCTGAAGTCGCTCGTGAAGCGCACGCCGAAGGTCACGATACCGTCGCCGACGATGCTGCACTTCCGCGGCGGGCGCGGCGCGGTCAGCAAGGACGCGTACCCGGCGATGGAGGACTTCTTCGACGACATCGCGCAGGCGTACCGCGACGAGATCGCCGACCTCGCGGCCGCGGGCTGCACCTACCTGCAGCTCGACGACACGAACCTCGCCTACCTGTGCGACGCGAAGATGCGCGAAGGCGCGAAGGCGCGCGGCGACGACCCGAACGAGCTGCCGCGCCGCTACGCGAAGCTCATCAACGCGGCGATCGCCAACAAGCCGGCGTCGATGACGGTCTGCGTGCACCTCTGCCGCGGCAACTTCAAGAGCGCGTGGGCGGCCGAGGGCGGCTACGAGCCGGTCGCCGAGGTGCTGTTCAACGAGCTCGAGGTCGACGGCTACTTCCTCGAGTACGACGACGCGCGCTCGGGCGACTTCGCCCCGCTCCGCCACGTCCCGAAGGGCAAGACCGTCGTGCTCGGGCTCGTCAGCACCAAGCTAGACCGGATGGAGACGAAGGACGACTTGAAGCACCGCATCGACCTCGCGTCGAAGTTCATGCCGGTCGAGCAGATGGCGATCTCGCCGCAGTGCGGCTTCAGCTCGACCGTCCACGGCAACGACATCGCGGTGGCGACGCAGGCAGCCAAGCTGAAGCTGTGCGTCGACGTCGCCCGGGACGTCTGGGGCGGGGTCTAGGCGCGATGGTGCCGCTGTGGGTCGGGCTTCAGCCCGACGACCTTCGCAAGGCAGGACCGTCGGCCTGAAGGCCGACCCACGGAAAGCGTTCGCGAGGTCGCCATGTCGGATGCCAGCCGCCTGTCCATCGGCCTCGTCGGCTACGGCGAGGTCGGCAAGATCTTCACCGCCGCCCTGGTGCCGACCGGGGTCGGATCCGCATCTAACCCCGCTTCGGTGGCCTGGGTGGGCGCGTGGGACGTGCTGATGCGCGACGCCGCGTCGGGACCGGCGATGAAGGCGCACGCCGCGAATGCCCGCGTCGAGGCCGTCGCGTCGATGGCGGCGCTCACGGCGAAGGCGGACGTCGTCATCTCGGCGGTCACCGCGTCGCAGGCGTGGGCGGTCGCCGACGAGGCCGCCCGCACGATCCGCCCCGGCACCTGGTTCATGGACCTGAACTC
The DNA here is from genome assembly GCA_044226265.1 of Casimicrobiaceae bacterium. Classification (GTDB taxonomy): domain Bacteria; phylum Pseudomonadota; class Gammaproteobacteria; order Burkholderiales; family Casimicrobiaceae; genus VBCG01. Next base: position 27,732 of record JBGAHH010000046.1, on the reverse strand, counting down.
GTGCTCGCCCGGCGCGAAGCAGCGCTCGAGCGAGCGCATCGACGCGGCCGGCGGCCGCTACGTCGAGTCGGCGGTGATGACGACCGTGCCCGGCTACGGGATCCGCGTGCCGATGCTGCTCGGCGGCCCCCACGCGGCGGCGTTCCGCGAGCTCATGACGCCGCTCGGCTTCGACATGCAGGTGGCCGACGAGCGCGTCGGCATCGCGTCCGCGACCAAGATGTGCCGCAGCGTGATGATCAAGGGCCTCGAGTCGCTGCTGGTCGAGAGCCTCACCTCGGCGCGCCACTACGGCGTCGAGGACCGCGTGCTCGCGTCGCTCCACGAGACCTTCCCGGAGCTCGACTGGGAGAAGATCGCGAGCTACATGGTCATGCGCACCGCGCTGCACGGGAAGCGCCGCGCCGAGGAGATGCGCGAGGTCGCCGTCACCGTGCGCGAGGCCGGGCTCGATCCGTGGATGGCGTCGGCGACCGCCGAGCGCCAGGACTTCATGGCGCGGCAGAAGGACGCAGCCGGCCTTTCGCGGGTCGCGAAGGACGCGAACTGGCGCGAATACGCCGACCGGCTGATCGCCGCGCTCGAGGCGCGGCGGAAGGACGCCGCGGACTGAGCGGCGATCGTGCGGCACGAACTTGCGATAAGCTTGCCCCATGCCTCCCGGCACGGCCGGAGGCGGACCCCTTCGGATCTGGAGGCCCTCATGAAGCTCCCGCGCTCCTTCGTCGCCGCCGGCCTCGTCGCCCTCGGCCTTTCCACCTCCGCGCTCGCGCAGGACAACAAGCTCCGGCTCATCACCTGGGCGGACTACGTTCCCGCGGACGTCGTCGCGCAGTTCAAGAAGGAGACCGGGATCGACGTCGAGATCACGCTGTCGAACAACGAGGAGATGATCTCGAAGCTCCGCGCGACGGGCGGCGCCGGCTTCGATCTCGCGCAGCCGTCGCAGGACCGGATCGCCGGCCCGCAGCAGGAGTTCGGCATCTACAAGCCGATCGACATGACGAAGATCAAGACGGACCTCTTCATCCCGTCGATGCTCGAGGCGACGAAGAAGAACACCACCGTCAAGGGCCAGGTCTACGGCCTGCCGCACATCTGGGGGACCGACGGCCTCGTCGTCAACACGAAGCTCGCGAAGATGGCCGATTACCCGGACCTGTGCAAGCCCGAGTACAAGGGCAAGACGAGCATGCGCCTGAAGCGCCCGACGCTGCTCGCGTTCGCGTTCGCGAGCGGCAAGGATCCGTTCGCCCTGTACGGCGATCCCAAGGCCTATGCCGCGCTGATGGACGAGGTCGGCAAGACGCTCGCGGCGTGCAAGGCCAACGTCAAGTTCTTCTGGGACAACAAGGACCAGCTCCTGAACGGTGCGCGCACCGGGGAGATCGTCGGCGCGATGATGTGGGACACCGGCGGCTGGAAGCTGAACGGCGAGAACCCCGCCATCGAATACATCGCGCCGAAGTCGGGCGCGCTGGGCTGGATCGACACGTTCGCCCTGCCCGCGAAGGGCCGCAACGACGCCGCGGCGTACGCCTGGATCAACTTCAACATGAGGCCCGAGATCGCGGCGAAGGTCGCGACGTCGGCCGGCAACTTCACCGGGTCGAAGGGCGCCGACCAGCTGATGGACGCCAAGCTGAAGGCGCAGTTCGCGCGGAGCTTCCCGGAGGCGGCCCTGAAGAACGTCAGGTGGTACCCCGCGGTCCCGCCCGGCATCGAGGACATCGAAGGCAAGGTGCTCGACCGCATCAAGGCCGCGAACTGACCCTCGCCGGCGCCGGCACCTCGCCGGCGGGCTCGGCCGCGGCGCATCAGGACGCGCCGCGGCGGCTTCGCCCTGCGGCGACCCCCATGCAGCAGGACCTCGAGGTCGACCGCGTCACCAAGCGCTACGGCGCGCACACGGCCGTCGACGCGCTGTCGCTGTCGGTCGCGCACGGCAGCTTCTTCTCGATCCTCGGCCCGTCGGGCTGCGGCAAGACCACGCTGTTGCGGATCGTGGCCGGGTTCATCGCGCCCGACGAAGGCGACGTCCGGATCGGCGGGACCTCGATGCGCGGCGTCGCGCCGAACCGGCGGCCGGTCAACATGGTGTTCCAGCATCTCGCGCTGTTCCCGATGATGACCGTCGGCGAGAACGTGGGCTACGGCCTCGCGCGCCGCGGCGTCGCGCGCGCCGAGATCGCGAGCCGCGTCGACGGCATGCTGAAGCGCGTCGGCCTTCCGGGCGCGCAGGGCAAGCGCGTCGACCAGCTCTCGGGGGGACAGAAGCAGCGCGTCGCGATCGCGCGGAGCCTCGTGCTCGAGCCCGCGCTGCTGCTGCTCGACGAGCCGCTGGGCGCCCTCGACCTGAAGCTGCGCGAGCACATGAAGATCGAGCTGAAGCAGCTGCAGGCGGATTTCGGCACGACGTTCGTCTACATCACGCACGACCAGTCCGAGGCGCTGGTCCTGTCCGATCGCGTCGCCGTGATGAACGCGGGCCGCTTCGAGCAGCTCGGGACGCCGCAGGAGCTCTACTACCGGCCGGCGACGTCCTTCGTCGCCGGCTTCGTCGGCGCCAACAACCGCGTGGCGGGGGCGGCCACGCGGGTCGACGGCGACGTGGTCGAGCTCGTCGCGGCGGACGGGCTCGTGGTCCGGGCGCGAGCGACCGGATCGATCGCCGCGGGCGACCGCGTCGAGGCGTTCGTGCGGCCCGAGGTCATCGATCTCGCGCGCGACGCGAAGGATCTCCCGGCCGACGCGCAGCGGTTCTCCGGGCGCGTGGCGAGCCTGCTCTTCGACGGCGCGAATTCCGCGGTGCTGGTGCGCGAGACGACCACGCGCGCCGAGGTCCGCATCGCCCTCCCCCAGACCGGGCGGTATTCGGATCTTCGCGTCGACGAGGCGATCGCCTTCGGCTTCGACGCGCGGCGCGCGGTCTGCTTCCGGTCCGGCAGCGATGGCGGATAGCGCCGCCCCCGTCGCGGCGGCGCCCCCGGCGGGACATCGCGCAAGGCTCGCGCTGCTGCTCCTGATGGCGCCGGCGCTGGTGTGGCTCCTGGGGCTCGTCGTGCTGCCGCACGTCGAGCTCGCCGTCCTCTCGCTTCGCGCGCGCGTCGCGCCGCGCGTCTACGAGTGGAGCCTCGACCAGTACCGGACGTTCTTCGACGAGCCGCTCTACTGGCACACCTTCGTACGGACGGCCGCGATCTCCATCCTCGCCACCCTGTGCACGCTCCTGATCGCGTTTCCCGTGGCCTGGCACATCGCGAAGATCGCGCGCGGTCGCGCGAAATCGGTGCTGTTCGTGCTTTGCCTGATCCCGTTCTGGGTGAGCGAGGCGGTGCGCACGCTCGGGTGGATGATCCTCCTTCGGGAATCGGGCGTCCTGCCGCGGCTCCTGGTCGACCTCGGCATCACCGCGGCGCCGGTCGAGATGCTCTACCACGACGCGACGATCCTGGTGGGGCTGGTCTACACCTCGATGCTGTTCATGGTCGTGCCGCTCGTCAGCGCGCTCGAGAGCCTCGACGACTCGCTGATCGAGGCGGCGTACGACCTCGGCGGCGACGGATGGTCGATCCTGCGGCAGATCGTGGTGCCGCACGCCGCGCCCGGCATCGCGGCAGGGTCGATCGTCGTGTTCATGCTGACGATCGGGAACTACCTCACGCCGACGCTGCTCGGCGGCAAGAATTCGCTCTGGTTCACCGAGCAGATCTACACGCAGTTCATCACGCGCTTCAACTGGGAGCAGGGAGCGGCGTTCGGCTTCCTGCTGCTCATCCTGTCGACCGCGATCGTATGGTTCGGGCTCAGGCTGACCGGGCAGCGCTTCGGCCAGGTGATGAGGCGCTCGTGATTCCGTCGCTTCCGCGATCGACGTCTTCCCGGTACGCGATGGCCGCGTACGTCGCGGCGTTCCTCGTGTTCCTGTTCGTGCCGCTCGTCATCGTCGCCGCCTTCGCGTTCAACGACGCGAACTACCCGGCGCCGCCCTGGCGCGGGTTCACGTTCGACTGGTTCACGGGCGGGGGCGCGAGCCACCGGACCGGGCTGTTCGCCGACGCGCCGCTCCTCAAGAGCATCGCTACGAGCGTGATCGTCGCGGGTTGGGTCACGGCGCTGTCGGTCGCGGCGGGCACCGCGAACGCGTTCCTGCTCGAGCGCGCGGCCTTCCGCGGCAAGGCGGCGCTCTCGCTCCTGATGCTGGCGCCGCTCGTGATCCCCGGCGTGATCCTCGGCATCTCGATCCTGGCGTTCGCGAGCCGCCTCGCGCAGTTCGCCGACGACGTCTGGGGGCTCGAGCTCGACTTCCTGCGGCCCGGGCTGCCTCTCGTCGTGGCGGGCCAGTTCTCGTACATCGTGTCGATCGCGACGCTGACGATCGCCGCGCGCCTCAAGCGGTTCGACACGACGCTCGAGGAGGCGGCCGCCAACCTGGGCGCGTCGCGCGCCGCGGTGCTCCGTACCGTGACGCTGCCCTACCTCAAGCCGGCGATGATCGGCGCCGGGGCGATCGCCTTCCTAATGTCGTTCGAGAACTTCAACACGACGCTCATGCTGGTCGGCTCCGACCCGCCCCTGACGATCATGATGTACGGGCGAATGCGGGAGGGCGCGAGCCCGGTGCTCAATGCCGTGAGCCTCTTCCTGATGGCCGCCTCGGCGCTGATTGCCCTGCTCCTGCTGCGCAGGCCGGAGCGGCGAGACGTCGAGTAGCGGAGCGCAAACCGGCGACGGCGCGGGCCGACCTGCGGCCGCCGCGACGCGCCGGTCGGGTCGCCGCCGAAAGTAGGGCCGGACTCGACTTTCCCGAACCGGCCGGTCGAATCCGCGGCGAACGCGCCCGGGAAAGTCGAGTCCGACCCTACTTTCGCGGATGCTCGGGCCCCACGCCCCACGGCGGCGGCGCGATCGCGACGATCTTGCGGAACAGCTCGCGGAACGCCTTCGAGGCGGGGACGCCGACGATCGGGTCGCTGTTCGAGAGGAACGCCGCGTCGATCGCGCCCCAATCCTCCGGGGTCAGCGCCTTCGACGCCAGCGGCAGCACCTCGTCCTCCTCCTTGCGCATGTGCTTCCAGTGGAAGTGCGCGTAGCGCTCGACGCCCTCGACGAACGGGTCGAGCGACTTCGCGTCGGCGCGGTACGCCTCCCACTTCGCCTTGAGCTCGGTGAAGCGCTGCCGGCCGACCTCGTGCTCGTGCTCGAGGCCGTCGAGCAGCGACGCCGCGTCGGGGCGGCGCGCGCGCAGCCGCGCGAACAGGAAGTCGTCCTCCTTCGGGTGGTGCAGCTTCTCCGGGAAGTTCTCGATGTAGTGGAACATCGCGCCGAAGAGCGCGTGGTCGGCGGCCATGCGGCCGGCGCGAACCTCGTCGAGCACGTGGCGCAGGCCTTCGATCACCGCGGTGATCGCGCGGTGCTCGTCCTGGATGATGCCGATCGCCTTCATGGACCCTCCGGGATCACGACACCGAGACCAGCCTGTGCAGCGTCGCCGGGTCGGCCAGCAGCGCCTCGCTCGCCGACCTGTGCACTACGCGCCCGCGCTCGAGCACGATCGCGTTCTTCGTCAGCGAGAGCGCGAGCTTCGCGTGCTGCTCGACGACGATCACCGCCATCCCGCTGTCCGACACCAGCTCGCGGACGACGTTCATGAGCTCCTGCACGATGATCGGGGCCAGCCCTTCCATCGGCTCGTCGAGCAGGAGCAGCGACGGATTGACCATCAGCGCGCGCGCGATCGCGAGCATCTGTTGCTCGCCGCCCGAGAGCTGGTTGCCGAAGTTGGCCTTGCGCTCCTCGAGCCGGGGGAAGACGCGGTAGACGCCCTTGACGTCCCACTTCCCCGGGCGCGCGACCGCGGTCAGGTGCTCCTCGACGGTGAGCGACGGGAACATGTAGCGCTCCTGCGGCACCCAGCCCAGGCCCGCGCGGCTGCGCGCGTGCGTCGGCAGCGCCGCGAGGTCGCCGCCGCGCCACGCGAGCGTCCCGCCCCGAAGCCGCGTCAATCCCATCAGCGTGACGAGCAGCGTCGTCTTGCCCATGCCGTTCCGGCCGAGCAGCGCGAGGCTGTCGCCCTCGTCCATCGCGAGCGACACGTCGTCGAGGACGACGCCTTCGCCGTATCCCGCGGTGACGTGATCGAGGCGCAGGAGCTCAGCCATGCTGCGCCTCGCCCAGGTAGACCTCGCGGACGCGCGGATCCTTCTGGATCTCGGCGGGCGCCCCCTCGGTCAGCACGCGCCCGCCGACCAGCACCGTGATGCGCTCGGCGAATCGGAACACGAGCTCCATGTCGTGCTCGATGAACACGATCGTCACGTCCTTCGGCAGGCCGGCGATCACGCCGAAGAGCTCCGCGCTCTCGCCCGCGGGGATGCCGGCCGCCGGCTCGTCGAGCAGCAGGATCTTCGGCTTCGTCGCGAGCGCGAGCGCGATCTCGACCAGCCGCTGCTTGCCGTAGGGCAGGTTGCGCGTGAGCGAGTTCGCGTCGGCGGACAGGCGCAGCATCGCGAGCAGCCCGGCGGCCTCCTCGGCCTCCTCGCGCGCGGCCGCGACCGTGCGGTGCCAGACGCCCGCGCGACCCTTGCGCTCGCAGACCGCGAGCACGACGGACTCCAGCACCGTGAGCCCGGCGAACAGCGTGTTGATCTGGAACGTCCGCGTCATGCCGCGCTTCACCCGCTGGTGCTGCGCCAGCGACGTCACGTCCTCGTCGCCGAGGAACACGCGCCCTTCGGTCGGCGGCAGGACGCCGGTCAGGAGGTTGATGAGCGTCGTCTTGCCGGCGCCGTTCGGGCCGATCAGCGCGTGGCGGACGCCGTGCGGGAACGCGAGCGAGACCTCGCTGTTCGCCTTGAATGCGCCGAAGTGCTTCGACAGGCCCTCGGTGCGCAGCGCCGGGGTCACTTCGCGCCCTTTCCGAACCGCTCCCGCAGCGTGTCGATCGCCCCGAGGATCCCGCCGCGCGCGAACAGCACGACGACGACGAGCAGGAGGCCCAGCCAGAACTGCCAGTAGATCGGGTTCAGGTCCGAGAGCCAGTGGTGCGCGAGCATGAACACCGCCGCGCCGACGAGGCCGCCGTAGAGCCGCCCGGTGCCGCCGAGCACGAGCATGATCATCAGGTCGGCGGAGCGCGGGAAGCCGAACACGTCCAGGCCGACGAACTGCGTCGTCTGCGTGAGCAGCCCGCCGGCCACGCCGGCCATCGCGGCGCTCACCGTGTAGATCGCGATCAGCCGCCGCGTGACGGGCGCGCCGATCGCGGGCATGCGCCTCACGTTCTCGCGCACGCCGCGCAGCGACAGCCCGAACGGCGACGCGACGATGCGTCGCGCGACGACGAACAGCACGAACACGACCGCGAGGCTGTAGAGGTACGCCGTCGAGCCGGCGAGGTCCCACGAGAACGAGCCGAGGAGCTTCGCCATCGACACGCCGGACAGGCCGTCGGCGCCGCCGGTGATCGACGGAAGCTGGTTCGCCGCCTCGAACAGCATGAGCCCGATGCCGAGCGTCACCATCAGGCGCGCGAGGTCCGAGCCGCGCACGACCAGGAAGCTCGTCGCGAAGCCGACGACCGCGCCGGCGACGCCCGCGACGACGAGGCCCGAGATCGGCTCCCCCCACCCGTGCACCGCGAGGACGCCGGCCGCGTACGCGCCGATGCCGAAGTACGCCGCGTGACCAAGCGACACGATCCCCGCGTACCCCAGGATCAGGTCGAGCGAGACGGCGAAGAGCCCGGTGATCAGGATCTGGCTCGCGAGAACGCGATGCTGCGGGAATACGAAGAACGCCGCGACCAGCGCGAGCCAGAACACGATCTCGGCCGCGCGCCAGCGGTCGGACGGCAGGCGCGGCGCGATCGGCGCGACGGCGGCGGCGAGGTCGCTCATGCCTTCCTCCCGTAGAGCCCCGCCGGGTACAGGATCATCAGCAGGACCATCAGGAAATAGATGATGAACGCGCCCACCTGCGGGACGTAGTACTTGCCCGCGACGTCGCAGATGCCGAGGATCATCGCGGCGACGAGCCCGCCCTTGATCGTGCCGGCGCCGCCGATCGCGACGACCAGCAGGAAGTACACCATGTACTTGAACGGGAACGTCGGGTCGAGGCCGAGCACGTCGATGCCGAGCCCGCCGCCGAGCCCCGCGAGGCCCGAGCCCAGCGCGAACGTGACGCCGAACACGCGGTTGACGTTGATGCCGAGGCCCGCCGACGCGACCTGGTTGTCGACCGAGGCGCGCACCTGCGCGCCGAAGCGCGTCTTCACGAGCAGGAAGTGGAGCGCGACCGTGATCACGGCCACCACCGCGATCAGGAAGATCCGGTAGGCGCCGAGCCCGATGCCGGCCACCTGCACCTGCCCGCGCAGGAAGTCCGGCAGGCGCACGGGCTGCTGCGACGGGCCGAAGAAGTACGTCGTCGCGGCGACCGCCATGAACACCAGGCCGATCGAGAACATCACCTGGTCGAGGTGCGTCGCCTTGTAGAGGCGCACGTAGAGCGTGCGCTCGAGCACGATGCCGGCGGCCGCGGCTACGACGAACGCGACCGGCAGCGTCGCGAGGAACGGCACCCCGGCGTTCGTCATCAGCATCACGCACGCGTAGCCGCCCAGCATCGCGAACGCGCCGTGCGCGAGGTTGACGAAGTTCATCAGCCCCATCGTGACCGAGAGGCCGATGCTGATGACGAACAGGAGGCTTCCGTAGGCGATGCCGTCGAACAGCACGCCCAGCGCGTTGCCGATCACGTGGCGGTCCCTGGTTGCGTCGGGTCGGGTCCCCGGGGAGGCGCGTGCCGCGCCTTCCCCGGGAAGCCGGGCATCAGCCCGCGGGCGGCACGTTCTCGAACTTCGCGAACTCGATGTTCCACGGCTGGCCGTTGACCATCTTCGTCTCGCGCAGGTAGACCGTCTGCACGACGTCGCGCGTCGCGGGGTCGATCTTCATCGGGCCGCGCGGGCTCACCCACGACATGCCCTTCATCGCCTCGACCAGCTGCTCGCCGTTGCCGTTCGGCTGCTTCTTCACCGCCTCGTAGATCACGTGCATGCCGTCCCAGCCGCCGACCGACATGAAGTTCGGACGCATGCCGGGGTTCGCCTTCATCATCGCCGCGACGTAGGCCTTGTTCTCCGGCGAGTCGTGCGCCGCCGAGTAGTGCTGCGACGAGATCACGCCGACCGCGGGCGCGCCCATGCTCTCGAGGATGTCGTCGTCGACGACGTCGCCGGGGCCGATCAACTTCATGCCGGCCTGCTTCAGGCCGCGCTCGTCGAACTGCTTCATCACGGCGAGGCCCTCGCCCGACGGCACGAACACGAACAGCGCGTCGGCCTTCGAGTCCTTCGCGCGCTGCAGGAACGGCGCGTAGTCCGGGTTGCGCAGCGGCGTGCGCACCGCCTCGACGATCGTGCCGCCGGCCGCCTTGAACCGGTTGACGAACGTCGTCTCGGCGTCGATGCCGGGCGCGTAGTCGGTCACGAGCGAGAACACGCGCTTGATGTTGTTCTGCGACGCCCACAGCGCGATCGGCGCGGTGTTCTGCGTTATCGTGAAGCTGGTACGCACGATGAACGGCGAGCGCTGGGGGATCACCAGCGTCGCCGCCGCCATCACGATCATCGGCACCTTGGCCTCGGTCGCGACCGGCGCAGCGGCGAACGCGAGCGGCGTGAGCCCGAAGCCCGCCAGCACGGTCACCTTGTCCTGCACGACCAATTCCTGCGCGATGCGCTTGGTCGTCTCGGGCGCGAGGCCCGTGTCGTCCTTCACGATCAGCTCGACCTTCCGCCCCGCGACCGTGTCGCCGTTCTGCGCCATGTAGAGCCGGCACGCCGCGGTGATCTGGCGGCCGGTCGACGCGAACGGCCCGGTCATCGGCAGGATCAGGCCGATCTTCACCGGGGACCCCTGGGCGTACGCGAAGCGCGGGACCGCCGTCGCGGCGGCCGCGGCGCCAAGACCCTGCAGCACGCGGCGGCGGGTCGGGTGGAAACGTTCTTTCATGGTGCTCCTCCTCGGGTTGTTCGTCTCGGGACGAATCGTACGTGCAAACGCGTTGGTCAGGCGGGAATCCGGAGCGGCGGGTCAGGCGCCCCGCGACTCGGCCTCGATCAGCGAGGCGAGCAGTCTGCGGCCCTGGGTCGGGCCGACGTCGGCCTTGACCGCGATCGTGAAGGCGGGCGACGCGGCGTCCGCGTCGCCCAGGTTGCGCTGCTGCGCCTCGAGCATCTCCTTGTCCTCGTCGAACGTCCGGCCGACGTTGGCGCGCAGGAACTCGGTGACGCCGGGCTCGTCGAGCCGGAAATTGCGCGCGAACGCCCAGAAGTAATGCGTCGAGGTCTCGGTCTCCGGCGTCATCAGGTTGATCACGCGCCCCTCGACGCGGTGGCCGCCGGGCGGCGCGTCGAGCGGCTGGACGCCCACGTCGATCACGATGATCCCGGGCGGCTGGTAGACGGTGCGCTGCCAGCGGTCGATGCGGTCGGTGGCCTTCAGCCGCCCTAGGAACTGGTAGAACGGCGGCGGCGTGCAGCCCGGCATCTCCTTGTCGACGCGCACCGTCTTCTCGTCCGCCTTGATCGAGACCGGCGTCTCCGCCACGGCTTCGTGGCCGATCGTGCGCTGGTGCACGTAGGTTTCGTGCGACAGGTCGAGCAGGTTGTCGTTCAGCAGCCGGAAGTTCGCGGCGATCCTGTGGTAGCCCTCGGCGGCCACCCACTCGGGATCGTCGAGCCAGTGAATGTCGGGGACGCTCGCCACGTCGGCGCGCTCGGCCTCGCCCATCCAGATCCAGAGCAGGCGGTGGCGCTCGACGATCGGATAGGCGCGCACGCGCGCCCGCGGCGGCACGTAGGACTGCCCCGGGATCTCGACGCACTTGCCGGTCGTGTCGTAGCACAGTCCGTGGTAGCCGCAGCGCAGCACGTCGCCGACCAGCATCCCCTTCGACAGCGGCGCGAATCGGTGCGCGCACTTGTCCTCGAGCGCGACCGGCTCGCCCAGCGACGAGCGATAGAGGACCACGTCCTCGCCGCAGATCCGCCGGGGCACGAGCTGCCCGCCCGCGACCTCGCGCGAGAACGCCGCGACCTGCCACACGTTGCGCATCCAGCGACCGGCCATGTCAGCTCGCCTCCACCCGCTCCGCGGGAACGCGCAGCGGCGCGCCGAGCCAAGCCTCGAGCTCGCGCGCGACCGCCTCGGGCCGCTCCATCGGGGCCATGTGCCCGCAATCGTCGAACAGCGCGAGACGCGCGCCGGGAATCCGCGCGGCGATCTCCTCGTGCTGCGCCGGCGGCGACCAGCGATCCTCGCGCCCGCAGGCGACGAGGGCCGGCACGGCGATCGTGCGCAAGAGCTCGCTCACGTCGGGGCGGTCGAGCAGCGCGTCGATCTGCGCCGCGTAGCGGTCCGGACTCTGCCGCTCGATCATCGCGAGAATCGCCTCGACGAGCGACGGATCCTGCAGCCGCGCGGGATGGACCATCGCCCGCATCCACTCGCGCCCCATCGCCCGCATTCCCTTCGTTCGCGCGAGCGCGAGCAGCGCGAGGCGATCCTGCCGCTCGGTCTCGCCCGCGCTGCCGTCGGGACGGCTGCGATAGCCGGTGTCCAGCAGCGCGATGCGCGTCACCCGAGCCGGCGCGCGCCGCAGGACTTCCAGCGCGACGCGGCCGCCCATCGAATGGCCGGCGAGCGCGAACTTCGCGGGCGGCATGGATCCCCCCGATGCCCGCGATGCGGTCTTCCCCCCGGGGGGCACGGCGTCTTCGGATCGGCCGTGCGACGCCGTCTCGAGCACCCGCTCGGCCATCGCGCCCAGCGAGCGCTCGCCCGAATACTCGGGCACGCGGCACTCGGCGACCGGCTCGAGGCGCGAGGCCACCGCGTCCCAGGACGCGCGGTCGCACAGGAGCCCGGGGAGCAGCAACAGCACCGGCCGCTCGCGCATCGTCGGACTCATCGCCTGCGCCCGCGCGCGTCAGCCGTGACGCGCCGCGGCGTTCACCGCGCGCGCGCTGCGATTGCCGAGCCGCGGGAACACGCGGCGCGCGTTGCCTTCGAAGATCTTGTGCCGCGCCTCGGCCGACAGCGCCTGAACCTGGTCGACGTAGCGTCGCGTGTCGTCGTAGTGGTGGCCGGTGTCCGGGTCGATCCCGCGCACCGCGCCGACCATCTCCGAGGCGAACAGGATGTTGTCGACCGGCACGACCTTGGTCAGGAGCTCGATGCCCGGGTAGTGGTAGACGCAGGTGTCGAAGAAGACGTTGTTCAGCACGAGCTCCTTCAGCGGCGGGCGCTTCAGGTCCTGCGCGAGCCCCTTGTAGCGGCCCCAGTGGTAGGGCACCGCGCCGCCGCCGTGCGGGATGATGAACTTGAGCGTCGGGAAGTCCTTGAAGAGGTCCGAGGTCAGGAACTGCATGAACGCCGTCGTGTCGGCGTTGATGTAGTGCGCGCCCGTCGCGTGGAACACCGGGTTGCACGACGTGCTCACGTGCACCATCGCGGGCACCTCGAGCTCGACCATCTTCTCGTAGAGCGGGTACCACCAGCGGTCGGTGAGCGGCGGCTCCTTCCAGTGGCCGCCCGACGGATCCGGATTGAGGTTGCACCCGACGAAGCCCAGCTCCTTCACGCAGCGCTCGAGCTCCGGGATGCAGGTCTCGGGCTTCACGCCCGGCGACTGCGGCAGCTGGCACACGCCGATGAAGTTGTCCGGGTAGAGCCCGCAGACGCGGTGGACGAGGTCGTTGCACAGCTGCGACCACTCGCGGCTCGTCGACTCGTTGCCGATGTGGTGCGCCATGAAGCTCGCGCGCGGCGAGAAGATCGTGAGGTCGGTGCCGCGCTCGCGCTGCATGCGCAGCTGCGCGTTCTCGAGCGACTCGCGGATCTGGTCGTCGCGGATGACGAGCTCGGAGCGCCTCGGCGCCTTCGAGGGATCGTCGAGCGCGGCGATCTGGCGCTTGCGCCAGGCTTCGAGCTCGGCGGGCGCCGTCGTGTAGTGGCCGTGGCAATCGATGATCATGCTTCGTCGTCCTCCGTTCGTCGCCCCGCCCGCTCCGCCGCGCCCGCCGCCGCCTCGCCCACGAAGCGCGATCGGCGCCCGGCGGGACGTCCCGAGGGCGCCCGCCGGGGGAGACGCGCGAAGCGCGTCTCGGGCGAAGTCCTACGCCGCCTTCGCCAGCGCGGCCTCGTCGTTCTGCAGCGCCAGCAGCCCCGCCGCCGTGTTCGAGATCGGCACGTGGTAGTTCGAATGCACCTTCGTCACGCGTCCCGGGAGCGCCGCGCGCGCCGCCATCCACGCCATCAGCTCGGTGCCCTGCGCGCCCGCCTCGCGGACGAGGTCGAGCGCCGAGTAGCGCGTGAGCTTCAGCGGGTCGTTCACCAGCGCGTCCATGCACATCAGGTCGAAGGGCTTGTTGATGAAGCCGGCGCGCTCGCCGTCCAGCTGGTGCGACAGCCCGCCCGTGCCCATCACCAGGATGCGCACGTCCTCCTTCCACGACCGCAGCGCGCGGCCGACCGACTCGCCCAGGCGCCAGCTGCGCTTCGGCGAGGGCAGCGGATGCTGCACGTGGTTCATCGTGATCGGGACGACGCGCACCGGCCAGTCGCCGCCGCCCGGCCACATCAGCGCCAGCGGGAGCGTCAGCGCGTGGTCGACCTTCATCTCCTGGCAGGTCGTGACGTCGAACTCGTCCGCGACGAGCGTCTCGATGACGTGCCACGACAGCGCCGGGTCGCCCTTGACCGGCTTCACCGTCGGGATGCCCCAGCCCTCGTCGGCGTTGCGGTACTCGGCCGCCGCGCCGACCGCGAAGGTCGGCATCTTGTCGAGGAAGAAGTTGAGCCCGTGGTCCTGGTAGAACACGACCGCGACGTCCGGCTTCACGCGATCGAGCCAGGCGCGCACCGGCGGGTAGCCGTCGAAGAACGGCTTCCAGTACGGCTCCGACTCCCGGTGCTTCGCGATCGCGCCGCCGATGGCGGGCACGTGCGAGGTCATCACGCTTCCGACGATCGTCGCCATGGCTACCTCCCCGCCTCGAGGAGCTTCGCCTTGAACGCATCCTTCGTCATGCCCGTCTGCTGCGCGCCGACGTCCTGCACGTCCAGCCCGAAGATGCCCGCGAACTTCGCGAGGTAGTAGATGTTGCCGCCCGCCGCGATCAGCTGCGCGACGCTCCGGCTCGCGACCGCGCGCCGCTGCTCGTCGTTGAGGCCGAACTTGCGGCAGTACGCGTCCTCGTCGGCCTTGAACGCCGCGCGGTTGTCCGCCGAGTTGAACGAGTAGCACATCGCGTTGAGCGCGTAGCCCTTCTGCGCCATGTCGCCGTCGAAGATCGGTGTTCCCGGTATGCCGTAGTCCCTGCGTCCTGCGCCCATCGCCGCCTCCTGGGGGATCCTGTGGTCGCCGGGCACCCCGGTCGGGGCCCCGCGATCCGCCGAGTCTGCGTCCCCCCGGGACAGCGCGCCTTGCTTCGGGTCAATCCCCGTCCACCTTCGCCCTCTCCGTCGCTCGCGCTCCCGGTCCTTCAGGGCTGCGCAGCCAGGTCCCGCTCGAGCTTCGCCAGCGTCCGGTAGCAGGGCATCACCTGCGCGACGCTGGCGTTGGGCTCGCGCCCCTCCCGGATCGCGGCCACGAACTCGCGGTCCTGGAGCTCGATCCCGTTCATCGACACGTCGACCTTCGACACGTCGATCTTCTGGTCCTTGCCGTCGACCAGGTCGTCGTAGCGTGCGATGTAGGTGCCGCTGTCGCCGATGTAGCGAAAGAACGTCCCGAGCGGCCCGTCGTTGTTGAACGAGAGCGACAGCGTGCAGATCGCGCCCGACGAGCTCTTGAGCTGGATCGACATGTCCATCGCGATGCCGAGCTCCGGGTGGATCGGGCCCTGCACCGCGTGCGCCGTGACGATCTCGCCACGCGCCTGGTAGGCGAACAGGTCGACCGTGTGCGCGGCGTGGTGCCACAGCAGGTGGTCGGTCCACGAGCGCGCCTGGCCGAGCGCGTTGATGTTCTTGCGCCGGAAGAAGTACGTCTGGACGTCCATCTGCTGCAGGTGGAACTCGCCGGCGAGGATCTTCCGCCGGATCCACTGGTGGCTCGGGTTGAAGCGGCGCGTGTGGCCGACCATCGCGACCTTGCCCGCGGCCTTCTGCGCGGCGAGCACGCTTTCCGCGCCGGCGAGCGAATCGGCGAGCGGGATCTCGACCTGCACGTGCTTGCCGGCCTTCAGGCACGCGACCGACTGGGCCGCGTGCATCTGCGTCGGCGTCGCGAGGATCACCGCGTCGACGTCCCGCCGCGCGAGGCTCTCGTCGAGGTCGGTCGCGACGTGGCCGACGCCGAACTTGCGCGCGACCTCCTCGGTCGCCTCGCGCGTGCGCCCGACGAGCGAGGTGACGCGCACGCCGTCGATCTTCGCGAGCGCTTCGAGGTGCTTGACGCCGAACGCGCCGGCGCCTGCGAGGCAGATGTTCATGTCAGGACCTTGCGACGGAGAGACCCGAGCGGCGGGAGCATGGGAAATGGTTCATGGAAGATGGAATCTCCGGCGTCGCCGCAACGGCCGGCGCGCCGCGTCCATTGTCCATTGTCCATTCTCCATGCTCCTGGCCTAGCGGCGCCCGCGCGCACGCCATCACGGATTCTCGAGGATGATGTGCCCGACCGCCGTGTTCGACGCGGGCACGTGGTAGAAGCGGTGGACCTCGCGGGCGTTCGCCTCGAGCGCCCCGCGCATGATCAGCCACATGACGAGCTCGATGCCCTCGGAGCCCGCCTCGCGCACGTAGTCGACGTGCGGGATCTTCACGAGGCCCTGGGGGTCCTTCGTGAGGCCGTCGAGGAAGCGCGTGTCGAAGTCGCGGTTGATGAAGCCGGCGCGGGGGCCCTGCAGCTGGTGCGACATGCCGCCGGTGCCCCACACCATCACCTTGAGGTCCTGGTCGAACGACGCGACCGCCTTGCGGATCGCGCGGCCGAGGTTCCAGCAGCGGTGGCCGGTCGGCGGCGGGTACTGGACGACGTTGACCGCCAGCGGGATCACCTTCACCGGCCACGCCGCGGGCTGGCCGAACATCAGCGACAGCGGCACCGTGAGCCCGTGGTCGACGTCCATCCGGTTGACGATCGTCATGTCGAACTCGTCGAGGATCGTCGACTGCGCGATGTGCCACGCGAGCTCGGGGTGGCCCTGCACGACCGGCACCGGCCGAGGCCCCCAGCCCTCGTCGGCGGGCGCGAAGGATTCGGCGCAGCCGATCGCGAAGGTCGGGATGATCTCGAGCGAGAACGCCGAGGCGTGGTCGTTGTAGACGAGCACCACGACGTCGGGCTTGTGCTGGGCGATCCAGCGCTTGCCGAACTCGTAGCCGGCGAAAACGGGCTTCCAGTACGGCTCCTGCGTCTTGCCGAGGTCGATCGCCGCGCCGACCGCGGGGATGTGCGACGTCGCCAGTCCTGCGGTGATTCGCGCCATGGCTATTTCGTGGGGTCCGATTTGCTGCGATTGCCCCGCGGCGGCCGGCCGCCCGCGACCATCATCGCCTTGTAGGCATCCTCGGGCACGCCGGTCATCTTCGAGGCGAGGTTCTGGAACGAGAAGCCGTCGGTCGCGCCGATCTTCGCGAGGAAGTAGATGTTGCCGCCCAGCGAGATCATCCGGTTGTAGTCGCGGTCGAGCACCGCCTGACGCTGGTCCTCGGTCATCGGGTAGCGTTGCAGGTACGCACGCTCGTCGGCCTTGAACGCCTTGCGGTTCTCGGCCTTCATCAGCGACATGCAGAACATGTTGAGGTGGTAGCCCAGCCTCGACTGCGTCGCGTCGAACACCGTCGTGCCGGGAATGTCCTGGAACGCCTCGTTGTAGCTCGTCACGCGCTCAGTCCTTCCAGTAGAGGCGCATCGGGTTGTCGACGAGGAGCTTCCTCTGCAGCGCCGGCGTCGTCGCGATGCGCGGGACGAAGTCGACGAGCTTGCCGTCGTCGGGCATGTGCGTCTTCATGTTCGGGTGCGGCCAGTCGGTGCCCCAGAGCACGCGGTCGGGGAACGCGTCGACCAGGTGCTTCGCGAACGGCACGACGTCGTCGTAGCCGGGCGGGCCGGACACCGAGAGCCGCTCGGGGCAGCTCACCTTCGACCAGACGTTCGGGTGCTCGCGCATCAGCCGCACGAAGCGCTGGAACTCGGGGCCGTCGACCGGCTTGGCGACGTCGGGACGGCCCATGTGGTCGACGACGACGGTCGTCGGCAGCGCCGTGAAGAAATCCCAGAGCTCCGGCAGGTCCTTCGCCTCGAAGTAGACGACGACGTGCCAGCCGAGCGGCGCGATGCGGTTCGCGATCTCGACGAGCACCTCGCGCGGCGTGAAGTCGACGAGCCGGCGGACGAAGTTGAACCGGGTGCCGCGCACGCCCGCGGCGTGCATCGCGCGGAGCTCGGCGTCGGTCACGGTGCGCGCGACCGAGGCCACGCCGCGCGCCTTGCCGTTCGAATGCACCAGCGCGTCGACGAGCGCGCGGTTGTCGTTGCCGTGGCAGGTCGCCTGCACGACGACGTTGCGCTCGAAGCCGAGGAAGTCGCGGAGCTCGAAGAGCTTCTCCTTCGGCGCGTCGCAGGGCGTGTACTTGCGCTCCGGCGCGTAGGGGAACACGTCGCCGGGGCCGAACACGTGGCAATGCGCGTCGACCGCGCCCGGCGGCGGCCGGAAGCGCGGCTTGCTCGGATTCGGGTCGAACGGGATCCAGTCGGCGTCCATCAGTCGACGTACTTCAGTCCCGCCTTCGCGAGCGGCTCGCGCATGCCGTAGAGGTCGAGGCCGAGCTCGCCTGCGGCGAGGCGCGCGCGCTTGCCCTCCTCGTTCTTCTCGCGCGCCTCCGCGGCGTCCGCGACGGCGGCCGCGCGCTCGCGCGGGACGACCACGACGCCGTCGTCGTCGGCGACCACCACGTCGCCCGGGTTCACGAGCATCCCGGCGCAGACGATCGGCACGTTCACCGAGCCGACGGTCGCCTTGACCGTGCCCTTCGCGTGGATCGCCTTCGACCAGACCGGGAACTTCATCTCGGCGAGCACGCGCGCGTCGCGCACGCCCGCGTCGATGACGAGGCCGCGGCAGCCCCGCGCGCGGTACGACGTCGCGAGCAGGTCGCCGAACATGCCGTCGTCGTTGTCGGTCGTGACCGCGACGACGCAGACGTCGCCGGGCTTCAGCATCTCGGCCGCGACGTGGAGCATCCAGTTGTCGCCGGGGTGCGCGAGCACCGTGACCGCGGTGCCCGCCACGGACGCGCCCGGCCAGACCGGCCGCAGGGTCGGCTTCATCAGGCCGGTGCGGCCCTGCGCCTCGTGGACGGTCGCGACGCCGGCCCGCGCGAGGCGGTCGACGGCGCCCGCGTCGGCGCGCGCGATGTTCCGCACCGCGACGCCGAGCTTGCCGAACTCGCTCATGCTTTTCCTCCTCCGGGGCGGCTCGCCCGCAGGTTCCCCGGAACCCGGCACCTGCGACCGGATTCGCGGAAGCCCGCGGACCGCCCTTCGATGCGACAAGTGTGCGCCCCGCCCGCGGGGGTTGAAAAGCGCTATGACCGGACTAGCAGATATGCCGATCCGGCATTTCCCGCCGCCTCCACGGGGCCGCGTCTCAGGCAGGCTCCATGCCGTTGCGCCGCTTCGCCTCGTCCCCCGACGGCGACGCCAGGAACGCGAGGAACTCGCCCGCCGCACCCGGCTGGGCGGACGTCGCCGCGACGGCGCCCGAGAACGTGGTGACGACCTGGATCGCGTCGGGCAGCGGCCCGAGCACCTCGATGCCGTCGAGATGGATGAGCTCGGCGAGCTGCTGAAACCCGAGCTCCACGTCGCCGCGCGCGACCAGCGTGCCCACCGGAACTCCGGGCGGCGCCTGGACGATGCGCGGGGCGATCTCGGCGGCGATCCCCCACCGCTCGAACAGCCTCGCGAGATGGACGCCGCTCGGGCCCGTCGAATAGCTGATCGTGCGCGCATCGAGCACAGCGCGGCGCACCGCGTCTTCGGTGCGGATGTCCGGCCGCGGCACGCCCGCCCGGACCGCGACCGCCACGCCGGAGCGGACGAGGTCGACGCGCGTGCCCGCGACGAGCCGGCCCTCGTCGGCGAGCTTGTCGATCGCGTCGGAGGCGAGGATCACCGCGTCGAACGCCTCGCCGGCCCGCGCGCGCTTCGCGGCGTCGACGCCGCCGACCGACTCGAGCGCGACCGGGCGCCCGGTGCGCGCCTCGAACGCCGCGACGAGCTCGGCCAGCACCTGCCGGGTGGCCATCGACGAGACGACGCGAAGCGGAGCGTGCATGGCGAGGGTTCCGGCGGCAGTCTGCGCCCGGCGCGACCGCGCGCCCAGCGGGATGGGTAGACTAGCAGTTATGCCGTCGCGGCATGGGCGCATGGACCTGAAGCAACTCGAGTATTTCGTCGCCGTCGTCGACCTGGGCGGATTCACGCGGGCCTCGCGCCTGCTGGGCGTCGCGCAGCCTGCGATCAGCCGCCAGGTTCGCGCCCTCGAGGTCGAGCTGCGCCAGAACCTCCTGACCCGCAACGGTCGCGGCGCGGCGCCGACCGAGGCGGGCCATCGGCTGCTCGTGCACGCCAGGAGCATCCTGCAGCAGGTCGAGCGCGCGCGCCGCGAGGTCGACGACGTGAAGGGCGCCCCGGTGGGGCCGGTGGTGCTCGGCCTGCCGCCGACGCTGGCGCGCGCGCACACCGCGCCGATCGTGCGCGAATTCCGCCGCCGCTATCCGAAGGCGTCGATCAGCATCGTCGAGGGCCTGTCGGTCCACATCCACGAATGGGTCGTCGTGGGGCGCGTCGACGTCGGCGTGCTCTACAACCCGTCGCCCTCGCCGGCCGTGGACCTGAAGCCGCTGCTCGAGGAGCCGCTGTGCCTGATCAGCCACCGCACGACGCGACGCCTCGCGGCGACGGTGAAGCTGCGCGACCTGCCCGGCTACCCGCTGATCATCCCGAGCCGTCCGCACGCGATCCGCGCGCTGGTCGAGGCGCGGCTCGCGGCGATCGGCGCACGGCCGCAGGTCGCGCTCGAAGTCGACGCCGTCAGCGCGATCCTGGAGCTCGTCGCCGAAGGCCAGGGCCACGCCGTGCTCTCGCCGCGCGCGATGAAAGCTGCCGGCGTCGCGCGCAAGCTCGTCGCGCGGCCGATCGTGCAGCCGGTGCTGACGAGCTCGCTCGCGATCGCGGTGTCCGCGCAACGGCCGGCCACGCCGGTGCAGGACGCCGCGGTGGCGCTCGTCACCGAGCTGGTGTCGTCAGTCGCCGCCTAGCTCGTGCGAAGGGCGCCGCGGGACGACCCCGCTCTTCGCTGGCTCCAGGCGTCGCCGACGTGAATGGGCGTCGAGGCGCCGGCGGTCGACGTGGCGGCGTTCGGCGAGTTCAGGCGTCGCGCACGCCGCCGTCGCCTCGTGGCGACGGCGGCATCGGATCGCGCGAGACCGCGGGAACCTTGCGCACGGGATCGCGTCGAATCTCCTGACGGGCGGCGCCGTGACCCGACGATCCCCCAGTCGTTGTGACGCTTCGGTCGCGGCGCCGCCGTCGCCTTTCGCGCGTCAGTGCGGCGGGCGGCCGCTCTCCTTCGCGCGCTCGGCCTCGGCTTGGGCGCGCTCGGCGGCGTACAGGCCGGCGACGTGGCTTCCGACCATCTCGATCGCGTAGCCGACGGCTTCGGCGCCCTTGGCGTGCGCGATCTTCGCGATCGCGTAGGCCAGGATGTCGGCGAACGTGTGGAGCCGGTCCTGCGATTCCGCCTCGACCTTCATCGCGTAGAGCGACTCGAGCCAGCGCGCGATCACCGGATCGCGCGGACGGGCTTCGGCGTCGCGCGCGGACGGCTCGGCGCGGGCGGTGGACGACGGGGACTTCGACATGGCGCACTCCTCGCTTCGAAGCGCGGCCGGGAGGCCGCGCGAGCGCCCCGTTTAGCGTCCTTGTTTAGCGTCGCGGCAAGTGGGGCTAAATGACGACGTCGAGCATGCGCAGTTTGCCACGGCGGCAGGCTCATGGGGCGAGCCCCTCCCCGCGATGCCCGGATCGCCGGCGCGGCGGCACGCCGCGTCCATCCGCGCGGCCGCGCATCCGTCGTATAGTCGCGGTCTTTCCACCGACGCTTCCGACGACGTGACCACGCCCGCCCCTCCCGAGACCCCCGCGGTCCAGCTCTCGCCCGCCACCGCCGACTTCAACGGCCCGATCGTCATCGTGGGCTTCGGCTCGATCGGCAAGGGCGCGCTGCCGCTGATCCTCCGGCACATCAACTCGCCGCGGAAGAAGATCGTCGTCATCGATCCCGACGACAGCGCGCGTCGGCTGGCCGAGCTCGAGGGCGTGCGGTTCATCAAGAACTCGCTGACGCCGGACAACTACAAGAAGATCCTGACGCCGCTCGCGAAGGGCGGCTTCCTCGTCAACCTGTCGGTCGACGTCTCGTCGGCGGCGCTGATCCGGCTGTGCAAGGACATCGGCACGCTCTACATCGACACCTGCATCGAGCCCTGGGCCGGCGGGTACCTCGACAAGTCGAAGCCGCTGTCGATGCGCACGAACTACGCGCTGCGCGAGGAGGTGCGCGCGATCCACCGGGACGGGCCCACCGCGATCATCGCGCACGGGGCGAATCCGGGCATGGTGAGTCACCTGTACAAGCACGCGCTCGTGCGGCTCGCGGCCGACCTCGGTCGCACCGTGGCGCCGTCGTCACGCGAGGAATGGGCCGAGCTTTCGCGTGACCTCGGCGTCAAGGGCATCCACATCGCCGAGCGCGACACGCAGTGGGCCGACATCCCGAAGCAGCCGCACGAGTTCGTCAACACCTGGTCGGTCGAGGGCTTCCTCTCCGAGGGGCTGCAGCCGGCCGAGCTGGGCTGGGGCACGCACGAGCGGCACATCCCGCCCGAGGCGACGTTCCACGACCACGGCTGCCGCGCCGCGATCTTCCTCACGCGGCCGGGCGCGACGACGCGCGTGCGCTCGTGGACGCCCAACGCCGGCCCGATCCAGGGCTACCTGATCACGCACAACGAGTCGATCTCGATCGCCGACTACCTGTCGATCGAGAAGGACGGCGAGGCGGTCTACCGCCCGACCGTCCACTACGCGTACCACCCCTGCGACGACACGATCCTGTCGCTGCACGAGTTCCAGGGCAACAACCTGCGGCATCCGGCGAAGATGCGCGTGATGAACGACGAGATCGTCGACGGCATGGACGAGCTCGGCGTCCTCCTGTACGGGCACGCGAAGAACGCGTTCTGGTACGGCAGCCACCTGACGATCCACCAGGCGCGCGCGCTCGCGCCCTACCAGAACGCGACCGGGCTCCAGGTCACCTCGGCGGTCGTCGCCGCGATGATCTGGGCGATCGAGAACCCGCGCCGCGGCGTCGTCGACGCCGACGAGCTCGACCACGACCGCATCCTGTCGATCCAGGAGCCCTACCTCGGCAAGCTCGTCGGCGCGTACACCGACTGGACGCCGCTCGACAACCGCGGCGACGGCCTCTACCCCGAGGACATCGATCCCGAGGATCCCTGGCAGTTCCGGAACGTCATCGTGCGATAGCCGGCGCAGAACCCGGCCCGCGTCGCGGGCCGCCGCGCCGGCAGCGACGTTCAGGTCTTCGGTGCGACGCGCGCCTCGCGCAGCTCGCGCCGAAGGATCTTGCCGATCGGCGTCTTCGGCATCGCGTCGCGGAATTCCACGTGGCGCGGCACCTTGTAGCCGGTGAGGTGCCGCTTGCAGTGCGCGATCACGGATTCCTTCGTGAGGCCGGCGTCCTTGGTGACGATGACCACCTTCACCGCCTCGCCTGATTTCTCGTCCGGCACGCCGACGACCCCCGTTTCGAGCACACCTTCGAGCGTCGCGACCACCGCTTCGATCTCGTTCGGATACACGTTGAAGCCGGACACCAGGATCATGTCCTTCTTGCGGTCGGTGATCGTGAACCAGCCGTTCGCATCCATGTGCCCGACGTCGCCCGTCTTGAGCCAGCCGTCCTGCAGCACCTTGGCCGTTTCCGCGGGATTGTTCCAGTATCCCTTCATCACCTGCGGGCCGCGGACGCAGATTTCGCCGGTGTGCCTCTCGATGTCGCCCTCGCCGGTCCAGGGCGGCAGCTCGGCGAAGCGCTCGTCGCGGACCGTGACGTCGGTCGACGGGTAGGGAATGCCGATCGTCCCGTTCCACGGTGTGCCGATCGGATTGGCGCAGGCGACCGGAGAGGCCTCGGTGAGACCGTAGCCTTCGGTGATGTGGCACCCGGTCACCTGGGCCCAGCGCTCGGCCACCGGCTTTTGCACGGACGCGCCTCCGCCGATGACCGCCTTCAGCGACGAGAAGTCGAGCCGGTCGAATCCGGGCGTATTCAGGAGGCCGTTGAACAGCGTGTTGACGCCGGTCATCACGCTCCACTTCCACTTCGAGAGCTCCTTGACGAGCGCGCGGAGGTCGCGCGGATTCGTGATGAGCACGTTGAGGGCGCCCCACTTCATGAACGACAGCGTCGCGGTCAGGCAGAAGATGTGATAGAGGGGCAACGGCGCGATGGCGATCTCGGCGCCCTCCGTCAGCGTGAGCGAGATCCACGCGCCGGTCTGCTCCATGTTCGCGACGACGTTGCGGTGCGTGAGCATCGCGCCCTTCGAGACGCCGGTCGTCCCGCCCGTGTACTGCAGGAACGCGAGGTCCTCGCTCGCCACCTCGACCGGCCGGAGCGCCATCGCCGCGCCTTGCGCGAGCGCCTTCCGGATCCTGATCGCGCCGTCGATGCGCCATGCCGGCACCATCTTCTTCACCTTCTTGATGACGAAGTTGACCGCCCAGCGCTTCGGTCCCGGCAACATGTCGCCCAGCTGGGTCGTGATGACGTGCCGGATCGCCGTTTTGGCGATCACCTTCTGCAGGACGCCCGCGAAATTCTCCGCGATCACGATCGCCTTCGCGCCCGAATCCTCGAGCTGGTGCTCCAGCTCGCGCGGCGTGTAGAGCGGGTTGACGTTCACCACGGTCATGCCGGCGCGCAGGATGCCGAACAGCGCGATCGGGTACTGCAGCAGGTTGGGGGCCATGATCGCGACCCGGTCGCCCTTGTGCATTTCCGGCAGGTGCTGGAGGAACGCGGCGAAGTCGCGCGAACGCCGATCGAGCGCGGCGTAGGTCATCTTGCTGCCGAGATTGTGGAAGGCAGGCTTACTGCCGAACTTCGCCACCGTCGCCGCGAGCAGGTCCGGGATGGACCGGTACGCGTCGGGGTCGATCTCGGCAGGCATGCCGGGGGGATAGCTTTTGAGCCAGATCCGGTTCATCGCGATTTCTCCCGCGGGCGCGCGCAAGCGGCCGACACCGCGACCGTTCGCGAGCCTGACGGGAAACAGCCTACATCGCGACCGCGGTGCGGCGCCTTGGCCGTCGTCAAGACTTCGGCATGGGCCGGACGCAAGTCCCGGGTGGTCCGAAGGCGCCAAGGCCGCCGACCATTGCCTCGCGACGTCCGCGTTGCCGGTGGAAGGCCTGCACACGAATCGGCATCTCGTGGACCGATGCCGAAATGCGGTCATGACATCGTCATGACCGCAACGGGATCAGCCCATCGCCCACTGGATTCGCATCGCAAGGGACGTTGCCCGAGGAGCGATGCGATTCGACCGCCGTACCCGGATTCGCGGCCGGCGGGCCGGCCTGGCGATCCGGCTTCGACCACCGAGGATTCGACGCGATGAAGTCCGCCCTCCTGCACGCGGCCGTCGCCGCGACCTACTGCCCCGGCACGGGCGGCGTGGTCGATGCGATCAGCGATGCGACCTGCGGCATCGGGTAACTCGGCATCGAATACGCGAACTGGGCGGCGCTCGTCCCGGCCTTCCCGACCGGAACGATCGCCACCGACGCGGACGCCTCCGGAACCGCCGGCGCTCCGGCGCATCGACAACGTGAAGCTCGGCAAACCGGGCAAGTCGTCGGTGCGGCGCTCATGCGGCCGCGAGCCGCCATAGCGACGTGATCTCCGCCGCGCGCGCGTCGCGGAGCGGATCGTCGGGGTCGGACGCCTTCGGATGGTCCGGCCGCGCGTCGAGGCGCTGCAGGACCCGGAGACCGGCCGCGTCGAACGCGGACTCGAGCTCCGCGCGCGTGCGCAGGCCGAGATGCTCGGCGAGATCGGAGAGGACGAGCCAGCCCTCGCCGCCGGGCGCGAGGTGCGCCGCGAGGCCCGAAAGGAAGCCGCGCAGCATCGCGCCGTCGGCATCGTAGATGCCCCGCTCGAGCGCCGAGCTCGGCCGCGCGGGAACCCACGGCGGATTGCACACGACGAGGCCCGCGCGCCCCGGCGGGAACAGGTCCGCTTCGACGACCTCCGCCGTCGTGGCGAAGCCGAGGCGAGCGAGATTCTCGCGCGCGCAGGCGAGCGCGCGCGGGTCGGCGTCCGTCGCGATCACGCGCGGCACACCGCGCTTCGCCAGCACGGCCGCGAGCACGCCGGTGCCCGTGCCGACGTCGAACGCGAGCGGGTGCTTCGCCAGCGCCGCCGGGAGCGGGGCACCGGCGACCAGGCCGACGTACTCGCGGCGAATCGGCGTGAACACGCCGTAGTGCGGATGGATGCGCCCGCCCGTTTCCGGGACGTCGATGCCCTTCGCGCGCCACTCGTGCGCGCCGATGACGCCGAGCAGCTCGCGCAGCGAGACGACGGACGCTTCGCCGGCGGGTCCCCAGGCCTCGAGGCAGGCCTGGCGGACGTCGGGCGCGCGGCGCAGCGGAACGGCGTAGCGCTCGTCCAGCGGGACGAGCAGCGCGCCGAGCGTGCGCGCGCGCTGCGAGCGCGCCAGCCGGACGCGATGGAAGGTTTCAGCGATCGACCGCTCGGGCGCGGCGACTCCGGCGCCCTTCCTAAGTGACTTGCGCGAGGGCCGGTCGGCGCGCCGCGCGAGCGCGATCAGGAGCTGGCGCGCGTTCTGGAAGTCGCCGCGCCAGAGGAGTGCCCCGCCCTGCGTGGCGATGTCGAACGCGTGATCGGCCGTCGTGCGGTCGTCGGCGAGCAGCACGCGCGACGGCGCGGGTGCGCCGCGCTCCGATCGCCAGAGCGCCGACCTCGCTTCGCCGTTCTCGGTCCAGACGATCCGCGGCGGCGCGCCCACGCCGTCAGAGCTCGGTGTACTTGCGGCTGCTGCCCCGCGCCTTGTCGACCGGGTAGCGCTCGGCGTTGAGCGCGAGCTTCCGGCGAGCGGCGTCGTCGAGGTCGATGTGCAGCACGTCGGCGAGACGGACGAGGTAGAGCAGCACGTCGGCGATCTCCTCGGCCGCCGCGGCCTTCGCCTTCGGCGCGAGCGCGAAGCTCTCCGCCTCGGTCAGCCACTGGAACACCTCGAGCAATTCTCCGCTCTCGGCCGCCAGCGCCATCGCGAGGTTCTTCGGCGTGTGGAAACGGTCCCAGTCGCGCTCCGCGGCGAACTCGCGCAGGCGCTCGCGCAGGTGCTCGAGCTCGCTCATGGACGTCGTCGCCTTCGAATCCGTGTGCCTTGCGCGCGGCGCGTTCAGAACCGCTCGTCCGGGCGCAGGTAGCGCCATTGTCCCACTGGCAGCGCCCCGAGCGCGACGCTTCCGGTGCGAACGCGCTTCAACCCCACGACGGCGAGGCCCACCAGCTCGCACATGCGCCGGATCTGCCGCTTGCGTCCCTCGCGCAGCACGAACCGGAGCTGGTCCTCGTTCTGCCACGACACCTTCGCCGGCTTGAGCTTCACGCCGTCGAGCTCGAGGCCGTGGCGGAGGCGCTGCAGGCCCCCGGGCGACAGCGAGCCTTCGACGCGCACCAGGTACTCCTTTTCGACTTCGGAGTCGCGGCCCACCAGGCGACGCGCGACGCGGCCATCCTGGGTGAACACGATCAGGCCGGTCGAGTCGATGTCGAGGCGCCCCGCGGGCGCGAGCCCGCGCAGGTGCCGCGGCTCGAACGACTTGCGCGACGGATCGCCGGGCCACCGGTTCTCCGGCGTGATCAGCACCGACGCCGGTCGATAGCCGTCCTCGGCCTGGCCCGAGACGTAGCCGACCGGCTTGTGCAGCAGGATCGTCACCAGCTCGCCCTGGTACCGCGCGGCGGCGGGATCGACGGTGATCCGCGCTTCCGGCGACACGCGCGTCCCGAGCTTGTCGACGACCTCGCCGTCGACGCGCACCCATCCGTTCTCGATCCACTCGTCGGCCTCGCGGCGCGAGCAGAGGCCGAGCTCGCTCATCCGCTTCGACAGTCGCGGAAGCTCCGGCTGCGCGCGGCGCGCGGCAACTTCGGAAGCGGCGCGCTGAGGCTCGCCACGAGCCTGCGTGCCGGACGTCGGCCCGCCTCCGCGACGGCGCTCGCGGGGACGCTGCCACGCCGAGGTCGATTCACGGGCGGCGGCCGAGGGCGGCTTCGGCTTTCGCGGGCGGGAGCCGGCGTCGTTCGCGCGTGGCGCACCTCCGGCGCCCGCCGTTCCCCGTGCATCGCGCGCGGCGCGCTGCGCGGCACCCGATTTCGTGCGCGTGCGCGAGCGCTTCGCGTGGGGCGGCGTCGACGGCGTTGTCGCGACGCGACCGTCGCGCGGGACGGACTTCGGCGTGGGCACAGGCACCGCGACCGGCGCCGCGACGGGCTGCGATGCCGGGGGCGCCGAATTCGGGGCC
>JBGAHH010000045.1:30332-31262 GCA_044226265.1 Casimicrobiaceae bacterium | reverse complement strand
GACAGCGCCGTCGCGCTGGGCGGCGACGGCCAGGTCACGCTCGGCGCGGTCGTGATCAAGGCGACCGCGCGCAAGGTGCGCAGGCTCTACCACGACAAGGTGCTCGCCGGCTTCGCGGGCGCGACCGCCGACGCGTTCACGCTGTTCGAGCGCTTCGAGTCGAAGCTCGAGAAGCACCAGGGGCACCTGACGCGCGCCGCGGTCGAGCTCGCGAAGGACTGGCGGTCGGACCGCGTCCTGCGGCGGCTCGAGGCGATGCTCGCGATCGCGGACGCCTCGGCCTCGCTCGTGATCACCGGCAACGGCGACGTGCTGGAGCCGGAGCACGGCATCGTCGCGATCGGATCGGGGGGCGCCTACGCGCAGGCGGCGGCACGGGCCTTGCTGGAGCACAGCTCCCTCACGGCGGCCGAGATCGTGAAGCAGGCGCTCACCATCGCCGGCGAGCTGTGCATCTACACGAACCAGAACCACGTGATCGAGACCCTGTGACGCGCGACCGGACACCGCCCTCTGACGGTGCGGGCGACGAGCGAAGGGCCGCCCCGAGCTCGGCGCCTGCCCCCTGGGGGGAGGCGCGCGCAGCGCGCTTCGGGGGGATGTCCTCCCGAACCAGAACCACGTGATCGAGACCCTTTGACGCCGACCTCGTCCGCGGACGTGCTGATCGCCGGAGCCGGCCTGCCCGGCCTCGCGGCGGCGGTCGCGCTCGCGAGGACCGGCCTTTCCGTGACGCTCGCGGACCGCCATGCGATCGCCGCGCCGGAGCCCGACCGAGGCGGCTGGGACACGCGCGTGTACGCGATCAGCCCGGGGAGCGCCGCGTTCCTGCGGTCGCTGGGCGCCTGGCAGGCGCTGCCCGAGGATCGCCTGGCCCCCGTCGAGGCGATGGCGATCGAGGGCGACCGGGGCGCGAGCCTGGGCTTCGAC
>JBGAHH010000045.1:0-30302 GCA_044226265.1 Casimicrobiaceae bacterium | reverse complement strand
GAGCGCGCGCTCGCCTGGATCGTCGAGGAGCGGGAGCTCAGGGCCGCGCTGGTCCCGCAGGTCCACGACGCCGGCGTCGAGGTGATCGCGCCCGCCGCTTTCGCGTCGCTCGCCTGGTCGCCGGAGGCCGGGACGCTCGCGCTCGAGGACGGCCGCCGGATCGAGGCGCGGCTCGTGGTCGGCGCGGACGGCGTCCGCTCCTGGGTGCGGGCGGCCGCCGGCATCCAGGCCGAGCCCCGTCCCTACGGGCAGACCGCGGTCGTCGCGAACTTCGCCTGCGAGACCCCCCACCGGGGGGTGGCGCGCCAGTGGTTCCGGGCCGACGGCGGGGTGCTCGCCTGGCTGCCGCTGCCGGGGGACCGCATCTCGATCGTCTGGTCGGCACCCGAGGCGCTGGCGGACGAGCTCGCGGCGCTGACGCCGGAAGCCCTGGCGGCCCGGGTCGCTGAAGCGGGCGGCCGGGCGCTCGGCCGACTCGAGGTCCTGACGCCCGCGGCGCGTTTCCCGCTCCAGTTCCTGCGCCTGCCGGCAGCCGTCGCGCACCGGCTCGCGCTCGTCGGCGACGCCGCCCACGGGGTCCACCCGCTGGCCGGCCAGGGGGTCAACCTGGGCTTCGGCGACGCCCAGGCCCTCGCGGCGGTCCTGGGAGCCCGGGGCCCGGTCGCCGACCCAGGCGCCCCGATCCTCGTCGAGCGCTACGCCCGCCGCCGCGCTGCGCCGGTCCTGGCGATGCAGGCGGTCACCGACGGCCTGGCCCGCCTGTTCGGCGCTCGGGCGCCCGGAATCGCCCTTCTACGCAACCTTGGCCTGTCGGCGGTGTCGAAGCTGACGCCCTTGCGCCTGGCGCTGGCCCAGCCTGCGCTGCGCTGACCCCTTCCCCGAACCGATCCCGAACCGAACCGGAGTCCCCCATGTCCCCGTCCGTCCTGCTCGCCCGACTCGCCCGACCTTCGCTGCCGATCCTGCTGGCCGCGATGGTCGCAGGGGTCGCCTCGGCCCAGGCGCCCGCCCAAAGCGCCGCCCCCCAGGCCTCGGCCGCCGCCGGGTCGCCCGAGGTCGCCGCGCTGCGCAAGACGCTGCTCGAGCGCTTCCCGGGCGCCGAGATCGGCGCGATCACGAAGACGAACTACCTCGGCGGCCTCTACGAGGTGCAGTTCGACGACCGCCTCGTCTACACCGACGCCAAGGCGAACCAGGTGCTCGTCGGCGCGCTCTGGGACTCGGTCGCGAAGACCAACCTGACCGAGGAGCGCCTGCGCAAGCTCAACCGCATCGCGTGGGACACGTTGCCGCTGGAACTCGCGATCAAGAAGGTCAAGGGCAAGGGCGAGCGCAAGCTCGTCGTGTTCTCGGACGCCGACTGCCCGTTCTGCCACAGGCTCGAGGAGGAGATGAAGGGCCTCGACAACGTGACGATCTACACGTTCCTGTTCCCGATCGACCAGCTCCACCCGCAGGCCGCTCAGAAGTCGAAGCAGATCTGGTGCTCGGCGGACCCGACGAAGGCCTGGGACGACTACTTCGTCACCGGCAAGGTGCCCGACAACAAGGGCGAATGCCAGAACCCGGTCGCCGCGACGCAGGCGCTCGGCCAGAAGCTGCGCATCTCGGCGACGCCGACGATGGTGCTCGCCGACGGCTCCGTCCTGCCGGGCGCGCTGCCGCTCGCGCGCCTGGAAGCGGAGATGAAGCAGGCCGAGGCCGAGGTCAAGAAGCCGGCCGCGAAGAAATAACGCTCGACGAGAAGACGCCGACCGGACGGGGGAGCGCGCGCGCATGGCGATCATCGATTTCCTGAAGAAGCAGTTCATCGACGTCATCGAGTGGACCGACGACTCGCGCGACACGCTGTCGTGGCGGTTCCCCGACGAGGACAAGGAGATCAAGAACGGCGCGCAGCTGATCGTGCGCGAGAGCCAGCTCGCGCAGTTCGTCTACCTGGGCCAGTTCGGCGACGCGTTCGGCCCGGGCAAGCACACGCTCACGACCGACAACATCCCGGTCCTCACGAACCTCAAGAGCTGGAAGTACGCGCTCGAGAGCCCGTTCAAGGCGGACGTCTACTACGTCGTCACGCGCGTGTTCCCCGGCAACAAGTGGGGCACCGCGAACCCGGTGATGATGCGCGACGCGGACTTCGGCGTCGTGCGCCTGCGCGCCTACGGCACCTACGACTTCCGCATCGTCGACGCGCCGCGCTTCCTGAAGGAGGTCGCCGGGACCGACGCGCACTTCCGGCTCGACGAGTTCGCCGACGTGATGCGCTCGCGGCTGGTCTCGGTGTTCTCGGAGGCGCTCGCGAGCGCGAAGATCCCCGCGCTCGACGTCGCGTCGCGCTACCGGGAGCTGGGCGAGGCGCTGCTGCCGGTGATCAATCCGATCCTGCACGACAAGTACGGCCTCGAGATGACGTCGTTCGTCGTCGAGAACGTGTCGGTGCCGCCGGAAGTCGAGCAGGCGATCGACAAGCGCAGCTCGATGGCCGCGGTCGGCAACCTGAACGACTACGTGAAGTTCCAGATGGCGCAGGGGCTCGAGAAGGGGCAGGGCGGGCCCGGCGGCATGGCGGCCGAGATGGCGGTCGGCATGGCGATGGCGCAGCAGATGATGAACCAGGCGGGAGGCCTCATGGGCCAGTCGACGCCCGGCGTGAAGGGTGCCGCGCCCGCGGCGCCGGCCGCCGGCGCGGCGATGCCCGACCTGATGACGCCCGCGGACGTCGCGAAGGCGCTCGGCGTCGGCGAGTCCGACGTGATCGCGAGCCTCGAGTCGGGCGACCTCAAGGGCAAGAAGATCGGCACGCAGTGGCGCGTGACGCGCGCCGCGGTCGACGCGTTCCTGCACTCATGATCGCATCGAGAGGCCGTCGCGCCGCGCTCGCGGCGATCGCCGCGTGCCTGCTCGCGCCGCCGGCCCACGCGCAGGATCCGCGCTCGGCCGCCGTGCAGGACTCGGCGCGCGAGTGGCTGGCGATCGTCGACAAGCTCGACGCCGCGGCGAGCTACCAGGCGGCGGGCACGAAGTTCCGCGAGGCGCTCACGCCCGAGGCCTGGGCCGCGGCGGTGAAGTCGGTGCGCGAGCCGCTCGGCGCGGTGGTCCAGCGCGCCGCGGCCACGACGCAGTTCGTGAACCGGCTGCCCGCACACCCGCCCGGCGACTACGCGCTCATCGGCTTCCGGACCTCGTTCGAGAAGGACACGGTGGTGCGCGAGCTCGTGACGCTCGAGGTGGACGCCTACCGCTGGCGCGTCGTCGGCTATTCGATCCAGCAATGACCGGCGCCGGCCCGGGTACGGGCGACGAGCGCGTCGCGCTCGCGAAGTTCGCGTGCCCGGCCTGCGGCGCCGAGGCGGTGTGGAACCCCGGGAAGCAGAAGCTCGTGTGCCCGTTCTGCGGCACCGAGTCGCCCGCGCCCGCCGGCGTCGAGGGCGCCGCGAAGGAGCACGACCTCGTCTCCGCGCTCGCGGCGTTCGATCCGGCGGCATCGGGATGGGCGATGGCCAGGCGCCAGGTCCGCTGCCAGAGCTGCCGCGCGATCTCGGTGCTCGATCCGTCTCGCCAGGCGCAGAACTGCGAGTTCTGCGGCTCCGCGCAGCTCGTGCCCTACGACGAGACCGCGCCGGCGTTCCGTCCCGAGAGCGTGCTGCCGTTCCGCGTGACCGAGAGCGACGCGCGCGACCGCCTGCGCGCGTGGTTCGGCAAGTTGTGGTTCGCGCCGAATGCGTTGAAGCGCCGCGCGCTCACCGACACCGTGCGCGGCGTCTACCTGCCGTACTGGACCTTCGACGCGCAGGTCGAGGCGGACTGGACCGCGGAAGCCGGCCACTACTACTACACGACCGAGACGTACGTCGAGAACGGCCAGACGCGGACGCGGCAGGTGCAGCACGTGCGCTGGGTGCCCGCGGCCGGCCACGTCTCGCACTTCTTCGACGACGACCTCGTCTGCGCGTCGATCGGCGTGCACCCGGCGCTCGTGCGCGGCATCGAGCCCTTCCCCACCGGCGAGCTGAAGGCCTACGATCCCGGCTACGTCGCCGGCTGGGTCGTCGAGCGCTACCAGATCGACCTCAAGGCGGCGGCGGAGCGAGCGCGCGCGGCGATGCAGGCGGAGCTCACGGCGATGTGCGGACGGCAGGTCCCCGGCGACACCTACCGCAACCTGTCGGTGCGCGCCGACTGGTCGGGGCAGACCTACAAGCACATCCTCGCGCCGGTGTGGCTGCTCTCGTACGATTACGGGCGCCGGGCGTTCCAGTGCGCGATCAACGGCGTGACCGGCGCGGTGGCCGGCGAATACCCGAAGAGCTTCTGGAAGATCGCGTTCCTCGTGCTCGGCATCCTGGTGCTCGTCATCGTCGTCGGCTCGATGTCGGGGCGATGACCGCGGAGGTTCCATGCGTGTCGTGATCGTCACCGGCGTGTCGCGGGGGCTCGGCGCGGCGCTCGCCCGCGCGCTCCTCGACAAGGGGCTCACCGTGCTCGGCGTCGGGCGCTCGTCGGCGCCCGGGCTCGAGGGCGACCGATATCGCTTCGCGGACTGCGACCTCGCCGACGTCGCCGGCATCGACGCGGCGCTCTCGCCGGCGTTCGGCGCGCTCGCGGGCCTCGCGCCGCGCTGGGTGTGCCTCGTCAACAACGCCGCGACCACCGAGCCCCTCGGCGTCACGTCGCGCCACGACGGCGCCGCGATCATGCGCTCGCTCGCGGTCAACCTGGGCGCGCCGGTCGCGCTCGCCGCGCTCTTCCTGCGCGCGTTCCCCGACGCTGCGGTCGAGCGCACGGTCGTCAACGTGTCGTCCGGCGCCGCGCGCGCCGCGATCGCCGGCTCGGGCCTCTACTGCGAGTCGAAGGCGGGCCTCGAGATGCTGACGCGCGTCCTCGCGGTCGAGCTGCAGGACTCGAGCTTCCGCGCGGTGTCGCTGCGCCCCGGCGTCATCGACACCGACATGCAGACGCTCGCGCGCGAGCAGGCCGAGGACGTGTTCCCGTCGGTCGCGATGTTCCGCAAGTTCCACGCGGACCGGCGCCTCGTCGCGCCGGACGTCGCCGCCGCCAAGATCGTCGACAAGGTGATCCTCGGCAGGCTCCGCAACGGCGCGGTCTACGCGTGGCCGGAGCTCGAGAAGCCGCTCGTGGAAGGCTGACGGCCTACGGCCCGATCGCCTCGACGAGCTCCCGCGGCGTGCGCACGAGCGCATCGGCGCCCGCGAGCTCCTCGGCCGACCCGTAGCCCCACAGCACGCCGATCGCGCGCGCGCCGTTGGCCCGCGCGGCGCGCAGGTCGTGGCTGCGGTCGCCGATCATCACCGCGCGCGACGCGTCGAGGCCTTCGGTCGCCGCGAGGTGCGCGAGCAGCACCGCCTTGTCGTCGTGCCGGCCCGCGAGGTCGGCGCCGTAGATGCCATCGAGATGCTCGCCGAGCCCGAAGAGCGTCACGATCCGGCGCGCGTAGATCTCGGGCTTCGACGTGCAGAGGAACAGGCGGCGCGGCGACGCTGCGAGCGAGGCGAGGGCCTCGGGAATGCCGTCGTAGACGACGTTCTCGCGCCAGCCCAGCTCCGAATAGCGCTCGCGGTAGAGCGCGATCGCCTGCTCGATCGCGTCGGGCTCGTCCGTGCCGAGCAGCGCGGCGAACGTCGTCCGCAGCGGCGGGCCGACGAAGCGGCGCAGCTCGGCGGGCGAGGGCGCCTCGACGTCCAGCCGGTCGAGCGCGTAGACGATCGAGCGCGCGATGCCGGGGAAGTTGTCCGTCAACGTCCCGTCGAGGTCGAACAGGAGCGCTCCGTCGCTCATGGGGTCGCGCGGATCGGCTTCACGCGGTAGGTCAGGATCGCGCCGAGCGGACCGGCTTCCCACATCGCGCAATAGTCCTGCGCCACGACCGCGGGAAAGATGCCCGAGTCGCCGAAGCTCGCGCTCTTCACGAGCGGCATCACGACGGTCCCGCCCTCGTGGTAGTGGAAGTTGAAGTCGACGGGCTCCCGCGTCTCGAAGCGCCAGTCGACCCTGTCGCCCGCGGCGAGCTTGAAGCAGACCTCGTGGAGCTCGTAGGGCGCGATCGCGAGCGCGTCCGCGCTTCGCGCCGCGTCGGGATCGACGGTAGCGCAGGCGGCCAGCGAGAGCGCGGCCGCGGCGGCGAGGCGCCGGCTCACCGGCGCGCGCCCTTCCGCCGGCGCTTGCGCGCCTTCCAGTCCTCGGCCAGCATCGCGAAGCGTACGTGGTCGCGCCAGCGGCCGGCGATCTTGATGTACCGGCGCGAATGGCCCTCGCGCGTGAATCCGACCCTCTCGACGAGCGCGATCGACTTCCGGTTGGTGGGCTGCACGTTGACCTCGACGCGGTGCAGGCGCAGCGACGCGAACGCGAGGTCGAGCGTGCGCGCCAGCGCCTCGGTCATGTAGCCGTGCCCGGCGTGGGGCGCGAACGCGTAGTAGCCGAGGTACGCGCTCTGGAACGGGCCGCGCACGATGTTGCTCAGGTTGAAGGCGCCGACGAGCGCGCCGTCGGCGCGGCGGATCGCGAGGAGGCCCACGTGGGTGGCGTCGCCGGCCCGCGCGCCGTAGCGCTTCAGGTAGGCCTTGAACTGCGCGGGCGTGTCCGGCGCGTGCACCCAGGCGCCGTGCAGCCGGCGGCTCGCCCGCGCGGCGGCGACGAAGGCCGCGCCGTCCGCGGCGACCGGCAGGCGCAGCTCGACGCTCCCGGTCGGGGCCGTAGGCATAATCGCCATATTACCGTCCCGACCGTCGCGCCATGACCTCCTGGATCGAAGGCCGCGTCGCCGCGCGCCGCGCCTGGACCGACACGCTGTATTCGCTCGAAGTCGAGGCTCCCGCGCTCGCGTTCGTCGCCGGGCAGTTCGCGCGGCTCGCGCTGCCCGCGCCGCCCGGCGAGAAGGACCCGATGGTCGGGCGCCCGTACTCGTTCGTGAATCCGCCGGGCGCGCTGCGCCACGAGTTCTACTTCAACGTCGTGCCCGGCGGCCCGCTGTCGCCGCGCCTCGCCGCCCTGAATCCCGGCGATCCGCTGTGGCTCGGTCCGCGCGCGAACGGCTTCTTCAGCATCCCCGAGGTTCCGGCGGCCGACGCGCTTTGGTGCATCTCGACGGGCACGGGCATCGGGCCGTTCCTGTCGATCCTGCGCACGCCGGATCCGTGGGAGAAGTTCGGGCGCGTCGTGCTGGTGCACGCGGTTCGCCACGCGAACGCGCTCAACTACGGCGACGTGAT
This sequence comes from Casimicrobiaceae bacterium, assembly GCA_044226265.1. GTDB lineage: Bacteria > Pseudomonadota > Gammaproteobacteria > Burkholderiales > Casimicrobiaceae > VBCG01. Next base: position 23,073 of record JBGAHH010000045.1, on the reverse strand, counting down.
CGCCGGCGTCGCGCGCGAGCGCGCGGGCGCGTTCTCCTTCGTGCCGATCGTGAGCCGCGAGCCGCATCCGGTCGCGTTGCCCGGGCGCATTCCCGCGCTGATCGAGGACGGGCGGCTGGAAGCGCGTGCCGGGGTGCCGCTCACCGCGGACAACGCGCACGCGATGCTGTGCGGGAATCCGGCGATGGTCGACGACGTGCAGGCGGCGCTGGCGAAGCGCGGGATGCGCAGGCACCGGCGGAAGGAGCCGGGGCACATCACGCTCGAAACCTATTGGTAGCCGCTACGGACGCGCGCCTCGCGGCCGCCGGCGGACGGCGGAGTGCATGGCGCGAACGCCGGAACGGGCGGCCGCGAGGCGCGCGCAGGAGCGGCGGTCCGCGGTTCGAACGTCGCTCGCGCGACGCTCAACGCGGACAGGCGATCGATACCGGGTCGGGCGTCGGCTGGGGGAAACGCGTGGGCCCGGATTCAGCGCGACGCCACTCCAGGCAGGACCTCGCATTGCGGATCGGACTTCAGCCCGACGCGTTTCCGCGCATCCCGCAACGCCATGGGTCCGGCTTCAGCCCGACGCCTCTCCGCGAAGGGCCTCGCATCGTGGGTCGGGCTTCAGCCCGACGCGTTTCCGCGCATCCCGCAACGCCATGGGTCCGGCTTCAGCCCGACGCCACTCCGCGCAGGACCCCGCATTGTGGGTCGGGCTTCAGCCCGACGAATTTCGCGAGCCCCGGCTCAGCTGTCGAGCTCGGTGCACTTCGAGAGCTGCGACGGCACGTTGTTCTCGATCCAGCGCGGCGCGTTGCGCGGCGCGGGGTAGTCGCCCTTGAAGCGCAGCGCGTAGGTGCCGTCGAAGTAGACCGACTCGTTGTCGGCGTCCACGCGCTTCAGCGTGCGCTTCTCGCCGTTCACCAGCACGGTGGCGGCGTCGGCGGCGAGGCGGATGTCGACGTCCTTGCCGTTGACCGTGCACGACCAGTGGCCCGACGGCGATCCGGACTGCGCGAACGCCAGCGTCGAGCTGGCGAGGAACGAGACGGCGAGGGCGAGGCGAACGGGATTCGGGCGAGGCACGGCGATCTCCTTGGTGGTGATGTCCCCTTGACCCGGTGATCGTAGGCCGCGCGCCCCGCATCGGCGCGCCGGAGCGACGAACCGCGCCGACCGGGTACGGAGCGCGGCATGGCGCGACGAAGCGCGGCTCGGCGCGCCGTCGGCGGGCGATCCGATACCATCGGGCCGTGGCGCCCGTCCGGGGGCCGTCGCGACCGGCGCGCACCGCCGATGGCATGACACCGTCTCGTCGTCGTCCCGCTCACCGTGGCGGCGCCCGCATCCGCGGCGCGCTCGCGGCTTGCGCCCTCGCTCTCGCCCTGCTCTCGCCGACGGTCGCATCCGGAGCGGACGCGAGCGAGACCTTCAAGCGCTTCCTCGATCCGGTGGACGGGCAGCTCGACCTGTCGGAGTGGCTGCTCGACCGCAAGGGCTTCCTGCCGGTCCCGATCGTCATCACCGAGCCGGCCGTCGGCTACGGCGGCGGCTTGGCACTCGTGTTCATCAGCGACACCTTCCGCGACGCCTACGCGAAGGCGAGAGCCGCCGGCGAGCATCTGGTGCCGCCGGACATCTGGGCCGTCGCGGCGTTCGCCACCGAGAACGGCACGCGCGGCGCCGCGATCGGCGGCCAGTTCACGTTCGACCACGACCGCTGGCGCTACCGCGGAGGCGTGGGCGACTTCCGCGTGAACCTCGACTTCTACGGCATCGGCGGCATGCTGCCGATCGCGATCGACAAGGTCGGCTACACGCTGCAGGGCTTCGGCTCGTTCCAGCAGGGCATGGCTCGCATCGGCGAGGGCGACACGTTCGTCGGCGCGCGCTGGATCTACGTCGACCTTCGCACGTCGCTCGACGTCGCGGGCGTCGACCTCGGGCTCGCGCCGAGCGAGGTCGCGAAGCGCAATTCGGGGCTCGGCCTGGTCGTCGAACACGATTCGCGCGACAACATCTTCACGCCGAACGAGGGCTGGATCGGGGCGGCCGAGGCGACGTTCTACGATCCGGACTTCGGCGGCATGAATCGCTTCCAGGCGTATCGCGCGCACGTGTTCGCGTACTGGCCGGTCGGCGAACGCCTGACCGTGGGCCTGCGCGTCGACGGCCGCGCGGCGCGCGGCGACGCGCCGTTCTACTTCCTGCCGTTCATCGACATGCGTGGCATCCCCGCGGCGCGATACCAGGACCAGAACACCGGGGTGCTCGAGACCGAGCTCCGCTACGACGTCGACGGCCGCTGGTCGGTCATCGGCTTCGTCGGCGCAGGACGCGCCTGGGGACGCAACGCGTCGTTCGCCGACACCCCTTCCGAAGTGTCGAAGGGCGTCGGCCTGCGCTACCTGATCGCGCGCCGGCTCGGACTCTACGTCGGCATCGACGTCGCGCGCGGGCCCGAGGACACCGCGTTCTACCTGCAGGTGGGCAACGGCTGGCGCTAGCGATCGCCCCGCGCTGCCCCTACAATCCGCCGCGGACTCCCCACGGACAAGGCGCGCGATGGCTCCGAAGCTCCTCTGCGAATTCCTCGGCACGTTCTGGCTCGTGCTCGGCGGCTGCGGCAGCGCGGTCCTCGCTGCGGCGTTCCCGCAGCTCGGCATCGGCTTCGTCGGCGTCGCGCTCGCGTTCGGGCTCACCGTGCTGACGGGCGCCTACGCGTTCGGCCCGGTGTCGGGCGCCCACTTCAATCCGGCGGTGTCGATCGGCCTCTGGGCGGGCGGGCGATTCCCCGGCCGCGACCTCGTTCCCTACGTGGCGGCGCAGGTGGTCGGCGCGGTCGTCGGGGCGGGCATCCTCTACCTGATCGCGAGCGGCAAGGCCGGATTCAGCCTCGAGGGAGGCTTCGCGTCGAACGGCTACGGCGAGCGCTCGCCCGGCGGCTACGCGCTCGGCTCGGCGCTCGTTTGCGAGGTCGTCATGACGTTCATGTTCCTGATCGTGATCCTCGGCGCGACGCACGCGCGCGCGCCCGCGGGCTTCGCGCCGATCGCGATCGGCCTCGCGCTCACGCTGATCCACCTGATCAGCATCCCGGTGACCAACACGTCGGTGAATCCGGCGCGCAGCACCGGTCCCGCGCTCTTCGTCGGCGGCTGGGCGCTCGCGCAGCTCTGGCTGTTCTGGGTCGCGCCGATCGCCGGCGCGCTGGGCGCCGGATGGCTGTACCGCAACGTACTGCAGGAGTGGAAGGAGCCGGACGTCGTCGGCCGCTGACGCGCGTCGCCTAGGCGTCGCGGCCTGCGTGATTCAATCGGCCAGGCTGCGCGAGACGATCTCGCCGACGTCGGGCGACAGGGCCGGCGCGGCGGCAATGCGCTCGAGCTCGAGGCGCACCCGGTCGCGCCGCGGCCCGGGCAGGCGCTTCCAGAGCTCGAACGCTCCCGCGAGGCGCGCGGCGAGCTGCGGGTTCATCGGGTCGATCGCGAGCACCTGGTCGGCGACGAACGCGTAGCCGGAGCCGTCGGCCGCGTGGAAGCGCGCGAAGTTGCGCAGCGCGAACGCGCCGACGAGCGCGCGCACGCGGTTCGGGTTCTTCGCGTTGTAGCGCGGATGGTGGACGAGCTCCCGCACGCGCGCGAGCGCGCCGGGCCGCCGGCTCGTCGCCTCGAGCGCGAACCACTTGTCGAGCACGAGCGGCTCGTGCTGCCAGCGGCGCTCGAAGCTCGCGAACGCGCGGTCGCGCTCGTCGGAGGCGGTGTCGCCGAGCGCCGCGAGCGCGCCGATCGTGTCGGTCATGTTGTCGGCGTCGTCGAATTGCGCGACGGCGAGCTCGCGGCCGGCCGCGTCGCCGCGCTCGCCGAGGTAGCGCAGGCAGACGTTCGCGAGCTTCCGCGTCGCGACCTGCGCGGGCGCGGGCTCGTAGGGCCCGGTGCGCCGCTGGGCGGCGTAGACGCGCTCGAAGCGGTCCGACAGCGCGCGGGCGAGCTCGCGCAGCACGAAGGCGCGCGCATGATCGACGCCATCCACGTCGATCACCGGATCCAGCGCAGCGACGTACGCGGGATCGGGCGGCGAGAGCGCCAGCGCGATCAGCGCCGGGTCGCTCGAGCGATCGTCGAGCAGCGCGGCGGCGACGCGGACGAGCGCGGCCGGCAGCTCGGTGGGACGCCCGGCGCGGTGCTGCGCGGCGATCGCGCGGATCGACCGCGTGAACGTCCGCTGCGCGGCGTCCCAGCGGTTGACCGGATCGCTGTCGTGCGCCGCGAGGAGCGAGAGATCATCATCGCGGTAATCGAACTCGACGCGCACCGGCGCCGAGTAGCCGCGCGCGAGCGACGGAACCGGGGGCGCGGGCACGTCGACGAACATGAACGTCTGCGACGGGGCGACGAGGTCGAGCACGCGCGTCGTCGCGCCGGCCTCCGCCTCGCCGTCGAGGCGCAGCGCGAGGTCCTTGCCGTCGGGCCCGACGAGGCCGACGGCGAAGGGCACGTGCAGCGGCAGCTTCTCGGGCTGGCCCGGCGTGGGATCGGTGCGCTGCTCGAGCGAGAGGGCGTAGCGCCGCGCGGCGGCGTCGTAGCGCCCGCGGACGCGCACGACCGGCGTGCCGGCCTGCGAGTACCAGCGGCGGAACTGCGCGAGGTCGACGCCCGACGCGTCGCTCATCGCCTGCACGAAGTCGTCGCAGGTCACCGCCTGGCCGTCGTGGCGCTCGAAGTAGAGGTCCATGCCGCGCCGGAAGCGCTCCGGTCCGAGCAGCGCGTGCTGCATCCGGATGACCTCGGCGCCTTTCTCGTAGACGGTCGCCGTGTAGAAGTTGTTGATCTCCTGGTACTCGTCGGGCCGCACCGGATGCGCCATCGGCCCCGCGTCCTCGGGCATCTGCATGCGGCGCAGGTTCTCGACCGCGCCGATCCGCTCGACCGCGCGCGATCCCATGTCGCTGGAGAACTCCTGGTCGCGGAAGACCGTGAGCCCTTCCTTGAGCGAGAGCTGGAACCAGTCGCGGCAGGTCACGCGGTTGCCGGTCCAGTTGTGGAAGTACTCGTGGCCGACCACCGCCTCGATCGCGCCGTAGTCGTCGTCGGTCGCCGTCTGCGGGTCGGCGAGGACGAGCTTGCTGTTGAAGATGTTGAGCCCCTTGTTCTCCATCGCGCCCATGTTGAAGTCGTCGGCGCAGAAGATCATGAAGCGGTCGAGGTCGTACTCGCGGCCGAAGCGCTCCTCGTCCCAGCGCATCGCGCGCTTCAGGCTCTCCATCGCCCAGTGGCAGCGCGGGACGTTCGCCGGGGTCGAGTAGATCGACAGGTGCACGCGGCGCCCCGACATCGTCGTGAACGTGTCCTCCAGCGACGCGAGGTCGCCCGCGACGAGCGCGAACAGGTAGGTCGGCTTCGGGAACGGGTCGTGCCAGGTCGCGAAGTGGCGCCCGTCGGGGAGCCCGCCGGCCGCGACGAGGTTGCCGTTGCTGAGCAGCACCGGATAGCGCTCGCGGTCGCCGCGCATCGTGACGGTGAACGATGCGAGCACGTCCGGGCGGTCGGGGAAGAACGCGATGCGGCGGAACCCCTCGGGCTCGCATTGCGTGCAGAACACGCCCGAGGACACGTACAGCCCCTCGAGCGCGACGTTCTTCTCCGGGGCGATGCGCGAGCGGACGACGACGGTGCCGCTGTCCGGCGCGTCGGGCAGGGTGAGCGACGTGCCCGAGACGACCGCCTCGACCGGGCCCAGCGCGCGGCCGTTCATCTCGACGCGGACGTTCTCCTGCTGCTCGCCGTCGAGGACGAGCGGCGCCCAGCGGTCCTCGCCGGTCGCGGCGGGATTGCGCCGGAACGCGAGCGTCGCCTTGACCTCGGTCGCCGCCGGGTCGAGGTCGAGCTCGAGCGAGACCTTGTCGACGAGGAACGCCGGCGGGCGGTAGTCGACGCGCCGCTTGGCCGGCGCGCGACCGTCGAGGGGCGGCAGCGCGCTCAACGGACCTCGAGGAGCTCGACGTCGAACACGAGCACCGCGTTGGGCGGGATCACGCCGCCCGCGCCGCGCGCACCGTAGGCCATGTCGGCCGGGATTATCAGCGTGCGCTTGCCGCCGACCTTCATGCCGACGACGCCCTCGTCCCAGCCGCGGATGACGCGCCCGCCGCCGAGCGGGAACACGAACGGCTCGCGGCGGTCCACCGAACTGTCGAACTTCACGCCCTTGCCTTCGGGCTTGGACGGGTCGTACAACCACCCGGTGTAGTGGACGGCGACAGGCTTGCCGGCGACGGCTTCCGCGCCAGTCCCTTGTTTCGTATCGATTTTCTTGAGTGTGGTCACCGTGGCATCCATCTTGCTGACAGTTTGGGGCGACGCGGCGGTCGCCGGCTGCGCGCCGACGATCGGCGCGTAGGCCGCGGCCAGCGCGACAAGGACGAAGGCGTGGAACGAGCGGGTCATGGGATCTTCGAAGGTGGGGCGGAGCGTGCAGCCGCCCGGTCGCCGCGCGGGCTTCGGGACGGCGCGGACGCGGCTGCCGCAGGGCCCGCCATTGTAGCGGAGCGCCGCCGCCCGGTTCTGGCCGAGCCCCCCGAATTGGTCTATAAAACCAGATCCGCCTGCCGGTCCCCGCGTCATGACGGCCGATTCCGGACCGTCCGGGGCCGGTCGCGCGATTGCGCGGCCGAAGACGAGCGCTAACCGCATGTTCGAATTCCTGACCTCGGGCAAGGACACGACCGACCCGCTGGCGTCGGCCAAGTCCGTCTCGGCGTGGCTCCGCCAGCTGCCGGCGCTCGACGTGATCGGGCGCCAGCAGCACGTGATGAAGGCGTTCGACGGCATGCGCCTGTCGCGCAAGCCGATCGACCCGGCGCGAGTGCTCGCCGTGCAGTTCCTCGATTCCGCGCTTGGCGCCGACCGGCGCCAGCTGATCAAGCAGTACGTCGAGAACGCGGAGACCGGCCCCAAGCTCGCCGAGCGCCTGTGGCAGGCGATCTACGAGCTCGCGCAGGGCTTCATGGTCGCCTACCAGGGCGCGCTCGAGGAGGGCCTGTCGCAGCCGGGCAACGCGCGCTGGAAGCCGCTGATCCCGCTGCTCTTCACGCGCCTCACGCACTACGCGGGCACCGACGCGAAGCTGCGCGTCTATCGCTACGAGCGCTGGATCCCGGCGAAGTGGGGCGACCTGCACCGGACGTTCCTGCGCGCGACCGAGCTCGGCGTCGAGCGGACGCCGACGTCGCTCGCCGGCTCGGGCGCGAACGCGACGCAGTGGACGCTCGAGCAGGAGTACCTCTACACGCTGCTCGTCCACCAGCTCAACACCGGCAACATGACGCCCGGCGAGATCGACTGGGCGTGCTCGCAGCTCCGCGCGTGGAGCCGGCGCCTGCAACTCGACGCGGTGCCGCGCTCGCCGGAAGGCTTCTTCGTCGACATCGCGGGCCGAACCGGCCTGCAGCGGCGCACCGGCAACGACTCTGGCTCGATGCTTCGCTACCTCGACACCTCGCCGCTCGCCGACCAGATCGACCGCGCGATCGCGGCGCTGCGTCACGCGGAATCGACCGACCAGGGGCCGGCGGCGCCGATCAACCAGCAGCGCATCGCGATCCTCGAGAAGGTGCGCCCGTCGGTGGCGCCCTCGGTGCTGAACGACCTGCGCCGCGACCCGCGCATCGCGTGCAAGGTGTCGGCGCGCGTGCGCATCGGCCTCGCGCGCATCTGCCGCGAGCTCGCGGCGAAGGACGTCGCCGACGCGGTGCCGGAGGCCGGCGGCGCCGAGCAGATCGAGGTCTACGCGGTCGCCGACACGCCGCGGCCGAAGCAGCGGCCGACGCCCGACGAGCACGACTCGCTGGTCGCGAGCCTCGCTTCGTTCTCCGACCCGATGTGGCAGGTCAAGGACCGCAGCATGGCGGGCCTGCGCATCGCCGCGGCCGGCGGCATCGGCCAGGCCCTCGCGCTGGGCGGGCTGGTGGCGGTGCGCCAGAGCGACGTCTCCGACTACGTGCTGGGCGTCGTGCGGCGCCTGAACAAGGTCAGCAACGACGAGGTCGAGGCCGGCGTCTCGATCATCGCCGAGCGCTTCGTGCCGGTGACGCTCCACACGCGCCGCGAGCCGCGCGACGACCTGGGCTTCGTCGTCAACGGCATCGACGTCGCGTCGATCGGCTCGCGCTTCGACAGCCTCTACCTGCCGCCGCCGTCGCGCCCCGACAAGCCGCTCGCGGTGAAGACGCTGATCGTGCCGACCTCCGAATACTCGGACGGCCGCAGCGTGATCCTGATGACCGGCCGCTCGATCTACACGGTCGCGATGCGCCACCTGGTCGAGCAGCGCGCCGAGTGGAGCTGGACGACGATCCAGATCCTCGAGAAAAAGGCGCGCGTCTAGGCAGGAATCAGGAACCAGGGGACGGGGTTCGGAAGCGCCGGCGATTCCGGTGGCGGCGTATCGTGCGCCGGGAAGCTCCCTGTGGGTCGGCCTTCAGGCCGACGCCTTTCGCATTTCGCAATCCTGCGGCGCCGAGGCCCGACTCGCCGTCGGAACGTTCGCGGCCCGCGCTTCGGCCGGATGCTGCTCGCGTCGCCTCGATCCTAGTTGCCGATGCGGCGATGAAAGAATACGCGGTGCGCGAGCGCCGCGAAGGCGCCGGTGCCGATCGCGAGGTCGAACAGGCGATCGTGCTGCACGCGGTCGTAGGCGCGGCGCATCCAGCGCTTCATCCTGAAGTCGGGAACCGGCGGATCGACGACGAGCGGCCCGCCGGGATCGCTCGCGAGCGCCGCCGCGATCGCGCGCCCCGCGCGCGACCCCGACTCGAGCGCCGTGTGGATGCCGCCCGCGGTGAGCGGCGAGACCAGCCCCGCGGCGTCGCCGACCAGCGTGACGCGGTCGCCCGCGCGCGGGTGCACGGGACCGCCGACCGGGATCAGTCCGCCGCGCTTCGCGACGGTGGTCCCGACCTGGAGGCCGACGCGCGAGGCGATCGCCCGCGCGAATCCGTCGACGTCGGGCAGCGGCGCCTCGCGGTCGCGCGAGCAGGCGAGGCCGATCTGCACGGTGTTCACCCCGGCGAACGCCCACCCGAGGTAGCCGCGCGCGCGCTTCGCATCGAGGAAACAATGCAGCCGCTCGGGCTCGCGCAGCGTCGCGCCGCCGAGTTCGATCTCGGCGCCGAACAGGAACCGCGTGTTGACGCCGAGCGCGAAGTCGCGCGCGACGCGCGAGGCCGGGCCGTCCGCGCCGACGACGAAATGCGCTTCACGTCCGGACGCGGTGCGCCATCCGCCCGGCATGCGCTCGGCGCCCGCCCAGGGCTCGCCGAGCGCGACCTCGACGCCCGCGTCGCGCGCGCAGTCGACGAGCCAGCGCATCATCGCGGGCGTGTCGGTCGCGAGGAAGAAGTATCCCGGCGAATCGAGGGCGACGCTCGCGCCGCCGGGCGCGTGGAGCCGCACGCCGGCGATCGGGCGCACGATCGCGGGAGGAACGGGCGCGATCGACTCGATCGACGAGAGCGCGTCCTTGACGACGATGCCGGTCGTGTGGAGGCGCGCGCCCGCGTCGCGCTTGCGCTCGAGGATCGCGACGCGCGAGCCCGCGCGCGCCGCGGCGACCGCGCAGGCGACGCCGGCGAAGCTCGCGCCGGCGATCAGGACATCGTGTCGGGCGGGCACGGGGCCACCGCGCGTGCGACGCGGCGGCGGTTCGCGGGTTCGGCGCTCAGCGTCGGCGGCGCAGCGCCGGGACGGCCGTGACCGCGGCCGCGGCGAGCAGGATCGACAGGAGCGCCAGCGCGAACGGATCCAGCGTGGGAATCGGCGGAGGGTGCCGGTAGAGCACCAGCCGCTTGAGCGTCAGGAAGTCGTCCTGGGTCTCCGGCTCGCCGCAGTAGAACGCGAGCAGGAACACCTCGTAGCCGCGGACGAAGCACCCGGTGCCGTTGGGGTCGGAGAAGAAGTTGAGGTCGATGATGTTGCGGGCGCCGTCGGTCGCGAACGCCCAGGTCATGCCGTCGGCTTCCGTGAACGTCGTCGATCCGCCCGGCACGCCGGGGCCCTGCACGGTGATCGTGACGGCGATGAGGCCCGTCGTGTCGTCGAAGATGTTCTGGTTCGGCGTCTGGACGGCGTCGTCGAAGGTCACCGACCCCGTGATCTTGATCGCGGGATCGCCGCCGTCGGCGACGTATTTCAACTGCAGCGTCACCGGCGTTGCCAGAGCGGTACCCGCCACCAGGGCGACGCTGCACGCGAGCGCTCCGAGCGCAAGCCTGGTGCGGATGGTCATCCCGTGGTTCCCCCCGCGATCGCCGGTCGCTGCGCCGGGCGGCCCGACCGTGCGCCGATCCTAGCAGTCCGCCGCGCCGCCTGACAACGCCCACAGCCGACGCGCGTGCTCCGCGCTTCCATCGAGCGGACGGAAACGCAACACGAACGCGCGCCGTCGACGACGACGCCGGTCGTGCGACGCGCGAGCCCGAGCGCCGCGGCGCCGGTCAGCGGAGACGACGCCGGATCGCGGGGAATCCGAGCGCCGACGCGGCGAGCGCCAGCGCCAGCGCGGCGACGAGCATCGGAGAAAGCAACGGCACCGCGCCCACGGGCACCGGACGGACCACGATGCTGCGAAGGACCTCGTACTCGTCCTCGCTCTCCGCTTCCGGTGGGTAGAAGCCCTGCAGCGCGCCTTCGGGCGCATAGAGGAAGTAGCTGCCCACGTAGTTCGTCGAGAACGCGATGCCGACGACCCGGCCCTGCGCGTCGGTCTGCAGGCGGTACCCGTCGATGTCCGACAGTCCGTAGCTGAACGACGTCATCCCGGAGGACACGATGATGGTCGCCGCGAGGAGGCCGGCATTGCTGCCACTGAACACGTCGAGGTTGGGGGCGAGCACCGCGCTGTCGATCGTGAACGTGCCGTTGATGTCGATGCTCGCGTTGCCGTCCACGTAGGTCGACGTGAACTTGTACGGGATCGGCGCCGCGACGGCGGCTCCGGATGCAAGCGCACCGACCAGCGCGAGGAATCGCGCGGTTACGAGCAGGACGCGCATCGGGGCCTCCCCTGTGCCGCAGGGCCCCGGGAGGGGCCTTCGCGATGCGACACCGGCCTGAGCCTAGGCCTATCCCCGGTTCCTGACAATCCTGACCGAGCGAATCGACGCCGCCCGGCTCAGTCGAGCGGGCGAAAACGCAACGTGAGGGCCCGCTGGAACTGGTCCGCCCGATCCGGCCGGGGCAGCGGGCTCGACTTCAGGATCGCGCGGCTCACCGCCTCGTCGTAGGCCTTCACGCCGCTCGACTTGGTCAGGCGCGCGTCGAGGATCTCGCCGGTCGGCAGCTGGATCACCTCGAACACCGCCTCCGGGTTGCCGGGCAGGTCGGGCGGCAGGATCACGTTGCCGCGGATCTTCGACTGGATTCGCCGGATCCAGTCGGCCTGCGCGGCCGCTCGCGCGTTGGCCTCCGCCTGCGCCTTCGCGCGCGCGTCGGCCTCGGCGCGCGCCTTCGCTTCCTGCTCCGCGCGCTGCTTCGCCTCGGTCTCGGCCTGGGCCATCATCGCGGCGGTCTCGCGCTGCTGGCGCTCCCGCGCCTCGGCCGCCTTCTTCTCGTCGGCCTTGCGCTTCTCTTCCGCGAGGCGCTTCTCCTCCGCGGCGCGCTTCTCGTCGGCCAGCCGCTTCGCCTCGGCCTGGCGCTTCTCCTCGGCGAGCCGGTCGCGCTCGCGCTGCCTGCGCTCCTCCTCCTGCTTCGCCTTCAGCGCGATCTCGGCGTCGCTCTCCGCCTTGGGCGGCGGGGGAGGCGGCTCGACCTTCGGCGGCTCCTTGGGCGGCGGCGGCTCGACCTTGGGCTCGGGGTCCGGGGCGCGCACCTTCGGCGGCGGCGCGTAGAGCTCGGCGGTCACCGGCTCCGGCGGGCGGCTCTGCCAGCGGACCGACCAGATGAGCACCGCGAGGAACGCGAGGTGCACGAGCACCGCGAGCGCGAGCGCGAGCGTGCGGCCGGGGCTGCGGCGCGCGCCGGCGCCCTCGGGGCGCCGCTCGCCCTTCATCGACCGCCTCCGGTCACGTCTGCGGCGGTCGCGCCAGCAGGCCGACCTTCTTCACGCCGTTGCGCTGGAGCAGGTCGAGCACCGCGAGCACGTCCTCGTAGCGCGAGGCCTTGTCGGCCGCGATCACCACGCCCTGGTCCGGCGCGCGCGCCTGCTTGGCGACGATGCGCGCCACGAGCTCGTCGCGCGAGACCTTGATCGGGGACGTGCCCGGCGCGGCCTGGTCGCGCAGCCACAGCGACTGGTCGATGCGCAGCGTGACCTCGAGCGGCGCCACCGGCACCGTGAGCCTCGTGCCGACCGACGGCAGCGCGATCTCGCCGGGCGACACCAGCGGCGCCGTCACCATGAAGATCACGAGCAGCACCAGCATCACGTCGATGTACGGCACGACGTTGATCTGGCTCATCGATTTGCGCGGGCGGCGCATGAAGGCAGGGCGTAGGGCGTAGTAGATAGGGATTGTCGTCTTGCTGAAGGAGGCGACGATGTCTTGCGACGAAGCCTGTGTCGTTCGATTCTCCGAGGGGCCAAGCCCTATCTACGACGCCCTATCTACGCCTTTCAGCCTTGCCTCTGGAGGATATTGCTGAACTCCTCGATGAACGTCTCGTACCGCGTGGCGAGCCGGTCGACGTCGTGCGTGTACCGGTTGTACGCGACGACCGCGGGGATCGCGGCGAACAGGCCCATCGCTGTGGCGACGAGCGCCTCGGCGATGCCGGGCGCGACCTGCGTCAGCGTGGCCTGCGCGACGTTCGCGAGGCCGCGGAACGCGTTCATGATGCCCCACACGGTGCCGAACAGGCCGACGTAGGGCGACACCGATCCGATGCTCGCGAGGCCCGACAGGTGGGCCTCGAGCCCGTCGATCTCGCGCTGGTAGGCCGCGCGCATCGCGCGCCGCGCCGCATCGAGCGTCAGCGTCGCGCCCGAGCCCTGGCGCCGGTGCTTCGCGTACTCGCGGAACCCGGCGACGAAGATCGGCTCGAGGCCCGCGGCGCCGCGGCCCTGCGACGCCTTCTGGTAGAGCTCGTTCAGGTCGCCGCCCTTCCAGAACTCGTCCTCGAACCGGTCGGCGTCGCGCTTCGCGCCGCGGAGCTGGAACATCTTGAGGAAGATCTGCCACCAGCTCCACATCGACAGGACCGCGAGCAGCGCCATCACCGCCTGCACGACGAACGAGGCATTGGCGACCATCGCGAGGAACGACAGGTCGGCGTGGACGTTCAACGGGCTTCCTCCAGCAGGCGGGCGAGCTCGGCGGGGACGCGCGCGGGCTTCCAGCCGTCGCGCGCGAGGCAGGCGAGGCGGATGCGCGCGTCGACGAGCACCTCGTCGCCGCGGCGCACCGTCTGGCGGGCCGCGAGCTGCGCGCGGCCGGCCGGCTCGAACGCGACGGTCGCCTCGAGGCGGTCGCCCAGCCTCGCGGCGCCGCGGAAATCGATCTCGGCCCGGGTCACGACGAATACGACGCCGTGCGCGCGCTCGAGTTCCGGCAGTGGCAGCGAATGGCGGTCGAGCCACTCGGTGCGGGCGCGCTCGAGGAACTTGAGGTAGTTCGCGTAGTAGACGACGCCCGCGGCATCGGTGTCCTCGTAGTAAACGCGAACCGGAATGCCGAAGGGTTCCGCGGCGGGCTTCATTCGCTCGGGAACAGGTCGGCCGCCGCGCCCGGCGCGGGCGGCGCAAGGCCGAAGAGCCGCCACGCCTGCGACGTCGCGACGCGCCCGCGCGGCGTGCGCTGCAGGTAGCCCTGCTGGATCAGGAACGGCTCGAGCACGTCCTCGATCGTGTCCCGCTCCTCGCCGATCGCCGCCGCGAGGCTCTCGACGCCGACGGGGCCGCCGTCGAACTTGCGCACGACGGTCTCGAGCAGGCGGCGGTCCATCGCGTCGAGCCCCGCGGCGTCCACGTCGAGCATCGACAGCGCGGCGTCGGCGACCGCGCGATCGACCTCGCCGGACGCGCGGACCTCCGCGTAGTCGCGCACGCGGCGCAGCAGGCGGTTCGCGATCCGCGGCGTGCCGCGCGATCGGCGCGCGATCTCCAGCGATCCCTCGGGGTCGACCGCGATCGACAGCAGCTTCGCCGACCGCGCGACGATGCGCGTGAGCTCGTCGGGCGTGTAGAACTCGAGGCGCGCGACGATGCCGAAGCGGTCGCGCAGCGGGTTGGTGAGCATGCCCGCGCGCGTCGTCGCGCCGACCAGCGTGAACGGCGGCAGGTCGAGCTTCACGCTGCGCGCGGCCGGGCCCTCGCCGATCATGATGTCGATCTGGAAGTCCTCGAGGGCCGGATAGAGGATTTCCTCGACGATCGGCGAGAGCCGGTGGATCTCGTCGATGAACAGCACGTCGCGCGGCTCGAGGTTGGTGAGCAGCGCCGCGAGGTCGCCGGGGCGCTCGAGCACCGGGCCCGAGGTCTGCCGGAGGTTCACGCCGAGCTCGTGCGCGACGATGTGCGAGAGCGTCGTCTTGCCGAGGCCCGGCGGGCCGAACAGCAGAACGTGGTCGAGCGCCTCGTTGCGCCTGCGCGCGGCCTCGATGAAGATCGAGAGCTGCCCGCGGATCTTCTCCTGCCCGACGTACTCGTCGAGCATGCGCGGCCGCAGCGCGCGCTCGAAGGCTTCCTCGCGCGTGTCCGCGGGCTTCGCGGCGACCACGCGGTGGAAGGCGTCGCTTTCGATGGCCATCGCGCTAGTTTAAGCCGCCGGACGCGAAACGTGCCTGCGCGGGCGCGGCGTCGTCCCGGTGAACGCGAGCGCGGGATTGCGGTTTGCGCCCGCGGCGTCGCCGCGCAAGGTCATCACGCCTTCGCGAGGCGCTTCAGCGCCTGCCGGATGCCGTCGGCGACGGCGACGCCCTCGGGCAGGTCCTTCACCGCGGCGACGGCTTCCTTGTCGCTGTAGCCGAGCGCGACCAGCGCGTTCAGGATGTCGGACGATGCGGGCGCCGCGCGGTGCACGCCGACGGCGGCGGAGAGGTCCGCGCCGAGCTTGTCCTTCATCTCGAGCAGGATGCGCTCGGCGGTCTTCTTGCCGATGCCGGGGATCTTCGTGAGCCGGCCGGACTCCTGCAGCGTGATCGCCTGCGCGAGCTCGGCGACCGAAAGGCCGGAAAGGACCGCGAGCGCGATCTTCGCGCCGATGCCGCTGATCCTTGTCAGCAGCCTGAACGCGCGGCGCTCGCTCTCGGTGGCGAATCCGAAGAGCAGGTGCGCGTCCTCGCGCACCACCAGGTGCGTGAACAGCGTGACCTTCGCGCCGGTGTCGGGGAGGTTGTAGAACGTGCTCATCGGCACGTCGACCTCGTAGGCGACGCCGGCCACGTCGAGCAGGATCTGGGGCGGGTTCTTCTCGACCAGCGTGCCGGTCAGTCGGCCGATCATCGTCTTCGCGCCGTTCGGGGGTGCGCGATTATCGCACGATCGTTCGACGCGGAAGTGGGGTCTGACCCTACTTTTCCCTCGGCGCTCGCCTTCGAAGGCGAGGAGAAGCGAGGCCTGGGAAAGTGGGGTCTGACCCTACATTCCCCTCGGCGCTCGCCGTCGAAGCCGAGGAGAAGCGAGGGCTGGAAAGGAGGGGTCCGACCCTACTTTTCCGGCAGCGACGAAAGGTGCGCGACCGCGAGGTGGAGCGAATCCACGACGAGCGGGCCTGCTCTCAGCACGTCGTCCGACGGCGGCAGCAGGTCGGGGACCATGATCGGCGTCATCCCCGCGGCGAGCGCCGCGAGCACGCCCGCGTCCGAGTCCTCGAGCGCGACGCAGGCCGAGGGCGCGACCGCGAGCCTCGCGGCCGCCTCGAGGAAGATGTCGGGGGCCGGCTTCCCGCGCGCGACCTCGTTGCCGCCGACGAGCGCGTGCACGCGCGACGCGAGGCCGGTCCGCTCGAGCTTCGCGAGCGCGCGGTCGCGGCGCGTCGAGGTCGCCACCGCGCGCGGCAGCCGCGCCTCGTCGAGCCACGCGAACAGCTCGGCGACGCCCGCCTTGAGCGCGAGGCCGTCCCGCTCGACGATCGCGTCGTACGCGGCGTGCCATCCGGCCATCAGGCGGTCCGCCGGGTAGTCGTCGCCGTGGTGCGCGACGATGAGCGCGCGGCAGTCGGCGAAGTTGCGCCCGATCATGCGGCCCGGAAGCGACGCGTCGAACGAGAGGCCGAGCGCGCCGGCGGCGTCGATCCACGCGCGCGCCGCGAGCGGCTCGGTGTCGAGCAGCGTGCCGTCCATGTCGAGCACGACGGCGGCCGGTCGCCTCGACGGCCGGGTCGTCATCGCGCCCGGATGCGCATCATCCGCCCGCTGCGGACGCGCGGCGCGCCGCGAGCGAGCGAGCCGACGCCGGTCGACGCATGCGCGTGGCACACGGCGGCCGCGAGCGCGTCGGCGGCGTCGGGCGACGGGAGCCCCGGGAGGTCGAGCAGGCGGCTCACCATCGACTGCACCTGGGGCTTCGCGGCGCGGCCGCCGCCGACGACCGCCTGCTTGATCTGGCCCGCCGTGTACTCGTGCACCGGAAGCCCGGCGAGCACCGCCGCGGCGATCGCGGCGCCGCGCGCCTGTCCCAGCGCGAGCGTCGAGGTCGGGTTCACGTTGACGAACACGCGCTCGACGACGACCTCGGCAGGCGCGTACTCGGCGATGACGTGAGCGAGGTCGCGGACGATTACCCCGAGGCGCAGGGGCATGCCGCCGGTGCCGGTGCGCACGATGCCGCTCGCGACGTAGGCGAGGCGGCCACCCGAGGCGTCGACGACGCCGAACCCGGTCACGCGCAGCCCGGGGTCGATGCCGAGGATCCGGCGGGCGGGGGGCGCGCCCCGCGCGGCGTCGCGGTCGCCGGTTCCCGCGGGACGCGCGCGCGCCATCCGGCTACCCGCGCGCGACGCCGGCTCGACGCGCGGTCACGCGTCCTCGAAGACCGCCGACGTGTAGACCTCCTGCACGTCGTCGAGCGATTCCAGCGCGTCGATCAGCTTCTGCATGCGCTCGGCGTCCTCGCCCTTCAACTCGACCTCGTTGAGCGGCTTCATCACGACCTCGGCGGCGTCGGGCTTCAGGCCCCGCTTCGCGAGCGCGTCCTTCACCGCCAGCATGTCGTAGGGGCCAGTCACGACCTCGACGCTGCCGTCGTCGTTCGCGATCACGTCCTCGGCGCCGGCGTCGATCGCCGCCTCCATCACCTTCTCCTCGCCCGTGCCCGGCGCGAAGACGATCTGGCCGCAGTGCTTGAACAGGAACGCGACCGAGCCGTCGGTGCCGAGGTTCCCGCCGAACTTCGAGAACGCATGGCGGACGTCGCCCGCGGTGCGCGTCCGGTTGTCCGTCATGCAGTCGACGATCACCGCGGCGCCGTTGATCCCGTAGCCCTCGTACCGGATCTCCTCGTAGCTCACGCCGTCGAGCTGGCCCGCGCCTCGCTTGATCGCGTTGTCGATCGTGTCCTTCGGCATGTTCTGGTCGCGGGCCTTGTCGATCGCGAGCCGCAGGCGCGGGTTCGACGACGCGTCGGGGCCGCCGAGGCGCGAGCTGACCGTGATCTCCTTGATGAGGCGCGTGAAGATCTTGCCGCGCTTCGCGTCGGCCGCGGCCTTCTTGTGCTTGATGTTCGCCCACTTGCTGTGGCCGGCCATGGCGCTTCGCTGAAACCGTGTGCTGAGGCGGGAATTATAGCTGCCGCGAAGAAGAACGTAGGTAGTAGGTAGTAGGTAGTAGATAGTAGATAGTAGATAGTAGATGGCAGAGGGCAGATAGTAGGTAGAAGGTCGGGGTGTCGCAGGCGCACGGGCCGGCGAAACCTCCAAACACCAATCACTATCTACTACCTACGCCCTTAGATGAGGCCCTGCTGCCTGAGGAACCGCGCGAGCACGGTGAGCCGCACCTGCGCGTCGTTGATCTCGAGCATGCTCTGCTTGATCGAGAGCGGCAGCGGCAGGAGCTCCGCGAGCCGGTAGCCGACCCAGCTCGCGTCGCCGTAGTCGTGAGCGGACGGGAAGTTCTGCGCTCCGACGCGAGCGGCGACGATCTCCAGCAGGCGCGCGAGCGGCTGCGCGTCGTCGGGCAGCGGCACTCGCGGCTCGCTCGGGATGTCGGCGACGTCGGCGACGACGAGCCCGTCGCGCTGCACGCGGTGCTCGCGCACCTGGAAGCGCGTGAGCCCCTCGGTCGCGAGATGCAGGATGCCGAGCGCGGGCATGTCCCAGCCGGTGATCGCCGCGAGCGTGCCGAAGTTCGCGAACGCCGGCGTCCCGCCGCGCGTCGCGACCTCCTCGCCCGACGTGATCATCACGACGCCGAACGGCCGGCCCTCCTTCATGCAGGCCTTGGTCATCTCGACGTACCGCTGCTCGAAGACCTTGAGCGGCAGGACCCCGCCCGGGAAGAGCACCGTGCGCAGCGGAAAAAGCGGGATCGTGGCGAGCGGGCCGCCGCGCGCGCCCGGGAACAGCGACGAGAGCATCAGGCCTCGCCCGCGGGAGGGGAGGGACGCCGCTCGCCCCAGCGCGGCCCGAGCGCGTGGACGACGCCGAGGTGGTCGAGGACGCGCGCGACGACGAAGTCGACGAGGTCGTCGACGCCCGCGGGCCTGCCGTAGAAGCCGGGCGCGGGCGGGAGGATCGTCGCGCCCGCGCGCGCGAGCCGCAGCATGTTCTCGAGGTGGATCGCCGACAGCGGGGTCTCTCGCGGGACGAGCACGAGCGGCTTGCGCTCCTTGAGCGCGACGTCGGCCGCCCGCTCGATCAGGTTGTCGGCGAGCCCGTTCGCGATCGCGCCGAGCGTGCCCATCGTGCAGGGGCACACCGCCATCGCATCCGCGGGCGCGGATCCCGACGCGACGGGCGCCATCCAGTCGTCCCGCCCCCAGACGGCGAGCTGGCCCGCCCTCGCGCCGTACCGCTTCGAGAACCAACGCTCCGCTTCTCGCGGCTGCGTCGGGAACGCGAGCCCGCACTCCTGCTTCGCGACGATCTGCGCCGCCGGCGAGTAGACGAGCCCGACGCTCGCGCCCGCCTCGAGCAGGCACTCGAGCAGGCGCAGGCCGTAGGGCATGCCCGACGCGCCGGTGAGCGCCAGCGTGACGGTTCGGGTCTTCGTCATGCGCGATGCGCGCCGCTTCAGTGGAGCTCGCGGTGCCGGCGCAGCACCTGGTAGCGCGGCGCGAACGCGCGCGCGAGGCGCTCGGCCAGGTACACCGACCGGTGCCGGCCGCCGGTGCAGCCGATCGCCACCGTCAGGTAGTTGCGATTGTCCCGCGCGTAGTCCGGCAGCCAGCTCGCGACGAAATGGTAGATGTCGCCGTACATGCGCTCGACCTCGGGCAGCCGCTCGAGGAACGCGATCACGTCGGCGTCCTTGCCGGTCTGCGGCGCGAGCGCAGGCTCGTAGTGCGGGTTGGGCAGGCAGCGGACGTCGAACACGAGGTCCGCGTCGAGCGGCACGCCGGCCTTGAATCCGAAGGACTCGAACAGCAGCGTGAGCCGCGTCGCGTCGACGCTCACGAAGTCCTTCACCCAGTTGCGCAGCGCCGCGGCCGGCAGGTCGCTCGTGTCGAACACGGTGCCGAGCAGCCGGGCCTCCGCGAGCTGGCCGCGCTCGTGGCCGATCGCCTCGACGAGCGTGCGCTCGTCGCTCGAGAACGGGTGCCGGCGCCGCGTCTCGGAGAAGCGCTTGACCAGCGTCTCGACCTTCGCGTCGAGGAACACGAAGCGCACGCTCCAGCCGCGGGCCTCGAGCTCCCCGATCATCGCCGCGAGGCCCGGCAGGCCGGGGCTGCTCTTCGCGTCGAGCGCGATCGCCACGCGCTGGGCGCCGCCCGCGCGCGCGAGGTGGTCGGCGGTCGGGACGACGAGCGCGACCGGCAGGTTGCCGATCGTGTCGTAGCCCGCGTCCTCGAGCGCGCCCAGCGCCACGCTCTTGCCGGAGCCCGACACGCCGCCGATGAGGACGAGGTCCATTCAGGAGTCAGTTGGCAGTTGACAGGCGCGGCTGCGCGTTGCGGCGGGTCGATGGCGCGGGATCGACCCGCGATGGAGCCGTTCCGTTGGACGATACCCGATTGCCTGCGACATGGCTCCGCCGGCCGCCGGGCGCTCGACGCTGCCCACTGTCGACTGACAACGGTCAACCGACCCCTGACCCCTGGTCGTCCATGAGCTTCTGCTGCCGCTCGATGAACTCCTTCGTGCTGTCGATGCCGCGCTGGTTCAGCACGAAGTTGCGCACCGCGGCCTCGACGAGCACCGCGAGGTTGCGGCCAGCCGCCACCGGGATCGTCACGCGGCGGATCGGCACGTCGAGCACCTCCTGGAACGCGGCGTCGACCTTGAGGCGGTCGAGGTCCGAGAACGCCTCGTGGCTGTGGTCCTCGAGGTGCACGATGAGCTTCAGGAGCTTGCGCGGCCGCACCGCGGTCTCGCCGAAGATCGTGCGGATGTTGAGCACGCCGATGCCGCGGACCTCGAGGAAGTCGCGCAGCACCGCGGGGCAGCGGCCCTCGACGGTGTCGGGCGAGATCCGGTAGAGCTCGACGATGTCGTCGGCGACGAGCCCGTTGCCTCGCGAGATGAGCTCGAGCGCGAGCTCGCTCTTGCCGATCGCGGACGCGCCGGTGATGAGCACGCCCATCTCGAGGACGTCGAGGAAAACCCCGTGGAGCGTCGTCGACTCCGCCAGCACGCGCGACAGGTAGAGCCGGAACACGTCGACGACGTGGGGCGAGGGCTGCGACGAAGTGAGGAGCGGGACGTGGTGCGCGTCGCAGCTCTGGGAGAGGTTCGGCGGCACCGCCTCGCCGTTGGCGACGACGATCGCGACGAGCTCGCTGTCGAACAGACGCCGGATCGACGTCGAGAACTCCCCTGCCGGCAGCGCCTTCAGGTGCGCGATCTCCGCCGCGCCGAGGAGCTGCACGCGGAACGGATGGATGAAGTTCATGTGGCCGACCTGGCCGACGGTCGGCTTCATCGCGGTCTCGCCGGTCAGCACCCGGTTGCCGCCGTCGCGTCCGGCGACCCACGCGAGGCCGAGGCGCTCCCGGTTGTCCTCGTAGAGGCGCTCGATGCTGACCTGCCGGAGGTGCGCGTCGGACGACATCGCGTCGCCGGTCAGCCGGCGGTGACCCAGTCGCGGATCGCCGCCCAGGTCGCGTGCGCGTCCGGCGCGGCGGCGAGGCGCTCGCGGAACGCGCGCTCGCTGAACATCTGCGCGAGCTCGGAGAGGAGCTCGAGGTGACGCTCGGTCGCCTGCTCGGGCACGAGCAGCACGAACACCTGGCTCACCGGGCGGCCGTCGGGCGCGTCGAACGGGATCGGCTGCGCGAGGCGGACGTACGCGCCCCGCGCGTCCTTGAGCCCCTTGATGCGCCCGTGCGGGATCGCGACGCCCTGGCCGAGGCCGGTGGAGCCCAGCTTCTCGCGCGCCGAGAGCGCGTCGACGACCACGCTCCGCGCGAGGCCGCCGCCCGCCTCGAACATCGCGGCGACCGACGCGAAGAGGTCGCGCTTCGTCGCGGCGTCGAGGCCGACGGCGACGTTCGATTCCGGCAGGAGCTCGGCGATGCGGTTCATCGTGGGGCCCGAAACGCGACCGGCGGACCGCTTTGGTCCGCCGGTGCGGGGTCTAGGGGCCGGCCGGCGATTCTACACGCCGGGGGCGGCCGTCAACCGCCGGCCTCCCGCGCCCAAAGCCCGGGGTCGCGCTTGGCCGCGGGCTCCGCCTGCCGGCCGTCGACCCGCTTCTCCTTTTCCTTCAGCACCTGGCGGTCCAGCTTGTCGGCGAGCGCGTCGATCGCCGCGTACATGTCCGGCTCCACGCTTTCCGCGTGGATGTCCTTGCCCCGTATGTGCAGGTTGGCCTCGACCTTCTGCCTGAGCTTGTCGACCGACAGCACCACGTTGACGTCGATCACGTGGTCGAAATGACGCGTGACGCGGTCGAGCTTGGCGACGACGTAGTCGCGGATCGCGGGCGTGATCTCGAGGTGGTTGCCGGTGAGGTTCAGGTTCATGCGCACTCCTTCCGAACGGCTTCGGAACGCGCTCGCCGCGGACGCGGGACGCCGCGTCACATCGACTTGCGCAGGTTGACGGGAGGGATCGACAGCGCCTCCCGGTACTTCGCGACGGTGCGGCGGGCGACCAGGATGCCCTGCTCGCCCAGCACCTCGGCGATCTTGCTGTCGGTCAGCGGCGACTTCGGATCCTCGGCGGCGATGAGCTGGCGGATGAGCGCCCGGATCGCGGTCGCGGACGCCGCGCCGCCCGTGTCGGTCGCCACGTGGCTGCCGAAGAAATACTTGAGCTCGTAGGTGCCGCGCGGCGTGAGCAGGTACTTCTGCGTCGTCACGCGCGAGATCGTCGATTCGTGCAGCCCCAGCATGTCCGCGATCTCGCGCAGCACCATCGGCCGCATCGCGACCTCGCCGTGCTCGAAGAAGCGGCGCTGGCGGTCGACGATCGCCTGCGCGACCTTGAGGATCGTCTCGAAGCGCTGCTGCACGTTGCGGATCAGCCACTTCGCCTCCTGCAGCTGGGCGGCGAGCTGCTGGTTCGAGGCGTCGCGGCTGCGCGACAGGATGTCGGCGTAGATGCGGTTGACGCGCAGCTTCGGCATCGCCGCCTCGTTCAGCGACGCGACCCAGTGCCCGCGCACCTTGCGGACGATCACGTCGGGCACGACGTAGTTCGCCTCCGCGTTCGCGAACGCCGCGCCGGGCTTGGGCTTGAGCGTGCGGATCAGGTCGCGGATCGACCGGATCATCGCCTCGTCGCATTGCAGCAGGCGCCGGAGGCGCGTCACGTCGCGGTTGGCGAGGAGCTCGAGGTGGCCGTCGACGACCTTGAGCGCCGCGTCCCGGCAGGGCGTCCCCTCGGGCAGCGCCCTCAACTGCAGCGCGAGCGACTCGCCGATGTCCCGCGCGCCGACGCCCGCGGGCTCGAAGCTCTGCAGGTAGCGCAGCGCGATCGCGAGCTCCTCGGGCTCGATCCCGAGCTCCTCGGGGAAGATCTCGGCGAGCTCCTCGAGCGAGCTGGACAGGAAG
>JBGAHH010000044.1:0-33187 GCA_044226265.1 Casimicrobiaceae bacterium | reverse complement strand
GAGGCCGGCTTCGTCCGCTTCGACGTGCTCGACCACGGCATGTCGCCGCCGGGCAGCCAGTTTGATCCAGCGCCTGAAGGACATCGAGACCACCGGATGATGGCGCTGCTCGCGTTTCCGCTCGCCCGCGAAGTGGGCGCGACGCTCTCAAACGCCGAGGCGCGCCTCCGCTGCATCACCGAGCGCATGCTGGCGCTGACCTGGCCGAGAGCGAGGCGCGCTGCTCGACGACCTGACCCGGCTCGCGGCGGAGATCGAGCGCAGCGAGATCGAGAAGCCACTACCGCTTCGGCGCCAGGGTACGCCTACCATCGCGTGATGCGCCGGCGGATCGCTCGAGCTGCGCGAGGTGCGCTTCAACGTCAGACTGATCCAGGAATTCATGGATCGCCGGCTCTCGCCCGCCATGGCGACCTGCAGATCGGTGGCCGGGCGGCAATCTGAGCTGTCGGCGCGGATCGCGCGGGCGACAGGCGCTCTTCCGGACCCGCGTCGACGTGGCGCTCGAGCGCCAGAACCAGGGCTGCTGGGCTCGATGGACCGCCGCGCTCGCCTGCGGCTGCGGCTGCAGCAGACGGTCGAGGGCCTGTCGGTCGCCGCGATCACCTACTACGTCGCGAGCCTCGCCGGCTACCTCGCGAGGCGGCGCGCGCTGGGGGCCGGGCCGATCCCGACGTCGCCATCGCGATCTCCAGCACCCGTCGTCGCGCCGTCGCCGCATGGTCGCTGCTCAGGCGCTTCCGCCGCCAGATGGATGCCGCCGGGGCAGGCAACCGGCCCCTCGACCCCGTGAATCCGCGCCCCGCGTCCTCGGGCGATATGGCCCGATCCCTCGCCGCTCTTCGCGCTCGCGCGGCTCCGCGCCTGGCCCATCACGGCTGGAGCAGGTACGACAGCGCAAGGTGCTGACGCTCACCGGGCGGATCGAGGCGTCCGGGTGCACGACATCCGCGGCTTCGTGAAGCTCGTCGACGGGAAGGCGTGGACCGCAGTGCTCGCGCCGCCGTCGCGCATGGAGAACCGCGGGCTGCCCCGCGCCGATCTCGCGCCCGGCAAGACCGTCACCGTCGTCGGCTACCCGAACCAGAACAAGCCCGACGAGATGCGCGCGGAGCCTCATCGTCGTCGACGACCTTTCCGTCGAGCTCCGGTAGCGAGGACGCGCGGTGACGACGGCGGCGCACGCGCTCGAGGCCTCGGGCGCGGGACGCTTCATGCGCGAGTCGCTGTGGGCGTTCCCGATCGCCGAGACGATCCATATCGCGGTTCGCGGTGGTCGTGGGCTCGATCGTCGTGCTCGACCTTCGGCTGCTCGGGCTATCGCGCCGCGTGCTGGTCGCGCGTCTCTCGTCGCACGTCGACGCCTGGACGCTCGGCGCGTTCGCGGTCGCCGTGGCGAGCGGGCTCTCGATGTTCACCGCGCACGCCGCGTTACCTGACCAACCCGGTGTTCATGCTGAAGATGGGCTCGTCCTCGCCGCCGGCGTGAACGCGGCGATGCTCCACGTCGGCGCGATGCAGGCAGGAGCCGCCTGGGACGTCGACGCCGGGACGCCCTGGCGCGTCAAGCTCGCGGCGGCTGCGTCGATCCTCCCGGCTTCTCGGGTGATCGCCTGCGCGGCTGCGCCTACACCCGACGGCGCGGGCGGCCGCGGCGCGGCCAAGCGGCGTCGCGCGCAAGTCGTTGATGCGCAAGGCTTCCGCCCTCGTGGCACAGGGGTTGCTGGCTCGCGCGTGATGGATCGGATCGACCTTCGCCACGCTGCGCGTTCCGTGGCCCCGCTCGCCCTGTGGGCCGTGCTGTGCACGCTCGTCGCGGCGGTGACCGTGGGGCTGATCGAGGCCGGACGCCAGCGCGAGCTCGACGACGGCCGACCGAGGCCGAGAACCTCGCGCGCATCCTGCAGGCCAGACGGCGCGCACGCTCGAAGGCGCGGACGTCGCGCTGTCGATGCTGAAGGCGCTCCACAGGCGCGGCGTCGGCCGACGCGTTCCTCGCGCCCGTGGCGGCATCGCCGCGAGCATCCCGACCACGGAGATCGAGCGCGTGTTCAGCCGCTTCGACGCCGACGGGCGCCTCGCGGCGAGCAGCCTGCGCGACGCGCCGATCGGCCGGATCTCGATCGCGGATCGCGCGTACTTCACCGAGGCGCGACCGCCCCGGCCCGGGGCTGCACGTCAGCGCGCCGCTGATGAGCCGCTTCCTGCGCGCGGAAGTGATCCCGATCGCCAAGCGCCTCGACCGTCCCGACGGCTCGTTCGACGGCGTCGTGACGCTGGCGCTCGACCCGTCGCGCATGGTCACGCTGTTCCGCTCGCTGCACATCGGCGAGGCCTCGTCGATCGGGCTCATGCACCGCGACGGCCGCATCTACGTCGCATCGGGCGTGCCGCTCGCGGCGAGTCCCGCGCCGGCCGACTCGGGCGCCGGCGCCCCCGGCACGACGCTCGCGGCGCTGGCGGGCGAGGCGAGCATCGTCGCGACCTCGCCGATCGCCGGCACCGACATCGTGGCGTTCGCCGCGCTCTCCGAGGACGCGCTGCTGGCGAACCATCGCGTCGTCGCGCGGAACCTGCTGGGCTACGCGGCGCTGATCGTGCTCGCGCTCACGCTCCCGATCCTGCTCGCGTCCAGGCGCGCGCTCGCCGACGCGCGGCGCCGGCACGCGCTCGAGCTCCGCTACGAGGACGCGCGCGAGCGGGCGCACACCGATCCGCTCACCGGCGTCGCGAACCGCGAGTCCTTCGACGGCCACCTGCGCGCCGCGCACCGTGCGGCGGGCGAGGGCGTCCCCTTCGTGCTCGCGTTCCTCGACGTCGACCGCTTCAAGGCGCTGAACGACCGCCACGGCCACGAGATCGGCGACCGCGCGCTGAAGCGCGTCGCCGACGCGATGGCAGGCAACGTGCGCCGCACCGACGTCGTCGCGCGCATGGGGGGCGACGAGTTCGCGGTGCTGATGCCCGGCGCCGACCGCGCCAGCTGCATCCGCGTGTTCGACAACCTGCGGGAGACGCTGCGGCTGGTCACGCTCGAGGAAGGCTGGCCGATCTCGTTCTCGATCGGCGTCGTCGCGTTCGCGTCGGCTCCCGCGCGCCCGCGCGACGCGAT
This sequence comes from Casimicrobiaceae bacterium, assembly GCA_044226265.1. Taxonomy (GTDB): domain Bacteria; phylum Pseudomonadota; class Gammaproteobacteria; order Burkholderiales; family Casimicrobiaceae; genus VBCG01. The sequence goes on along the minus strand of JBGAHH010000044.1, from coordinate 30,075 downwards.
CGCGCTCGCGGACCGCCTCATGTACGACGTCAAGCGCGCGGGCCGCGACGGCACGCGCTTCGCGACTTTCCGCCAGGGGCGACTCGTCGTCGACGCCGCGCCGCAGCCGATCGCTGCCTGAGCGCCGCCGCGTCCGGCCGAAGCCCGACCCCCATTTCCAGCGCTTGTGGGTCGGCCTTAAGGCCGGCGCTCCCTGCATGAATCGCCGTCGTGCCGCCTGCGGCTCGACATCGCTGCGGTATCCTCGCGCCATTCCATCCCGCGGGACCACGCATGACCGACCCGGCGCACTGGGGGCGCAAGCTCGAGCAACTCAAGCACCGCGGGGACGGGCGGCTCCCTGGGCTCGTCGGCTTCCGCCCGACCGCCCTCTCGCGAGGGCGGCTCGACGGCGAGCTCGACATCCGTCCCGAGCTCCTGGCGCCCAACGGCTACCTTCACGCGGCGACGGTGATCGCGCTCGCGGACACCGCGTCCGGCTACGGCTGCCTCGCGCACCTGCCCGACGACGACCACAACTTCACGACGATCGAGCTCAAGTGCAACTTCGTGTCGACCGCGCGCGAAGGCACGCTCGCCTGCGTCGCGACGGCGGCGCACCTCGGGCGCTTGACGCAGGTCTGGGACGCGACGGTGACGCGCAAGGCCGACGGGGCGACGATCGCGCTGTTCCGCTGCACGCAGATGGTGCTGCCGCCGCGTGGCAAGGGCACATAGTGAGCGACGACGCGCTCGACGACGACGGTTCGCGCGCGCGGCACGTCGCCTGCCTCGGCGGCGGCCGCCTCCACCGCGTGGCCTATCGCGAGTGGGGCGACCCGGCGAACCCGCGCGTCGTCGTGTGCGCGCACGCGCTGACGCGCAACTCGCGCGACTTCGGGCCGCTCGCCCGCTCGCTCGCGCCCCGATGGCGCGTCGTGGCGCCCGACATGCCCGGGCGCGGCGCGAGCGACCGCCTGGCCGACCCGATGCTCTACCAGGTGCCGACCTACGTCGCCGACGCGGTCACGCTGATCGCGCGGCTCGACGTCGAGGAGCTGTGCTGGGTCGGCATCTCGCTCGGCGCGCTGATGGGCATGGGCCTCGCGGCGATGGAGCGCACGCCGATCCGCCGCATGGTCGTGAGCGATGCGGGGCCGGTGCTCGCGCGCGCCGCGCTCGAGCGCATCGCGGGCTACGTCGGCGTCGAGACGTCTTTCCCGACGCGCGAGGCGGCGTTCCTGGCGATCCGCGCGATCAGCGAGCCGTTCGGGCCGCACACCGACGCGCAGTGGGCATTCCTCGTCGACAACGTCATCGTGCGCCGGCCGGACGGCCGCTGGACCCTGCACTACGACCCGGCGATCGCTCTGCCGTTCCGCGAAGGCCTGAAGATCCCCGGCGACGTCGACCTGTGGGGCACCTGGGACGCGATCCGCGCGCCCACGCTCGTGATCCGCGGCGAGCGCTCGGACCTCCTGTCGGCCGACGTCGCGCTCGCGATGACGAAGCGCGGGCCGAAGGCCGAGCTCGTGACGCTGCCCGGCGTCGGGCACGCGCCCACACTGGTGCCCGAGGCGCAGATCGAGCTCGTGCGCGAGTTCCTCGAACGACCCTAGACGTTCGGATGATCGCGGTCCGGCCGCGCCGCGCGAGACGATCGCGCGATGCGCACCTGGACGATCGGCGCGCCGCCTTCCGCGGTTCCGTTCACGCTCGCCGCCTTCGCAGTCGGCGTCGGTGTGCTGCAGACCCGGGCGGAATTGCCGGCCACGCCCTGGGCGTGGGTCGCGGCGGGCGCGGGGCTCGCGCTCGCGGCGATCCGCATTCGCCGCGGTGGCGACCGGACGGACGCCGTGCGCTGGGTTTGCGTGGGCGCGGTCGCGCTTGCGACGGCCGTCGTGGGCTTCGGCTACGCGGCGTGGCGCGCCGAGGCGCGGCTCGCGGACGCGCTGCCCGATGCATGGGAAGGCCGCGACGTCGCGATCGTCGGCATCGTCGACGACCTGCCCGATCGCTCGCCGCTGGGGACGCGATTCGCGTTCGCCGTCGAGCGCGTCGAGACGCCTGGCGCGACGGTGCCTTCGCGCGTGTCGCTGTCCTGGCTCGCGGCGCGCGACGCCGGGCCGAGGTCCCTGAGCGTCGGCCTGAAGGCTGAGCCACAGGATGACGTCGACGCGCCGAGCGTCTCCGCGGGCGAGCGCTGGCGGCTCGTCGTGCGTCTGAAGCGCCCTCACGGCTACGCGAATCCCGGCGGCTTCGACCTCGAGGCCTGGCTCCTCGAGCGCAACCTGCGCGCGACCGGCTACGTGCGCGATAGCCCGCGGAACGAACGCGTCGACGCCTTCGCCGGGCGCCCGATCGACGTCGTGCAGCGTGCGCGCGAGCGCGTGCGGGAACGCATCGCCGCGGCGCTGCCGGGGGCTCCCTACGCCGGCGTCGTCGCGGCCCTCGCGATCGGCGACCAGCGCTCGATCCCCGACGCGCAGTGGACGGTGTTCAACCGAACCGGCGTCGGGCACCTGGTGAGCATCTCGGGCCTGCACGTCACCGCGCTCGCGGCGCTGGCCGCCTGCGCGATCGCGTGGCTCGCGCGCCGGTCGACCGCGGTGACCGACCGGCTGCCCGCGCGCAGCGTCGGCGCGATCGGCGGCGTCGCGGCGGCGGGTGTCTACACGCTGCTCGCGGGCGCGGAAGTGCCGGCGCTGCGCACGTTCGCGATGCTCGCGACCGGCTCGGTCGCGCTGGTGGCGTTGCGCCACGGTGGCTTCGCGCTCGCGTGGCTGTGGGCGCTGGCTGGAGTGCTGGCGCTGGACCCCTGGGCGGTGCTCGCCCCCGGCTTCTGGCTGTCGTACGGCGCGGTCGCGGTGCTGATCTACGCGGGCGCCGGGCGGGTCGCGCACGAGCCCCCGGCCGATCGGTCGGCGCGGCTGGTCGCGGCCCTCCGCGAGGCCGCGCGCACGCAGTGGGCGGTGACCGTCGGCCTCGTGCCGTTCGCGCTCGCGCTCTTCGGACAGGTGTCGCTCGTCTCGCCGCTCGCGAACGCGGTGGCGATCCCGGTCGTGACCTTCGCCGTCGTCCCGTTCGCGGTCGCCGGCATCGCGCTCCCCGTCGACACCTGCTTCGTGGCCGCCCACGCGATCCTCGCGCCCCTGATGGCGTACCTCGCATGGCTCGCCGATGCCCCCGGCGCGGCCTGGGCGCAGCGCGCGCCGGCGGGCTGGACGCTGGCAGCCGCGTGCATCGGCGTCGCCTGGATGCTCGCGCCGCGCGGCGTGCCCGGCCGCGCGCTCGGCGCGCTGTGGATCGCGCCGCTCGCGCTCGTCGTGCCGCTGCCGCCGCCCGAAGGCGTCGCGCGGATCACGGTGCTCGACGTCGGGCAGGGGCTGTCGGTGGTCGTGCGCACGCGCTCGCACGCGCTGGTCTACGACACCGGCCCCCGCTGGACCGAGACGGCCGATGCGGGCTCGCGCATCGTCGCCCCTTTCCTGCGGCACGAAGGCATCGCGCGCCTCGACGCGCTCGTCGTGAGCCACCAGGACCTCGACCACGCGGGCGGCGCCGCGTCGCTCGAAGGCGCCATTCCGATCTTGCGCCTGGTCTCGTCGCTGCCCGACGACCATCCGCTGGTCGCGGAGCGCGAAGGCGGACGCGCCGAGCGCTGCCTCGCCGGGTCGCGCTGGCGCTGGGACGGCGTCGACTTCGAGGTGCTGCATCCGCCGCCCGCCCATTACGACGACCCGCGCGCGAAGACCAACGACCTGTCCTGCGTGATCGCGGTCGGCGCGGGCGCGGCGCGCGTGCTTTTGACCGGCGACATCGAGGCGCGCAGCGAGGCGCGGCTCCTGCGCGAGGCCCGCGATGCGCTGCGCGCCGATGCGATCGTCGTGCCCCACCACGGGAGCCTCACGTCATCGACGCGCGCGTTCGTCGCGGCGGTCGATCCCGCGCTCGCGATCTTCACGCCGGGCTACCGCAACCGTTTCGGCCATCCGCGGCCGGAGGTCGTGGCTCGCTACGTCGCACGCGGCGCGACGACCGCGCGGACCGACCGCGAAGGCGCGATCGTGTTCGATGCGTCGCCGGCGGGCATTTCGCCGGTCGAGCGGGCGCGAGCCGTCGACGCGCGCTATTGGCGCGCCCCGCCGGCGCCCGACGACGGCTGATCGCGTCGCGGCGCCGAGTGCGCCGGCACAGGCTGCTAGACTGCCTCGCATGCGAGGGAGCGCATGCCTCGGCCATTCCTGGGGGCGTCGTGCCGCGTGCGCCGCACTGGCGCTGTCGGTGACGTCGTGCCAGGCGCAGGCGCCTCAGCCGGCCGGCGGCGAGCTTCGGCTGTCGGTCGCCGTCGCGCCGGCGTTCCCGCTCGGCGCGGCCGCGAAGGCGTGGAGCGAGGCGCTCGCCGCCGCGCCCGGGGCGCGCATCGACGCGAAGCTCCATCCGGGCGCCGCGCTCGCGCAGCGCGACCCGGGCCGCGAATTCTTCGCGTTGCGCGACGGGCAGGCCGACCTCGCGGTCGGCTCGGCGCTCGCGTGGTCGGCGCAGCTGCCCGAGGCGGCGGTCTACGCGCTGCCGTGGATCGCGCCGGAGCCCGAGGATCTCGCGGCGCTCGTCGCGGCGCCCGAGGTCGCGGGCCCGCTGATGAAGCGCGCCGACGCCGCGGGCGTCGTGATCGTCGCGATGGCGCCGCTCGGCCATCGCGCGCTCGCCACCGTGGATCGCGTCGTCCGCGCGCCGGCCGATCTCGACGGGCTGCGGCTGCGCGTGACCGGCGGCCCGCTGGTCGTCGAGACGCTCGCGGCGCTCGGCGCGCGGCCCGAGGCCATGAGCTTCCTGCAGGCGCAGGACGCGCTCGCGGCGGGGCGCCTCGACGGCCAGGACGGCATGCCGACGAGCTTCGTCGCGGCGCGGTTCCCCGCGACCGGCTACCGGCAGCTCGCCCGCTGGGGCGCGTTCGGCGACGCGATGCTGTTCGCCGTGCGCCGGCCGGTGTGGGACGCGTGGTCCGACGCGCAGCGCGCGAGCGCGGTGGCGACCGCGCGGCAGGTCGCGCGCAACGTCGGCGCCGCCGCGCGCGAGGAAGCGGCCGAGCGCGAGCTCGTGGCGAGCGGCATGGGCGAAACCCGGCTGACCCGCGCGGGCGAGGACGCGTTCGCCTCCGCCGCGGCGAAGGTCCGCGCCGCGCGCGAAGCGCAGGTCGGGGCCGACCTCGTCGCCGTCGCGCGAGAGGTCGTCGCGCGGTCCCGCGAGTCGCGCGAGCCGCCGCCCGCCGCGCAGCCGGCCCCGCGATGAGCGCCGCCATCGTCGTCGCGGACAGCGTCACCGCGCTGCCGGCGGACGCGCGCGGCGCGGTGCTCGTCACCGGCTCGCACGGCGGATTGATCGCGGCGCGCTACGCGATCGAGGCCGGTGTCCGCGCGGCGATCTTCAACGACGCGGGGGGCGGCCTCGAGGACGCGGGGATCGCGGGCATCGAGGCGCTCGACGCCGCCGGCATGGCCGCCGCCTCGGTCGCGCACACGTCCGCGCGCATCGCCGTCGCCGCCGACACGCTCGCGCGCGGCGTGATCTCCTTCGCGAACGCCCGCGCGGCGAGCCTCGGCGTCGCGCCCGGGATGCGCTGCCGCGACGCCGCCGAGCGACTGCGCGCCGCGCGGCCGCCGGTCGGATCGCTTCCCCCGCAGCGCGAGGCCCGCGTGGTGCTCGCGGCGGAGCAACCGGGCCTTCGCGCGATCGTCGGGATCGACTCGATCGGCGGCGTCGTCGCCCGGGATGCGGGGCGCGTGCTGGTCATCGGCTCGCACGGCGGATTGCACGGCGACGATCCCGCGAGCGCGCTGCCGGTCGACGCGGCGGGCGCCTTCTTCCACGACGCCGGCATCGGCCGCGACGACGCCGGCATCTCGCGCCTGCCGGTGCTCGATGCCCGGGGCGTGCCCGCGGCGACCGTCGACCATCGGAGCGCCCGCATCGGCGACGCGCGGTCGATGTGGGCGACCGGCGTGCTCTCGCGCGTCAACGCCGCGGCGGCGGCGCGGGGCCTCGCGGTCGGCATGCGCGTCGACGACGCGGCGAGGGCGCTGGCGAAGACGTCGGGCTGAAGCCCGACCCACGGCAGGCGCGCGAAGTCCTGCCGTCCTTGTGGGTCCGGCTTCAGCCCGTCACAGTCGCCACGACTGCGGTTCGCCCTGTGGGCCAAGCCCTCAGTCCGACGCGCTCGCCGACGCGTCAGACGAACCGGCCGAGGCGGACCGCGGTCTCGCCGACCTTCGGGCGGCGCGTCGGCATGATCAGGACGCAGTCGTCGTGCGGCGTCGCGATCGTGGCCTCGCCGTCGCGGGCGATCGCCGTCCCGGCCTTCGGGACGACCATCATGCCGTGCACCGGCGTCGTGAACGCGAACCGGTCGGTCATGATCGTGACGACCTTCGTGACCGCGATCGCGCGCTGTGGCGGGGGCGGCGCCGCGCCGACGCGCGCGACGAGCTCCGAACGCGGCAGCGTGCCGAAGTGGGCGAGGAAGCGCAGCGTCGACTCCACCGCGACCTCGGGGGCCGCGCGCTCCCAGTGCTGGCCGCATTCGACGAGGAGCGCCGCGCGCGGGTCGGCGGGCTCGTCGAAGAACGCGTAGTCGCGCAGCCGCCTGCCGGCCGCGTGGCCCGCGTCGATCACGATGTACGAGGGAACGCCGACGGCGCGCGCGAGGGCGAGGCCCTTGTGGCGCGTGCCGGCGAGCGCGAGCGGCGGGCAGGGATCGGTCATCGAATGCAGGTCGAGCAGCGCGTCGGCGCCGTCGATGACCGGGCGGAGCTCGCGCGCTCGCGCGAGGTCGCGCGTCTGGCGCGTGCCGTCGAGGACCTCGGCCGACCACAGCCGGTTGTAGTCCTCGTCGACGCAGCGCGACGCGAACGGATCGGCGCGGTCGAACGAGCGGTACGCGGCCACGTTCGCGAACACGAAGGTGAGCCGGCCGCGCGCGGGGCGCAGGCCCTCGTCGAGCAGCCGGTCGATCGCGATCGCGCCGCACACCTCGTTGCCGTGCGTGAGCGCCTGCACGACGAGGTGCGGGCCGCTCGCGCGCGCCTCGAACGTCCAGACGTAGGGGACGCCCGCGTTGCCCGCCTCCCAGCGGGAGAGATCGGGGAACGCGACCTCGATCGGCGGCGCGCTCGCGTTCGGCGCCGCCGACGCGACGCCGGGGGCCGCGCCCGGCGTCACGCGGCGTGCAGCCGGTCGGCGAGCCGGCGCATGAAGCCTTCGCAGCGCGCGAGCTGCTCGACCGCGCACCACTCGTTGGGCTGGTGCGCCTGCTCGATGTGGCCGGGGCCGCAGATCACCGTGGGGATCGACGCGGCGTGGAACAGCGACGCCTCGGTGCCGAACGACACCTTGCCCGCGCCCTCGGCGCCCGAGCACGCGTGGCCGATCGCCGAGATGTCGGAGCCGTCGACGGTGTCGAATCCCGGCAGCGTCGACATCGCGTCGAACGCGATGCCGGTGTCGGGCGCGACCTCGCGCATGCCGGGCACGAACGATTCCGCGTACGCGCGGATCTCGGCCAGCACCGCGTCGGGATCGTCGAAGGGCAGGTGCCGGACCTCGAAGTCGAACGTGCAGTCGCGCGGGACGATGTTGAGCGCGGTGCCTCCGCGGATCGTGCCGACGTGCACGGTCGTGTACGGCACGTCGTACGCCTCGTCGCGGCCGCCGGCCTCGCGGAAGCGCCGCGCGATGTCCGAGAGGCGCGCGACGAGCCGGGCGCCGATCTCGACCGCGTTCACGCCGCGCGGCGTGAGCGAGCTGTGCGCCTCGTGCCCGCGGACGCGGCAGCGCCAGCTCTTCTTGCCCTTGTGGGCGACGACGAGCCGCATGCCGGTCGGCTCGCCGACGATGCAGCCGGCGGGCCGGATGCCCCGCGGCGCGAGCTCGGCGATCAGGCGGCGCACGCCGATGCAGCCGACCTCCTCGTCGTAGGACAGCGCGAAGTGCAGCGGCCGCACGAGCGGCCGCGACAGGAACAGCGGCACGAGCGCGAGCCCGGTCGCCGAGAAGCTCTTCATGTCGGTGATGCCCCGACCGAACACGCGGTCGCCGACCTGCGTCGCGACGAAGGGATCGGTGTCCCAGGGCTGGCCGTCGACCGGCACGACGTCCGTGTGCCCGGAGAGCACGATGCCGTTCGCGGTGGCGTTGCCGTCCCGCGCCGGGAGCGTCGCGAACAGGTTCGCCTTGCGGCGGTCGTCGTCGAAGGTCAGTGACGACGCGATCCCGAAGCCCGCGAGGTGGTCGCGGACCCAGTGGATCAGCGCGAGGTTCGAATCGCGGCTCGTCGTGTCGAACGCGACGAGCGTCCGGATCATGTCCCACGCCGCGAGATCGCGCGCGTCGTGCACGGGCCGGACGGCGGCCCCGGTGTCGTGCAGCGTGCGATCGGGCGCGTTCATCGCGAGGGGCGGGGCGACAGGGCAGGCGGCAGCATAGCACCGTTGCCGCGGCGGGCGCCTGCTGCGATGATGCCGGCGTCGCGCACGGGGGAGCGGGTCATGCGGGTCGTCCGGACGATCGTCGTCCTCGCCATCGCCTGGGCGGCAGCGCCGGACGCCGTCGTCGCGCAGGCGCCGCTGCCGCTCGGCCGGATCCGCCTGCCCGAGGGTTTCGCGATCGAGCTCGTCGCGCGCGTTCCCAACGCGCGCGCGATGACCTGGGGCGCGGAAGGGACGCTGTTCGTCGGCAGCAACAGCGGGTTCGTGCACGCGGTGACCTTCCCGCGTGACGCGGCGCCGGTCGTGCGCGTGATCGCGCGCGGCCTGCGCGAGCCCGCCGGCGTCGCGTTCCGCGACGGCGCGCTGTACGTGTCCGCGGTGAGCCGCATCCTGCGCTACGACGGCATCGAGAAGCGCCTCGACGATCCGCCCGCGCCGGTCATCGTCTCGGACCGGTTCCCCACCGACGGCCATCACGGGCGCAAGTTCATCGCGTTCGGTCCCGACGGCAAGCTCTACGTGCCGGTCGGCGCGCCGTGCAACATCTGCGAGCCCGATCCCGATCGCTACGCGAACCTCGGCAGGATGAATCCGGACGGCAGCGGGTACGAGGTCGTCGCGCGCGGCGTGCGCAACACCGTCGGGTTCGACTGGCACCCGCAGACGAAGGAGCTCTGGTTCACCGACAACGGACGCGACCTCCTGGGCGACGACGCGCCGCCCGACGAGCTCAATCGGTCGACGCGGCCCGGTCAGCACTTCGGCTACCCCTACTGCCACGGCGGCACGATCCCCGATCCGGAGTACGGCGGGAAGCGCGCCTGCGGCGAGTTCGTGCCGCCTGCGCAGAACCTCGGGCCGCACGTCGCGTCGCTCGGGATGCGCTTCTACACCGGCACGCAGTTTCCGCCGAGGTACCGCGGCCAGGTGTTCATCGCCGAGCACGGCTCGTGGAACCGCTCGACGAAAATCGGCTACCGCGTGACGCTCGTGCGACTCGACGCGAGCGGCCGCGCGGTGGCGTACGAGCCCTTCGCCGAAGGCTGGCTCGACGGCGGGTCCGTCTGGGGGCGGCCGGCGGACGTGCTCGTTGCGCCCGACGGGTCGCTCCTCGTCAGCGACGACTACGCCGGTGCGATCTATCGAATCCGCTACCAGGGATGACGACCATGACCTTCCGAACGACGATCCCGGCGCGGCGGCTTGCTGCGCTTTGCCTGGTTGCCGCGGCGATTGCATCCGCTTCCGCGCGGGCGCAGACCTGGCCCGAACGACCGATCACGCTCGTCAGCCAGGGCGCCCCTGGCGGCAGCACCGATCGCATCAAGACGATCGTGTTCGACCGCGTCGCGATCGCGCTCGGCAAGCCGATGGTCCTGGACTCGCGCCCCGGCGCGGCCGGCACGATCGCCGCGGGCTACACCGCGCGAGCGGCGCCCGACGGCTACACGCTGTTCCTCGGGACGTCGGGCTCGCTGACCGCGGCGCCGACCGTCCAGAAGAACGTTCCCTACGACACGTTGCGCGACTTCACGCCGATCACGACGCTGATCGAGAATTCGCTCGCCCTGGTCGTGGGCAGGTCGGTGTCCGCGCGCGACGCGCGCGAGCTGGTCGAGGCGATGCGCCGGGAGCCGGGGCGCTACAACTACGGGTCCTGGGGCCTGGGATCGGGCAACTTCCTGGCGTTCGAGCTCTTCAAACTCATGACCGGCACCGACGCGGTGCACGTGCCGTACAAGGGGGCCGCTCCGCTCCTGCAGGCCATGCTGGCGGGCGACGTGCAGGTCGCGTTCATGGACCTGCCGGCGCTGCGCCCGCACGTCGAGGCAGGCACGCTCAGGATCCTCGGCCTCGCCGCCCAGGGGCGCGACCCGACGCTGCCCGACCTGCCGACGCTCACCGAGCAGGGCCTGCCGATCGTCGCGGGCGGCTACTTCTTCCTGGTCGGCCCGGCCGGCATCCCGGACGCGATCGCCAACCGCCTCAACGCCGAGGTCCTGCGCGCGCTCGCCGAGCCGGAAGTGCGCAGGCAATTGCTGGACATCGGCAACGTCCCCGTCGGCGACACGCGCAAGGAATCGGCGGAGCGCCTCGCTTCCGAGCTCGCCAAGTGGAAGCGCGTCGCCGACGCGATCGGCTACCAGCCGCAGTGAGCGCCGGGCGATGAGTCTCGCTCCGGACACCGTCGTCGACGCGCTGCTCGGGTACGCGTCGGAGCGTCCGGAGGCGCGCGCCATCGTCGGCGAGCACCGCACGATCGCCTACGGCGAGCTGGCCGGGCTCGTCGGCGACGCGGCCGCCTTGCTCGCGTCGAAGGGCGTCCGGCCAGGCGAGTGCGTCGGCGTCACGATCGCCGACGACGTCGCGCACGTGATCGTCGTGCTGGCCCTGGCGACGCTCGGCGCGTCGTACGTCGTGCTGCCGACGTTCGACGACGCGGTCGCGCGCTCGCGCCTGGCCGCGCGCGTCGGCGCGCGGCGGGTCGTCGTCGCCGACGCCGAGCATCGCCTCGACGCGCTCGAGACGATCGCCGTCGACGCGCGTCTCGTCGCGGCGGGCGGCGGCGGGCGCAGGCCGCCGACCGCGCACCGCGATCCCGACGGGCTCATCACCTACTTCTCGACGTCCGGCACGACCGGCGAATCCAAGCTCCTGCCGATCCTGCAAGGCCGGATGGCGCAGCAGGCGCGGCGCGCCTCGACGGGTTGCCTGTTGATGCTGTCGTCGATCGAGTACCACTTCGTGCAGCGGAGCATGTACTACTCGTTCTTCCAGGGCGAGGCCTGCGCGCTCCGGGGACGCTCGCGAACGCCGGTCGCCCGACTGTGCGCGTCGCTGCGGGTCGATGCCGTGGGCGGCATGGTCGGCCAGGTGCGATCGCTGCTGGGCGAAGCGGAGCTGCACGGCCGCTTGCCGCCGGGGACGCAATTGCGGGCCACCGGCGCACGGTCCTCGGGCAAGCTCCGCCGCGAGCTCCTGACCCGGCTGTGCGACTCCGTGCAGGTCATCTATGCCGCGCAGGAATGCGGTCACATCGCGCGCGTGGTCGAGCGCGATCCCGACGCCGTCAGGGAATCCGTCGGCCCGCTGGTGGCCGGCGCCGAGGTCGAGATCGTCGACGAGAACGGCGCACCGCTCCCGCCGGGCGAGATCGGCGAGATCCGCATGCGCGCGCCGGGGATGTCGACCGGCTACCACGGCGACGCCGCCGCGACCGCGCGCCATTTCCGCGACGGCTGGTTCCAGCCCGGCGACGCCGCGTCGATCGCACCGAACGGCGAGCTCAGCGTCTACGGCCGGGCCGACGACGTGATGAACATGAACGGGATCAAGATCGCGCCGCTCGAGATCGAGCGGGCGCTCGAGCGGCACCTGGCGGTCAAGGCGGTGGTCGCGTTCCCGATGCGCTCGCCGTCGCACGGCGACATCCCGGTCGCCGCGGTCGAGGTCGTCGACGGCGCGATCGCCGACGAGGGCGAGCTGCAGGCGTTCGCGCGCCGGGCGCTCGGGCTCCGCGCGCCGCGTCGCGTCAGGATCGTGCCCGCGCTGCCGATGACGCCGTCCGGCAAGTTCGACCTGCGGCGCCTCGCCGAGGCGATGCGATCCGGCTCGAAGTGACGCCGATTCGCCCCGCGGGTGCCGGGCATGTCCGGCCCCGCGCGGTCACCAGCCGCGGTAGACGATCACGGGACGCGGGCGGAACACCGGCACCGGGCGGATCCACGGGCGCGCGACCGGCCGGTAGACGACCTGCGGCGCGACGACGACCGGCGGCGCGAACACCGGCGCCGGAACGAACGCGGGCGCGACCGGGCGTACGACCGGCCACGCCGGCCCGCCGAACGCCGGCTGGCCGGCGAACATCGAGAATCCCGGCACGCCGATCGACACGCCCCACGAGACGCCGCCGGCGTGCGCGGGCAGCGCGGCGAGCGCGGCCGAGCCGGCGAGCGCGGCGGCCGCGACGATCGGGGAGAGCTTGCGCGTCATGGAAATCCTCCTGTGGCGGCGGCATGCGACACGCATGCCTATCGCCGCCACAACGGCAGGTCGGCGCGCGCGGTTGACGACCCCGTCCCGCGCACACAGTCTGTTACAACCGACCGGCCGCCCTTGCTATGCTTGGCCCTTCCGCGGCGCGTCCGGCGCCGTCCGACATCCGCCCGGAGCTCCCCCATGACGTCGATCCGCAAGCTCGCCGCCGCGCTCGCCGCGTCCGCGGCCTTCTCCGCGCAGGCCGCGAACCTCGTCGTCGGGCTTGGCGCCGACGTGACGTCGATCGATCCGCACTACCACAACCTGACCCCGAACAACGCGGTCGCGGTCCACATGTTCGACACGCTGGTGCTGCGCAACGAGAAGTCGCAGCCGATGCCCGGCCTCGCGACCGAGTGGAAGGCGATCGAGCCGACCGTGTGGGAGTTCAAGCTGCGCCGGGGCGTCAAGTTCTCCGACGGCAGCGACTTCACCGCCGCGGACGTCGTCGCGTCGATCGAGCGCGTGCCGAAAGTCCCGAACAGCCCGAGCCCGTTCACCGCGTACACGAAGCAGATCCAGAAGATCGAGGTCGTCGACCCGTACACGATCCGCTTCCGCACCGCTCAGCCCTATCCGCTGATGCCGACCGACATGACGCAGATCGCGATCGTGTCGAAGGAAGCCGCGAAAGGCTCGACCGAGGACTTCAACAGCGGCAAGGCGGCGATCGGGACCGGGCCCTACAAGCTCGTGCGCTACGTGAAGGGCGACCGCATCGAGCTCGCGCGGAACGACGCGTGGTGGGGCGGGAAGACGCCGTGGGAGAAGGTCACGCTGCGCATCCTCACGAATGACGCGGCGCGCGTCGCCGCGCTACTGTCGGGCGACGTGCAGGCGATCGAGAACGTGCCGACCGCCGACGTGGCGAAGCTCGCCTCCGACAAGCGCCTCGCGATCTACCGGCAGGTGTCTGACCGGCTGATGTACGTCCACATGGACAGCGACCGTACGGTGACCCCGTTCGTCACCGCGACGGGACGGCAAGGCGCTCGACCGCAATCCGCTGAAGGACCCGAACGTCCGCAAGGCGCTGTCGATGGCGATCAACCGGCCGCTCGTCGTCGAGCGCGTGATGGAGAAGGAGGCGGTGCCGGCCGGCCAGTTCGTGCCCGACTTCCTGTTCGGCGCGACGAAGAACTTGAAAGTCGAGAAGTACGATCCCGAAGGCGCGAAGGCGCTGCTCGCGAAGGCCGGCTACCCCGACGGCTTCGCGATGACGATCCACGCGACCAACAACCGCTACGTCAACGACGCGAAGATCGCGCAGGCGCTCGCGCAGATGTGGACGCGCGTCGGCATCAAGACCGAGGTCGTCGCGATGCCGTCGGCCACGTTCTTCCCGCAGGCGACCGACCTCAAGTTCAGCGTGATCCTCGTCGGCTGGTCGACGGGCACCGGCGAGGCGTCGTCGTCGCTGAAGGCGCTCGTGATGACCTTCAACCGCGACAAGGGCTTCGGCACCGCGAACCGCGGCCGCTACAGCAACACGAAGGTCGACGCGCTGACCGAGGACGCGCTGATGACCGTCGACGACGTCAAGCGCGAGGCCTACCTGCAGCGCGCGGCCGAGATCGCGATCGGCGACACCGGCATCATCCCGCTGCACTTCCAGGTGAGCCTGTGGGCGACGCGCGACGGCATCGCGTACGCGCCGCGCGTCGACGAGAACACGCTCGCGCACAAGTTCGTGCCGAAGAAGTAGGTCGTCCGGTCGCGGATCGACGGGGTCGGACTCGATTGCAGACCGCCGGATCGCACCGGGCCGGCCGGGGCATCAACGAGGTGGCGCGTTCACTGGGGTCCGGCCCCAGGGGTGCCGGGCGGCGCCTTTCCGACCCGAGGGGACAGGAACGCCGAGAGTCGATCGGCGCCTGAAGCGAAGGTGGACCGCCGGCCGGCGCCCAGGCTCCCGCTCCGTGAGTCGGCGGCCGAAATCCCATCGGCCCCGGGATCGGCGATCTCGAAATCGTAGCGATCGAGAAAGGGATAGCGTCGGGCGCGACGCTTGACCTCCGCGACCTGGGCTGGGCTCCAGTTGGCCTGCCGCCGGGAGTGGGTCGGCCGGGCGAATACGATGCTGGCGCAGGCGGCCAGGTACTCCGGGTCGGTCGCCAGGCCGAGGTCCGAGCAGAGCCCGGCGAGTGCGGCCTCGGGCTCGCGAACCAGATCTTCGTGCGCGACGGTCACCATCTCGCTCGCACCGGAGGCGGCCAGCGGGCCGGTGGTCTCACAGTGCGAGAAGTAGAAGTCGATGCTCCGGTCGAGCGGGAGGCCGTGCCAGCGAGCGATCGCGGCGATGTTGTCGTACGGGTTCCTGACGACGTGAATCAACCGGAGCGGAACGCCGACCGTCGCGCGGAGCCGCCCGAGGAGATCGGGATGCCTGGCGAGCCACTGGGCCGCGGAGCCGCCGCGCTTGTCGCCGACCAGCCGAAGCGCCTCGAACCGGCCCTGCCATCGATTGGGGATCTGATACTCGTAGTTGCTGGTGTTGCCCCGCAGGTTGAACCACGCCGCGCGAGCCAGTATTCGCGAGTAGAGCTCGTCCCGGGTGCAGCCGCCGACGACGAGCTTCGGCGCATCCAGTTCATGGGCGATGACCGCGTTGCGATGAGCGTTGAGCATCGCTCCGACCAGGCTGTGGCCGCTTCGCGGATACCCGACGAACAGGACGAAGCTCGCGACCTGGTCGAACGAATCGCGATATCGCCGCCGCGCCCACGCGCTCCACGCGGACTGGACCAGCCCGTAGACGAGCTCCTGGCCGGGGAACGCGCCGGCGACGGGGTCGTTCCGAACGCGCATGGCATCCATCCGTCGGATCGGCGATCCCACGATCCTCCATTCGTCGGAGCTCGGGCCACGAATCCCGCTTGGCCAAAGGCAATGCGCGGGTGCCCGCCATTATGGGTCAAAGGGGTCGGGCTCGATGGCCCATGGGGACCGACCCGCCCGCGCCACACTGCGAAAGCCGTGCGGGTCGTCGCCCCGACGCGTCGACGCTCGACAGCAAGGCCGCGCTGCCGAGCGCCGCGCGTGCCGTGTCGTAGAATGGGCAGGGTCGCAATCGACTTCGCAGCGAACAGGCGCGTCGGAGCCCGTGCCGACGCGCTCGCGCAGAAGTTCCTGCCCGAGAAGTGAGGAGTTTCCGATGAACGCCCCGCACCCGACGCTCTCGGTCCGCACGCCCGCCCGCCACTTCATCGCCGGCGCGTTCCGCTCGCCGATGACGGGCGAGGAGCTGCCGGTCATCGATCCGTCCGACGGCAAGCCGTTCGCTTCGATCGCGCGCGGCGACGCGCCGGACGTCGACGCGGCGGTGAAGGCCGCGCGCGCGGCGTTCGACGGGGCGTGGGGCAGGCTCGCGCCCGCGGAGAAGGGCCGCAAGCTGATGGCGCTCTCGCGCGCGATCGCCGACCACGCGGACGAGCTCGCGTGGATCGAGGCGCGCGACTGCGGCAAGCCGATGAAGCAGGCGCGCGCCGACGCGGCGGCCTGCGCTCGCTACTTCGAGTTCTACGCGGGCGCGCCGGACAAGCTGCACGGCGACACGATCCCGTACCTGCCCGGCTACACGGTGCTGACCTGGCGCGAGCCGCACGGCGTGACCGGGCACATCATCCCTTGGAACTACCCGATGCAGATCTTCGGGCGCAGCGTCGGCGGGGCGCTCGCGGCGGGCAACGCCTGCGTCGTGAAGCCGGCCGAGGACGCGTGCCTGTCGCTCCTGCGCATCGCGGAGCTCGCTGCCGAGGCGGGCTTCCCCGAGGGCGCGATCAACGTGGTGACCGGGCTCGGCCGCGAGGCCGGCATCGCGCTCGCGGCGCACCCGGGCATCGACCACCTTTCGTTCACCGGGTCGCCCGCGACCGGGACGATCGTCGCGCAGGAAGCGGCGAAGCGGCACTGCCCGGTCACGCTCGAGCTGGGCGGCAAGGGGCCGCAGATCGTGTTCGCGGACGCCGACCTCGACGCCGCGATTCCGGTGATCGTCAACGCGATCGTGCAGAACGCCGGGCAGACGTGCTCGGCGGGCAGCCGGTTGCTGGTCGAGCGCTCGCGCTACGAGGCGCTGCTCGAGCGGCTCGCGGGCGTCTTCTCGGCGCTCAAGGTCGGCCCGGCGCTGGACGACCTCGACTGCGGGCCGCTGATCCGCGCCTCGCAGCTCGATCGCGTGCGCGGCTTCCTCGCGGACGCATCGCGAGACAGGCTGCCGGTGGCCGGGCAGGGGACGATCGCGGCGAACGCGCCTTCGTCGGGCTACTACGTGGCGCCGACGCTCGTGCGCGACGTGCCGCCCGCGTCGCGGCTCGCCCGCGAGGAGGTGTTCGGGCCGGTGCTGGCGGCGATGCCGTTCGACGACGAGGCGCACGCGGTCGCGCTCGCGAACGGCACCGACTTCGGGCTCGTCGCGGGCGTCTGGACGCGCGACGGTGCCCGCCAGCTTCGCATGGCGCGCGCGGTGCGGGCGGGGCAGGTGTTCGTCAACAACTACGGCGCCGGCGGCGGCGTCGAGCTGCCGTTCGGCGGCTTCGGGCACTCGGGCCACGGGCGCGAGAAGGGCTTCGAGGCGCTGCACGGCTTCACGACGCTCAAGACCGTCGTGTTCCAGCACGGCTGACGCGCGGAACCGGGGAGCGGCAAGTGCACGAATGCAGCAAGGCGGTCGCGCGCAGGCTCCACGACGCGCGCTTCGCGACGCGATGGTTCGTGGGCGATGGGATCGACGTCGGGGCCGGCGGCGATTCGCTCGCCAACTATCGCGAGCTGTTCCCCGGAATCCGCTCGTGCCGGGCGTGGGACCTGCCGGACGGCGATGCGCAGTTTCTCGCGGGCGTTGCCGACGAGAGCCTCGACTTCGTGCACTCGAGCCACTGCCTCGAGCACATGGTCGATCCGCGGATCGCGCTCGACCACTGGATCCGGGTGCTGAAGCCGGGCGGTCACCTGGTGGTGATCGTGCCGGACGAGGATCTCTACGAGCAGGGCGTGTTCCCGTCGACGTTCAACAGCGACCACAAGTGGACGTTCACGCTCGCCAAGTTCTCGAGCTGGTCGCCCAGGTCGATCAACGTCACGGACCTGATGGACGGCGTGTCCGACCGCGTGCAGGCGCTGAAGCTCGAGCTCCTGGACGCGTCGTACCGGTTCGACGGCGTGCCGCGCTTCGACCAGACGCTGACGCCGGTCGCCGAGTGCGCGATCGAGATCGTCGCGCGCAAGTGGACCGCCGACGATCTCGCGCTGCGCGGGCGCATCCGGCGCGCCGACACGCCGGCGTGACGATGCCGGGCCGGCTTCCCAACGCACGAGGCGGGTGACGCGATGAGACTGAAGGGCAAGGTGGCGATCGTCACCGGGGCGGGATCGGGCTTCGGCGAGGGCATCGCGAAGCGCTTCGCGCGGGAAGGCGCGAAGGTGGTCGTGAACGACCTGGTCGACCAGGCGGCCGAGCGCGTCGCGCGCGAGATCGCGGCGGCGGGCGGCGCCGCGCACGCGGTGCCGGGCGACGTGTCGAAGGACCGCGACGTGTCGCACCTCGTCGCCAGCGCGCTCGCGGCCTACGGCGACCTGCACGCGGTCGTGAACAACGCGGGCACGACGCACCGCAACCGGCCGATGCTCGAGGTGACCGAGGAGGAGTTCGACCGGATCTACCGGGTCAACGTCAAGAGCCTGTACCTGACGGCGAAGCACGCGGTGCCGCATTTCCGCGCGAAGCGCGACGGCGTGTTCGTCACGATCGCGTCGACCGCGGGCGTGCGTCCGCGACCCGGGCTCACCTGGTACAACGGCAGCAAGGGCGCGGCGATCGTGACGTCGCGCTCGATGGCCGCGGAGCTCGCGCCGGACAACATCCGCGTCAACGTGATCAACCCGGTCGCCGGCGAGACCGGCATGCTCGCGCAATTCATGGGCCAGGACACGCCGGAGATGCGCGCGAAGTTCATCGCGTCGATTCCGCTCGGGCGCCTGTCGCAGCCGTCCGACATCGCGACCGCCGCGGTGTTCTTCTGCTCCGACGAGGCATCGTTCATCACCGGCGCCTGCCTCGAGGTCGACGGCGGGCGCTGCGTCTAGTGGGCTGTAACGGGGGAATCGAAAGTGTCTGACTTGCTCTTCGCGCCGATCGCGTCGTTGCCCTTGCTTGCAAGGGGACGGGCCATTGCGGCGCAAGGGCGCCTAGCACTCGGCGCGAATAGCGGCGTCAGAACGCCAGCGCTCACTCCCGATTCCCCCGTTACAGCCCACTAGCGCCGCGCCTGCGCCGCGGACCGCGCGCGGCTCGGCGCGACGCCGAAGCGGCGGCGGAACGCGAGCGCGAACGTCGTCGGGCTCCCGAACCCCCAGCGGCGGGCCACGTCGCCGACGCCGTCGGCGCCTTCCTCGAGCTCCTGCCTCGCGCGGTCGAGGCGCAGGTTGCGCACGTGCGCGACTGGCGTGATCGCCCGGTAGTCGGCCATCGCCTTCTCGAGCGTCCGCTGGCCGACGCCGCAATGCCGCGCGAGCTCGGCGACGGTGAACGGCTCGGCCAGCCGGTCGCGGATGTAGCGGTCCGCGCGCTTGAGGTAGTACGGCTCGAGCGGACGCTTCGGGGGCACGGCCGGCGGCTCGCCCGCGGACGGCGCCGCGACGCGGTGGTAGGCGGCGACGAGCTGCAGATAGCGCCGGTAGGAGGCGCGCGCGCCCGCGGCGTCGCCGAGCGCGTCCTGCACGATCGACCGGTCGTACTCGAGGTACTCGAGCATCACGTTCGACGTGCCGGTCTTGCGCGCGAGCGAGAGCGCGACGTCGAGCTCGTGCAGCGCCTCGTCGTGGCGGCCCAGCACGCGCAGCGCCCAGGCGAGGTTCGAGCGCGTCACGATCTCGTCGTAGCGCGCGCCGCGCGCCTGCAGCCGCTCGAGGCGCTTGCGGATCATCGCGACCGCGCGCTGCGGGCGGCCGAGCAGGATCTCGAGGCGCTCGATGTTGCCGGCGACGTACCAGGCGGCGAACTCGTAGCCGCCGCGCTCGGCCACCGCGCGCGCCTCCTCGAAGCACGCGAGCGCGGCGCGCGCGTCCGCTTCCATCGGCGCGGCATCGGCGGGCTCGAGCGACGACAGGTGCGCGCGCGCGTGCGGCGCGCGCAGCTTCGCGGTCGCGCGATCGAAGTGCATCGCGCCGAGCACGTTGTGGACCTGCACCTCGACGTAGGCGTCGCCGCTCGCGCGCGCCAGCGCGACCGCGCGATCCGCCAGCGCGACGACGGCGTCGTACTCGCCGCGCGCCAGCAGGATCGCGATGCGCACGCGCATCGCGAATGCCGCGTAGACGAGGTCGCCCAGGCCCTCGAGCGGCCCCTCGAGGCGGCTCGCGAGCTCGGTCGCCTCGGCGTAGCGTCCCTGGAAATAGGCGAGCTCGGCGCGCCACGCCTGCACCCGCAACGCCAGCCGGGGCGGCGCGTCGGGCAGCGCCGCGGCGGCGCCCGCCGCATCGAGGCAGGCGAACGCGCGCGCGTGGTCGCCCTGGCGCACCGCGCAGGATGCGCCGACGAGGTTGAGCTCGACCCGCTCGACCGTGCCCGCCCCGGACCCCAGTTCGTGCAGCCGGCGCCGCGCGAGGTCGGCGGCCCCCTTGAAGTCGCCTTCCCGGGCGAGCCTCCAGGCCTGGTCGATCGCAGCCGTCGTGTCGGTCGTCGTCACGGAGCCCATGGTGTCGGCGGCACGCCGGGTCGGCGTTGCCGCAATCCCCAGATTCTTGCGTATTTCGATAGCTTCGGGAGCCTGTCGGCCCCGTCAGGGCGCCGCAACATCCCTAGAATCGGCCTGTCGTCGCCGAGGGAGGCGTGCCATGGGACCTCGCCAGTCGATCTGCCTCTGGGCCGGCGCGCTGCTGCTGGGAGGCGCGGCCGGAGCCGCGTTCGCCGGCGAGCGCGATCCGGTCAATCACTACATCCTCGCCTGCCCGGACGGGTGCCCGCAGAAGGCCTTCGAAACGCCGATCGGCGCGCCGGCCGGCATCGCCGTCGACGGTGACGGCAACGTGTATTTCACGTCGCAGCACATCGCGTTCAAGCTGCGGACTGACGGCGTCCTGGTTCGCATCGCAGGCACCGGTGAGCCCGGCTTGTCGGGCGACGGAGGGCCGGCGCTCGCGGCCCGCCTCAACCTGCCGTCGCAATACCCGGATTTCTACAACGACCTGGTCTCGGACGAGTACGCCTCGGTGGCCGGCGGCATCGCCGTCGACGCCGACGGCTCGCTCGTGATCGCCGACAACGTCAACCATCGCGTTCGCCGGGTGGATCCGGCGGGCAACATCAGCACGCTGCGCGACGGGAACGGCGAGGTCGTCGGCGTCACGTATGCGCAAGGCGTCGCGTTCGACGGCGACGGCGGGCTGGTCATCAGCAGCCTCTTTGGCGACGTCGTTCGGTGGACGCCGGACGGCAGCGTCGAGGGCGTCGTGTCCCGGGATTGCTTCGACTCGGCCGACTCCCCCGTCAACTGCGGCGCCAACCAGATCGCCGTCGATCCTGCGGGCGGCATCGTCTTCGCGGACGGATTGTGTCGCATTCGACGCTGGGATCCGGTCGACGGCGTCGAGACGATCGGCGGCGGAGGCCACGATCCCGACGAGTTTCCGAAATGCGGCCGCAAAGGCGAGGGAGGGCCGGCGGTCGATGCGCTGTTCATGGCGGTCTTCGGGGTGTCGGTCGATGCTGACGGCCAGGTGTACTTCACCGACCTCACGCATCACTGCGTCCGCAGGATCGGCGTCGACGGCGTCGTGACCACGGTCGTGGGCACCTGCGCGCGCGTCTTCAGCGATCCCTGGTGGGCAGCGCTCGACGTCCCCTTCCGCGGCGACGGCGGCCCGGCGAGCGAGGCGCAGCTCTGGAGCCCGCGCGGCGTTGCCGTGGACCGCGAGGGCAACCTCTTCATCGCCGACACCGGACACCGACGCATCCGCAAGGTGACGCCGGACGGAATCATCACGACGATCGCCGGCAACGGCGAAGCTTTGCCGATCGTCAAGGCTGGCGAGCTCGCCTCGCCCAGATAACCCGGGCCACGCCGGCGACGAGGGCGCGCTTCGACCGGGCCGGGACGACGTCGCCCGGGATTCTCGGCCTCGGAGGCGATCGCGCGGACGGCTGCTAGGATGCGCGCCGGCGGACGCGGACGACGATGCGCACGATCCTGCTGTGGAACGACGACTGGCGGATGGCCGAGGCGCCGCGCGTCATCGGCGACACCGGCTACGAGCTCGTGCGCGACCGGCGCGCCGCGCCGCTCGCCGAAGCGATCGTCTTCCACCTGCCGACGCTCGATCGCGCGTCGCTGCCGACCGGCAGGCGCCCGGGACAGCGCTGGGTCGCGTGGTGGCTCGAGAGCGAGGTCCACCATCCGATCGTCGACGACGTCGCGTTCATGCGCGCGTTCGATCTCACGATGTCGCACCGACGGCCGGCCGACGTGTGGACGGGCTACCTCCCCGCGGAGGACGAGCTTTGGCGCCCGCCGGTGCCGAAGACCGAAGCCGCGCCGGCCGTCTACATCGCGTCGAACCCGCGCGACGCGAGCGGCCGCGACGAGTACGTCGCCGAGCTGATGCGCCACGTCGCGGTCGACGCTTACGGCCGGCAGCTCAACAACCGCACGATCCCCGACGACGACGGCCGCAACGCCAAGCTCCGCACGATCGCGCGCTACCGCTTCACGCTCGCGTTCGAAAACTCGATCGCGCGGGACTACGTCACCGAGAAATTCTTCGACGCGCTGTGCGCGGGCTCGGTCCCGGTCGTGCTGGGGGCGCCCAACGTCGCCGAGTTCGCGCCTTCGCCGGAGAGCTACCTCGACGTCCGGGACTTCCGCGAGCCGGCGGCGCTCGCCTCGCGGATCGCCGCGCTCTGCGCCGACGAGGCGGCGTACGCGTCGATGCTGCGCTGGAAGGCCGAGGGCGCGTCGCCCGCGTTCCGTGCCCTCGCCGCGGAGATCGGCGCCGACCCGTGGCTCCGCCTCGCGAGGCGGCTCAGATCGACTTGACGAGCGCGGGCAGGTTGCGAAGGTCGATCGAACGCGCGCGCTCGGCGATCTCGCCGCCGTAGCGCTGCACGAGCGTCTGGCCCTGCGCGAGCAGCGGCGCGAACGCGGCCTTGAGCTTCGCCGCGTCGAGCGTGCGGCCGCCGGCGTAGTACTGCTTCGCGACCTGGCCGAGCGCCCAGGTCGAGGCGAACGCCATGCCCGAGCTCGCCGACTGGTGGCCGATCGCGCGGCCCATGCCGCCCAGCACCGACCCCAGGACGCCGCCGAGGATCTTCCGGCCGAATTGCTCGAGGTACTGGCCGGCGAGCCCGACGCCGAGGGCGGCGAGGAACTCCTTGATGTAGCCCTCGTCGAGCTCGTAGCCGTACGCCTGGCCGATGCGATACACGAGCCGCACCTGCAGCGGCAGGATCGCCATCGACGCCAGCGTCTCGGGCAGGAGCTCGAGCGCGGCGTTCATGACCGACGCGTTGACGATCGTGCGGTCGAGCGCCGCGGCGTCCGGCGTCGCGCGCCCTTCGACCGGGCGCACGGGCGCGGCGGCGGGCGCGGACGCCGTGGCGGCGATCGCGTTGGCGTCGTTCGCCACTTTCGCCGCGTCGACCGACGGCACGCCCAGGGCGGACGCGAGCGACGCCAGGTACGCGGTCTCGGCTGGCGTGTGGACGCCGTCCGCGGCGGCGACCGACACCGCGATCTCGTACGCATGGCGGCGCAGCTCCGGCGTCGACAGCGGGCGCACGAGGTCGGCGAACGGCGGCGGACCCGACAGCGCCACGCGGTCGAGCGCCGCGCGGTCGACACGGTCGCCGGCGATCCGGGTCGCGATGTCGGCGAGCTCCGCCCGCTCGCGCTCGTCCTTCGTGCCGTCGGCGTACGCGGCGTGGAGCGCGATCGCGACGAGGCTGTTGACCTCGGCGTCGGTGGGGGTGCGAGCGGGGGGCGTCTCGTTCATGACGCGCATTATGCGCGCCCGGCCGCCGACTCGCGCTGGCGCGCCGACGCGAGCGCGGCGAGGCGCGCCACGACGGAGCCGGCCAGCGCCGGCAGGAGGCCGGGGCGCATCAGGGGCACGTCGATCGCGAGGTGGTCGCCGGCATCGACGAGCGAAAGACCGGGTGCGTGATGGCGCAGCATCGTGATCATCGGCGCGTTGTCGCGCAGCACGATGCCGGTGAAGCGCTCGACGCCGCGCGCCCGCGCGGCGTCGAACAGACGGTCGAGCAGCGCGCGGCCGAGGCCGACGCCCTGCCACGCGTCGACGACGAGGAGGGCGAGCTCGGCCGCGCGTGGGTCGTCGGGCAGGCGCGCGAAGCGGGCCACGGCCGCGCCCGCGGTGCCGCGGGGCCCGGTCTCGCACGCGCCCAGCGCGTAGCGATTCCAGCCGTCCATGTTCGTGAGCTCGTCGAGCTCGCGCTCCGAGAATCGGCGGCGCACCGTCAGGAAGCGGCGCCGGCTCGACTCGGGGGACACGTGCGAGATCGCCTCGGCGATGACCGGCTTCGCGTCGGGCGTGATGGGACGCACGACGACGGCGCGCCCGTCGTCGAGCTCGAGCGGCTCGGCGGCGCCGTCGCGCGGCGCGAGCCATCGGAAGGCGAGGGCGGCGAGGTGCATGGCGTTCCTCCTTCGCAGGGACCCGGGATCGCGAGATGGCGCCCCTCGGGTTGACAAGCCATTATAGGCGTAATATTATAAGCATCATGGCACGATACCCGGCGGAGCACAAGGGGGAGACCCGGCAGCGCATCCTCGAGGCGTCCGACGCGCTGATGAAGGACCGCGGCGTCGAGGCCGCCAGCGTCGAGGCAGTGATGCGCCGCGCCGGCCTCACGGTCGGCGGCTTCTACGCGCACTTCGCCTCGAAGGACGAGCTGGCCGCGGAGACCCTGCTGTTCGGCCTCGAGCGGAGCTTCGAGCGGATGCTCGCGCGCCTCGAGGCGCGGCCCGGACCGGACCGGCTGCGCGGTCTCATCCGCGACTACCTGGCGCAGGCCGACGACCCGGATTTCGCCCACGCCTGCCCGATGACGCTGGTGCTGGCCGACGTCGCGCGCGCCGACGACGCGAGCAAGGCCCGGTTCGCCGAGCTCACGCGCGCGATGCTCGTCCGGGTCTCCGCCTTCTTCCCGGCGCGCGACGGGCTCTCGTCGCGGGAGACCGCGCTCGCGACCTACGCCGCGCTGGTCGGCGCGGTCGGCTTCGCGCGCGCTTCGCCCTCGAAGGCCGCGCGCCAGGCGATCCTCCGGACCTGCGAGACCATGCTCGTCTCGTGGCTCGGCCTCGACGCCGGGGCGAAGGAAGCGGCGCGCGGCGCGGTCAGCCGGGCGCGACCTCGATCACGCCGCCGCGCCTGAGCGACTCGATCGCCTCGTCGCCGTAGCCGAGCTCGCGCAGCACCTCGCGCGTGTGCTCGCCGAGGCGCGGGCCGCCGCGCGTGAATCCGCCGGGCGTCTTCGAGAGCTTCGGCACGACGCCGGGCACCTTGAGCGTCCCGCCCCCGGGCATCGGCACCTCGCGGATCATGCCGCGCGCCGCGTATTGCGGATCGGCGACGATGTCGCGGATCGAGTAGATGCGCGAGGCCGGCACTTCGGCGCGCTCCATCGCGGCGAGCACGTCGGCGGGCGAGCGCTCGCGCGTCCACGCCTCGATCTCGCCGTCGAGCCACGCCTGCCGCGCGCCGCGGCCGTCGTTGTGCGCGAGCGACGGATCCGAGGCGAGGTCGTCGCGGCCCATCGCCGCGCACAGCCGCCGGAAGATCGAGTCGCCGTTGGCGGCGATCAGCACGTAGGTGCCGTCGGCGCAGAGGTACGCGGACGTGGGGGCGATGCCGGGCAGGATCGACCCGGTCCGCTCGCGCACCGCGCCGAACGCGTCGAACTCGGGGAGCATCGACTCCATCACCGAGAACACGCTCTCGTAGAGGGCGACGTCGACGACCTGGCCCTCGCCGCTCGCGCGGCGGTGCTCGAGCGCGGCGAGCGCGCCGATCACGCCGTAGAGCGCCGAGAGCGTGTCGCCGATCGACACGCCGACGCGCGAGGGCGGGCGGTCCGGCGTGCCGGTGACGTGGCGAAGGCCGCCCATCGCCTCGCCGATGACGCCGAAGCCGGGGCGCGACGCGTAGGGGCCGGTCTGGCCGTACCCGGAGATGCGCACCATCACGAGGCGCGGGTTCTCGCGTGCGAGCGACGGGTAGTCGAGGCCCCATTCCTCGAGCGTGCCCGGGCGGAAGTTCTCGACCAGGATGTCGGCGCGCGACGCGAGCTCGCGCGCGATCGCCTGGCCCTCGCGCTTGCGCAGGTCGAGGGCGACCGAGCGCTTGTTGCGCGACTGGACGTGCCACCAGACCGAGACGCCGTCCTTCATGTACCGCCACTTGCGCAGCGGATCGCCCTGGCCGGGCGGCTCGATCTTCACCACGTCGGCGCCGAGCTCGCCCAGGAGCTTCGCGCAGAACGGGCCGGCGATCAGCGCGCCCATCTCGAGCACCTTGAGGCCCGCCAGCGGGCCCGGCGCACGGTCGGCGCCGGCGGACGAATCGTCGTGGGTCATGCCGGTAGTGTAGCGAGGCCGCGGGGTCCGCCGGGGCGCGCGGGTTCCGTGAAATAATCGCTGATCGCGGCCCACCCCGCGGGCTGCGCCCCCCGACCCCATGCTCGCCTCCGACGTGCACGCCGAGCTCGCGGCCCTGCTGCCGCCGGCCGCGCTGCTGACCGCGCCCGAGGAAACCAAGCCCTACGAGTGCGACGGGCTCACGCTGTTTCGCGAGCGCCCGTCGGCGGTCGTGCTGCCCGAGACCGAGGCGCAGGTCGCCGGCGTCCTGCGCGCCTGCCATGCCGCCGGCGTGCCGGTCGTCGCGCGCGGTGCGGGGACGAGCCTGTCCGGCGGTGCGCTGCCCGACCCGCGCGGCGTCGTGCTGTCGATGGCGAAGTTCAAGCGCGTCCTGTCGATCGACGCGCTCGCGCGGACGGCGGTCGTGCAGCCGGGCGTGCGCAACCTCGCGATCTCCGAGGCGGCCGCGCCGCTCGGCCTCTACTACGCGCCGGATCCCTCGTCGCAGATCGCCTGCTCGATCGGCGGCAACGTCGCCGAGAACGCCGGCGGCGTGCATTGCCTCAAGTACGGCCTCACCGTGCACAACGTCCAGCGCGTGCGCGCGCTCCTCATCGACGGCGAGGCGGTGGAGTTCGGCGGCGCGTCGCTCGACTCGCCGGGCTACGACCTGCTCGCGCTCGTCCACGGCAGCGAGGGGCTGCTCGCGGTCATCACCGAGATCACGGTGCGGCTCCTGCCGTTGCCGCAGGCCGCGCAGGTCGCGCTCGCCGCGTTCGACGACGTCGAGAAGGCGGGCGCCGCGGTCGGCGCGATCATCGGCGCCGGCATCGTGCCCGCGGGCCTCGAGATGATGGACCAGCCGGCGACCCGGGCGGTCGAGGAATTCGTGCACGCGAGCTACCCGCTCGACGCCGCCGCGGTGCTGCTGGTCGAATCGGACGGCACGCCCGAGGAGGTCGCCTCCGAGATGGCCGAGATCCGGCGCGTGCTGACCGCGTCGGGCGCGTCGTCGATCCGCGTGTCGCGCGACGAGAAGGAGCGCAAGCTCCTGTGGTCGGGGCGCAAGAACGCGTTCCCGGCGGTGGGGCGCATCTCGCCCGACTACTACTGCATCGACGGCACGATCCCGCGCGGCGCGCTGCCGCTCGTGCTGCGCAAGACCGCCGAGTGGTCGCGCGAGTTCGGGCTGGCCTGCGCGAACGTGTTCCACGCGGGCGACGGCAACCTGCATCCGCTCATCCTGTTCGACGCGAACCGCGAGGGCGAGATCGAGAAGACGATCGCGTTCGGCGACCGGATCCTCGCGCTGTGCATCGAGGTCGGCGGCACGGTGACCGGCGAGCACGGCGTCGGCGTCGAGAAGCTGTCGTCGATGTGCTCGCAGTTCGCCCCCGACGAGCTCGAGCGCTTCCTCGGCGTCAAGAATGCGTTCGATCCTTCGGGGCTGCTCAATCCCGGCAAGGCGGTCCCGACGCTCGCGCGCTGCGCCGAGTTCGGCCGCGTGCACGTGCACCACGGCGAGTTCCGCCATCCCGAGCTGCCGCGCTTCTGATCGCGAGGACTGCCATGAACGCACCGATCGCCCGCGACCGCCGCTACGCGCCCGAGGCGCTCGCCGCGCTGAAGGGCGAGCTCGCCTCGCGCTTCGGCGAGCGCGCCGTCGTCAACGCGTCGATCCGCGAGCAGCACGGCCACGGCGAGGGGCTCGCCGATGCGGCGCTGCCCGACGTCGTCGTCTACCCGCACTCGAACGAGGAGGTGGCGGACGTCGTGCGCGCCTGCGCCGCCGCGCGGGTGCCGGTCATCGCGTTCGGCGTCGGCACGTCGCTCGAGGGGCACGTCGCGGCGATCCACGGCGGCGTGTGCGTCGACCTGTCGCAGATGAACCGGGTGCTCGAGGTGAACGCCGAGGACCTCGACTGCCGCGTCCAGGCCGGCGTCACGCGCGAGCAGCTGAACGCCGACCTCAAGGGCACCGGGCTCTTCTTCCCGATCGACCCGGGCGCGAACGCGACGCTCGGGGGCATGGCAGCGACCCGGGCGTCGGGCACGAACGCGGTGCGCTACGGCACGATGCGCGAGAACGTGCTGGGCCTCACCATCGTCACGCCGGAAGGGACGATCGTCCGGACCGGCGGGCGCGCGCGCAAGTCGGCGGCCGGCTACGACCTCACGCGGCTGTACGTCGGCAGCGAGGGGACGCTCGGCATCATCACCGAGGTGAGCCTGCGCCTCTACGGCGTGCCGGAGGCGATCTCGGCGGCGGTCGCGCAATTCCCCGGGCTGCGCGAGGCGGTGCAGACGGTGATCGCGGCGATGCAGATGGGCATCCCGGTCGCGCGCATCGAGCTCCTCGACGCGGTGCAGATGGACGCGTGCATCCGGCACTCGAAGCTCGAGGGCTACGAGGTCAAGCCGACGCTGTTCTTCGAGTTCCACGGGACCGCCGCCGGGGTCGCCGAGCAGGCGGAGCTCATGCAGCAGATCGCCGGCGAGCACGGCGGCGGCGCGTTCCGCTGGACGACGGCGCAAGAGGAGCGCACGAAGCTCTGGAAGGCGCGCCACAACGCGTACTACGCGGCGCTCGCGCTGCAGCCGGGCTCGTTCGGCTTCTCCACCGACGCCTGCGTCCCGATCTCGCGGCTCGCCGACTGCGTGCTCGAGACCCGCGCGGACATCGACGCGACCGGCCTCCTGTGCCCGATCGTCGGCCACGTGGGCGACGGCAACTTCCACGTGCTCGTGCTGTTCGATCCGAAGGACCCCGCGCAGCGCGAGAAGGCGGAGGGCCTCGCGAAGCGCGTCTCGATGCGCGCGATCGCGATGGGCGGCACCTGCACCGGCGAGCACGGCATCGGCATCCACAAGCTCGACGCGCTCCGCGCGGAGCACGGCGAAGCGGTCGACCTGATGGCGCGCGTCAAGCGTGCGCTGGATCCGCTGGACATCATGAATCCGGGGAAGACGGTCCCGATGGAGCGGGTGTAGGGTGTCGTAGATAGGTATTTGCGCTTTCGCCTTCGCCCGCCGCCTCGACACCTGTCCGGTTGAACCGGCGATCGATCCCCGGCAGCACGACAGCCCGTATCGTCATTGCGGACATTCCACCTTCAGCCTGCGACCCGCGAAATACGCAATCGACAATCCCTATCTACGACGCCCTATCTACGCTCCACGCCCATGTATACGCTCTACCTCGGCAACAAGAACTACAGCTCCTGGTCGCTTCGCGGCTGGTTCGCGGCGAAGCTCGCCGGCGCGCCGTTCCGCGAGGTCCCGGTGCAGCTCGTCGACGGCGGGCGCAACGCGAAGAACAAGGCGTTCTCGCCGTCGGGCTGGGTGCCGGCGCTGCACGACGGCGACGTCGTCGTCTGGGACACGATGGCGATCGCCGAGTACCTGGCCGAGCGGCATCCGGGCCTGTGGCCGGCCGATCCCGCGATCCGCGCGTGGGCGCGCTCGGTCTCGGCCGAGATGCACAGCTCGTTCCGGGCGCTGCGCGACGACATGACGATGTGCGTGCGCGAGCGCGTCGACGTGCGGCCCTGGTCGCCGGCGCTCGCGTCGGACATCGCGCGCGTCGAGGAGATCTGGGAGGAAGGCCGGCGGCGCCACGGGAAGCATGGCCCCTGGCTGTGCGGCACCGTGTCGCTCGCGGACGCGTTCTACGCGCCGGTCGCGTTCCGGTTCCGGACCTACGATGTCCACCCGGCCGGCGCGGCAGGCGGGTACCTGGCGACGCTCCTCGCGCATCCGTTCATGCGCGAGTGGGAGCGCGACGCGCTCGCGGACAGGATCGTGATCGACGCCGACGAGCCGCGGGTGATCTACCGCGACAAGCTCGCGCACCGGGGCTGACGCCGGCCCGATGGCTGACGCTGCGATCGGGGGGCTGCAGGAGGCGATCCGCCGCGCGGCGACGGTCCGCGCGCCGGTGCGCATCCGCGGCGGCGGGACCAAGGACTTCTACGGCGAGCGGCTCG
>JBGAHH010000152.1:0-3805 GCA_044226265.1 Casimicrobiaceae bacterium | reverse complement strand
GCAGTCGCCGGCGCCCGTCGCGTCGACGGTTGCGACGCGGTGCGGCGCGATCGCCACGCGCGAGCGGCCGTCGTCGATCGTGCAGCCGTCCGCGCCGCGCTTGTACACGACGCCGCGCGCGCCCGCGCGCCGGCAGGCGTCGATCACCGCATCGGGCTCGCCGGTGCCGAACACCCATTCGACGTCCTCGCGCGACGGCAGGCACCAGTCGCACTCGGCCATCGTCGCGAGCGCGATCGCGCGCGCGCGGTCGCGCGGCCACAGCTTCGGCCGCAGGTTCGGGTCGTAGCTCACCTTCGCGCCGGCCTCGCGGGCGACGGCGATCGCCGCGAACACCGCGTCGCAGGCCGACGTCGAGATCGCCTGGCTGATCCCCGACACGTGCAGCGTGCGCGACGCGCGGATCACGTCCAGCGGCAGCGTCGCCGGCGCGAGCCGGCTCGCCGCCGAGCCCGCGCGCAGGTACGAGAACGCGTGGCCCGACGGGCCGTGCGTCACGAAATAGACGCCGGTCGGCGCGTCGGCGTCGGTCGCCACGCCTTCGTGCGAGACGCCCTCGGCGCTCCACAGCGCGCGGAAGAGCCGGCCGAACGCATCGTCGCCCAGGCGCGTGACGTACGCGACCCGCGCGCCGAGGCGCGCCGCGGCGATCGCCATGTTCGACGTGTCGCCGCCGAAGCCCTGGCGCCAGGCGTGCGCGTCGGTCCCGCGCGTCTGGTTGAATTCCACCATCGGCTCGCCGATCGAGCAGAGGTCGAAGCGCGCCGCCACGGCGGTCACGAGCGGTTGAAGTTGAAGTAGCGCGGCGTGCCGACGTCTCCCACGACGAGGCCGCTGCCCTCGCGCGCGATCCACGAGCGGCTGCCCTGGCTCCAGACGATGAAGCCGTCGCGCACGTCGCCCCAGTTGATCGTCTGGCCCCACGAGTCGCGCAGCGTCGCGCGACCGTTCGGCTCGATGACGAGCTGCACGATCTGCCCGGCGTCGCCGTCCCACGCGCTGAACGAGCCGACCGCCCACGACGGAACCGGCAGCGTCCCGGTGTCCGGACGCGCGGGCGGCGGCGGGGGCGGCGGATAGCGCGGCGGCTGCGCGTTGCCGCCGCTGTTGCCGATCGCGGCGCCCAGCGCGACGGCGCCGATGATGCCCGCGGCGATCGCCGCGTCGTTGTTCCTCGACGAGCGGTTGTCGCGGCCGAACTCGAATTCGGCGCGGCAGCCGCGGTCGACCCAGATCCGGTTGCTGTCGAAGCCCCAGCTGCGGTTGCGCCGGCACTCGTCCCGGGAGAGCTGGCGCACGAGCCGGACGTTGTTGTCGGTCCGCACGCGGCACTCGTTGAAGTTCCGGTTGCGACTCTCGCAGACGATGCGCCCGCGCCAGGCCTCGGCCGGCAACGCCGGCACCGCGAGCGCGATCGCGATCGTCGCGCAGAACGCGCCCTTCGCCCGTCGACCCATGCCTCCTCCCGTCTTCCTCACGTACCGGCGCATCCGTCGCGCGTCCGGCTCCCTCGTCCCGGCGTCCGCCGTGTCAGCGCTTCGGCAACGCGGCGACGCCGCGAGCATACGCCCGCGCCGCGTCGCGCACCGCGTCCGCGCTCGCGCCCGGCTTGTACAGGTTCGAGCCGGTCCCGAATCCGTCCGCGCCCGCTTCCCAGTACGGCGCGAGGTTGTCCGGTCGCATGCCTCCGACGGCGAACACCAGCGTCGACTTCGGCAGCACCGCGCGCCACGCCTTGAGCGCCGCCGGCGGGAGCGCTTCCGCCGGGAACATCTTGAGCGCGTCCGCGCCCGCCGCCAGCGCCGCGAACGCCTCGGTCGGCGTCGCCACGCCCGGAATGCAAACGAGCCCGAGGCGCTTCGCCTCGCGGATCACCGCGGCGTCCGCATGAGGCATCACGACGAGGCGGCCGCCGGCGTCGCGCACGCGCGCGACGTCGGCCGGATCGACGACCGTGCCTGCGCCCACGAGGCAGTTCGCGCCGCAGCGCGCGGCCAGCGCGCGGATGCTGTCGAAGGGCTGCGGCGAGTTGAGCGTCACCTCGAGGACCCGGAAGCCGGCGCCCGACAGCGCGTCGGCGACGCCCGGGACCTCGGGCGGCGAGATGCCGCGCAGCACCGCGACGAGCGGCAGCGGCGAGAGGAAATCGGCGAGGTTCATGCGGGCTCCGTGGCCACGCGCCCGGCGGCGCGCGCGATGCGATAGAGGCCGGCGGCGGCGGCGTCAGCCGGCCCGCGCACCGCCACCGTGTCGGCGAGCGCGAGCGCCGTCGCGTATCGGTCCGACAGCGCGCTGCTGCCGACGACGAGCACGCGCGACGCGTCGTCGCCGGCCTGCTGCGCCCAGACGCGCGCGTTGCGGATCTCGCGGCCGATCAAGAGGCCCGACAGCCACTCGCGGACCTCGCCGCCGCCGAGCTCGCCCGTCAGCGCGAGCGTGCGCGCGCCGAAGACGTCGTGCAGCGTCGGGCCCGGCCCGAGGCCGCGCTCGACGCCGCGCGCGAAAGCGCCGCCCGCCGCGCCGTCCGTCGACGGCGTCGCGAGGCGGCCGAGGATCGTGTGCTCCAGCAACGCGTCGAAGAGCTCGCCGGTCATGAACGTCGCGAAATCGAGCACGACGCCGCGCTCGACGCGCGCCCACTTGGAATGCGTGCCGGGCAGCACGACCAGCGTCCTCGGCGCGTCGACGGGCACCGCGCCCAGGAGCTGCGTCTCCTCGCCGCGCATCACGTCGGGAACGCCCGAGGCGTCGCGCGTCGACAGCCCCGGGACGATCGCGACCTCGCCGCCGTCGGTCTCGACGAGCCCTTGCGAGAGCGCGTCGAGCGACGCCGGGCACCGCACGTAGGGCGCCTCGCGCCAGCCCTGCCGGCTGCCGACCATCCCGCAGGCGATCCGCGGCGCCCCGTCGTCCGGCCACGCTCCGGTGAGCTCGGCGAGCGCCTCGGCGAACGACCGTCCGCCCAGGCGCTGGACGCCGAGCTCGTCGCCGCGAGAATCGAGCACTCGGCCGCCGGCGTCGATCCGGTACGCGCGGGCGCTGGTCGTGCCCCAGTCGAGGGCGATCAGGACGGCGGAAGGCATGCGGAATGGGCGCGGTGCGGGCGACGAACCTGCCCGCGACCGGGCCCCCGATGTTCGGCCCGGCGGCCGAATCGGTCAAGCGGTCAGGCCAGTTCAGGACGGCCGCGCGCCGCTTCCCAGCGTTCCGCCGCCTCGTCGTCGGAGGCGCGCGCATCGACCCAGCGATCGCCCTCGCGCGTGCGCTCCTTCTTCCAGAACGGCGCGCGCGTCTTCAGGTAATCCATCACGAAGCGGCACGCGTCGAACGCCGCGCCGCGATGGGCACCCGTCACCGCGACGAGCACGATCGGGTCGCCGGGCGCGAGCGTGCCGACGCGGTGGATCACGAGGATGCGGCGCACGTCGAAGCGCGAGCGGGCCTCGTCCACGATCGCCTCGAGCGCCTTCTCGGTCATGCCCGGGTAGTGCTCCAGCGTGAGCTCGCCGACGGCGCTGCCGTCGTTCACGTCGCGAACGGTCCCGACGAACGTGACGACCGCGCCGACCTCGAGGTCGCCTGCGCGCAGCGCGTCGGCTTCCGCCTGCGCGTCGAACGGCGCCTGCTGCACGCGGACCGGCATCGTCAGCCGCCGGTCACCGGCGGGAAGAACGCGACCTCGTCCCCCGGCGCGACCGGCGTCGCGGCGGTCGCGAGCTCGTGGTTCACGGCCGCTCGCACCGCGCGCCCGGGGGCGAGCTCCGCCGCCCAGGCGCCGCCGCGCGCGCACAGCGATTCGCGGATC
>JBGAHH010000043.1:0-33056 GCA_044226265.1 Casimicrobiaceae bacterium | reverse complement strand
AGCGCCGGGGAGGGGGCGGGCATCGTTCCGCGGTCAACCGCAGCAGGCTCGCGCGGTCGCGGCACGCGCGCCGGGCTCCGCCGATTGCGCGCAGCACGACGCCGCGACGGGGCGCGGAGCCTCGTCCGCCGAGGGCTCGCAGCAGCGCGTGTCGCCGGTCCCGCAGGCGCTCGCCGCGTCGAACAGCGGGATCGTGTCGAGCGTGCGGAAGCCTTCCCACGCAATGCCCTGAGGATCGGTGACCCAGTGCTTGTCGGAGACCGCGTAGCAGCAGTGCGCGCCGGCCTCGTCGACGACCGAGCCCGCCTGCGCGGCGTCGAAGCGGGCGCGGATCGCGGCGAGCTCGTCGTCGTCGTCCGCCTGGAAGCCGAGGTGGTTCAGCCCGGCGCGCGCGGAACGCTGCGAGATGGCGAAGTTCACGCGCGGGTCGTCGAGCATCCACTTCGCGTAGTCGGGCTTCTCGACGGTCGGCGCGGCGCCGAACATCCCCGAATAGAAGCGGATGCTCGCTGCGAGGTCGGGCACGGACAGGTGGACGTGGAATCGCTTCATCGGGAGCTCCTCGTGGGCGGCTTCGCAGGGGCGGAAGCGGCGGGCGCGCAGGCCGGGCCGCAGGCGTCGGTGAGGCGGCCGGTCGCCCGGCAGCAATGGTCGGTGAGGTAGCCGACGAGCGCGTTCATCGCCGCGACGTCGGCGCGGTAGCGGATGTTCCGGCCCTCGCGCTGGTCGGCGACGAGGCCGGCGTTCGCGAGCTCCTTCAGGTGGAACGAGAGCGTCGCGGGCGCGATGTCGAGCGCGACGGCGAGCGCGCCGGGCGTGAGGCCCTCGGGCGCGTGCTCGACGAGCAGCCGGAAGATCGCGAGCCGCGTCGACTGCGCCAGCGCCGCGAGCGCTGCGATGGCGCGGGACGCGTCGAGCGCGTCGTTGCCCGGGTAGGTGCGCGCCCGCGGAATTCGCTGTGCTTTCATATTTCCAGTATTATGGAAATGTAGAAGGGTGTCAAGCTCCCCGGCGCCGGCCCCTCAGCGGCGGAAGAGCCGGACCGCCCACGCAGCCACGGCGACGAGCGCCGCCAGCCCGACCGCGGCCCAGACGAGGAGCGGAAGGTCGGAGGGCCTGCGCGCCTCGGGCAGGAGGTCGTCGTCGCGCAGGTTCGCGGGGAACGGGCGCGAGAGCACGGGAATGATCTTCTGGTCCTCGGGATCCTTGGGCACCTTGCCGCGGTACTCGGCCGGCGAAACCACGGGCCAGGATCCCGCCGCACGCGACGACGGGAGCTGCGGAACGTGCGCGAACACCAGCGCCTCGACGTCGCGCGCGAGGAGCCGCTCGATGTCGCCCGCGCCCGTGCCCGGGCCATCGCGCGCGAGCGCGAGGAGCGACGCGCCGATCGTCTCGAACGCCACGCCCGGGAAGAGCCGCGTGCGGTCCTGCGTCAGGTACTCGTACGCGACTCGCGCCTTCGACACCGAGCGCTCGGTGGCGAGCGCCCAGGGAAGCGCGACCCAGGCGAGCGCGACGGCGCCCGCGCCGGGCTCGCTCGCAGGCAGCCGCCAGCCGATCGCGCGCAGCGTGTCGACGCTGATGCCCGAGCAGTTGGCGAGCGAGTGGCGGTACGGCAGCTGGTGGCGCCAGAATTGCGCGTAGACGCGGTTGAACGCGCCCTGCACGCGCGAGGGCGCGGCGCCGTCCGAAAGCACCGCGACGAGGAGCGCGGAGGGCCGGTACCAAGCCTGCCCGCTGTTCAGGTCGGCGAGGTACTGGTCGAGCGGCGTCGGCGCGGCGAGGATGCCTTTCTCGCTGACGACGTCCAGCGAGTAGAAGTTGTCGACGAGGATGTCGTCGAGCTCGCCGTTCGGTCCGAGGCGCCCGGTGCCGATCGCGAAGTGGCCGCCCCAGGCTTCGTCGTCGTCGCCCTGCGCGCCGTTCACCATCACGAGCAGCACCGGCTTGCCGGCCCACGCGCGCCCGTGCCCGGGGCGCTCCCACAGCGCGCGAGCGTGGAACGCGCCGCGCGCATCCGCGCCGGCGGCACGCACGAGCTCGCGCAGCGATTTCGCGGGCGGCGTCCCCTCGGGCAGCGGCTCGGCCTTCGTCGCGGCGTCGAGCCGGAAGTCCTCTGGCCAAAGCGTGCGCGCCTCGAACGCGTCGCCGGTCCAGCGTCCGCGAAGCGCAACCTCGCGCGCCGCGTACCAGGGACCGGTGCTCGCGTCGGCCCAGGACCCGTTCGACTCGAGCCTCGGCGCGAGCGCGAGCGGCGCGACGCGTCCGCCCGCGGCGAAGGTCCCGAGGTCGGGCGCGAGGCGCGCGCCGTGGATGCGCTCGGGCGAGCCGAGCCACACGAGCGGTGGGCGCGGGCCGGGCATCTCCGCGGCGGCGGGCGTGCCGTTCCACGCGCGGACGTCCTCGCCCGCGCTCACGCCTCGCGCGTAACCGGACACCGGGACGCCCGTGCGCGGCACCGCGATCCATTCCTTCGCGAAGTAGAGCTGCGGCGCCGGCGCGATCGCCGAGTAGTCGCCGGTGGTGACGACGAAGTCGCCGCCCGCGTAGGTCCCGACGTCATCGGGAGGCGGAGGGCCGTCCGGGATCGCTGCGGCGGTGGAGGTGGCGAGAGCCATGGCGACGACGGCGCACGCGCGCATGATGCGATGATGCCCGAACGCGCGACCGCGCGCTGCTCGCCGACGATGCGGGCTTTGACGGCGCCTCGCGCGTTGCCGCAGACTGCGCGCGCCGTCCGGTCGCGGCGAGAGCGAGGACAGGGAGCGACGATGGGATTCACCGGCATCGCGAATCGGCTGAAGGCCGACGCCGCGGGCGAGGAGCGCGCGCTGGTCGAAGGCCTGCGCCGGCATCCGGCGTCGATCGCGCCCCGGTACTTCTACGACCGGCTGGGCTGCGCGCTCTACGCGGCGATCTGCGAGCTGCCCGAGTACTATCCGACGCGCACCGAGCGCGCGATCTTCGCCGGGCATCGCGAGGCGATCGCGCGGGCGATCGGGATCGGGAGCCAGTTCGTCGACCTGGGCGCCGGCGACAGCTGCAAGGCCGAGGGCTGGCTGCCGTTCGTGGCGCCGTCGCGGTACCTCGCGGTCGATGCCGCGGAGGATGCGCTCGCGCGCTCGCTCGCGCGCCTCGCCGACGCGTTTCCCGAGGTCGACGTCGGCGGCGTGGTCGCCGACTTCACCGAAGGGCTCGACCTCGAGGCGGACCTCGACGCGCGGCCCGCGACGTTCTTCTATCCCGGATCGTCGATCGGCAACTTCTCGCCGGCCGATGCGCGCGCGCTGCTCGCGAGCGTGCACCGGCACTGCGCGAAGCGGCCCGGCAGCGGCCTCCTGATCGGCGTCGACACGAAGAAGGACGCGATGCGGCTCGTGCGCGCCTACGCCGACCCGACCGGCGTCACCGCGGCCTTCAACCGCAACGCGCTCAACCACGTCAATCGTCGGATCGGCAGCGACTTCCGTCCCGACGCCTGGAGGCACGTCGGCCTCTGGAACGCGGCGGCGTCCCGCGTCGAGATGCACCTCGAGGCGTCCTCGGCGCAGGTCGTGTCGATTGGCGGCGAGCCGCGGCGCTTCGAGGAGGGCGAGCGCATCCACACCGAGAACGCGTACAAGTACGCGCCCGACGACTTCGAGGCGCTGCTGCGGAAGGCGGGCTTCGCGGCGATCCGGCGCTGGCAGGACGACGAAGGCGCGTTCGCCGTCTTCCACGCGGCGTGACGCGGGCTCCCCCGTTCAGCCGGCGAGGTCGCGGGCGAGGCGCAGGCCGCTGAACTGCCAGCGTGCGTCCGGCGGGAAGAAGTTGCGGTAGGTCGCGCGGACGTGCGAGGCCGGCGTCGCGCAGGAGCCGCCGCGCAGCACGTACTGGCCGCTCATGAACTTGCCGTTGTACTCGCCGATCGCGCCCTCGGCCGGACGGTAGCCGGGGTAGGGACCGTAGTCGCTGCGCGTCCACTCCCAGACGTCGCCGTAGACCTGCGCCGGGACGCCGGCCGACGCCTCGGCGAGCGGCATCGGATGGAGCGCGCCGCTCTCGAGCAGGTTGCCTTCCACGGGCAGGTCGCGCGCGGCGAGCTCCCACTCCGCCTCGGTCGGCAGCCGCGCGCCGGCCCAGCGCGCGTACGCGTCGGCCTCGTGAAACGAAAGGTGGCACATCGGCGTGTGTGGGTCGATCGGCGCGCGCCCGTGCAGCGTGAACGTCGAGTAGGTCGTGCCCTCGCGCCGCCAATACATCGGCAGATCGCGACCGTTCGTGGCGACCGCGTCCCAGCCGGCCGAGAGCCAGAGCTCGGGGCGCCGGTAGCCGCCGTCGTCGACGAACGCGGCGAACTCGCCGTGCGTCACCGGGCGCGAGGCGAGCGCGTACGGCTCGAGGTGGACGCGATGGCGCGGCGACTCGTTGTCGAACGCGAAGCCCGCGCCGTCGTGCCCGATCTCGACGAGCCCGCCCGCGAACTCGCACCACGAAGCGGCTTGTGGCTTGACCTTCGCGAGCGGCCAGCCGGCGCGGTAGACCGGGTCCGACGGATGGCGCGACAGCAGGTGCTTGACGTCGGTGAGGATCAGCTCCTGGTGCTGCTGCTCGTGCTGGAGGCCGAGCTCGATCCGCTCCGCGATCGGCGCCGGCAGCGGGCGCGCGACGAGGGATCGCATCGCGTCGTCGACACGCGCGCGCCACGCGAGGATCGTTGCGAGGTCGGGGCGCGTGATGAGGCCGCGCTCGGGCCGCGGATGGCGGTCGCCGACGCCGACGTAGTACGAGTTGAACAGCACGCGGAACGATGGATCGGGCGTCCGGTAGCCCGGCGCGGCGTCGGCGAGCACGAAGGTCTCGAAGAACCAGGTCGTGTGCGCGAGGTGCCACTTGACCGGGCTCGCGTCGGGCATCGACTGCACCGCGCAATCCTCCGCCGACAGCGGGGTGGCGAGCGCCTCGGTCTGGCGCCGGATCGCGTCGTAGCGCGCGAGCGAGGGCGCCGCGGCGGGCGTCGCGGAGGTCGAAGGGAAAGGCTGTCGGGCGCGCACGCTCATGGCCCTCGCTCCCGGATCATAGGCGCGCGCCCGGCGCCGCGGTATCGGACGGTCGCGGACGCCGGCCGGCGCCGGAGCTCGATGCCTCGACGGCGACCTTCATCACGTCCATCTTCGCGAGCGCGCGCCGGACTGGCATCGCGGGCAGTAGAACCATCCCCGCCCCGCCGCGTCGACCCGGCGGATGATGCTGCCGCAGGTCCGGCACGGCTCGCCTTCCCGCGCGTACACGAGGAAGCGCCGCGCCTCGAACGTGACGCCGCGCGCGCCGAGCGCACGGGCGAGCGCGGGATCGTTGGTGATCCCGCGCGTGCGGTAGCTTCGCCGAGGAAGCGCGACGATCGCCGCCGCGAGCCGACGTCGCGCCGTCTCGCCGAGGTCGGCCGGCCGCGCGTCGGCGCGCAGGCCCGCGACGTGCAGGATCTCGCTGCGCAGGTAGTTGCCGAGGCCGGCGACGAACGCCTGGTCGAGGAGGAGATGCGCGAGCGTCTTGCGAGCGAAGCGCCGGTCGGCGAGGCGGGACGCGACGACCCCGGGCGTCGTCGATCGATCGAGCGCGTCGGGCCCGAGCCGGGCGACGAGCGGGTGGCGGTCGACGTCCCGCGCCTCGACGAGCGCGATCGCCGTCGCGCTGTAGAGGATCGCGGCGCCCTTCGCGGTCGCCAGCACGACGCGCACCGCGCGCGACGGGCCGCCCCGAGCGCGCGGTGCCCCTCGGGGGGAGGCGAACGGAGTTCGCTTCGGGGAACCCGCCGCGCGCGACGGGCCACCCCGAGCGCGCGGCGCCCCCTCGGGGGGAGGGCGAACGGAGTTCGCTTCGGGGGGAACCCGCCGCGCGCGACGGGCCGCCCCGAGCGCGCGGCGCCCCCTCGGGGGGAGGCGAACGAAGTTCGCTTCGGGGGGAACTCGCCGCGCGCGCGGGATGGCTCGTCACGTGCCGTGCGTCCGAGACGCGCCATTCGCCGTAGAGCTGGTGGTGCGACAGGTGGACGAGGCCGCGGTCGAACGCGATCACCATCGTCTTGCCGCGCGCCGACACGCCGGTCACGCGCGCGCCGACGAGATCCGCGGCTCGCCGGGCGAGCGACGGCAGCCGGTAGTCGGCGCGCACGAGGACGTCCTGGCCGAGCGCGCGGGCGATCGCGTCCGCCTCGCGGCGAACCTCGGGCCCTTCCGGCATCAGCGAAAGCCCGCGACCGCGTTCCGGCAGACGACGCCGTCGAAGTCCGCACGGCACGCATCGCGCACGGCGCCGCACACGGCGCCGGACATTCCGGCGGTCACGCCGCGGGCGAGATCCTGCATCGCCTTGCCGATCGCGTCCGCGGTGGTCGCCGGCTCGTTCGCCGGCGCGGCGGCAGACGCCTTCGGCGGCGCGGCGGAGCCACCGAACTGCGCCATGCAGGCCTCGTAGGCGCGCTCGATCTGGGCATCGCGCGAGTACACGCGCTGCCAGGCAATCGCCGCGACGATCGCGACGGCCACGACGACGGCGACGACGATGCGCATGCCGGGCCCGCGCGCTAGCGGACGACGACGCGCGGCGCGCCGGACACGATCTCGCCGACGACCGCGGCCCGGTCGAAGCCCTCGCGCCGGAACACGTCGAGGACCGCGTCCTCGTCGGACGGCGCGCAGGCGACCAGGAGCCCGCCGGAGGTCTGCGGATCGGTGACCAGCGTGCGCACGGGCTCCGCGTCGCCCGCCTCGATCGCGACCTCGGCGCCGTAGCCCGCCCAGTTGCGCCCCGACGCGCCGGTGGCGAGGCCCGCGCGCGCGAGCTCTCGCGCTCCGGGCAGGAGCGGCACCTTCGCGAAGTCCACGCGCGCGGCGACGCCCGACGCGCGACAGATCTCGAGCAGGTGGCCCGCGAGCCCGAAGCCGGTCACGTCGGTGAGCGCGTGCACGCCGGGCATCGCGCCGAGCGCGATGCCCGGCGTGTTGAGCTTCGTCGTGCTCGCGAGCATCGCCGCGTAGCCGGCTTCGTCGAGCTTCTGCTTCTTGAGCGCGGCACTGTAGATGCCGACGCCGAGCGGCTTGCCCAGCACCAGCCTGTCGCCGGGCCGCGCGCCCGCGTTGCGCTTGAGGTTCGCCGGATCGACGAGCCCGATGGCGACGAGGCCGTAGATCGGCTCGACCGAATCGATCGTGTGCCCGCCCGCGACGGGGATGCCGGCGCGTGCGCACACGGCCTCGCCGCCCTCGAGGATGCGACGGATCGTGTCGAGCGGCAGCTTGTTCACCGGCATGCCGACGAGCGCCAGCGCGAACAGCGGCGTGCCGCCCATCGCGTACACGTCCGAGATGGCGTTGGTCGCGGCGATGGCGCCGAAGTCGTACGGGTCGTCGACGATCGGCATGAAGAAGTCCGTCGTCGCGACGATCGCCTGCCGCTCGTTGATCCGGTAGACCGCGGCGTCGTCGGCGGTCTCGATGCCCACGAGCAGCGCCGGCGGCAGCGGGCCCCCGCCCGGGGAGGCCTTCGCGAGGATCTGCTGGAGCACACCGGGCGCGATCTTGCAGCCGCAGCCGCCCCCGTGGCTGTAGTCGGTCAGCCGCAGCGGGACGGAATCGGGAGCGTTCA
This sequence comes from Casimicrobiaceae bacterium, assembly GCA_044226265.1. GTDB lineage: Bacteria > Pseudomonadota > Gammaproteobacteria > Burkholderiales > Casimicrobiaceae > VBCG01. Next base: position 25,430 of record JBGAHH010000043.1, on the reverse strand, counting down.
TGGCAAGGACGGGCAGGGGAATCCGCGATTCTATCGCCTGGGTCGCCGGCGACCTGTCCGCGCACGCGGCACCGCGCGGGAGCTTCGGTTCCCCATGACGTTCGCGTGGGGATTCGATCGGCACGCACCTTGCTGCCGATCGGGTGGACGAAACGGCGCCCGGGGTCGCGCGCGCGTCGAGCGCCCCGCTGCAGCGCAACAATCGAGCGCGCAGCGTCGGAGTGGCACCGCCCCCGGGGCCCTCGGTAGGCGGCGGGGCACGATCGGCGTAGCATGCGGCCTGCGTTCGCGTCGCCCCGGGGAGCGTCCCGCAGGCCGGACGGGGAAGACGGTCCCGCGAGGGCCGCTGCGCCGCGGACGAGCACGAGGAGAACGCTTGAAACCGACGGATATCGCGCAACCGGACTATTTCCACAAGGTTGTCGATTGCCAATGGGCGTGTCCCGCGCACACGCCCGTCCCCGAGTACATCAGGCTGATCGCCCAGGGGCGTTACGACGACGCCTACCTGATCAACTGGAAGTCGAACGTCTTCCCGGGGATCCTCGGGCGGACCTGCGACCGGCCGTGTGAGCCCGCGTGCCGCCGCGTCCGCGTCGAGGAGGGCTCGCCCGAGCACCGCAAGGCGCACGCGAAGCCCGAGCCGGTCGCGATCTGCCGGCTGAAGCGGGCCGCGGCCGACTACAAGAGCGACATCCGGGCGCGGCTGCCGAAGCCGGCCGCGCAGAAGAACGGCAAGCGCGTCGCGCTCGTGGGCGGCGGCCCGGCCTCGCTCACCGTCGCGCGCGACCTCGCGCCGCTCGGCTACCACTGCGTCGTGTTCGACGCCGACCCGAAGGCCGGCGGCATGATGCGCACGCAGATCCCGAAGTTCCGGCTGCCCGACCGCGTGATCGACGAGGAGTGCGGCTACGTCCTCGACCTCGGCGTCGAGTTCCGCGGCGGCACGCGCGTCGATTCGATGGCGGCCCTCCTCGAGCAGGGCTACGACGCGGTGTTCGTCGGCAGCGGCGCGCCGCGCGGCCGCGACCTCGACATCCCCGGCCGCAAGGAGGCCGCGAAGCACATCCACATCGGCATCGACTGGCTGTCGTCGGTGTCGTTCGGCCACACGACGTCGATCGGCAAGCGCGTCGTCGTGCTGGGCGGCGGCAACACGGCGATGGACTGCTGCCGCAGCGCGCGGCGGCTGGGCGGCGAGAAGGTCGACGTGGTCGTGCGGTCCGGCTTCGACGAGATGAAGGCCTCGCCGTGGGAGAAGGAGGACGCGCAGCACGAGGGCATCCCGATCCACAATTTCCTGGTGCCGAAGGCGTTCCTGCACGAGGGCGGCAGGCTCGTCGGCATCACGTTCGACAAGGTGGCGGCGAAGTTCGACGCGAAGGGCCGCCGCGAGCTCGTCCCGACCGGCGAGCCCGAGGTGCGCTTCGACTGCGACGACGTGCTCGTCGCCGTCGGCCAGGAGAACGCGTTCCCGTGGATCGAGCGCGGGATCGGCATCGAGTTCGACAAGGGCGGAATGCCGGTCGTCGACAAGACGACGATGGCGTCGACGCGGCCTGGCGTGTTCTTCGGCGGCGACGCGGCGTTCGGCCCCAAGAACATCATCTGGGCGGTCGCGCACGGCCACGACGCCGCGATCTCGATCGACAAGCACTGCCGCGGCGAGGACGTGGCGAAGCGCCCATCGCCCACGTACCTGCTCGTGTCGCAGAAGATGGGCATCCACGAGTGGAGCTACGACAACGCGATCACGAGCGACAAGCGCAACCGCGTGCCGCTGAAGGACACGGTGATCGCGCTGAAGGACATCCGGCAGGAGGTCGAGCTCGGTTTCGACGCGAAGCTCGCGTTCGCCGAGGCGCAGCGGTGCCTCAATTGCGACGTCCAGACGGTGTTCAGCGACAAGCTGTGCATCGAATGCGACGCGTGCGTCGACATCTGCCCGATGGACTGCATCACGTTCACGGCGAACGGCGAGGAGGCGGACCTGCGCAAGCGGCTGCGCGCGCCGGCGCCGCACTCCGCGCAGGACCTGATGGTCTCCGCGACGCTCGCGAGCAAGCGGGTGATGGTGAAGGACGAGGACGTGTGCCTGCACTGCGGGCTGTGCGCCGAGCGCTGCCCGACCGGCGCCTGGGACATGAAGAAGTCGTTCATCGAGATGACGCATTGCGGCGAGACGCCGCGCATCTGGCTGCCGAAGCGCGAGAGCGCGGGCGTCGCGGCCGAGGCGGCGGAATGACGATGCGGGGACTCGCGCGCACCAACGACTTCGTCGTCAAGTTCGCCAACGTCAACGGCTCGGGCTCGGCGTCGGCGAACGGGCTGTTCGCCAAGGCGATCCTGCGCATGGGCGTGCCGGTCGCGGCGCGCAACATCTTCCCGTCGAACATCCAGGGGATGCCGACCTGGTACGAGGTGCGGATCGTCGAGGCGGGCTGGCGCGGGCGCCGCGGCGGCGTCGACCTGATGGTCGCGATGAACCCCGAGACCTGGAAGGCCGACGTCGCGGAGATCGAGCCGGGCGGCTACCTCGTCTACGACTCCACGCGGCCGCTCGCCGCCGACCGCATGCGCGCCGACGTCGCGGCGATCGGCGTGCCGCTGACCGCGCTGTGCCACGAGGCGTTCTCCGACCCGCGCCAGCGCCAGCTCTTCAAGAACATCGCCTACCTCGGCAGCCTCGCGTTCCTGCTGTCGATCGAGACCGACGTCGTCGAGACGATGCTCGTCGAGCAGTACAAGGGCAAGGCGCCCCTGCTCGAGGCGAACAAGAAGGCGTTCAGGCTGGGCTACGACTGGGCCCGCGACCACCTTCAGCCGCTGGGGCTCAAGGTCGAGCGCCGCGACCGCGTCGGCGAGCGCATCTTCGTCGACGGCAACAGCGCCGCGGCGCTGGGCGCCGTGTACGGCGGCGCGACCGTGTGCGCGTGGTACCCGATCACGCCGTCGACCTCGCTCGCCGAGGCGTTCCAGCGCTACTGCCGCAAGCTTCGCGTCGACAAGGCGACCGGCAAGCATCGCTTCGCGGTCGTCCAGGCCGAGGACGAGCTCGCGTCGATCGGCATGGTGGTGGGCGCGGGCTGGAACGGCGCGCGCGCGTTCACCGCGACCGCGGGCCCCGGCATCTCGCTGATGCAGGAGTTCATCGGGCTCGCGTACTTCGCCGAGATCCCGGCGGTGCTCTTCGACGTGCAGCGCGGCAGCCCGTCGACCGGCATGCCGACCAAGACGCAGCAGGCGGACGTCCTGTCGGCGGCGTACGCGTCGCACGGCGACACGAAGCACCCGCTGCTGTTCCCGGAGGATCCGACCGAGGCTTTCGAGATGGGCGCGCTCGCGTTCGACCTCGCGGACCGGCTGCAGACGCCGGTCTTCGTGATGCTCGATCTCGACATCGGGATGCAGGACTGGCTGACGGAGCCGTTCCGCTGGGACGATTCGCGCGTCCTCGACCGCGGCAAGGTGATGACCGCCGAGGAGCTCGAGGCCGGCCGGGACTTCGGCCGCTACCTCGACGTCGACGGCGACGGCATCCCGTACCGCACGGTGCCGGGCACGCACCCGCGGCGCGGCGCCTACTTCACGCGCGGCACGTCGAAGGACCGCTACGCGCGCTACACCGAGGAAGGCCCGGCGTACGTCGACAACATGCAGCGCCTGCTGCGCAAGTTCGAGACCGCGAAGTCGCTCGTCCCCGGCCCGGCGATCGAGAAGGCCGCGCAGCCGACGCGCGCGGCGATCGTCTGGTACGGCTCGTCCGGCGCGCCGATGGCCGAGTCGCTCGCGGTGCTGCAGGAGCAGGGCATCCACCTCGACCGCATGCGCATCCGCGCGTTCCCCTTCGCCGACGCCGTCGCCGAGTTCATCGCGTCGCACGACCACGTGTTCGTCGTCGAGCAGAACCGCGACGCGCAGCTCCGCGCGCTGCTCGTGAACGAATGCGGCATCGCCCCGGACAAGCTGATCCCGGTCCTGCACTACGACGGCAACCCGCTCACCGCCCGATTCATCGAAAGCGAGATCGGCGAGAAGGCGAGGGCGCTGGGGCTGGTGCGCGGCAGGCCGGCGATTGCGGCCGATTGAGCCGAAGGCGAAGAGCGCGAAGGGCGAAAGGAAAGGATGTAGCGTTTAGCGATTCCGTGGACCCGCGACGCATCGACACCGACGCCGACGTGACCGATGTCGATGTCGCTTCGCTTCTGCACCCAGGCCAAACCCTATCTACGACATCCTATCTACGCCTTCGGCTTCCATGACCTACCTCGCCAAACCGAAGATCCACCATCCCTCGCTGCCGACCAACGCGCTCGGCTTCACCCGGCGCGACTACGAAGGCCCGGTGTCGACGCTGTGCGCGGGCTGCGGGCACGACTCGATCTCGGCGGCGATCATCCAGGCGTTCTTCGAGCTCGCGGTGCCGCCGCACCGCGTCGCGAAGCTGTCGGGCATCGGGTGTTCGTCGAAGACGCCGACCTACTTCCTCGGCCAGTCGCACGGCTTCAACACGGTCCACGGCCGCATGCCTTCGGTGCTCACCGGCGCGAACCTCGCGAACCGCAGCCTCCTCTACCTCGGCGTGTCCGGCGACGGGGACTCGGCGTCGATCGGGCTCGGGCAGTTCGCGCACCTGATGCGCCGGAACGTCGACATGACCTACATCGTCGAGAACAACGGCGTGTACGGGCTCACCAAGGGCCAGTTCTCGGCGACGGCGGACAAGGGGAGCCGCAGCAAGCGCGGCGCCGCGAACGACGACGAGCCGATCGACCTCGTGATGATGGCGCTCACGCTCGGCGCGAGCTACGTCGCGCGCGGCTTCTCCGGCGACAAGGAGCAGCTGGTGCCGCTGATCGTCGGCGCGGTCAGGCACAAGGGCGCCGCGCTCATCGACGTGGTGTCGCCCTGCGTGGCGTTCAACAACCACCCGGGCTCGACCAAGAGCTACGACTACGTGCGCGAGCACAACGACGCCGTCAACCGGCTCGACTTCATGCCGGAGCGCGCGCCGATCGTCGCCTCGCCGGAGCCGGGCGAGACGCGCGACGTCGTGCTGCACGACGGCGGCACGATGCGTCTGAAGCGCCTCGATCCCGACTACGACCCGCGCGACAAGGTCGCCGCGATGGCGTACCTGGAGTCGCACCGCGCGAAAGGCGTGGTGGTCACGGGCCTCCTCTACGTCGCCGAGGACGCGGCCGACCTGCACGACGCGCAGGAGACGGTCGACACGCCGCTCAACCAGCTCGGCGACGCCGACCTCGTGCCCGGGGCGGCCGCGCTCGCCGGCATCAACGCGTCGCTCCGCTAGGGGTCATAGACGAAATTCAGGCGTACGCGTGAGTTTCGTCTCCGACCCCTAGGCCGTGCCAGTGAGGCGGAACGCCGGCACCGGCTTGTCGTAGCCCTTGAGCGCCAGCGGCTCGATCGGCTCGAGCGTGAACGCTTCGTCGAGCCCCGCGCGCGCGCGCCGGTCGACGAGGATCTGGCCGCCCGCAGCCTCGCCGCACAGCCGCGCGGCGAGGTTGACGACGCCGCCGATCGCCGTGTAGTCCCAGCGCCCCTCGTAGCCCATCGCGCCGAGCGTCGCGTAGCCGCGCGCGATGCCGATGCCGAGCTTGAGGTCGTGGCCGAGCTTGCGCCAGCGATCGGACAGCGGGAGGAATCTCGCCTGCATCGCCAGCGACATGCGGGCGGCCCGGGGGCACATGTCGGGCACCGGGATCGGGTCGTTGAAGAAGATGAGCATGCCGTCGCCGGTGAAGTGCGGGACGGTTCCCTCGTGCTCCGCCACCAGCGGCCCCATCGCGGCGTTGAACTCGGATATGACCGCCATCACTTCCTCGGGCTCGGCCGAGTCGGTGAACGCGGTGAAGCCGCGCAGGTCGATGAACACGCAGCACACCTCGCGGCGGTGCGGCGCCAGCAACGACTGCTCGCCGGCGGACACGATCGCGTTGGCCACCGGCGCCGAGAAGAACTGCTTGAGGCGCCCGAGCTTCGCGACCTCGTCGACCGCGGCCTGGACGCGGGACTCGAGCGTCGCGTTCCATTCGCGCAGCGTCCCGGCCTGCCGGGCGACCTCGTCCTGCAGCGCCTTGATCCGCAGGAGCGAGCGCACGCGCGCCAGGAGCTCCGGCTGGTGGATCGGCTTCGACAGGAAGTCGTCCGCGCCGGCCTCGATCCCCTTGACCCGCTCCTGGTGCGGGTCGAGCGAGGTGACGAGCACGACCGGGAGGAGCGCGGTGTCGGGGTTCGCGCGGATCCTGCGGCAGACGTCGTAGCCCGAGAGCCCGGGCATCATCACGTCGAGCAGCACGATGTCCGGCTTCTCGGAGGCGACCTTCGCGAGGCCCTCCTCGCCGGAGCTCGCGGTGATCGCGACGAACCCCTTCGCGCCGAGCACGTCCGCGAGCAGCTTCACGTTCTGCGGCGTGTCGTCGACGACGAGCACGCGCGCCGGCGCAGCCGCCGCCGAAGGCGCGCCCGCCGGGACGCCGGGCTGGTCGGGCATCGTCAGCCCCTGGGCGCCGCGAGCGCCTTCGCGACCGCCTCGAGGAACTCGCGCAGGTTCAGCGGCTTGCCGACGTAGCCGTCGAAGCCCGCGTCGACGATGTTGCGGCGGTCGGACGCCATCACCGACGCGGTGACGGCGATCACCGGGATCGACGCCGTCGCCGGATCGGCGCGGAGCTGCCGCAGCGCCTCGATGCCGTTGATGCCCGGGAGCTGGATGTCCATCAGCACGAGCGCGGGCAGCCGCTCGCGCGCCAGGCGCACGCCGTCCTCGCCGGTGACCGCCTCGATCGTCCGGTAGCCCTTCGCCTGCAGCACGTCGCGGACGAGCTTCATGTTCTTGTCGTTGTCCTCGACGATCAGGATCTCGCTCAAGTGACCGCCTCCTCCGCGCCGGGCTGCGTCGCCCGCGCCGGCTCGGGAATGGTGAACGTGAACGTCGAACCCTTGCCCGGCTCGCTCTCGAGGCGGATGGTACCCCCGTGCAGCTCCACGAACCGCTTCGTGAGCGCGAGGCCGAGCCCGGTCCCCTCCTGCTTGTTCGTGTAGTGGCGCCCGACCTGCCGGAATTCCTCGAAGACCGCGGCCTGGTCCGCCTTCGCGATGCCGATGCCGGTGTCGCGGACGGCGACCTCGAGCGCGCCGTCCGCGCGGCGGGCGAGGACGTCGACGCGCCCGCCGTCGGGCGTGAACTTCACCGCGTTGGTGAGCAGGTTCAGCAGGATCTGCTTGAACTTGCGTTCGTCGGCCGTGACGTCGGTCACGTCCGGCGCCAGCTCGGCGGAGAGGGCGATGCCGTGCCGCTGCGCGCGCTCGCGCACCAGCGTCATCGCGTTCTGGATCGCGGTCGGCGCGTCGAAGCGCGAGGGCTCGAGCTCCATGCGGCCGGCCTCGACCTTCGACAGGTCGAGGATGTCGTTGATGAGCGAGAGCAGGTGGACGCCCGACGAGTGGATGTCCTTCAGGTAGTCGTCCTGCTTCTCGTTGATCTCGCCGAACATGCGCTCGAGCAGCACCTCCGAGAAACCGATGATCGCGTTGAGCGGCGTGCGCAGCTCGTGCGACATGTTGGCGAGGAACTCGCTCTTGTGCTGGCTCGCGACCTCGAGCTCGCGGCTCTTCTGCTGGATCTCGCGGAACAGGCGCGCGTTCTGGATCGCGATCGCAGCCTGGTCGGCGAAGGTCTTCAGCAGCGCGATCTCCTTGGGCGAGAAGGGCCCCACGCTCGGCCGCCCGACGAAGATCACGCCGAGCCCCCGTCCTTCCCAGAGCATCGGTGCGAATACGACCGCCCGCTGGCCCGTCACCTCGCACAGGTGCCGCGTCGCGGGCGGGACGTCCGGAGCCGCGACGTCGGGGAAATGCACGACGCTCCGCCTCAGGATCGCCATGCCCGAGCCGGAGGCCTCGTCCAGCGGGAGCGGAAACCCGGCCAGCAGCTCCTGGCGGCCGGCGCCGTGGTAGGCGCCGAGCTCGAACCGGCCGTCGTCGCCGAGCAGGTTGATGCCGACGATCCGGCCGGCGAACAGGTGCTCGCAGCTGGTGACGATCCGCTCGAACACCGGCGTCGTGTCCGCGATCGAGCTGGAGATCGCCGCGAGCACCTCGCCCGACGCCTTCTGCTGCTCGAGCGCCTCGCGCGTCTCGTTGAACAGCCGCGAGTTCTGCAGCGCGACCACCGCCTGCCCGGCGAAGGTCTTCAGGAGCGCGATCTCCTTCTCGGCGAACGCGCCCTTTCCCTCCCGGCCGATCCACAGCGCGCCGATCGCGCGGTCGCCCTGCATCATCGGCGCGGACAGGAACGACTTGTCACCGAGCGACCGCCTGCCGGCCTGCAGCACCGCCGGGACGTCCGGGGCGTCGAGGTCCGGGTACATCAGCACCTTGCGGTCGAGGATCGCGATGCCCGCGACGACGTCCCGGGCGAGCGGCCGGGGAAAGAGCCCGACGAGCTCGCCGAAGCCCGGGCCGACGTGCGCGTCGATGTGCAGCATGCCGTCGTCGTGCAGGAGCGTCATGCCGACGTTGCGCGCGCCGAGCAGGCGCTGGCAGTTGCCGAGGATCACCTCGTAGACCGGCTTCACGTCGGCGATCGAGCTCGAGATCGCGGCGAGGACCTCGCCCGACGCGCGCTGCTGCTCGAGCGCGTCCTTCGTCTCGTTGAACAGGCGCGCGTTGTTGATCGCGATGACCGCCTGCTCGGCGAACGTCTTGAGCAGCGTCATCGGCTTCTCGCCGAACGGGCCCTTGTAGCGCCGCCCGACCCACAGCGCGCCGAGCGCGCGGCCCTCGGAGATCATCGGCGCGAACACGATCGATTTCAGGCCGATCGCGTGCGTGCCGCGGCGGGTCCGCTCGGGCACGTCCGGCGCTTCGGCGTCGGCGACCTCGAACACGCGCTGGTCGAGGATCGCGGTGCCGCCGCCGCTGGTCCGGTCGAGCGGCATCGGGAAGACGGCATCGGCGAGCTCGTCCTGGCCGTCGCCCTTGTAGGCGCCGATGTCGAGCATGCCGTCCGGGCGCACGATGATCACGCCGACGTTGTGGCCGTCGAAGAGCCGCTGGCACGACGCGAGGATCACGTCGAACACCGGCCTCACGTCGGCGATCGAGCTCGAGATCGCGGACAGCACCTCGGCCGAGGCGCGCTGCTGATCGAGCGCTTCCTTGGTCTGGTTGAACAGGCGCACGTTGTCGATGGCGATCGCGGCCTGGTCGGCGAAGGTCTCCACCAGCGCGACCTTGTCGTCGGCGAAGCGGCGCACGTCCATCCGCCAGAGCTGGATCGCGCCGATCGCGCGCCCCTCGCGCATCAGCGGCACCGCGAGCGCCGTGTGGTGCCCGATGCGGCGCTGGAGGTCGCGGGCGACCGGGAACTCGTCCTCGGGCGCGATCGCCAGGTCCTCGAGCTGGAACGAGGCGCGATCGATCACCGCGCGGCCGGCGACGGACCCCCGGTCGAGCGGCATGGTCTCGCCGACCGGCATGTGGCGCGTCTCGCCCTGCGACGCCGCGCAGCGGAGGACGGCGCCGTCGACCAGCATGATCGTGGCCTGCGCCGCCTCGCAGAGCGTCATCGCGCGCTCCGCGACGACGTCGAGCACCGGCTTGACGTCGCTCGGCGACGACGAGGTGACGCGCAGGATCTCGCTGATCGCGGTCTGCTGGTCGAGCGCCTCCTTGGTCTGGTTGAACAGGCGCACGTTGTCGATCGCGATCGCGGCCTGGCGCGCGAAGGTCTCGAGCAGCGCGACCTGCTCGGGCGTGAACGCCCGCGGCTCGCGGCGCCAGACGTACAGGACGCCGTAGCAGCCGCGCTCGCGCGTGAGCGGGACCGCGAGCACGGCGCGGAAGCCGAATCGGCGCTGGTTGTCGCGGGCGTCCGGAAACTCTCGCTCGAGGACCTCGCTCACGTCGGCGTAGTGAATCGTCCGGCATTCGAGCGCGGTGCGCCCGGTGATGTAGGTCGGCTTGAGCGGGAACTGCCTGCCCATCGCCAGCGGGTCCTCGTACCCGCCCGACGTGGCGTCGCCCTGCGAATGCGTGGCGGCGTTGCGGAGCCACTCGCCGTCGATCAGCATGACCTGCGCGAACGGCGCCTCGCACAGCACCGAGGCGCGCTCGGCGACCGCCTGCAGCACCGGCTGCACGTCGGTCGGCGACGCCGAGGTGACGCGCAGGATCTCGCTGATCGCGGTCTGCTGGTCGAGCGCTTCCTTGGTCTGGTTGAACAGGCGCACGTTGTCGATCGCGATCGCGGCCTGGCGCGCGAAGGTCTCGAGCAGCGCGACCTGGTCGGGCGAGAAGAGCCCCGGCGCGGGGCGCCAGACGAACAGCGTGCCGTAGGCGATGGACTCGCGCATCAGCGGCACCGAGAGCACCGCGCGGAAGCCGAACTTGATCGCGTTCTCCTTCGCGGCGCCGAACTCGCCGTCGAGGAGCGGCACGATGTCCGCGTGGTGCACGGTGCGGCCTTCGAGCACGGCGCGCCCGGTGATCATCCCGCGGTCGAGCGACACCTCGTAGCCGGCGGGGATACGCGGGATGTCGTCGCGCGAGTAGCTCGACATCACGTTCAACCGGTTGCCGTCGCTGATCATGACGTGCGCGCTGGGCGCGTCGCAGAGCAGCGCCGCGCGCTTCGCGACCGCGTCCATCACCGGCTGCACGTCGGTCGGCGACGCCGAGATCACGCGAAGGATCTCGCTGATCGCCGTCTGCTGCTCGAGCGAGGTCGTGAGCGCCGACGTGCGCTCCTCGACCTTGCGCTCGAGGCCGGCGTACGACTCCCGCAGCCGCGCGGTCATCCGGTTGAACTGGTCGGCGAGCGTCTCCAGCTCGTCGCCGGTCCTGACCTCGATCGCGTGGTCGAGCTTGCCTTCGCCGATCAGCTGCGCGCCCTCCTGCAGCGTGCTGATCGGCCGGGCCATGCGCCGCGCGAGCCCCATCGCGACCAGCGCCGAGATGGCGAGCCCGGCGAGGAGCAGGAGGCCGATGCGGACGATCGACGCGTTCAGCCGCGCCAGCACCTCGGAGGCCGGCTGCTCGACGAACACCGTCCATCCGAGCGGCTCGATGCGCGCGTGCGCCGACAGCACCTCGTCGCCCGCCGCGTCGCGCGTCACCACGACGACATCGTCGCCGCCGCCCCCCAGCGCCGACTTCACGTGCGCGAGGCCCGAGAGGTCGGTCTTGCGGAGCACGAGGCCGATGTCGGGGTCCGCGATCAGGTAGCCGGCCGCGTCGACGACGTAGGCCTTGCCCTTCTCGCCGATCCGGATGCGGGTGATCGCGTCCCACATGAACTTGAGGTTCACGTCCGCCACGGTCACCGGCCCCTTGTCGCCGCCCGAGCGGACGGCGATCTGCATGTACGGCTCGGTCTCCTTGCGGAACGTCACCGGCCCGTACCACGGTCGCGACGGCGTGGGCTCGAGGAATGCCGGGTCGCTGCCGCGGTCGCGCAGGCACTCGCCCGACGCGTCCATCGACAGGCGCGACACGCGCGCCTTCTCGCAGCCGTCGCTGCCGACGTAGGCGACGTCGGTGATGATCTGCACCTGCTTCAGGAGCTTCAGGAACTCGATGCGCCGCTGCTCGGCGCCCTCGGCGCCGAGCTGCGCCAGCGCCGCGCCGCGAAGCTGGCTCTGGACGTTCTCGACGTACTGGTCGATGCGGCCCGCCGCCGCCAGCGCCTTCTCGCGCTGGATGCCGTGCAGCGCGTCGAGCGTCTCGCGGTAGCTGAAATAGAGCGAGATCGACGACGGGATGAGCAGCGCGCCGGTGACGAGCGCGAGGATCAGGACGAAGTACTTGCGGAACAGCCGCGCTCCGCCGCGGCGCTGGGCGGAGGGCTCCGCGCCCCCGGCCCCCTCCGCACGAGGCGGAGCCGTCGAGGGGTGGACGGGCATGTCCATCAGGCGGGCTAGCGCGCCGCTATTCCGGAACGGGTGCCTGGCGGCGAGCGGAATCCGCTGGCGCCGGCGGCGGAGCGCGGCGTGCCTTCGAGACGCTTCCAGGCGGCCATCGAGGTGTCCTGGCGTGCCGGTCCGGTCGCCGGCGCGCCATCATCGCAGATCGGCCGCCCGGGTGGGACGTCGCCCGGCCCGGCGGGCCGGGGCGTGCGGCATCCGGCAGGTCTTGACCCTCGTCAACGCGCGCGCATCCCGTCCGCCGGCGGTCGCGGCCCTGGGGCGCATAATGGCCCAGTGATCGCCGGCCGAACCCTTCGACGCCTCGTCGCTCTTGCTGCGGCGCTCGCCTTCGTCGCGGCCCAGTCCGCGGCGGCGGCGTACGCCTGCGCCGGGCCGGCCGTCGCGGCGACGGTCGCTGCGCAGGCGGAGTCGCCGTGCCCCGAGCACTTTGCCGCCAGCAAGGGCGACACGGACGAGAGCCCGAACCTGTGCGAGGTGCACTGCCAGGACGCGTCGGTCGCGCCGCTCGGCGTACCGGCCTGTGCCCCGCCGCCCGATCCGGTGCTCGCGATCCCGACGATCGCGGCGCCCTCCGAAGGCAGGTCGGCGCCGGCGCCCGAGGCGAAGGGCGCGCCGCCTCCCATCCGCTCGCTGTACTGCCGCCTCCAGCTCTGAGCCTCCGCTGACGTCCGGGGGCCGGCGCGCTCGCGCCGGCGCCGTTTCCCCACGTCCGGAGGCTTCATGCAACGAAGCGACGATTCATCACGCGCGGCCCGCACCGCGCTTCGGCGGTTCCGCCGCGCGCACGCCGCCTGGGCCGTGCTGCCCGTCCTGGCCTGTGCCGCCGCCGGCGCATTCGGGCAGTCGGGCGTCCCGATGACGCTCGCCGCCGCGGAGCGTCTCGCGCTCGAGCGCTCGCCACAGGTCGCGGCGCAGCGCGCGCTCGCCGACGCATCGCGCGAAATGACCGCGCCGGCCGGATCGTTGCCCGATCCGAAGCTCATCGCGGGGCTGGAAAACGTGCCGACCGAAGGCGCGGACCGATGGCGCCTCGACCGCGATCCGATGACGATGGCGCGCATCGGCTTCATGCAGGAGTTCCCCGGCGGCGACAAGCGGCGGCTGCGCGCCGAGCGCGCGTCCCGCGACGCCGCGCGCGGCGACGTCGCCGCGGCCGCCGCCGCGCTCGCGGTCCGACGCGAGGTTGCGACCGCGTGGCTCGCGCGCTGGTACGCGGAGCGCCAGGCGCAGGCGATCGCCGCGCAGATCGGCGAGGCGCGCCTCCAGGCCGACGCGACTGCCGCGGCCTATCGCGCCGGCCGCGCGGCGCAGGCCGACGTCCTGGCGGCGCAGGCGGCGCTCGTCGAGCTCGCCAACCGCGAGACCGATGCGAAGCTCGCGGGCGAGCGCGCGCGCCTCGCGCTGGCGGCGCCACGTCGGCCCGCAGGATGCCGACCGTCCGCTCGCGACGCCTCCCGACGTGCTCGCGCTGCCCGAAAGCGTCGCGCAGCTCGTCGACGTCGACCGCCAGGCCGACGTGCGGCTCGCGGAGGCGCAGGCGTCGGTGCTCGACGCCGAGGCGGACCTCGCGGGCGCCGCGCGCAGCCCCGACTGGAGCGCGGAGCTCACCTACGGCATCCGCAAGGCCGAGTTCGGGAACATGGTCTCGCTGATGGTGCGCGTCGACCTGGACGCCGGGGACGCGGCAGACCGCGAGCACGCCGCCAGGCTGCGCAGAGCGCGATGCCGCGCGCGCGCAGACCGAGGACCTGCGGCGCGCGCGCGACGCCGAAGTGCGCCAGGTGCTCGCCGAGTGGGACGCGATGCGCGTCCAGGCGGCGCGGGCTCGCGACGAGCTGGTGCCGCTGGCCGAGCGCCGCGTCGAAGCCGCGCTCGCGGCCTATCGCGGGGCGCCGGCGCGCTCGCGCCGGTGCTCGAGGCGAGGCGCGCGGCGCTCGACGCGCGGCTGGCGGAGATCGCGTTCGAGCAGTCGGCGGCGCGCGCGTGGGCATGGCTCGCCACGCTGACCACGGGAGAAGCCTCATGAAGACGAGGACGACGACGAAGGAACGCGGCGCGTCCGCGCGGGCGGTGACGATCGCGCTCGCGATCGCCGCGATCGCCGGTGCGACCGGCTACTGGATCGGAACGCGCGCGCATCCGGCGCCGGCGTCCGTGGCGACGCCCGCGGCGACGGGCGACGCTCCCGTGCTCACCGACGAGAGCGGCAGGCGGGTCCTGTACTGGCACGACCCGATGGTTCCCGGGCAGAGGTTCGACAAGCCCGGCAAGAGCCCCTTCATGGACATGATGCTCGTGCCGGTCTACGCCGACGCCGCGGCCGATCGCGGCGAGGTGTCGGTGAGCCCCCGCCTCGTGCAGAGCCTCGGGGTGCGCACGGTCGAGGCGCGCGCGGGCACGCTGGACACCGAAGTGCGCGCGACCGGCACCGTCGCCGTCGACGAGCGCACGCTCACCGGCGTGCAGTCGCGCGTCCAGGGATTCGTCGAGCGCCTGCACGTGCGCGCCACCTACGACCCGGTGCGTGCCGGCCAGCCGATCGCCGACCTGTTCGTGCCCGAGTGGGTCGCGGCGCAGGAAGAGCTCCTCGCGCTCCGCGCGAGCGCGCAGCCCGGCGCGCGGACGCTGGTCGACGCAGCGCGGCAGCGATTGCGGCTGCTCGGCATGCCCGACGACGAGATCGCCCGCGTCGAGCGCGAGGGCCGGAGCTCGGGTCGCGTGAGCGTCACCGCGCCGGTGGGCGGCATCGTCTGGGAAATCGGGGCGCGCGACGGCATGGCGGTGATGCCCGGCACGAACCTCGTGCGCATCGCGGGCCTCGCGAGCGTCTGGGTGATCGCCGACGTCCCCGAGGCGCAGGCGGCGCTCGTGGCCGCCGGCACGCCGGTCGAGGTCCGCACCGCGGCGCAAGCCGACCGTCCTCTGCGCGGCGTCGTGCAGGCGCTGCTGCCCGAGGTGAACGCCGCGTCGCGCACCGTGCGCGCGCGGATCGAGCTCGCCAATCCCGGCGGCGCGCTGAAGCCGGGGATGTACGCGACCGTCGCGTTTCGCGGGCCGAAGGCGCGCAGCGCCGTGCTGGTGCCCTCCGAGGCCGTGATCCGGACCGGCGTCCGCGACGTCGTCATCGTCGCGGAAGGCGAGGGACGCTTCGCGCCGGTCGCCGTCGACGTGGGCCGCGAGTCGGGCGATCTCACGGAGATCGTCGGCGGTGTCGAGGCGGGAACGCGCGTCGTGGCCTCGGGCCAGTTCCTCATCGACTCGGAGGCGAGCCTTCGCGGCGTGCTCGGTCGCATGAACGCCGGCGCCGATGTCGCTTCGCCCCCGCAGGCGACGGAGGTCGCGCAGGCCGCACCCGCGGATCCGCACGCCGGTCACGGCGCCGGTGCGCCGTCGACCGGCGGAAGTCCGCGCCACCGCGCCTCGGGTGTCGTGCGCGCGATCAGCGGCGCGGACGTATTCATCGAGCACGGCGCGATCCCGAGCGCGGGCATGGGGGCGATGACGATGGGCTTCAAGGCGCCGGCTTCCGGCGTGCCTGCCGGCGTGAAGCCGGGAACGCGCGTCGACTTCGAGTTCACGGTGACCCCGGCGGGCGAGTTCAGGCTCGCGCGCATCGCCCCGTCGGGCGCGCAGGGAGCCGCGCGATGATCGCCGCGCTGATCCGCTGGTCGGTCGCGAACCGGTTCCTCGTGCTCGTCGCCGCCGGCATCGTCGCGGCCGTCGGCGTGTGGTCGCTGCGCACGATCCCGATCGACGCGCTCCCCGACCTGTCGGACACGCAGGTGATCCTGCGCGTCTCCTGGCCCGGCCAGGCGCCGCAGATCGTCGAGGACCAGGTCACCTATCCGCTGACCACGACCATGATGTCGGTCCCCGGCGCGAAGACGGTGCGCGGCTACTCGTTCTTCGGCGACTCGTTCGTCTACGTGCTGTTCGAGGACGGCACCGACCTGTACTTCGCGCGCTCGCGGGTGCTCGAATCGCTCGCCCAGGTGCAGGGACGGCTGCCGGCCGGGGCGAAGGTGTCGCTCGGACCGGACGCGACCGGCGTCGGCTGGATCTACGAGTACGCACTCGTCGATCGCAGCGGCCGGCACGACCTCGCGGAGCTGCGTTCGCTGCAGGACTGGTTCTTGCGCTACGAGCTCAAGTCGGTGCCCGACGTCGCCGAGGTCGCGACGGTCGGCGGCATGGTGAAGCAATACCAGGTCGTGCTGGATCCGCCGCGCCTCGCCGCGTACGGGCTGCCGGTCGCGAAGGTGGTGGCGGCGATCCGCGAGTCGAATCGCGAGGCCGGCGGCTCGGTGATCGAGCTGGCCGAGGCCGAGTACATGGTGCGCGTGCGCGGCTACCTGCGCACGCTCGACGACTTCCGGCGCATCCCGGTCAAGGTGAGCGAGGCGGGCGCCCCCGTGCTCCTGTCCGACGTCGCCCGCGTGCAGCTCGGCCCCGAGATGCGCCGCGGAATCGCCGAGCTCGACGGCGAGGGCGAGGTGGTCGGCGGCATCGTCTTGCTGCGCTCGGGGCGCAACGCCTGGACCGCGATCGAAGCGGTGAAGGCGAAGCTCGCGTCGCTGGAGGCCGGGCTGCCGCCGGGCGTCGAGATCGTCGAGACCTACGACCGGTCCGGGCTGATCGGCCGCGCGGTCGCGCACCTGCGGGACAAGCTCGTCGAGGAGTTCGTCGTGGTCGCCCTCGTGTGCCTCGCGTTCCTCGTGCACCTGCGCTCGGCGCTCGTCGCCGTCATCTCGCTGCCCCTGGGGGTCCTCGCGGCGTTCGCGGTGATGCGCGCGCAGGGGGTCAACGCGGACATCATGTCGCTCTCCGGCATCGCGATCGCCGTCGGCGCGATGGTCGACGCGGCGATCGTGATGGTGGAGAACATGCACCGCAAGCTGGAGGGCTGGCGGCGACAGCACGGCGCCGGCGCGGCGCTTCCGGCGGCGGAACGCTGGCGCCTCGTCGTCGAGGCGTCGGTCGAGGTGGGGCCCGCGCTGTTCTTCAGCCTGCTCGTCATCACGCTGTCGTTCGTGCCGGTGTTCGCGCTCGAGGCGCAGGAAGGGCGGATGTTCAAGCCGCTCGCCTATACGAAGACCTACGCGATGGCCGCCGCCGCGGCGCTCGCCGTCACGCTCGTGCCGGTGCTGATGGGCTACGTGATCCGCGGGCGCATCCCGGCCGAGGGCTCGAACCCGATCAACCGCGGACTGGTGGCCGCGTACCGGCCGCTGTTGCGCGCCGTGCTTGCGCGCCCGAAGGCGACGCTCGCCGCGGCCGCGCTCGCGCTCCTCGCGACCGCGTGGCCGGCGACGCGCCTCGGCGGCGAGTTCCTGCCGCCGCTCGACGAAGGCGACCTCCTGTACATGCCGACGGCGCTGCCCGGCCTGTCGGCCGGCAAGGCCGCGGAGCTCCTGCAGCAGACCGACCGGCTGATCCGCACGGTGCCCGAGGTCGCCACGGTGTTCGGCAAGGTCGGCCGAGCCGAGACCGCGACCGATCCCGCCCCGCTCGAGATGATCGAGACGACGATCCGGCTCAAGCCGCGCGCCGAGTGGCGCCCGGGCATGACGATGGAGAAGCTCGTCGACGAGCTGGACCGCACGGTGCGCGTCCCGGGGCTGTCGAACCTCTGGGTGCCGCCGATCCGCAACCGCGTCGACATGCTCGCGACCGGCATCAAGAGCCCGATCGGCATCAAGGTCGCGGGACCGGACCTGGCGAGGATCGACGAGACCGCGCGCGCGGTCGAGCGCGCGGCGCGGCTCGTGCCGGGCGTGACCTCGGCGCTCGCCGAGCGGCTCGAGGGCGGCCGCTACGTGGACGTCACGATCGACCGGCCGGCCGCCGCGCGCTACGGGCTCTCGGTCGCGGACGTGCAGGACGTCGTCGCGGCGGCGGTGGGCGGCGAGAACGTCGCCGAGACGCTCGACGGGCTCGCGCGCTACCCGGTGTCGGTGCGCTTCCCGCGCGAGCTGCGCGACTCGATCGACGCGGTGAGGATGCTGCCGATCGTCACGCCGACCGGCGCACAGGTGCCGCTGTCGGCGGTCGCGAGCGTCCGCGTCGCCGACGGCCCGCCGATGCTCCGCAGCGAGAACGCGAGGCTGTCGGGCTGGGTCTACGTCGACGTGCGCGGGCGCGACCTGGCCTCGGTCGTGGGCGACCTCAAGTCCGCGGTCGCGCGCGAGGTGCGCGTACCCCCCGGCACGTCGATCGCGTGGTCGGGCCAGTTCGAGTACCTCGAGCGCGCGAAGGCGCGCCTCGCCTACGTCGTTCCGTTCACGCTCGCCGTCATCTTCGTGCTGCTCTACCTCGCGTTCCGCCGCGCCGACGAGGCCGCCGTCGTGATGCTCGCCGTCCCGTTCGCGCTGGTCGGCGGCTACTGGCTCCTGTGGGCGCTCGGCTACGCGATGTCGGTCGCGACGGCGGTGGGCTTCATCGCGCTGGCCGGCGTCGCCGCCGAATTCGGCGTCGTGATGCTGATCTACCTGCGCCACGCGTGGGAAGCGCGGCTCGAATCGGGCGCGCCGGCGACCGAGCGCACGCTGCGCGAGGCCATCGAGGAAGGCGCGGTGCTGCGCGTGCGGCCGAAGGCGATGACGGTGGCCGTCGTGCTGGCGGGACTCGCGCCGATCATGCTGAGCGAAGGCACGGGCGCCGAGGTGATGCGCCGCATCGCGGCGCCGATGGTCGGCGGGATGGTGACCGCGCCGCTGCTGTCGATGTTCGTGATCCCGGCCGCCTACCTTCTCCTGCGCCGCCGCGGCCTCGCGCGCGCGCCTGCGCCTTCGGCGGCCGTCGCCGAAGCCGCGGGATGAGCGGACGAGGCCCGGTCAGCGGAACGGGTGCGTCGCGATCCAGTGCCGCGCGATGTCGATGCGCCGGGCGAACCAGACGCCGTCGCGCGAGCGCGCGTGGTCGACGAACCTCGCGAGCGCCGCGAGCCGCGCCGGCCGCCCGGCGATTCGGGCGTGCAGCCCGATCGACAGCATCTTCGGCCGGTCGAGCCCGGCGGGATCGCCCTCGGCGTAGAGCGTGTCGAAGGCGTCGCGCAGGTACGCGAGGAACTGGTCGCCGCTGTTGAATCCCTGCGGCGTGGCGAAGCGCATGTCGTTGGTGTCGAGCGCGTAGGGGACGACGAGGTGCGGCACGCGGCCGCGCGAGCACGCGACCTCGGTCCAGTAGGGGAGGTCGTCGGCGTAGCTGTCGGCGTCGTAGACGAAGCCGCCGTGCTCGACGACGAGGCGGCGGGTGGACGGGCTGTCGCGCCCGGTGTACCAGCCCTCGGGCGGCCGCCCGGTCAGGCGCACGATCGCCTCGACCGCCCGCTCGACGTGCTCGCGCTCGACCGCCTCGGGCACCGACTGGTAGCTGATCCAGCGCCATCCGTGGCTCGCGATCTCGTGGCCGTCGCGCAGGAACGCGTCGACGACGCGCGGATGGCGCAGCATCGCCATCCCGACGCCGAAGATCGTGAGCGGGATGCCGCGGTCGCGGAACAGGCGGAGCAGGCGCCATACGCCCGCCCGCGAACCGTACTCGTAAAGCGACTCCATGCTGAGGTGCCGCGCGCGGAACGGCTGGGCGCCGACGATCTCGGACAGGAAGGTCTCGGAAGCCTCGTCGCCGTGCAGGACGGCGTTCTCGGCGCCTTCCTCGTAGTTCAGGACGAACTGGACGGCGATGCGCGCTCCGCCGGGCCAGCGCGCGTGGGGCGGATCCTCGCCGTGGCCCGCGAGGTCGCGCGGGTAGCCGGGCTCGAAGGCGTCGACGGGCATCGAAGGGGCGGGGACCGGGGGCGCCGGCAGGATACCGCGGCGCGCGCCGGAGCGCTCCCGCCCGCCGGCATCCCGGCCCGGCGCGAGCGGCGAGCCCGCCAAGGTTGGGGCCGGGCGGATCGGGCCGCCCCGACGGGAAAATTCCCGACGCGGGTGTCAGGCGGCGTCCGGCGCGGTCCGCTTGGCGCCGTGGTATTTTTGCGGTGAGCTTCCAGCCGGACCCGCGGGGAGCGCCCGGCGCGAAACCCGTCTCCCGGCCCGACCACCATGCCCTCCGAGATCTCGATCACGACGCGAGCGCGCCGGACGATGCGCGTGGCGGCGTTCGCGCTCGCCGCGGCGCTGGCCGCGCCCGGCGCGGCGCTCGGGCAGCACGACGTCGCGGTCGCGCCGCCGCCGGGAGCGACCGGCGACGACGCGAAGTTCCGCTTCCTCTTCGACCCGCTGGCTTCCTGGCCGATCACGGCGCTGTGGAGCTACAACGCCGCCGGCGCGCCTGCGGCGTTTTCGAACGCGTCGGTCGTGACGAGCACGATGCAGCAGGTGATCGCCGCCTGGACGTCGGTGTGCAACATCCACGCGGCCTACGGCGGGTCGACGTCGACGGTGCCCGAGGCGACGGTATTCGACGGCGAGAACGGCTCGCAGCCCGACCAGGTCAACGTGCTGGGCTGGAAGGCCACGCCCGCGGGGATCGCGGGCTACACGGTCGCGTACCCGGGCGTCGCCGACGGCGGCGGGCTCGCACCCATCGTCGACGCGGACGTGATCATCGATCCCGCGAAGGTGACCACCACGGATTTCCTGCAGCGCCTGCTGCTCCACGAATTCGGCCACCTGCTCGGCATCAACCACTCGCAGCTCAACGACACGCTGATGTCGGGGCCGCCTTACTCGGACTACAACACGCTCAACGCGCTGACGCAGGACGACATCCGCGCCTGCCGCTGCCTCTACGGCGCGCCGCCGGGGGTGAGCGCCGGCGTGCTGTGCACCGCGCCGCCGGTGGTCGACGTCGGCAGCGTGGCGATCGGCTCGTCGGCGCAGCAATCGTTCCAGATCGGCAACAACGGCAACGCGTCGGTCACAATCCAGTCGGTGACCGCGAGCCCCGGCGCCTACCAGACGTCGGGCTGCGGACCGGGCACGTCGATCGGGCCGGGCGCGAGCTGCACGATGCAGCTCACGTTCGCGCCCACGACCGCGGGCGACCAGAGCGGCTTCGTGACGATCAACGTGGGCGAGTCCGCCCCCTACCGGATCAAGCTCGTCGGCGCTTCGACCGGTGTCGCGTCGCCGGCGCTGGTCGCCGTCCCGTCCAGCGTCGACTTCGGCATCGTGCCGATCGACACGGACGCGCTCCCCCAGCGCGTGAAGTTCCGCAACGACGGTGCGGCGCCGGTGACGATCGGCAACCTGCAGTTCCAGGGCGCGCAGGCGAACGAGTTCGACCGCTCCGGGCAGTGCAAGGCCGGCCTCGTCGTGGCGCCCGGCGGCAACTGCTACGCCGACATCGGCTTCAACCCGGCGGCCACCGGCTCCCGCAGCGCCCAGTTCGTCGTGTCGACGGCGGACGGGCGCAATTCGTCGATGTCGCTCAAGGGCAAGGGCTCAGCGCCGCTGCCGTCGCCCGAGCCCGTGGTGGCGCAGCCGGTGCCGGTGATCGAGTTCTACAAGGCGCTGACCGACCACTACTTCATGACGATCGCGCCCGACGAGATCGCGGCGCTCGACACCGGCCTGTTTCCGGGCTGGGCGCGCACCGGGCTCTCGTTCAAGGCCTACGCCGTCTCGCAGCCCGGCTTCTCGCCGGTGTGCCGCTTCTACATGCCGCAGCCCGCCGACTCGCACTTCTATTCGGCGAGCCCCGAGGAGTGCGTGCAGGCCCAGATCATGTTCCCGTCGTTCATCCTCGAATCGACCTCGGTGATGCAACTCGGCGTCCCCAATCCGATCTCGGGCGTCTGTCCCGCCGGCACGGTCCCCGTCTACCGGGTCTGGAACCGGCGGCCGGACACCAACCATCGCTACACGACCGACATCAACGTGCGCAACCAGATGATCGCGAAGGGCTACGTGCCCGAGGGCAGCGGCCCGGACGCGGTCACCTTCTGCTCGCCGCAGTAGGCGGGTCAGAACAGCGCCGACTGCTTCGGCGGCTTGCGCGGCGCCGGGCGCGAGGGCGCCTTCGCGGGCGCCCCGGCCGCCGCTGCGCCGACCGGCTCGATCAGCGACGCATCGTCGTGGCGCACGCTGTTCACGTTCGTCGAGACGGGGATGTAGCGCATCGCGTCGGACGGGTACGGCGCGATGAGGTCGGACGGGTCCGCGACCGCGGGATCCAGCCAGCGCGCATAGCCGTCGGGCGGCACGATGAGCGGCATGCGGTCGTGGACCGGCTTCAGGAGCTCGTTGGCGTCGGTCGTCACGATCGTGCAGGTGTCGAGCGGCTCGCCGTCCGGCTGCAGCCAGCGCTCGGCGAGGCCAGCGAGCGCGAACGGCGCGCCGTCCTTCATCGCGACGTGCACCGGCTGCTTGCCGCCGTCGCGCGGCATCCATTCGTAGAAGCCCGACGCGGGCAGCAGGCAGCGGTGCCGCCGGTACGCGGTTCGGAACGACGGCTTGTCCTTCAGCGTCTCGCCGCGCGCGTTGATCATGTGCGAGCCGACCGACGGATCCTGCGCCCAGCGCGGCACGAGGCCCCAGCGGACGAGCACGAGCTCGCGCTGCCCCCGCGCGTTGACGCGCACGATCGGGACGTCCTGCATCGGCGCGATGTTGTAGCGCGGCGCGAGCGACGGCGGCGCAGGGAGTCCGAACGCGAGCGCGATCGCCGCCGGTTGCGCGTGCAGCTCGTAGCGGCCGCACACGGCGTCAGTCCCCCGCGCGGGCCGGCGCGTCCGCCGCCGGCGACGCGAGCAGGCGCCGCGCCGTCTTCGCGACTTGCAGCGTGTCCCAGTAGGCGTAGCTCGCGACCGCGGCGGCGCCGGCGATCGGGACCCAGCGCGTCGCCGCGGTGCCCGCGAGGCGCTTGGACACCGCGACGCCGACGCCCGCGAGCGCGCCCTTGATCGCGCCCGAGCCCAGCTGCTGCAGCACGAAGCGCTGGCCCGCGCGCACCGCGACGTCGCGAAGCACCTGGCTCGCCGCGTGCCGGAACAGGCAGTAGAGCATGTGCGTGCGCGTGAGCTCGCCCGCGCGCCCGTACAGCCCGAAGATGTCGGCGACCATCTGCCGCTGGATGCGCCAGATCACGTAGATGTCGGGCAGCACGGTGAGCATGCCGAGCGGACCGGGCGGCAGCGCGAGCGAGCCGGAGACGAGCGCGGCGCGCTGCGCGGCCTCGCGCGCGACCCGGTCGGCGGCGTCGTCCGGATGGTCGACCTCGTGCGAGCGCGGCGCGGGCACGTCCGCGATGACGCGCTCGATCGCGCCGCTGACCTCGCGGTCGTCGTCCATCGTCCTGGTCAGGGCTCGGGTCATCGGCTCGCGCTGGGGCCTGCGGGACGCGGACAGCATAGCGCGGCCTCGGGGCGCCGGGGGCCGCCCGCTAGAATGGCGGACGTCGGAATGGCCGACTTCGACCGCAGGACCCCGATGAGGAATTCGATGCCGAACCGTTCGATCGCCGCCGCGACCGCGCCCCGCGCGGCTGCACGGTAGCGGCCGGCAGCGATGCGCGCCTTCGGTTTCGCCGGCTGGTCCGGCAGCGGCAAGACGACGCTGATCGAGCGTCTCGTCCCGCGCCTCGTCGCGCGCGGGCTCAAGGTGTCGCTCGTCAAGCACGCGCACCACGAGTTCGACATCGACCAGCCGGGCAAGGACAGCTTCCGGCATCGCGAGGCCGGCTGCACCGAGGTGCTCGTCACCTCGTCGAGGCGCTGGGCGCTGATGCACGAGCTCCGCGGCGACCCCGAGCTCGCGCTCGGCGACGCGCTGACGCGCCTCTCGGCCTGCGACCTCGTGCTGGTCGAGGGATTCAAGGCGGCGCGGATCCCCAAGCTCGAGGTGCACCAGGCCGACCTCGGCAAACCCTGGCTCCACCCGGACGACCCCCACGTGCTGGCGATCGCCTCCGACGTGCCGCCCGGGCCGTCGGGGGCCGGACGCCCCTGGTTCCCGCTGGACGCCTGCGACGAAATCGCAACGTTCATCGCGGGGCACGCGCGGCCCGCCCCCTGGGACGATTGACGCCGGTCGGCGGGCGGGGGTAGGGTGAACTTGCCGGGCGGGCCGTGGACCAATGCGGCGGGGCCCTTTCGGTCCGCGGCGGGGATTCCGCGGCGCATCGGTAGAAAAGTATGAAAATTCAGACAGTTGCGATGACCTTGCTCGTCGGGGTCGCCGCGGCCTTCGGCGCGGCGGCCGCGTCCGCACAGGCGCGGGCGGGCTTCTACGGCGGCATCTCGCTGCCGGAAGCGGGCGGCAGCCCGGCTGGCGGCCTCTCGCTCGGCCTGGCCGCGACGCGCGGCCTGCGCGCGCCGGGCGTCGACGAGACGACGACGCAGCAGGTTTTCGGCGGCTACCGCTGGAAGAACGACCTCTCCGTCGAGGCGGCCTTCGCGCGGAGCGAGAGCTACGCGCTCCGCCCGTTCAGCCCGGCGGTGCCGAGCGGCGTCGGCCTCGCTCTCGGCCCGCGGGAGGACGCGGCCCGCGCCGGCTACAACGTCGACGTGATCGGGAGCTACACGTTCCTGCGTGCGTTCGCGCTCTACGGGCGTGTCGGCTACGCGCAGAGCGACTTCGCGGGCGCGGGCGCGCCCACGCTGCTCGGCACGCCCGACGCTCGCCGCACGCGTGACGGCATGAACTACGGCCTCGGCATGCGCTACGACGTGACGCGCGCGCTGGGCGTGAACCTCGAGTACACGCGCTTCGGCCGGTTCGCGTACGACAGCTTCGGCAGCACGCTTCCGGAGAACGACCAGGTGCGGCTCGGGGTGCAGTTCAGGTTCTAGAAGCCAGGGGCGGAGAAAGGGTGTAGGAGAAAGTTGTTGGCGTTGCGGATGTCGGCCGGTCCACGACATCCGCGGCGCCAAAATCTTTCTCCTTTCTTTGCGCTTTCTCCTTTCCTTCCGGCTTCGGCCCTTCTGCCACTCATGCGATCCCCCTCGACGCTCGAGACCTCGGTCGTGACGCTCGTCTTCCTCGCTCGCCTGCGCGACGCGCTCGGCGCCTCGCAGGAGCGGCTCGCGATCGACGGGCCGACGACGGTGGGCGCGATCCGCGAATCGCTGTGCGCGCGCGGCGGCGCGTGGGCGGTGGAGTTCGCCCCCGGGCGCGCCGTGCGCGCGGCGGTGAACCACGAGCTCGCGACCGCTGCGACGCCGGTCGCGCCGGGCGACGAGGTCGCGTTCTTCCCGCCGGTCACCGGCGGCTGACGATGACCGTCCGCGTGCAGCAGGCGCCGTTCGACGCGCAGGCGGAGGCCGACGCGCTGCGCGCGGGCGACCTCGACGTCGGCGCGGTCGTGACGTTCGTCGGCACGGTGCGCGACTTGAACGACGAAGACGCCGGGCGGGCGACGGGCCGCCCCGAGCCCGCGCGCCCTTCGGGGGAAGACAGCCGGGGGCCGCATCGGGGGGGCGTGTCCGCGCTGACGCTCGAGCATTACCCGGGCATGACCGAGAAGGCGCTCGAGTCGATCGTCGACGAGGCCCGCTCGCGCTTCGACGTGCGCCGCATCCTCGTGATCCAC
>JBGAHH010000042.1:0-32572 GCA_044226265.1 Casimicrobiaceae bacterium | reverse complement strand
GTCGAGGCGATCGCGCCCATCGTGCCGAAGGCGGTCGAGCTCCCGGCGCCCGAGGGCTGGCTCGACACGCCGGCGCGCGAGAGCATCGTCGGCACGAAGGTGTCGCTCGCGGGCTGGGCGCTCGCGAAGGACGGGATCGACCGCGTCGAGGTGCGCGTCGACGATCGCACCTACCGCGCGCGCTTCGGCCTGCCCCGTGACGACGTCGCGAAGGAGAAGCCCGGCTTCCCCGACAACCCGGACGGCGGCTTCGCGTTCGAGGGCGACTTCGGCGACCTCGCGCCGATGCGCCACGACATCGATGTCGTCGCGATCGCGAAGAGCGGCCGCGAGACCGTGATCGCGCGGCGCAGCCTGATCCCGCCCGCCGCGATGCATCAGTGGAAGGCGTTGCTCGACGAGCGCCCCGAGCTCGCCGAGCGCAGGTTCTACTACCTGATGATGACCTCGGGCGTCGCGCAGGGCGGCGCGGACGAGATCGCCGAGCAGTACGTCGACTACCAGTCGCGGACGCAGAAGGTCGGCATGAGCGTGCCGGTGCTCTACATGCGCACGACGAAGGGCGCGAAGCACGACTGGGCGTTCGACCCGGACTTCGACGTCCATGGCCCCAAGTGCGGCGGGCGGGCCGTCGCCGAGGATTCGCTCGACGGCGTGCTCCGCTACGCGGTGAAGAAGCGGCTGCCGGTGAACGTGATCCTGAACGGCGGCATCTGGGGCGACGCGAACTGCGAAACGCCCGAGTGGGACCTGACCGACCATTTCGAGCAGGATGCGAACAACGTCCAGTGGGACCAGCACGACCAAACGCATCCGGACGACCTGATGAAGGACGTTCCCGGATCGCTGCCCGGTCCGCAGCTCGGTCGTTCGCTCACCTACCACGTCTACGCGACGAAGGTGCGCGCGTACAAGAAGCGCAACCTTCAGGCCGCGGCGCGCCGCCTCGCCGCGTTCTACCGCGAGCACCCGGACCTCCTCGTCGGCGTCACGCTCGACGCCGACACCTACATGAACCCGTTCCTCGGCGGGGGCTACCGCTTCGACTACAACCCCGGCATGCTGCGGCAGTTCCGCGACTGGCTGCGCGGTACCGGGCCCTACGCGGGGGCGGGCGGCCCGGGCGTTCCGGATCTCCGGTCGTTCCGCCGCCCCGATCCGCTCACCCTCGAGCAAGTGAACGCGCTCGCGCGGAAGTCATGGAAGTCGTGGGATGAGGTCGATCCGCCGCGCGAGCTCGTCGGCGTCAACAGCCTCAAGGTGCCGGAAGGCGAGACGCCGTTCTGGGAGGACAAGTGGTATCTCGAGTGGGACGCCTTCCGCAAGCACGTCGTGCACCTCCACTACGTCGAGCTCGCGGACTGGGTGTACGCGATGGGCGTTCCCGCCGACCGCATCTTCACCGCGCAGGCGTTCACCGCGCCGGACCCCGGGCTGCGTCCCGTCTCGGTCAACTTGCGCGGCTGGACGCCGGACTACGATTCCGCGGGCGTGTCGATCGAAGGCTCGGTCCCGCGCAAGGGGCATCTCGGCACGATCATGTACGGCCTGTCGGCGCAGGACCGTCACGGCATGGCGAACGGCCGCGGCGTCTACAGCAACATCGCGCGCTTCGACGACGGCTGGGCGATCGTCGAGGCCAACGCAACCGACCTCAAGATGCCCAAACGCAAGCCGGACTACGAGGCGTCGTACCGGATGTTCCGCAGCATCGGGAACTACGACGGCCGCCAGATCGCGCTGATGGCGTGGAACGGCTCGAATGGCCTCTTCGACAGCGATCCCGACTACCTGCCCTACACGGCGTTCCGGAACACCGACTCCGAGCGAGCGATGAAGGACGCGATGGTCGCGCGCGCCGACATCCCGCGCGGCGCCCGGCTGTGGACGTTCGGCTCGCCGCGGCTGTCGAGCGACGACGGCTGGACCACGTCGCGCGGCACGCTCTCCGAAGGCTACGGCCACATCGACGTCGCGCCCGACCGCGGGGTGGTCGAGCTGGTGTCGCCGCCCGACCAGGTGCTCCGCTCGAGCAAGCTCGACCTCGCGCTCGTGCGCGCGTGGTCGGGCCCGAAGCCCGCGTCGATCGTCGTCCACGCGAGGCGCGAGACGAACGAGCCCTGGGTCGAGATCGGCCGCGCCGAAGGCGGCGAGCGCGTCCCGCTCCGGTGGCCGAGGGACTGGAAGGGCGCGATCGCGTCCCAGATGAAGATCTCGCTCGCGTACGCGGCCGACGTGGCCTCGGCGCGCGTCGACCGCATCCTGCTGTATCCCGCGCGCGACGCCTACCGCCGCGCGGCGCGGGGCGGCTGAACGCCGGCCCGGCTCCTGGGCGTCCGCGGTCGCTCGCACGCTCGTGAACCGACCCGGAGCCGGCCACATCGACGCCCTCACGGGCGTTCGCGCGTACGCCGCGCTGTTCGTGCTCGCCTTCCACGCCTGGCTCAACGCGGGACACCCCGCCCTTCCCGTTGCGCTGGGCCGGTTCGCCGTCGACCTGTCGCCCTACGCGAAATTCGGCTGGATCGGCGTCGACATGTTCTTCGTGCTGTCGGGGTTCCTCCTGACGCGCGTGGCGCTCGACCGCGGGGAACGCGCGGCGGCCGCGGGCGACGCGGCGAAGGCGTCGGGATGGGCCAACGAATCCTACGGCTCCTTCCTGACCCGCCGCATCCTGCGCGTCTTCCCCGCCTACTACGCGTGCATCTCGGTGCTCCTCGTCCTCGCGCTGGCGGGGATCTACCGCGAGTTTCCCGGCACGCTGGACATGGCGATCCACGTGGTGATGAGCCACAACCTCGTGGAGAAGTACATCACGTCGATGAACGGCGTCTTCTGGACGTTGCCGTTCGAGTGGCACTTCTATCTCGTCTTTCCCCTCCTGTTCATGTTCCAGGCGCGGGCGGGAGCCGTCACGCTCTACGCGTGCGCGGTAGCGGTCGTCCTGCTCACCAAGGCGCAGGTGATGATCACCGACGACGGCTTCGGGCAGACGCTGGTGCTGATTCGCCTCGATGCCTTCTGCGCGGGAATGGCCGCGGCGGCGATCACCGCCAAGCATCCGCTGGAGCGGCGTGCCGCCCGCGTCAGCGCGCTCGCGGGAGTCCTTCTTCTCGCGGCGGTTCCCTGGGTGTTCGCGAATCAGCCCGGCGTCGTCCATTACTATGACGTGGGGGGATTCCTGAGGCCTTTCTGGATGCATCTCGGCATCTGCCTCGTCCTGTGCGCGCTCACGGCGGGGCGCACCGCGTTCGTCGGCCTGTTCGACCACCCTTTCGTCGTCTGGCTGGGGACGATCAGCTACAGCATCTACCTGTGGCATCTGCCGGTCGTCGAGCTGCTCGCCACAAGGGTCCTCGGCACCGCCGCGCGGCCTCCGTCGGCGAGCGGCTACCTCGTGCTGCTGGCAGCCACGGTCGCGATCGTCGTGCCGTTGAGCATGCTCTCGTATTCCATGGTCGAGCGTCCGTTCCTCGACGCGCGGGCTCGGCAGCGGGAAGGACGCGGGAGCAGGTGGGCCATGGATCCGCTGCTCGCATTGATCGTCTGGGGAGCCGCCCTGCTCGCGGTGACGGCGGTGCTCAACCTGATTCGCAGGCCATGAAGGCTCGCCGCATGCGCCGAGCTCCGGCACCTTCGGCGCGCGCGGCGGCGAGCGCGAGAAGGCCATGCTCGCTACGTCGCGGCGGCGCAAGGTCCACGGGCGCCGGCCCGGGCGGCGGCGCCGGGTTGAAGGAGCGCGCCATCCGTCGCAACATCGCCTCCGGCACGACTCCGGGTTCCACGGCCGGGTCGCTTCGCCGAGGTCCGCATGAGAGCGGCGCCTTGATGGTCGTCGGCGGTGACTCGTGTCGGCGGCGCGCTTGAGCACTCGCCGTGCCGACGTCCCCGCGCTCACGGGGGTCCGCGCGCTTGCCGCCCTCTGGGTCCTGGGCTACCACGCCTGGATCGCGACCGGCCGGCCGTCCCTCGGCGGGGCGGGCATGGGATTCCCGTGGCGCGTCGATCCGCTGCTCGCCGCCGGCTGGATGGGCGTGGACGTCTTCTTCGTGCTGTCGGGATTCGTGCTGCAATGGCAGGTCGCCCACGAGAGCGACCCGGCGATGTTGCCGTGGCGCGGCCGGGCCGCGTACGGCCGATTCCTCGGAAGGCGCGTGCTGCGCGTGTTCCCGGCCTACCTCGCGTGCCTGTCGATCCTGCTCCCGCTCGCTTGGCTCGGCGTGGGACGCTGGACGCCGCCGACGCTGGGCGACACGGCGCTGCACCTCGTGATGACGCACAACGCCGTGCCGGCCTACGTGAGCACGATCAGCGGCGTGTTCTGGTCGCTGCCGATCGAATGGCACTTCTACCTGGTGTTCCCGCTCGGCGCGTGGATCCTGTCGGGCGGCCGCGCGTGGCCGCTCGTCGCGCTCGCGCTCGTCCTGACCTGGGTCGTCCATCGAACCGTGATCGGCGTCCCGGCGCTCGACTGGCTGCTCGCCTGGACGCCGTTCCGGGCGATCGAGTTCGCGAGCGGCATGGCCGCCGCCATGCTGGCTGCGCGCTCGCGCGGCCTCGCGCCGGCCGTGGCCGAAGCGATCTTCCTCGCCGGGGCGCTCGCGATGCTCGCCATCGCCTACGGGGTCGGCCGCTACGGCATCGCATGGTGGACCAACGACGTGCGCACGTTCCTGCGCATGATCGCGCTGTCGTCGTCCGTCGCCGCGATGCTCTACGCGATGACGGTGCCGGGCGCCTCGCGCGCGGGAACCGCCCTCCTCGGCAACCGCGCGTCGGTGTGGATCGGCACGATCAGCTACAGCCTCTACCTCTGGCACCTCTCGGTGATCGAGTTCCTCGTCGACCACCGGCTCGTGCCGCTTCGCGGCGGCACGTCGCCCGTCGACCTCGCGAGCATGCTCGCGGTGGCGGTGCCCGCGTCCCTCGCGATCAGCGCGGCGTCGTACTACGCCGTCGAGCGCCGGTTCCTGGACCGCTCGCGCTGGCGGGCGCGCGCCGACGACGGCGCGAGCTGGATGCGGAAGCCCGTGCTGGTGACGGCGGCGTGGATGGCCTCGCTCCTCGCGCTGGCGGCCGTCATGGCGCTCACGCGCCGGCTCGCCGCCGGCTAGGACGCGGGCGATGACGCCGCGTGTCGACGCGCGATCGTGGAGCGCGTTGCCGCGGCTGGGCGCGCTCGATCGCGGGCGCGACAACAATCTCGGCCTGCTGCGCCACGTCGCGGCGTCGCTGGTCGTCTTCTCGCACAGCTTCCCGCTCACGGGCCACGTCGACCGCGAGCCGCTCGGGCGCCTCACCGGCATCCTCGATTTCGGCACGCTCGCGGTGATCGTGTTCTTCGCCGTCAGCGGCTACCTCGTCGCGCGCAGCTTCGAGCGCTCCACGGGGATCGGCGACTACCTGCGGTCGCGCACGCTGCGCGTCATTCCGGCGTACGCGACGGCGATCGCCTACGCAGCGTTCGTCATCGGGCCGCTCGTCACCGTCCTGCCGCTCGGCGAGTACCTGGCCCACCCCGAGACCTGGCGCTACGTGACGATGAACTTCACGTTCGTGCAGCACGACCGGCTTCCCGGCGTCTTCCTCGCCAATCCGTTCCCGGGCGCCGTGAACGGATCGCTCTGGACGCTACCGGTCGAGGTGTTCTGCTACGGCGTCCTCGCGATCGCGGGGCTCGTGGGCGCGCTGCGGCGCCCCTGGCTCGCCGCGGCGCTCGCGGCGGCGTTGTTCCTCGCCGGCGAACGCGCGCCGGCGGCGATGTCGCTGATCCCGCATTCCGGAGCGCCGATCGCGCTGCGGCTCGCGGGCACGTTCGTCGCCGGCTCGCTCGCCTACGCGTGGCGCGACCGCATCCCGTTGAGCCCGTGGCTCGCGCTCGCCATGGGCGCGCTCGCATGGGCCTCGATCGGCTCGCGCGCCGAGGCGTACCTGGTCTACGGCTCGCTCGTGTACGGCACGCTCGTGCTCGGCTACTTCCCCGCGCTCGACCTGCCTGCGTTCCGCGGCCGCGCCGATCTCTCGTACGGCATCTACGTCTACGCGTTTCCGACGCAGCAGCTCATCGCCGGGTGGAGCGGGACGGGATCGCCGTGGCTGCTCTTCGCGCTCGCCTGCCCGGCCACGCTCGCGCTGGCCGCCGCGAGCTGGCGCTGGATCGAAGCACCGGCGCTGAAGCTCAAGCGCCACGCCCACGACCCGGCAGACGAGGTCAGCGCTCCTCGGCCTTGATCTCGACGTAGGCGCGGTCGCGCGTCTGGCGCACGAACTCGTTGAACTGCTCGTCGGACTTGCGCTGGCGCAGCGCGTTGCGCGCGAGGTCGCGCTGGCGATCCTTGGTCACGTCCTGCTCGCGGCGCTCGAGCACCATGATCAGGTGCCAGCCGAACGGCGAGCGCACCGGCTGCGAGAGCTCGTTGATCTTGAGCCGGTCCATCGCGGTCGCGAAGTCGGGCACGAGGTCGCCCGGGCTCACCCAGCCCAGGTCGCCGCCCTTCGCCGACGACGCGTCCTCGGAATTGAGCCGCGCCTGGTCCTCGAATTTCGCGCCCTGCTCGATGCGCTCGCGGATGCGGTCGATCTTGGCCTTCGCCTCGACGTCCGAGTTGAGCTCGTTCACCTTGATCAGGATGTGCCGCACGTGCGTCTGCTGCACGACGTTGGGCTGGTTGCCGCCGCGGATGTCCACGACCTTGACGATGTGGAAGCCCGCCGCGCTGCGCAGTACCGGCGAGACGCCGCCCTTGGGCAGCGAGCGCACGGGGTCGACGAACACCGAAGGCAGCCTGGCCGGCGTGCGCCAGCCGAGGTTGCCGCCCTGCTGCGCGTCGGGCGCCTCGGAATAGGTCGCCGCGAGCTGCGCGAAGTCGTCGCCCGCCTTCGCCTTCGCGAGCACGTCCTCCGCGCGTCGGCGCCGCTGCTCGATCTGCTCGGGCGAGCTCTGCTCGGGCACGCGCACGAGGATGTGCGAGACCAGGTACTCGTTCTCGCCGCCGCCCTGCGCGGCGATCGTCGCGAGGTAGTTGTCGACCTCGGTCTCGGACACGAAGATCTTGCTGTCGACCT
This sequence comes from Casimicrobiaceae bacterium, assembly GCA_044226265.1. GTDB lineage: Bacteria > Pseudomonadota > Gammaproteobacteria > Burkholderiales > Casimicrobiaceae > VBCG01. The sequence goes on along the minus strand of JBGAHH010000042.1, from coordinate 25,507 downwards.
CGCGCTCGCGCAGCCGCTGCACGGTGATCTCGCGGCGGATGTCCTCGCGGTACTTCGCGTAGGAAATGCCCTCGCGGTCGAGCACCTTGCGGAACTCATCGGGGGAGAGCTTGTTCTCCTGCGCGATGCGCAGGATCGTGCGCTCGACCGTCGTGTCGTCGACGCGGATGCCGGTCTCCTTCGCGTACTGGAGCAGCGCGCGCTCGGTGATGACGCGCTCGAGCACCTGCTTGTCGAGCACGTCGGGCGCCGGCGGCTGCAGGCGCGACTCGCGCAGCTGCTGGATCAGCAACCGCTTCTGCTCTTCCATCTCGTACTGGGTCAGCGCCTCGTCGTTGACGACCGCGACGACGCGGTCGAGCGAGACCGGCGCGTTCGACGCGGGCGGGCGGGCGGCGGCCGGGGCTTGCGGGCGCACGCCCAGCGGGACCGAACCCTGCGCGGCGGGGCTGAACGGGGTCTGCGGCTGGGCCTGCGCGAGCGACGCGACCGCGGCCAGGCCGGCGGCGGCGACGAGGGCGAGGCGCGTAAGGGCGGTCATGGCAACCTCAGAATTCGGGCAGCGGGTCCGCCGTGCGGTCGCGCTGCATCAGCAACGGGTCGTTCACGGGAACGTAGCCCGGCACGCTGCGGCGGAGCAGGTCCAGCGGACTGGTTCCGACCCGCGCGAGCCCGTTGAGTTCCAGCTGGATGAAGAACGACGTGTTGGTCTGGTCGACCGTCGTCGCGAGCCGGTGGAGCACGGCTCGCAGCACCCAGCAGTCGCCATTGTACTCGACGCCCGCGATGCCCTCGAGGAGCTTGCGGTTGGCGAGGTCGTAGTTGTAGCGGCCGATCAGCGTCCACTGCGGCGTGACCGGCCATTCGGTCGCGAGGTCGACCTGCTTCAGCTCCTGGCTCGCGCCGGTCGGATCCGTCAGCTGGCGCGTGTACCGGTAGCTCGCGGACACGACGCGCCCCGGCGAAGGCGTGTAGAGCACCGCGACGTTGAATCGCTCGTTCTGGCCGCTGTCGAGGTTCTGCTGCAGGAGGCCCGCCACCGCCCACGCGTCCGAGATGCGGCCCTCGACCGCGAACAGGATGTCGGACGACGACGCGGAGCGGGGCGTCTCGTTCAGCGTGACGCGCTGGTCCTCGAAGTAGAAGCGCTGCGCGATCGCGACGCGCAGGCGCTCGGCGCCGGTCCCCGGCTGCAGCAGCCGCGACGTGAGGCCGACCGTGAGCTGGTTCGCGTCGCCGATGCGGTCGTTGCCGAGGTAGCGGTTCTCGGTGAAGAGCTGCCCGAAATTGTAGTCGTCGATCGCCGAGTCGAACACCGGCAGCGAGTTCTGCTCGCGGTACGGGATGTAGACGTAGTAGGCGCGGGGCTCGAGCGTGTGGACGAAGTCGGTGCCGAACAGCTTCCAGTCGCGCTCGAACACGAGGCCGGCGTCGAGGCTCGAGATCGGGATCGCGAGGCTGCGCCGCGCGTCGCCCGTCACCGGCGGCTCGAGGTCGTATTGCCGCAGGTGGATGCCGGTCTTCGCCGCGACGAACCAGCCCGGCGTCGACAGCTTCCACGCGACCTGCGGATACAGGACGGCGCGCGACCCCGACTGCAGCGTGTCCGAGCGGAACCTCGCGTACTCGCCGAATCCCGACCACCACAGCCCGCCCCATTCGGTCTCCGACAGCGCGCCGATGACCTGCGGCTCGCGGTTGTACGGCGGCGTGATCGGCGCGTTGGGATCCTGCAGCGTCTGGAACGACTGGACGCGCGCGAGGAACGTCCACGGCCCGTTCGCGTAGGTGATCCCCGCCTCGCGCGGCAGCGTCGTCTGCGACGTGATCGCGATGCGGTCGGCGAGGTCCGCGAAGTACGTGTCGTCCGACACCTTGTTGAGGTCGACGTAGGCGCCGAGCCCCGGAATTCCGAGCTGCTGCTGGTGACGCCACACGAGCGCGTAGCGCGTCTCGTTCGTCTGCCGGTCGTCGGGCAGCACCTGCACGTCCGCCTCGCCCGCGTTCTGCCAGAGGTCCTGACCGAGCAGGTAGCGGAACTGGCCGCCGATCTGCAGCCCGCGCTTGGTCATGAGGCGCGGCGTCACCGTCAGGTCGTAGTTCGGCGCGAGGTTGAAGTAGTAGGGCAGCGCGAACTCGAAGCCGCGCGCGCCCGAGCTTCCCGCCGTCGGCACGAGGAAGCCGCTCTTGCGCTCGTTGTTGAGCGGGAACTCGATGTAGGGCCACGCGAAGATCGGCGCCCCGAAGAAGCGCACGGTCGCGTCGCGCGCGGTGCCGACCTGGCGCGACATGTCGATGTCGAGCTCGCGCGTCTGCAGGTACCAGTCCTCGCGCGGCGCGACGCAGGTCGTGTAGCGGGCGTCGTTCACGAGGTAGCGATCGGGGCCGTTGAACACGAGCAGCGACGCGTCGCCGCGGGAGCCGATCTCGCCGATGTGGAACACCGGCTCGCGGAACGACCCGGTCTGCGTCTCGCGCCGGTAGTCGAGCTCGGGGCCGAGGATCCAGTCGATGCCCTTGCGCAGCACGACGTTGCCCTCGGCGTGGATCTCGTCGCGGAGGAGGTCGTACGCGAGCCGCTCGGCGAGCACCGTCTCGCCGTGCGCGCGCAGCTCGACGCGACCCTCCGCCGTGACCGACTTCTGCGACACGCCCTCGAGCCGGTCGGCGCGCAGGAAGACGACGCCGCGCTCGCTGTCGTCCGGGCCGATCGTCAGGCGCTGCGGGCGCGCCGCGGACGTCCCCGGCGCGGCCGGCTTCGGCGGCGGCGCCGCGGGCGCGATCTCGCCGGCCCCGCGCAGCTTGAGCGGCAGCTCCGGCACCGACACGTCCTGCGCGCCGGCGCCTCCCGCGAGCGTGGCGGCGATCGCAGCGGTCGCGGCGCGCGCCAGCGTGCGGCGGGAGAAGTGCACGGGAGGGAATTCGCGACGGTTTGCTAGAATGGGCCATTCTACCCAAGCCGCCCGCGAATCCCGCGCGCGAACTCCGGTGCCACGCGAACCCCGGGTACCAGGTACGCACCAGGTACCGCGAAGCCCCCGGTACCCGGTGCGCACCTGGTACCGGAAGTGACGGCCGCCGACCGACTCGCCGCGCTCGACGCCTGGCTCGCCTCGACGCTGGCGGGGCGGGCGTACACGCTGGCGCCCGCGTCGGCCGACGCGAGCTTCCGCCGCTACTTCCGCGTCTCCCTCGAGCGCGAGGCGCACGGCGCGCGGACGCTGATCGCGATGGACGCGCCGCCGCCGATGGAGGACTGCCGCCCCTACGTGCACGTCGCGCGTCTCCTCGTCGACGCCGGCGTGAACGCGCCGCGCGTGCTCGCGCAGGACCTCGACCGCGGCTTCCTGCTGCTCACCGACCTCGGCGCGACGACCTACCTCGACGCGCTCAACGCGAGCTCGGCGCTGCGCGAGGAGGCCGCGAGCGCCGGGCCGCCCCAAGCTCGCGGCGCCCCCTCGGGGGGAGGCGCGCGCAGCGCGCTTCGGGGGGATGATCTCTATGTCGACGCGATCGACGCGCTCGTGCGCTGGCAGGCGGCGACGCGCGAAGGCGAGCTCCCGCCGTACGACGAGGCGCTCCTGCGCCGCGAGCTCGACCTGTTCCCCGACTGGTACCTCGCCAAGCACCTCGGCCTCGCGATCGACTCGGCGACGCGCGAGACGCTCGAGCGCACGTTCGCGCTCGTACTCGCGAACAACGTCGCGCAGCCGCGCGTCTACGTGCACCGCGACTACCATTCGCGCAACCTGATGGTGTCGTCGCCGAACCCGGGCGTCCTCGACTTCCAGGACGCGGTCGAAGGCCCGATCACCTACGACCTCGTGTCGCTCCTTCGCGACGCGTACGTCGCGTGGGACGAGGAGCGCCAGATCGACTGGGCGGTTCGATACTGGGAGCGCGCGCGCAAGGCGCGCCTGCCGGTCGACGCCGACTTCGGCACGTTCTGGCGCGATTTCGAGTGGATGGGCGTGCAGCGCCAGCTGAAGGTGCTCGGCATCTTCGCGCGCCTGTGGCACCGCGACGGCAAGGCGGGCTACCTCGCCGACATGCCGCTCGTGACCGCGCACCTGCGCGGCGCGTGCAGGCGCTACCGCGCGTTCGACCCGCTGCTGCGGCTGCTCGACGCGATCGAGGGCCGCGCGGCGGTCACCGGCGTCACGTTCTGACGATGGGAAAGGCGACCGCGATGATCCTCGCCGCCGGCCGCGGCGAGCGCATGCGGCCGCTGACCGACGCGCTGCCCAAGCCGCTGCTCGAGGTCGGCGGCAGGCCGCTCGTCGTGCGCCAGATCGAGGCGCTCGCGCGCGCGGGCCACCGCGACATCGCGATCAACGCGTCGCACCTCGCGCAGAAGCTCGTCGACGCGCTCGGCGACGGCGCGGCGCTCGGCGTGCGCCTGCACTGGTCGATCGAGCCCGAGCCGCTCGAGGTCGCCGGCGGCATCGCGACCGCGCGGCCGCTCCTCGTCGACGGGCCGGTGGTGGTCGTCTCCGGCGACGTCTGGACGACCTACGACTACGCGGCGCTCGAGCGCGTGCGCCCGCGCGTCTCGGCCGCGCGCGGCCGCGACGCGCACCTCGTGATGGTGCCCAATCCCCCCTACCATCCGCAGGGGGATTTCGCGATCGCGCCCGCGACCGGCGATGCCGGGAACGACGCGGTCCTGCTCCCGCGGCAGGCGTCACCCTTGCCCGGCGGCCCCGCGAACCTCACCTACGGAAACATCGGCGTCTACGATGCCGCGCTGTTCGACGAGGTCCCGCGCGGCGTGAAGCTCAAGCTCCTGCCGTTCCTGCTCGACTGGATCGGCCGGGGGCGGGTGACGGGCGAGTATCATTCGGGTCCCTGGGCCAACGTCGGCACCCCCGGCGACCTGGCCGAATTGAACGCGGCGCTCGCGACCCGCGCCTGACGCCGCCGTGATTACCGTCGCCCCGATCGGGCGCGCTTCGAAGGACGCTGCATGAACGACAATCCGCTGCTCGACTTCTCGGGCCTCCCGCGCTTCGCCTCGATCCGCGCCGAGCACGTCTCGCCCGCCGTCGAGCGCCTGCTCGCCGACGCGCGCGCGACGATCGAGCGCGTGGCGACCGACGCCCGCGAGCCTTCGTGGGAGACGGTCGCCGAGCCGATCGCCGACACGCTCGACCGCCTGCAGCGCGCCTGGGGCGCGGTGCGCCACATGAACGCGGTGGTGAGCACGCCGGCGATCCGCGACGCCTACAACGGCAACCTGCCCGCGATCACCGCGTTCTACACCGAGCTCGGGCAGGACGAGCGGCTGTACGCGAAGTACCGCGCGCTCGCCGCTTCGGCCGGCTTCGCTTCGCTCGACGCCGCGCGGCGGCGCGTGGTCGAGAACGAGCTCCGCGACTTCAAGCTGTCGGGCGCCGAGCTGCCGGACGCCGAGAAGGCGCGCTTCAAGGCGATCCAGGAGGAGCTCGCGTCGCTGTCCGCGACCTACGACGACCACGTGCTCGACGCGACCAACGCGTACGCGCTCTACGTCGACGACGCGAAGCGCCTCGAGGGGCTGCCCGCCGACGTCGTCGCCGAGGCGCGCGAGAACGCGAAGGCGGACGGCCGCGACGGCTGGAAGCTCACGGTGCGCATGCCCTGCTTCCTGCCGGTGATGAAGTACGCGCAGGACCGCTCGCTTCGCGCCGAGCTGCACCGCGCGCAGGCGACGCGCGCCTCCGACCTCGGCGCGAAGCGCGAGTGGGACAACACGGCGCTGATCGAGCGCGTGCTCGAGCTGCGCCGCGAGGCCGCGCGACTGCTCGGCTACCCGCACTACGCCGAGGTCTCGCTCGTGCCGAAGATGGCGAAGAGCACCGCGGACGTGCTCGCGTTCCTGCGCGACCTCGCGCGGCGCGCGAAGCCCTACGCGGAGCGCGACTACGCCGAGCTCGCCGCGTTCGCGCGCACCGAGCTCGGGCTCGCGAAGCTCGAGCCCTGGGACGTCGCGTACGCGACCGAGAAGCTGCAGAACGCGCGCTACGCTTTCTCCGACGAGCTCGTGCGGCAGTACTTCCCCGAGGACAGGGTGCTCGCCGGGCTCTTCCGCGTCGTCGAGACGATCTACGGCGTGCGGATCCGCGAGTCGAAGGCCGAGACCTGGCACCCGACGGTCCGCTTCTTCGACATCGCCGACCGCCACGGCGCGACGATCGCGCAGTTCTACTTCGACAACTACGCGCGCGAGGGCAAGCAGGGCGGCGCGTGGATGGACGACGCGATCAACCGTCGCCGCCACGGCGACCGCCTGCAGATCCCGGTCGCCTACCTCACGTGCAACCTGCCCGCGCCGGTCGCGGGCAAGCCGGCCCTGTTCACGCACGACGACGTGATCACCGTGTTCCACGAGTTCGGTCACGGGCTCCACCAGATGCTCACGCAGGTCGAGGTGCTGGGTGTCTCGGGCATCGACGGCGTCGAGTGGGACGCGGTCGAGCTGCCCAGCCAGTTCATGGAGAACTTCTGCTGGGAATGGGACGTGCTGAAGCACATGACCGCGCACGTCGACACCGGCGCGCCGCTTCCTCGCGAGCTCTTCGACCGGATGATCGCGGCGAAGAACTTCCAGAGCGGCATGGGCACGGTGCGCCAGCTCGAGCTCGGGCTGTTCGACATGCTCGTCCACAGCGAGTACGTGCCGGGCGGCGGCGGGCGCTACGCGACGCCGCAGGCCGTGCTGGACGCGGTGCGCGCCGAGGTGCGGGTGCTGCCGGTCGCGCCCTACGACCGCTTCATGCACGCGTTCGGCCACGTCTTCGCGGGCGGCTACGCGGCGGGCTACTACAGCTACAAGTGGGCCGAGGTGCTGTCGGCCGACGCCTACAGCCTGTTCGAGGAGCTGGGCGTGCTCTCGCCGGAGGTGGGCGCCCGGTTCCGCGACGAGGTGCTCGCGAAGGGCGGCAGCCGCCCGGCGATGGAGTCGTTCGTCGCCTTCCGGGGACGGGAGCCCCAACTGGACGCGCTTCTGCGGCATAATGGGATGACAACGTCATTGGCCTGAGGGGGGCTTCGATGACTCGCGCCCGGTCTGTCCGTCGTGCAATGGCCGCCGGCCTCGCCGGGCCGGTCGTGGCCGCCCTCGCCGCCGCCGCGTTCGCGCAGGCACCCGGCAACCCGGTCTACCGGTACGAGGACGCGCAGGGCCGGGTCGTCTACTCGGACAAGCCGCCGCCGGCCGACGCGAGGAAGGCGCAGCAGAAGCGCATCGGCGCCAACTACATCGAGACCGACCGGACGCCGCTCGAGACGCAGCAGGCGGCGGACCGCTTCCCGGTCACGCTCTACACGTTCGCGTGCGGCGACGTCTGCCAGAAGGCGGAGGCGCTGCTGAACCGCCGCGGCGTGCCGTTCTCGACCGTCAACGTCGAGGACCCGGCGAACGCCGCGCGCCTCGAGGCGCTGACCGGCGAGATGACCGCGCCGGTGCTCCAGGTCGGCGACAAGCTGGTGGCCAAGGGCTACAACGAAGCGCGCTGGACCGCGATGCTCGACGAGGCCGGCTACCCGCAGGCGCCCGCACCGCGCCGCACGGCGCCCGGCGCGACCGCCCAGGCGGCGCCGCCGTCGGCCGAAACGCAGACCGCCCCGCCGGCGCCCGCGAAGGGCACCGGCTACCCGGCCCAGTAGCCCGCTAGCGCGGCGCCGCGGGCCGGCCGCCCGCCGGGTAGTCGCCCGCCTTCCCCGCGAACGCGGGCCGTGGCGCGCCGGTCACGAGCGCCGCGATGTCCCAGGCGTCCTGGTCGGAGAGCGAACCGCCGCGCCCGAGCGGCATCTTCGCCTGGATGAACGCCGCCGCGGTCGCGACGTGCGACATGCCGGCGCCGCCGTTGAACGACTGCGGCCCCCACACCGGCGGCATCGCGTAGCCTCCGCCGCCGGGAAGCGGCAGCCCGCCCCCGTCCTTGCCGTGGCAGGCGGCGCAGCGCTGCTCGTAGAGCGTCGCGCCGCGCCCCGCGTCGGGCGCGCGCGCCGGCGCGGGCATCGCGCGGAATCCGCGACCTTCGACGCTCGCGCCGACCGGCACGCCGGTCGACAACCACGCGACGTACGCCATCAGCGCGCGCATCGGCGCGCCGTCGACATCGATCGGCTTGCCGTTCATCGAGCGCCGGAAGCAGTCGTTCACGCGGTCGGCGAAGCCCTCGACGCGCCCGCTCCTCGCGAAGTACTCGGGATACACGCCCCACACGCCGACGAGCGGCGCCGCATACGCGACGGTGCCGCCGTTCAGGTGGCAGGACGCGCACGAGAGGCCGTTGCCGACGTTGTCGGGCAGCGCCGCCTTCGTCGCGTTGATGATCGACAGCCCCTGGCGCACCGCGTCGCCGAGCGGCCCGTCGGGCATCGTCTGCGGCGCGGGAACGACGAGCGGAACCGGCTTCGGCGCGACGTCGGCGGCGTCCGCGGACGGCGCGAGCGCGGCGGCGTGGGCGAAGGCGACGGCGACGACGGTGGCGATCCTCATGGCGGTCTCCGCGACGAACCGGGCGAAGTGTACCGTCGCGCGCGCTTTGACGCGCGCCGCGGGCAAGCCTTAGGCTTCGCGCGATGGACGCGCTGCGCGGATTCGCCTGGCTCCTGCTGTGCCAGTCGGCGGGCGAGCTCGCCGCGCGCGCGGCCGGCGCGAACCTGCCGGGGCCGGTGATCGGCATGCTCGCGATGCTCGTCGCGCTCAACGCGCGCGCCGTCCGCGAGCCGGTCGAAGCCGCGGCGAACGCCCTGCTCTCGCACCTGTCGCTGCTGTTCGTGCCCGTCGGCGTCGGCGTGATCGTGCACCTCCACCGGCTCGCCGACTTCGGCTGGCGGCTCGCGCTCGTGATCGTCGCGTCGACGCTCGCCGGCATGGCCGCGACCGCGCTCGTGCTGCGAGCGCTGTGGCGCGACGAGGCCTAGGGCCTGTTAGCGCTACCGGGACGCTCGCGTGACTCAGGAAACGGCCGCCCTCCAGGCGCCACCGCACATCGCAAGCCGTAGCGCCACTACGGCGAGGATGGGCAACGCCGAGGGCGGCCGTTTCCTGAGATCACCCGGCGGGCTCGTGCCGCGCTGGCCGCAGGGCGTTGTTGCTCGGTCGTCGTGTGCTCGAATCACACGTCCTCCCTCGCGCCTATCCCTGCGGCCAGCGCGACACGAGCACAAGTGCCCCGGTAGCGCTGACAGGCCCTAGTGGACGAGCTCGTCAGCCTCTGGATCTACCTCGCGGCGACGCCGCTGTTCGGCCTCACCGCGACGATCGTCGTGTACGTCGTCGCGCACGCGGCCTACGTCCGCCTCGGCCAGGCGCCGTGGGCGAACCCGGTGCTGTGGACGGTGCTGGCGCTCGTCGCGCTGCTGTCGATCACCGGCACGCCCTATCCCGCGTACTTCGCCGGCGCGCAGTTCATCCACTTCCTGCTCGGGCCCGCCGTCGTCGCGCTCGCGTGGCCGCTGTGGCAGCGCCGAGGCGATCTTCGGCGTCGCGCGGGCGCGCTCGTCGTCGCCGCGGTCGCCGGCGGCGCGACCGCGGCCGCGAGCGCGGTGGCGCTCGGCTGGGCGATCGGCCTCCCGCCCGACCTGTTGCGCTCGCTCGCGCCGAAGTCCGTCACCGCGCCCGTCGCGATGGGCATCGCCGAGCACCTGGGCGGCATCCCGGCGCTCGCCGCGGTGTTCGCGGTGCTGACCGGGCTGCTCGGCGCGCTGTGCGCGAAATACCTGTTCGACGCGCTGGGCGTCCGGCAGCCCGCGGTGCGCGGCTTCGCGCTCGGCACGACCTCGCACGGCATCGGCGCGGCGCGCGCGATGCAGGTGGACCCGGACGCCGGCGCGTACGCCGGGCTCGCGCTCGGCATGCAGGTGATCCTCGCCACGCTGCTCCTGCCCGCCGCGGCGGCGGTGCTCGAGCGATTCGCGCGCTGACGGCGTTCGCGGCCTTCGTTGGCCGCTCGCGCGGCGAGCCGGTATCCTCGGGGCTTCGCGCCCCGCCCGGCCCCGGACGCCGCATGAAGCTCGCCACCTGGAACGTCAACTCGCTCAACGTGCGCCTGCCGCGCCTGCTCGACTGGCTCGCCGCGGCGTCGCCCGACGTCGTCTGCCTGCAGGAGACGAAGCTCGAGGACGCGAAGTTCCCGCGCCGCGAACTCGAGGACGCGGGCTACGCGTCGCAGGCGTCCGGGCAGAAGACCTACAACGGCGTCGCGATCCTGACGCGCGGCGAGCACGTCGTCACCGACGTGACGACCGGCATCGCCGGCTTCGACGACGAGCAGAAGCGCGTGATCGCGGCGACGGTGAACGGCGTGCGCGTGATCTGCGCCTACGTGCCGAACGGCCAGTCGGTCGACTCCGACAAGTACGCGTACAAGCTGCGCTGGTGCGAGGCGGCGGCCGGCTACCTGCACGCCGAGCTCGCGCGCCACCGCGAGCTCGCGTTCTGCGGCGACCTCAACATCGCGCCCGAGCCGCGCGACGTGCACGACCCCGCGCTGTGGGAAGGCCAGGTGCTGTTCTCGTCGCGCGAGCGCGAGGCGTTCGCGCGCTGGATCGCGCTCGGCCTCCGCGACAGCTTCCGGCTGTTCGAGCAACCGCCGAAGACGTTCTCGTGGTGGGACTACCGGATGCTCGCGTTCCCGAAGAACCACGGGCTCCGCATCGACCACATCCTGGTCTCGGCGCCGCTCGCCTCGCGCTGCCGCGCGTGCGCGATCGACCGCAACCAGCGCAAGGGCGAGAAGCCGTCCGACCACGCGCCGGTGGTCGCCGAGTTCGAATGACGCGATCGCTTCTCCGCCGCGACGGCGCCCGGCGCCGCAGCCTCGCCGGCACGCCGGCCCCGACGCGCCCGTGAGGCCTCCCGCCAGCGCCGTCTTCGGCGCCCTCGCGGGCGTCGCGCTGTTCTTCCTCGTCTTCGATCCGAGGCTCCTCGACCCCGCGTACACGTCGTGGCTGATGGAGGGCGACCCGGCGACCGAGTACCTGGGCTGGCGCTTCTTCCGCGTCGAGGCGTGGCAGTGGCCGCCGGGCGCGCTTCGGAGCTACGGCCTCGAGATCGGCAGCGCGATCCCCTACACCGACTCGATCCCGCTCGCCGCGTTCGCCGGCAAGCTCATGTCGCCCGCGTTGCCGGAGCCGTTCCAGTACTTCGGCCTGTGGATGCTCGCGTGCTTCGCGCTGCAGGGCTTCTTCGGCGGCCTCCTCGCCTCGCTCGCGTCCGATCAGCCGGTCGAGCGCTACGCGATCACGCTGCTGTTCGTCGCGAGCGTGCCGCTGCTCGATCGCGCGATGGGCCACTACGCGCTGATGTCGCACTGGATCGTCCTGTGGGGCCTCTGGCTCGCGCTGCGCCCGAACCGCGAGCTCGCGACCGCGCAGTGGTCGGCGCTGAACGCGCTCGCCTCGCTCGTTCACGCGTACCTCCTCTACCTCGCGTTGGCGCTGTGGGTCGCCGACGTGCTGCGACGGCGGCACTTCGATCCCGAGCCGCGGCCGTCCCTCGGCGACTGGGTGCGGCACGTGACGATCGTGTCGATCGCGCTCGTCGGGACGATGGCGCTCGCCGGCTACTTCGTGCTGCCGGCGCAGGCGATCTCGGGCGGCGCCGCGTACTTCGGCAAGTACGCGACGAACCTGAACGGGTTCTGGAATCCCGGCTGGGGCTCGCGCTTCCTGCCCGACCTTCCCGTGATGAAGGGCTCGGAGATGGAGGGCCACGCGTACCTCGGCCTCGGCGTGCTCGTGCTGCTCGCGGCCGCGGCGTTCGCGCTCGTCGCGCCGGGAACGCCGCGCGTGAACGCGAGGCCCTACGTGCCGCTGATCGCGGTGGCCGCCGCGCTGTGGGCGCTGTCGCTGTCGCACCAGGTCGCGTGGGGCGATCGCGTGATCCTCGAGATCCCGATACGCGGCAAGCTGCTCGACTGGCTCGCGACGTTCCGGGCGTCGGGCCGCCTCGCGTGGGTCGCGATGTACGGGCTCACGTTCGCCGGCGCCGCGATCGTCGCCGCGCGCTACGCGCCGCGCGCGGCGACCGCGCTGATCGTCGCGGCGGTCGCGCTGCAGCTCGCCGACCTCTCGCCGCGCTACGTCGCGATGCGCGGCTGGTACGACGAGCATTTCATCGTCGGCGCGCAGAAGCGCGCGAGCCCGCTCGCGTCGCCGTTCTGGGCCGAGGCCGCGAAGCACTACCGGACGATCCGCGTCGCGCCCGCGGCGAGCAACGCGCGCGGCTGGGAATGGCTGTCGCTCTACGCGGTCGACCACGGCATGTCGATCAACACCGGCCAGTTCGCGCGCATCTCCGGCCAGCGCATCGCGGACGCGAACCGCAAGCTCACCGTCGCGCTGAACGAGGGGCCGCTCGACCCGGGAACGCTCTACCTTCTCTGGTCGCGCGACGCGCGCTTCGACTGGTCGATCGGCCCGGACGACGGCGTGGGCGTGTTCGACGGCTACTTCGTCGTCGCGCCCGGCTGGTTCGCCGCGCCGCGCGGCTCCATCGCGCCCGACTACCTCGTGCGCGGGCCGAAGCGCGGCATCGCCCCTTAGGGGTCAGAGACGAAACTCGCGCAAGGATCGTGCGAACGCACGAGCACGTGCTGCGAGTTTCGTCTCTGACCCCTCGCATCACTCGCGCGTCTCTCCAGCGCCCCGGTCCCCAGGGGTCGGGCGAGAGTTTCGTCTCTGACCCCGCGCATCACCCCTTCCTGAGCTCCTCCTCCATCCCGAGCTCCTGGATCTTGCGCGTGAGCGTGTTGCGGCCCCAGCCCAGCCACTGCGCCGCGTCCATCCGGTGGCCGCCGGTGTGCATCAGCGCGCGGCGGATCAGCGTCATCTCGAATTCCCGCTCGAGGCGATCGCCGGCGGCCTTCTCGCCGCGCGCGAGCGCCTGCGCGAGCTCGCGGTCGAGCGCGTGCTGCCAGCTCGCCTCGCCCGGGCGCGCGCCCGGCAGCACCGCGGGCTCGCGCACCTCCGGCGGCAGGTCGACCGCCTCGATGCGCTGGCCCGGTGCCATCACGGTGAGCCAGTGGCAGACGTTCTCGAGCTGGCGGACGTTGCCGGGGAACGAGAAGCCCTGCAGCACCTTCAGCGCGTCGTCGGAGAGCACCTTCGGGTCGACGGCGAGCTCGCGCGCGCTCTTCTGCATGAAGTGGCGCGCGAGCGGCGGGACGTCCTCGGGGCGCTCGCGCAGCGGCGGCAGCCGCAGCCGCACGACGTTCAGCCGGTGCAGCAGGTCCTCGCGGAACAACCCCTGGCGCACGCGTTCCTCGAGGTTCTGGTGCGTCGCCGCGATGACGCGCACGTTCGCCTTGAGCGGCGCGTGGCCGCCGACGCGGTAGTACTCGCCGTCCGACAGCACGCGCAAGAGGCGCACCTGCAGGTCGGGCGGCATGTCGCCGATCTCGTCCAGGAACAGCGTCCCGCCCTCCGCCTGCTCGAAGCGCCCGCGACGCGCGCTCTGCGCGCCGGTGAACGCGCCGCGCTCGTGGCCGAAGAGCTCGCTCTCGAGCAGGTCCTTCGGGATCGCTGCCGTGTTGATCGCGACGAACGGGCCCGCGGCGCGCGGGCTGTGCCGGTGGAGCGCGCGCGCGACGAGCTCCTTGCCGGTGCCCGACTCGCCGGTGATCAGCACCGTCGCGTTCGACTGCGACAGCCGCCCGATCGCGCGGAACACCTCCTGCATCGCCGGCGCCTGCCCGAGGATCTCGGCCGGCTCCGCCGGCGCGGCGCTCGCGGCCGGCGCCGCCACCGGCGTCTCCGAGGTCGCGCGCCGGATCAGCGCGAGCGCGTGGTCGACGTCGAAGGGCTTCGGCAGGTACTCGAACGCGCCGCCCTGGAACGCCTGCACGGCGCTGTCGAGGTCCGAGTAGGCGGTCATCACGATGACCGGGATCTGCGGGTAGCGCTCCTTCACCTTGTTGAGGAGCGCGATGCCCGACTCGCCCGGCATCCGGATGTCCGAGACCAGCACCTGCGGCTGGCTCACCGCCAGCGCCTGCAGCACCTCGTACGCCGAGCTGAACGTCTTGTACGGGATGCCCTCGCGCGCGAGCGCCTTCTCGAGCACCCAGCGGATCGAGCGATCGTCGTCGACGATCCACACCGCGCGTGCCAGGTCGCTGCTGCGCGGCTCGTAGTCGTAGGCATGCATCGGGCGGTCCTCGGGTTCAAAGCGCGTTGCGCGGGGGCTCGAACGGGAGCGTGATCGTGAACACGGTGCGGCCCGGCGCGCTCTGCCAGTCGATCGCGCCGCCGTGCTGCGCGACGAAGGTCTGCGCGATCGTGAGGCCGAGCCCGCTGCCGCCCTCGCGGCCGGAGACGAGCGGGTAGAAGATCTTCTCGCGCAGCGCCTCGGGCACGCCCGGCCCGTTGTCCTCGACGCCGATCGCGACCGCGAGCCGGTGCACGCGCCGCGCGATCATCACGTTGCGCGCGACGCGCGTCGACACGACGATGCGCGGATCCGCGGTCGTGCCGGCGAGCGCCTGCGCGGCATTGCGCACGACGTTCAGCACCGCCTGCGTGATCTGCTCGGGGTCGACGTCGAACTCCGGGAGCGACGCGTCGAAGTCGAGCGTGATCGGGATCTGCGGGAACTCGGCCTGCACGACGCCCTTCACGCGCAGCAGCACCTCGTGCACGTTCACCCGCCGGAACGCCGGCAGGCGGTGCGGCGTCAGGAGGCGGTTGACGAGCGACTGCAGCCGGTCGGACTCGCCGATGATCACCTGCGTGTACTCGATCAGCCTCGGATCGGCGAGCTCGCGCTCGAGCAGCTGCGCGGCGCCGCGGATGCCGCCGAGCGGGTTCTTGATCTCGTGCGCGAGGCTGCGGATCAGCTCGCGGTTCGCCTGCTGCTGCTCGTTCAGGCGCTCCTCGCGCGCGATCTTCAGCTGCTGGTCGATGTGGCGGAACTCGAGCAGGACCTCGGCGCCCTCGATCTCGACCGGCGTCGCGGTGCAGGTGAGGTGCAGCTTCGGCCGGCCGGCGACGCCGAGCTCCAGCTCCTGCTCGGTGTAGGTCGCGCCGCTCGCGACCGCCTTCGAGATCGCGGTCGCGAGCGCCGCGCCGCCGACGAAGGCCTTCTCGGGCTCGAGCTTCAGGAGCTTCTTGCGCGAGACCTCGAAGAGGTTCTCCGCCGCGGGATTCGCCCACAGCACGCGACCGTCCGTGCCCAGCACCAGCACCGCGGTGGCGACGAGCTCGAGCCCGGCGAACATCGCCGGCGTCGAGGGCTCGAGGAACGGGATGCGGATCACGGGATGGCGCGCTGCGAGGCGCGCGGCGCGCGGCGCTCGTCACGCGATACGATTAGCAATAAGCGCGCCGGGCTCATGCCCGGGCGGGCGGGCCCGCGAAGCGGCGCTAGCGCGAGCCGAGCTCGCGCTTCAGCGCTTCGACGTTGCGCTCGTGGAGCTGAACGGACTGGCGAAGCCGCGCGACGCGATCCGCGTACTGCTGCGCGTTCGCGCGCTCCTCGGGCAGCGGCGGCGGCGTGCCGTCGCCCCAGGCCTTCCTCGCGTCGGCGAGCAGCTTCTCCTCGCTCGCGAGCTCGTCCTGCAGCACCTTGCGGCGCAGGTCGTCGCGCGACTTCTGCGTGCCGGCGTCGATGCGCGGGAAGCCGGCGGGCGCGGGCGACACCGCCGGCTTCGCGGACGGCCCCTTCGACGCGCCCGCCGGCTCCGTCCCGGCGTTCGGCACGTTGAAGAACGCCTGCGCTCCGCTCGAGGTCGTGCACTTCCACGTGTCCGATCCCGCGATGCGCACCGGCTTGTCCGCGCATCCCGATTCCTTCGCGGTCTGCGCGAGCGTCGCCGCCGCGGCGCCGCCCGCGCACCCGAAGAGGGCGGCGGCGCACCACGCGAGCGCCCGGTTGGTCGAAACGTTCATCGCGTCGCAGTGTATCGGACCCGGCCATGGCGACAAAAGGGGCGGGCCGCCGGCCCGCCCCCGTCGTCATTCCAGGAACGCCTGCGGCGCGCGAGGCGTTTACAGCGAGTAGTACATCTCGTACTCGACCGGGTGCGTCGTCATCCGGAAGCGCGTGACCTCCTCCATCTTGAGCGCGATGTAGGCGTCGATCATGTCGTTCGTGAACACGCCGCCCTTGGTGAGGAACGCGCGGTCCTTGTCGAGGTGGTCGAGCGCCTCGTCCAGCGACGCGCAGGGGTGCGGCACCTTCGCGGCCTCCTCGGGCTCCAGGTCGTACAGGTTCTTGTCCATCGGGTCGCCCGGATGGATCTTGTTCTGCACGCCGTCCAGGCCCGCCATCAGCATGGCCGAGAACGCGAGGTAGGGATTCGCGGTCGGGTCCGGGAAGCGCACCTCGATGCGGCGGCCCTTCGGGTTCGACACGTAGGGCACGCGGATCGCCGCCGAGCGGTTGCGCGCCGAGTACGCGAGGTTGATCGGCGCCTCGAATCCCGGCACGAGCCGCTTGTACGAGTTCGTGCCCGGGTTGGTGATCGCGTTGAGCGCCTTCGCGTGCTTGATGATCCCGCCGATGTAGTAGATCGCGAACTCGGAGAGCCCCGCGTAGCCGTCGCCGGCGAACAGGTTCTTGCCGCCCTTCCACACCGACTGGTGGCAGTGCATGCCCGAGCCGTTGTCGCCGACGATCGGCTTCGGCATGAACGTCGCCGTCTTGCCGTACGCATGCGCCGTGTTGTGGACCGCGTACTTGAGGATCTGGAGCCAGTCGGCGCGCTGCACCAGCGGCGCGAACTTCGTGCCGATCTCGCACTGGCCCGCGTTCGCGACCTCGTGGTGGTGCACCTCGACCTCGACGCCCATCTGCGCGAGCGCGAGGCAGATCGCCGAGCGGATGTCCTGCAGCGAGTCGACCGGCGGCACCGGGAAGTAGCCGCCCTTGACGGTCGGGCGGTGCCCCATGTTGCCGCCCTCGAACTTCTCCGCGGTCGACCACGCCGCCTCGGCGCTGAACACCTTGCAGTAGCTGCCCGACATGTCGACCGACCACTCGACCGAGTCGAAGATGAAGAACTCGGGCTCGGGACCGAAGTACGCGACGTCGCCGATGCCGGTCGACTTGAGGTAGGCGTCCGCACGCTTCGCGAGCGAGCGGGGGTCGCGCTCGTAGCCCTTGCCGTCCGACGGCTCGACCACGTCGCAGCTGATGTTGAGCGTCGTCTCGTCCATGAACGGATCGACGTACGCGGTCACCGGGTCGGGCATCAGCAGCATGTCGGACGCCTCGATCCCCTTCCAGCCGGCGATCGACGAGCCGTCGAACGCGTGACCGTCCTCGAACTTGCCCATGTCGAACATCTTCGAGGGCACCGACACGTGCTGCTCCTTGCCGCGGGTGTCGGTGAAGCGGAGGTCGACGAACTTGACCTCCTTCTCCTTGATCATCTTGAGGACGTCGGCGGGTGTGGTCATGCATGTCTCCTGGAGGGGCTCGGAAGCGGAGGAAAGGACGGCATTGCGATGGAAAATCGCCGTCGGACGATTTAGCGAGTTCTATGCCATGGGAGTTCGATGTCCAAGTCCTTGATGGGACTGGGATTTCATTGCTTTCGATCGGTGCGGGCCGCATCGTTGCCCCATGATAGAGCAAACCGATGCGCAGGGCGCACCATCACGGTGCCTGAGCGCCCGCATCGCGCCGATTCGGCGTCGACGGCCTTCGATCGGCCTCGTTCCGGTGCCGGCCGAAACGCAAGGCTGGAAGACGGCGGTGGCAGCTGGCGAGCGCAAGGCTTTGAAGAATCGTCTTAATTTTGGATGGCAGCCGGTGCGGCTCGCCTCACGCGGCGATGGGCCGTCGGCACCGGAATGGTGCCATCGGTCCCGGGTCAGGGATAGAACAGGTAGAGGCGGTAGCCTGCCTGCGTCGTCGCGCTCGCGTCGATGAACATCTTGACCTGCGCCTCGCCCTGCGCGGCGATGCCGCGGCCGAGGTCCGCGGTGCCGCCGGCGTACTCGGTCGGCGCGAAGGCGCGGCGCACGACCGGCTGGTCCTGTGCGTCGGTCAGCGTGAGCTCGAGGTGCGGATACGCGATCGCGTAGTTCGCGCGATTGCGCACCGTCGCCGCGAGGATCAGCAGTCCCTTGTGTGCGGCGTCGGCCTGCAGGTCGGAGGCCTCGATCGACAATGCGGCCACGTCGCGCAGGGGACGGATCGTGCAGCCCGCGTAGGCGCACATCCGCACGAGCAGCGGCCGCGTCGCCGGCGCATGAGCCGCGATCGCGTCGCGGAAATGCCAGACCGCCTGCGCCGCGAGCAGCAGCGCGAGCAGGATCGCGCCGGCCGCGACCGCCGACGAGCCGCGGCGCTCGCGCGGCTTTTCCCAGGCGAACCGGTTCTCCCAGTCGGCGTCCGGCGCGGGCGCCGTCGGGGAGATCGTCGGCGGCGCCTGCGTCGACGTCGGCGGCGACGCGGGCTCGTCGGCCGCGCGCAGCGCGCGAGCGGGCCGCAGAGTGACGGTCGGCGGCCCCTGGTCCGCGTCGGCGTCGTGCGCGTCGCGTGGCTGCGGCGCGAGGGAGACGCGCTCCGCCGCGCCGTCGAACACGGTCCGGCAATGCCCGCAGCGGACCTGCCCGCCCTTCAGCGCGAGCTGCTGCGCCGTCACGCGGAAGATCGTCTTGCAGCCGGGGCAGCGCGTGTACTGTTCGTCCATCCCCGATTCGTTCCTCTGCCGGCCCCGCGTCGGAAAAGCAGGGTCGGACTCGACTTTCTCCCAATCCTCGAAGCTGCCTCGGCGAGCGGCAGAAAGTCGGGTCCGACCGTACTTTCTACTTTCTACTTTTCGCGCCGCACGCCGGCCAGCAGGACCCATCCGTCGAGGCGCCGCGCGTGCGCGAGTGTAAACCAGGGCTCGTACGCGGCGGCGACCTCGCCGCCCTGCGGCTCGAGGATCCCGGAAAGCGCGATGCGGCCGCCGGGGCGCGTGCGCGCGGCGAGCGCGGGCGCGAGCAGGATCAGCGGGTTCGCGAGGATGTTGGCGACGAGGAGGTCGGCCGGGCGAATTCCGAGGCGGCCGGGGGCCGCGAAGCGCGCGCGCACGCCGTTCGCCTTCGCGTTCGCGCGGCTCGCGACGAGCGCCTGCGGGTCGACGTCGGTGCCGAGGACCTCGCCCGCGCCGAGCTTCGCCGCCGCGATCGCAAGGATGCCCGACCCGCAGCCGTAGTCGAGCACGCGCTCGCCGCCGCGGATCGTCTCGCGCAGCCACTCGAGGCACAGCCGCGTCGTCGGATGCGAGCCCGTGCCGAACGCGAGGCCCGGGTCGAGCGAGAGCACGATCGTCGCGTCGCGCGGCGGCTCGCACCAGGTCGGCACGACGTAGAACCCGGCACCCAGGTCGATCGGCCCGAACTGCGCCTGCGTCGCGCGCACCCAGTCCTGATCGGCGACGACGCGGGACTCGTGCAGCGGCAGCGGCTCGCCGAGCGCGAGCGCGGTCCGCTCGAGCACGCGCGCGACGTCCGCGTCGCCGGCGAACAGCGCCTCGATGCGCGAGACGGCCCAGTATCCGGCGCCGGGCTCGCCCGGCTCGCCGTAGCGCGCCGCCTCGCGCGGGGTGCCCGCGAGCGGATCGGAAACGTCCACCGAGAGCGCCCCCGCGGCGATCAGCGCGTCCGACCAGCGCTCCGCGCCGGGCGCGTCGGTGTCGAAGCGGAGGGACAGGAAAGCCATGCGCGGGTCAGCGCCGTCGGTGCCGGGCGTCGACGCCGATCGCGATCACGCCTTGCGCTTCGCGATCTTCTCTTCGAGGTAGTGGATCGACGTGCCGCCGCGCAGGAACTTCTCGTCGATCATGAGCTCCTGGTGCAGCGGGATGTTCGTGCGGATGCCCTCGACCACCATCTCGGAGAGCGCGATGCGCATGCGCGCGATCGCCTGCTCGCGCGTGTCGCCGTACGCGATCACCTTGCCGACCATCGAGTCGTAGTAGGGCGGCACCACGTAGTTCTGGTAGACGTGCGAGTCGACGCGGATGCCCGGCCCGCCGGGCGCGTGGTAGCTCGTGATGCGGCCCGGCGACGGCACGAACGTGTACGGGTCCTCGGCGTTGATGCGGCACTCGATCGCGTGGCCCTTGCGAACGATGTCGCGCTGGCGGAACGCGAGCTTCTGGCCGGCGGCGATGCGGATCTGCTGCTGGACGATGTCGATGCCGGTCGTCGCCTCGGTCACCGGGTGCTCGACCTGCACCCGCGTGTTCATCTCGATGAAGTAGAACTCGTCGTCCTGGAACAGGAACTCGAACGTGCCCGCGCCGCGGTAGGCGATCTTGCGGCACGCCTCGGCGCAGCGGTCGCCGATGCGCGTCACGAGCCTCGCCGGGATGCCCGGCGCGGGCGCCTCCTCGATGATCTTCTGGTGGCGGCGCTGCATCGAGCAGTCGCGCTCGCCCAGCCACACCGCGTTCTTGTGCTCGTCGGCGAGCACCTGGATCTCGATGTGGCGCGGCGTGGTGAGGAACTTCTCCATGTAGACGGTCGGGTTGCCGAACGCCGCCTGCGCTTCCGCGCGCGTGAGCGACACCGCGGAGATCAGCGCCGCCTCGGTGTGCACGACGCGCATGCCGCGGCCGCCGCCGCCGCCGGCCGCCTTGATGATGACCGGGTAGCCGACGGCGCGCGCGACCTTGACGATCTCCTTCGGGTCGTCGGGCAGCGCGCCCTCGGAGCCCGGCACGCAGGGCACGCCGGCCTTCGTCATGGCGGCCTTCGCGCTCACCTTGTCGCCCATCAGCCGGATCGTGTCGGCGCGCGGCCCGATGAACACGAAGCCCGAGCGCTCGACCTTCTCGGCGAAGTCCGCGTTCTCGGACAGGAAGCCGTAGCCCGGGTGGATCGCCTGCGCGTCCGTCACTTCGGCGGCGGCGATGATCGCGGGGATGTTGAGATAGGACAGGTTCGACGGCGGCGGCCCGATGCAGACGGACTCGTCGGCGAGCTTCACGTACTTGGCCTCGCGGTCGGCTTCCGAATGGACGACGACCGTCTTGATGCCCAGCTCGCGGCACGCGCGCTGGATGCGCAGCGCGATCTCGCCGCGATTGGCGATCAGGATCTTGTCGAACAGCGACGCAGGCTTGCGGGTAGTGGGCACGGGATTACCTGGCGGCGCGACGTGGAGGGCCTGGCGCCCGCCGCGTCAGCCGATCACGAACAGCGGCTGGCCGAACTCGACCGGCTGGCCGTTCTCGACGAGCACGGCCTTGATGACGCCGGCCTTGTCGGACTCGATCTCGTTCATCAGCTTCATCGCCTCGACGATGCACAGCGCATCGCCTTCCTTCACCGTGTCGCCGACCTCGACGAACGGCTTGCCGCCCGGCGACGCCGAGCGGTAGAACGTCCCGACCATCGGGCTCTTGACGACGTTGCCCTGCGGCGTCGGCGACGCGGGGGCTTCGGCGCCGGGCACGGGCGCCGCCGTTGCCGCGGCGGGGGCGGCCACCGGCGCGGCGGCAAGCGGAACCTGCTGCGCGTGCGGCTGCATCAGCAGGGCCTGCGGCGCGGCGAGGGCCCGCGTGATGCGGACGCGTTCTTCACCTTCCTGGATTTCGAGTTCGGCGATGCCGGACGATTCGACCAGGTCGATCAGCGTCTTGAGCTTGCGGAGATCCATGCAATGCGGGCCGCTCGTGGCGGCCGACAGGGCGACGAAGGCGCGCAGTTTGCCGCAGTTCGCAGCAAATTGCCAGCAAGCGTCGGGCTATGGCGACAGTCCGCCGTCCCCGTTTCAGGCAAGTCTGGCGAGGATGGCGCGGAGCTGCTCGGGTGCCATGGGGCCCAGATGGCGTTCCACGATGGCCCCGTGGCGGTCCACGACCAGCGTGAACGGCAGCGCCATCGCCTGGTTGCCCAACCCGCGCGAAAGTTCGAGCGCTCCGTAGCCGCCCACCAACGCCGGATAGTTCAAGCCGACGTCCTGGGCGAATTGTCGCAATTTATCGGCATTATCGATGCCGATACCGACAAATTGAACGGAGTTAAACCCCATGTCCTTCTGCATCTGCACGAAGGCCGGCATTTCCTCCCGGCACGGGCCGCACCATGAGGCCCAGAAGTTGACCACGAGGGGCGTACCCCGGAACTGCGCGAGCGATACCGGCTTGCCGTCGAGATCGGGCAGCGTCACACCCATGACGGCCGCATCGGGCAGCGCGTCCGTCGCGGGCGCCAACAGGTGGCGGACGTACACACCGGCACCGAGCGCGAGGAGGCCAACGGCCACCCAGGCGACAAGCGCCGTGCGGCGGGCGGGCTTGGTAAGCGCTTGCTCCGCGCCTTCCGGCCGCCCCGTCACTTGAGCCACGGCGGCTTGCCGGCCCCGGCATGCACGACCGCGGACGGCCCCGCGCCCGCCGCCGGCACCGGGATCTTCAGCGTCTGGATTTGTGGCGGGAAGCAGACGCCGGCGTCCGCGCAGCCTTGCGACGTGACCGTCAGCACCACCTGCGTGCCGGGCTGGGCAGCCGCGAGCGGCAACCGGGCCACGACGGGCCCGCGATAGATTTCGACGTCGCCGAAGAACTCGTCGTGCTTCATCGTCCCGGCGCGCAGCTCGGGCGTGATGGGACCGGCACCCGCGGGCTCGATCTCGAAGCTGATCCGCGGCCGGTAGAGGTAGTAGCCGTCCACGATGTCGAAGCGTGCCTCGAGCGTCCGGTCGTCCAGCGCGCGGGCCGACAGGTCGAAGGCCTGGTCGGGCGGCAGGATCCGCGTGGCAGCCGGGGACGACAGCGGCAGCCCCAGGCAGGCGGCCAGCGCCAGTCCGGCGGCCGCGCTAAGGCGCGCGCGTTTCCGCGGCGATCCAGTCGAGATAGCGTGCATGGGCATGGGTGATGGAGACCGCGACGATCTCCGGAAGTTCGTAGGGATGGCGGGCGCGGATGGCCGCGGCGACGGCGTCGAACAGCCCCGCGCGCGTCTTGATGCACAGCGGGACCTCGGTGGCAGTATCGACGGCGCCTTTCCAGTGATAAATTGACTCCACTGCCGCGCCGACGCTGGCGCAGGCTGCCAGACGTTCCGCCACCAGCGCCGCGGCCATCGCGTGCGCCGAGTCGCGGTCGGGCAGCGTGGTCATTACCAGGATCGCGGCGGGCTCCAAGGAGTGGTCATGCGTTTCGTCGTGTTCGCGATGGTAGTCGGTTTTCCGCTCGTCGACCTGTACGTGAGCCTGCGCTTCGCGCGCTGGTCCGGCGTGCCGCTGTGGGCGTGGCTGGCCGTGTCGACGGTGGCCGGCTTCCTGCTGTTGCGCAGCGAGCGCGCGAGCTTCCGCATGAACACCGTCGCCGCGCTGCGCGGCGACCAGCCCGTGTTCCGCGGGCTCGTCGATTCCGGCCGCAAGGTGCTGGCGGGCTTCCTGCTCGTAATGCCCGGGGTCCTGTCCGATCTGCTGGCCGTCATGTTGCTGCTGCTGCCGATCAACGTCGGTCCGGCCCGGGCACTGCCGCGACCCGCGTCGCGCGCGGCGCGCTGACGCGCGCCCGGTCCGCACACGCCCGAAGCTTGCCTCGGCCATCTGGCCGATGGTTGCTCTGCGCCCGCGTACTGGATGATGTGGGTCGGATCACGGGCAGGAGGCCTTCGTGGGTAGCTCGCCGTGCACGTACGTGGGCGCCGCCTACGCGCTGTTCGGTATCTTTTTCGGCACGCTGATCCTGGCGCCGCTGCTGTACTGGGGCCTGCGCACGTGGCTCGTGCGAAAGGACCCGGACAACAAGCGCCGCAGGATCGGCTTCGCAATGCTCTGGGGTCTGCTGGTTGCTCCCGGGCTCACCGTGCTGCGCGGCCTGCTTATGCCGCTCGCCGACTTCGCCGGGCCGGTGCCGGGCATCCTCTTCACCTGGGCGCTTGCCTCATCCTTCGCGTATCTCGTCGAGACCCTGCGACGCGACCGGGCCCGCCTGCGGGAAAACGGCAGCACAGGCCAATAGGCCGCGCCGGCCGCTTCGCGAAGCATGCCTCTCACATTGGCCGACGCGATGATGTGCAGCTGGTTGCTGGTACCGGTGCTGCATTTCGTCGTGCGCTGGATCATGGTCGGAAGATATCCCGCCAACAGCAATCGCTTGGCCGTTTTCGCGCTGGTGATAGGTATGGTGGCACGCCTGTGTTCATGGGTCCGGGCCTGGTGGTGCCGTTCGGCGCCATCGTCGGAGCCGTCGCATTGGTTTCGGGACGCGGCGGTGGTATCGCTGTCGCGTTCCTGGCCTCTGGCTCGTGGTACCGGCGGTGATCTTCGGGCTCGAACTGCTGTTCATGGTGCCGGCCGGTCCACCGCCCCAAGCGCGCGGAGGGTCGGGCCCGCCCAGCCCGGATACCGACGCCAGATCGAATACCTCTACTTCAAGCGATCGATGATCGTCGGTTGTGCGCGCCGCGCGCGGCGATACGCCCACGCCATCATCAGCACGCCGGCCACGATCATCGGCAGCGACAGCCACTGCCCCATCGTGAGCCCGAACGCCAGGTAGCCGAGGAACGCGTCCGGCTCGCGCGCGAACTCGACGACAAAGCGCGCGACGCCATAGCCGATCAGGAACAGGCCTGATACCGCACCCATCGGCCGCGGCCGCGCCGAGAACGTCCACAGCACGACGAACAGCACGAGGCCCTCGAGACCCAGTTCGTACAGTTGCGACGGATGGCGCGGCAGGTTGTCGACCGCCGGGAAGATCATGCCCCATGTGCCGTCCGTGGGTCGCCCCCACAGCTCGCCGTTGATGAAGTTGCCGAGGCGGCCCGCCGCGAGGCCCAGCGGGCACAACGGCGCGATGAAGTCCGTCACCTCGAGCCAGCGCTTGTGCCGCGCGCGGGCGTACAGCGCCATCGCGACCAGCACGCCCAGGAAGCCGCCGTGGAAGCTCATGCCGCCTTCCCACACGGCAAAGATCTCGAGCGGGTGCGCAAGGTAGTACGTGAACTTGTAGAACAGCACGTAGCCCAGGCGGCCGCCGAGGATCACGCCGAACACGCCGTAGAACAGCATGTCGTCGACGTCCTGCGGGCGCCAGCCGGTCATGAAGCTGCGCTTGGCGCGCGCGCGGCCGAACGCTACTACCAGCACGAAGCCCACGAGGTACATGAGTCCGTACCAGCGGATGGCCAGCGGCCCGAGGTGGACGGCGACGGGGTCGAATGACGGGTGGACGACGATCATCGGGCTTGCGCGGGCGGTGTGGTGGCGGGGTCGGAGTCCACGTAGGTGCGGGCCACGGCGCGGGCGTCGGCGACGAAGGCCCGGACCAACGGCGAGTCGTCACGGGCGCGCTGCGCAAGGCCCACCTCGACGGCGGGACTCTTCTCCACGAGCGGCCGATATACCACACCCGTGCGCCGCATCCGGTGCATCGACGCCGGCACGAGCGCCACGCCCATGCCCGCGGCCACCAGGCTCACGATCGTCTGCATCTGCACCGCCTCCTGCTCGATGCGCGGCACGAAGCCCGCGCGCCGGCAGAAGCCCACGATGGCGTCGTAGAGCAAGGCCCCGGCGGTGCGCGGGAACAGCAGGAAAGGCTCGTCGGCCAGC
>JBGAHH010000041.1:0-36775 GCA_044226265.1 Casimicrobiaceae bacterium | reverse complement strand
GAGTACCAGGCCTACCTCGCCCTTCGGACCCAGAACGGCCTGCCCAACCCGCCGCCGCAGGACCTGGACACCGCGAGACAGGCCCGGTACATGGCGACGCAGGACCAGAAGATGGCGAAGATCGACGCTCACGATGCGTCGATCCCGTCGTGGGCGATCTGGCCTCCGTTCGGCAACCTGGGGTGGGTTCCCCGAACGTCAAAGGGGTCAGACTCGGTTGAAATCCGAGGATGACGACCTCGACGGAATCGCCGAGACGAATCGGAAAAGTCCATAGGGCCCAACCTCGATGGCCGAGGCCGAAAGCGATTGCAGCCGCGACACGCCCATCGCCCGCGCGAGCTCGATCGACCGCGATCCCGTCCGGTCACGGCCACGGCCGCAGCACGATCTCGATCCTGCAGCCCACCACCAACGCATAGCTTTCGAGCGTCGTGAGTCCTGGCCGGTGATCGAGGCCGCTCTCGAGGCGGGAAATCGCGCTGCGGGTCGTTCGCATCCGGTCGGCGACGTCCTGTTGCGTGAGTCCGGCACGATGTCGAGCATCGATGAGCCGGCGGGTCAACGAGTCGAGCAAAGGATCGGATTTGCGCCGGCGCCAGTCGCGCTCCTCTCGCTCGGCGCGCGACAAGCATCGTCGGGTGCGCAGCTCCGGAAAATCGGGCGGGAGCATGATGGAACCCTCCCCGGAGTCGCCTTCGACAACGTGTTAGCAACGATGCTACCCACCCCGCAAATTGCCCCCTGTCGTCCCTTCGGCCGAGGCGACGCGACTTGGCTGGAAAGTCACCTACCCCGGGAAGCAATCGCGACGGCGCGTGCGAGCGCTGCGGGAGTGTCGTCTCTGGCCCTACGTTTACACTCCGCGATGGGTATGCTCGAGAGTCGCTTGCCCCTGCCGAGACGCTCCGACGGCCGATGATGAGCGACCGAACGCCGACCCGGTCGATCGTCGCATTCGATCGGCGGATGCGGATCCGCCGCTGCGCTGCGCATCTGCGATCCGTTGCTGCCGTACCTCGCGCGCGAGCACGGCGTCGGCCTGGCCGCGGCCGCGCAGACGGTCACGGCGTTCGCGATCGCCTACGGGCTGCTCCAGCTCGTCTACGGCCCGATCGGCGACCGCTACGGCAAGTACCGCGTCATCGTTGATCGCGACGTTCGGCTGCGCGCTGACGTCGCTCGCCTGCGCGTTCGCGCCGACGCTGCCCGCGCTCGTGGCGGCGCGCGCGCTCGCCGGCGCGACGGCCGGCGCGCTCATCCCGCTGTCGCTCGCCTGGATCGGCGACGTCGTCCCGTACGAGCGGCGCCAGCCCGTCCTCGCGCGCTACCTGATCGGGCAGATGTTCGGCATCGCGCTCGGCCAGATGCTCGGCGGCATCGGCGCCGACCGCTTCGGGGCGGGACCGGTCTTCGCGGCGCTCGCCGCGTGGTTCGCCGTCGCGGCGGCGTTGCTGTGGAGGTTCGCGCCCGCGCGCGAGGCCTTCGCGCATCACGGCGAGCACGGCGTCGTGCGCCGGTTCCTGGCAGTGCTCGAGGTGCGCTGGTCGCGCGTCGTCCTGTTCACCGTGTTCATCGAGGGACTGCTGCTCGTCGGCGCGCTGGCGTTCGTGCCGACGCACCTCCACCAGGTCTACGACCTGCCGCTCACCGCGGCGGGCGCGGTCCTGGTGCTCTACGCCGCCGGCGGCCTCGTCTTCGCGGTGCTCTCGCCGGTGCTGGTGCGACGCCTCGGCGAGCCGGGCCTCGCGACCGGGGGCGGCGTGCTGCTGACGCTCTGCTTCGTGGGGCTCGCGGTGCGGACGACGCCGGCGGTCGCGGCGATCGCGTGCCTCGCAGGCGGCCTCGGCTACTACATGCTGCACAACACGCTGCAGGTGAACGCGACGCAGATGGCGCCGGCGCAGCGCGGAAGCAGCCTCGCGCTGTTCGCGTGCATCCTGTTCGTCGGCCAGTCGTCCGGGGTGACGCTCGCGGGGATGCTGGTCGACCGCGTCGGCACCGGTCCGGTGCTCGCAGGCGCCGGCGGCTTGCTGCTCGTCGTGGCGCTCGCGTTCGCGTTTGCGCTTCGGGGACATCGCGGGCGGTGAATCGCGGCGATCCCTGCCAGCCAACGCCCTAACCCATCGCAATCTCGACGCATTACATGACGACGAAGACGATCCTCTGCATCCGCCACGGCGAATCCACGTTCAATCGCGCCTGGCGCACGACGCCGGTCGACCCGCTGCACTTCGATGCGCCGCTGAGCGAAGACGGTCACGAGCAGGTGCGGCAGGCGCGCCCGGCGGTCGCCGCCCTGCCCGTCGAGATCGTGATCGTCTCGCCGCTGACGCGGGCGCTCCAGACGGCGGTCGGACTGTTCGACGGCCATCCACATGCGCCGCCGATGCTCGTCGCGCACCTGGCGCGCGAGCGCGTCGAGAACAGCTGCGACGTCGGGCGCCCGCCGGCGCAGCTCGCCGCCGAATTCCCGATGCTGGACGTCGCGCACCTCGACGACGTGTGGTGGCACGCGGAGGGCGAGCCGGACGAGCGCGGCATCTGCGTCGAGCCGCTGGAGGCCGTCGACGCGCGCGTCGCGCGGTTCCGCGCTTTCCTGCTCGAGCGGCCGGAGCGCGTCATCGCGGTGGTCGCGCACGGCACGTTCTTCTACCACCTCACCGGCCGGCACCTCGCGAACTGCGAGGTGGCGACGATCGAACTCGATGCGCGCAACAATGGGGTCGGAGTCGATTGAGGTCGCGCGGCGCTTGCAGCTGGCGTCGCAAGTGCCTGCGACGGAATTCAATCGAGTCCGACCCCATTGATTCACGCGCTCGTCCGCGACGTCGCGCTCGTCGTGCTCGGATTGCGGCGACGTCGCTAGCGGCGCGCTCGACTTCGCGCGGCCGAGCGTTGCGGCGGCGCGTTCGTCGCGCCGAACCTTGCAATCCTTGCAGCAAACGACGCCCGACATCTTGTCGGCGCTGTCAACGGTCTCGACCGTGGATCGTTCTCACTGGATTCCCGTCGGCGTCGCTTTCGCATCGCACGGGATGACATCGGGTCCATCCTTACGGAGCTTTCAATGAGATCAGCCTTCGCTTCCCTCGTCGCTGCCGCCAGTCTCGTCGCCGCGAGCACCGCGTTCGCCGCGGCGCCCGCGTCAGCTCCCGCAGGCTCGACCGGGCTATGCAAGGACGGCACCTACACCACCAACGACACCAAGAAGGGTGCATGCTCGGGCCACAAAGGCGTGAAGGATTGGTACGGTGCGACCGCGGCTGCGGCGCCTGCGAAGACCGCCGCCGCGGCGCCGACCGCGAAGGCCGCGGCGCCCGCTGCTGCAGCGCCTGCTGCGCCGGCCGCCGCGCCTGCGCCCGCCGCCCAAGGTCACACCCGCGTCGACCAAGACCGCTGCCGCAGCGGCCGCGGGCGGGGGCGCCGGCCAGGTCTGGGTCAACACCAGCTCGAAGGTCTACCACTGCCCCGGCACGAAGTACTACGGCAAGACCAAGCAGGGCGAGTACATGTCCGAGTCGGCGGCCAAGGCGGCCGGCGCCCACGCCGATCACGGCAAGGCCTGCTCCTGATCCGCGATCGCCGGGGACTGCCCGGCGAGGTGCTGAAGACGCGCGGCCGCGAGGCCGCGCGTCTGCACGCAGGACATCGAAACGGTCGGACCCGACCGCGCAGGGTCGATCCGGTCCGCGCGGCGCGCACGCGCAAGCGTCGCCGCCGACGAAGTTGCGACCCCGTTCCCCGAGCGCTCAGCCCTTCAGGAAGGCGTTGCTGACGGCCACCAGCACGATCAGCAGCACGATGCCGAGCCCGAGGCTCCAGCCGATCAGCTTCTTCTCGACCGGCAGCAGCGGCTCGTAGCCCATCTTCTGGATCTCTTCGCCGATCTTCGGTTGTTCCATCGTCGTCTCCCTTCGATCAGCCTGCGAGCGGCGGCTTGACCCCGGCGAAGAACAGCCAGGAGATCAAGAGCCCGACCCAGATGATGAAGCCGAACAAGCACACGACGTACACGGCGGCGAGCTTGCCGATGCCTTCTTCCCAAAGCCTGCGGAAATTGGTCATCACGCCGATCGTGAAGAACGTGAGCACGAAGAAGATGCCGCGGAAGGTGTTCGCCTGCCCCATCGCCGCCTTCAGCTTGCCCATCATCTCCGGCGTCGCGCCGAGCGCGATGACCAGGATGATCACGAACGTCACCACGTAGCCGATCACGAACTTCGGGAAGCGCTCCCAGATCTCTCTCGCGCGCGCCTGGTCGCCCTCGCGTCGGTCGATTCGCGTGGTCCACACGTACGCGAGCACGAACGCCCACACGCCGATGAAGATGTCGATGAACACCTTCACCGTGGCCGCGGTGCCGAGGATCCAGCCCTTGGCGTAGTTGACGCCTTCCGCCGCGTTCCGGGCGAGGATCAGCGATTCGGTGATCGCGCCGCTGGCGACGGCTGCGCCGTCTGTCTTCACCGACAGCGCCATCCAGGCGCCGGCGACCAGCGGCTCGTGCGACAGGAACACGTCCGCGACGAACGGCAGGAACAGGAGCTCGACGACCGCGAAGATCACCACCAGCGACGACACCATGATCGCGACCACCGGGCGCGCGCGGATCGCCGCGCCGGTGGCGATCGCCGCCGAGACGCCGCAGATCGAGATGCCCCGGGCGAGCGGCGCCCCCATTCGCGGCTGAACTTGAACCAGCTGCGCGCGACATAGTAGACGACCGACAGAAGATCAGGTAGGCGCAGATGATCGCCGCCAGCCCGATGAACATCAGCGAGGTCGCGAGGGCTCAGCTTCTCGGCCGCGGTGACGCCCAGGAAGCCGCCGAGGATCACGATCGCGGTCTTCACGTACAGCTCGGGCCGCACCGCGTCCTTCATCCACTCGGCCAGGCCCGGCATGAAGTTGCCGATGAAGAGCCCGACCAGCAACGCGACGATGAAGCCGCCCTCGGAGGTGAGCCTCAGCGACCAGGCGATGCCGAACTTCTGCATGTCGGCCGGCGTGTTCACGGCGAAGTTCGCCCAGCTGCCGACGACCCAGCAAGCGTAGGACAGCCAGAACACGGCCGTGAAGCCGAGCGCGAAGCGCTTGACGTCGGCCTTCATCGCCATCGCGCCGACCGACATCACGACGAGCAGCGCGACGTACGTGAGGATCAGCGCGCCGACGCCGCCCACGCCGGCATAGGTCTTCGACGCCATGCCGAGCGCCTTCGAGAGATCGGTCCACACGCTGGTGGTGACGACCCAGCCGAGCACGTCGGCCCCGACCAGCACACCGAGCGACAGCACGAAGATGAGCAGTCCGATCCACAAGGACAGCCAGTCCTCGCTGATTCCGCGAGCCTGATCCATTTCCCCTCCTCCGGTAGCTTCAGTCTGAACGACGGCTACTCTGCGTCGTCCGCTGGCGCGGACGTTCCCCCAATGCGAGCGCCATGCTTCTCCCCGCGTTCCCCATTGTCAAGACGTTTGCGCGCGCGCGTTGCGTCACGGCACGCTTCGGAACCGTCGCTGCGAAGCGCTCGCGCGCGATGCGCAGCGTGACGCCACGGGCGCCGGAGCGCGCCTCGTTCGCGAGTCCGTCGCGTCGCGAGGACGCGGATGCCGTGGTGCAGCACACGCGGTGAACGACGTTCGATGTCGGCTCGTCGCCACTCGGGTTTTCACCTGATCCGCCACGATCGTCGTCGACGCGCATCGCGCGGCGAGCGATTCGCCCTGGAGGTCGAGAACGTTGTCGAGGGGCCTCGCGTCCGGCGGTCGGCCAGGTCAATGCCTCGTTCCCCGGCCCGACGAAACACTTCCTGTCGGATTTGTTTCATTTGTCGCCGGCGGCACCGGAGGCCATTGACGCGCACTTCATCGGCCTTCAAGGTGCGCCACCTCGTCAACGAATTCCATGCGAAAGGAAGACCGTGAATCCGAACCAGGCGCTGTGGGAAAAGGGCGATTTCACGCGCATCGCGTCGACGATGCGCGAGAGCGGCGAAGCAGCACACGCGGTGAACGGACAGAAGGTGCTCGACCTCGGCTGCGGCGACGGCACGACCGCGCTCGGGTTTTCGGCGCGACGTGCTCGGCGTCGACATCGCGGGCATCGTCGTCGGGCACGTCGCGCCAAGGCGGCCGGGCTGGCGAACCTGCGCTTCCAGCAGGGCGACGCGTGCGACCTCGAGGTCGAGAACGTTGTCGATGTTCGGCGCGCGATAGCCCGCGTGCGGCCGATCGACGTCGCGAAGTCGATGGTCAATGACGCGCCCGGGCGGGCGGGTCGTGATGGGGAACCCCGGCGATCCGACGAGATCCTCAAGATCAGCTTCCTGTCGGCCGCCGCCCGAGGGCTTGACCTGGGCGTCGAGGACCACGTCATCCAGCGCTTCGCCGGCGCCGGCGTCCCGAAGGACAAGGTCGCGTTGACGCGCGAGACTTCATCAACCCAAGGTGCGCCGAAGGCGCTCGTGTCCGAGTTCCGTCACTACTACGTCCCGACGATGAACGCGTTCGACATGCGACAGGAACGGAAGACCGAGCTGCAGCACGAACTCGAGGCGCTGTTCGAAGGAAAAGGCGCGCATTTCACGCGCATCGGTCTAGTCGGAAGGAGTCAGACTCGATCGCGAGCGCGGCAGCGGGCGGTGGTGCACGCCATCGATCAGCGTCCACTTGAGGAAGATGCTGGTCCGCTCGACGACGGGAAAGATGCTCGACCTCGCTCGTACGTGACCTTGGCGAGGTAGGCAGCCAACGACCGCGGGGCCTCCGGCCGCAGCGACGAGTCCTCGGCGCGGACGTGCTCGGCGTCGACATCCGCCGTGAACTGCAACGCCTCGTCGAGTGCACGGCAGAACGTCTCGAACTCCGGCTGCGCGGGAACGACGTCGCGATGATTCTGCGGGCTCGCAAACCTGCGCTTCCAGCAGGGCGACGCGTGCGACCGTTGTCCCGACGGGCTGGGCGACCGCTCGTTCGACCTCGTCGTGTCGATGTTCGAAGGTGCGCGATATGGCGCGCCGCGGCCGCCTCCCACCTCGACGTCGCTGACCGGCAGATCGGTCATGTAGTCGGTCAACGCGTAGACGCGCTCCGCGCCGATCGTCAGGCTCGATCGAACGTGATGAAGCGCAGGCACTGGATCCCCGGCGATCCGACGCTCCGCGTCGTCGAGCAGCTGGGCAAGCTGGAGCTGCCTCGCCAACTGGAAGATCACGACGATCTGCGTCGGATCGAAGAGGCTATCGCTGGTAGTGAACGTCGATGTGGACGCCGATCCGCCCGAAGATCGACGCGCTGTGGTTGCCGTAGAGGGTCCTCGAGCGGATCCAGGTGCAGGAACTGGAAGGCCATCTGAAGGACCACGTCAGGCTTTCGGGCTCGCAATCGTCGCCCAGGGCATCCAGCGCGGGAAGCACCAGGTCGTTGAACGGTCCCACACAGCGTCGCGTTCTCGCGCGAGCATCTGCTGTAGAAGCCCGCATCAAACTACCGCGAGGTGCGCCGAAGGCGTCGCGGAGCGCAATGTCCGAGTTCCGTCACTACTACGGCCCGACGATGAACGCGTTCGACGCCGCCGACAGGAACGGCCGAGGTCCGCCGACGCGGCAGTACGAACTCGAGTCGGGCGGCGACGGCGCTGTTCGGAACTCTGGCGGGCCGCCAGAGGAACGCCCTGCCCGATGCAACCTCCCTGCGAGGACGCCGCGCGGCGATCCCAGGGCGACCTACCTGCAGCGTCGTCCGGCGGCACCGTGAGGATGAATTGCGGTCCGCCGCCGTCGCGGTCAGCGCGCCTCCATCGACGGCGCGAGGTCAGGATCGCCGGCGACGCCTCGAAGTCACGTCGCGCGCAGCCTCCGGACACCGTTCTCGTCGCCGCATGGAGCGGAATCGCAAGGCTCGAGCACGAGCGCAAGGGCGTTCGCTGTCCCCACGATGGCTTCCTCACAGTGCCGCCCACCCGATCCCGCGATCCACGCGCGGATCGGATCCACCGCCCGGCCCTCGCTGTTCGAGAACCCGTGGTAGCCGTCGCCTTCGCACACCTCGGATGCGGCAGTGCTGTAGGGCGTGTCCGGGTCGGTGACGATCTTGCCGCGGAAGTCGGGGGACGCCACGAGGTGCCGCGCGATCCGGTACACGCCGAGCGGCGGCGACGCCGAGCACTGGTCCAGCTCGCTCGACACCATCATCGCGACCAGCCCGATCGACTTCAGGTCCATCGCGGTCACGTCGTTGGCGTTGCCGGATTCGGTGATCGGCGACGTGAGGACCACGCCGTCGGGGCCGCCGTCCGCGACCTTGCTCGTGTCGGGATTCTGCGCGGCGATCAGCGCGCCCTTCGTCGCCGACGTCGTGCCGTTGCTCGTGCCGATCAGCCACACCGGCAGGTTGTACGTCGTGCGCGCGTAATCGATCACGTCGGCGATGTCCGACTGGTGCTTCGCGGTCTTGCGGAACGACAACCCCGTGGTCGCGTTGACCGTGTAGCCGCCCGACTGATCGGACGGCACGTCCATCATGATCACGTGGTAGCGCAGCGTCGGCTCGTTCGGATCGGACGTCGGATCCGGGCCCGCGAACTGGTAGCGCTGGCGCAGCAGGAAATTCTGCGTCGGCCCGATGCGCACCGTCGAGAGGTCGCTCGCGCCCACCCAGCCGCCGGTCGGCTCGAGCAGGTGCAGCCGACCGTCGCCGCCCGTGAACAGGATCAGCGTCGCGACCGGCGCTTCGCAGTCGACGTCGGCCGTCGTGCAGCTGCTGTCGACCACGAGCAGCGGGATCGTGATGCCCGCGCGCGTCGCGTTGATCGTGACGATCGACGTCGTCGTCGCGACGGCCGCCGTCGATGCGAGCGCCGCGAAAAGCAAGGGTGCGAAGTTGGCGAGGAGCCAGGATCGCGATGACGTGGCGTTCATGCGAGGCCTCCTGCGATCGCGGCGTCGCGCGAATTTGCGCATGCCGCGGAGCGGACGATGCTACGCCGTCGAAATGCGTCGTGGAAGTGCGGTATGAGGAGCGTTCGCGGCTGGCGCTTTCGCAAGTTTGCGCGGCACCGCGTCGTCGCGGCTGCGCCGGCAGGTGCATCGATGCGTCCTGCCGAGCTCCGAGGGCGTCCGTCGGGATCCGCGCGATCGACGGCACTCGCGGCAAGACGTACTACCTGGTGGTGGCGGGTGATGGCTGCGGGGTCTACGTTCTGGACGATCGACCCATCGCTCGCCAACCCGAAGGTCATGACGTTCATCGCGCATCGCGGTCCCAACGCGGCGATGATGACGTCGCCCGCGATCTCCGCCGACGGCATCGCCGTCATCGCCGACGCCGACCATCACGTCACCGCGTACGACGTCACGACCGGCGACCAGAAATGGCAGGTCACGACGACCGGATTCGTCTCGGCCACGCCGGTCCTGGCGCCGGGCGCGTTGAACGTCGTCTACGTCGCGACCTACGGCGAGGTCCTGAAGCTGGACCTCGCCACGGGCGGCGATCAAGTCGACGCCGGTGACCGGCATGTCGACCGACGCGACGCCTGCGGCCGCGGGCAACCTGCTGTTCGTCGTCACCGACGCCGGGCTCTTCACGTTCGCGCTTTCCGACCTGGGCTTCGTCAGCGCCGCGCCGTTCGCGGGCGGCGCGTCGTCGCCGGCCATCGGGCCGGACGGGTACGTGCTCGTGCCCACCACGGACGGGAAGATGCTTCGCTTCCCGGGCCTCTGACGCCCGGCAAGTCGACCGCTTGCGCGGGTCGCGTCCGCGATTGGGGCCAGCCTCGCGTTTCGCGGGAGAACGCGTCGCCGTACCAGCGCCGCAACGTCGCGATCGTTTCCCGTTCCGCGTCCCCGCCCCCGTGTTGACCCTCGTCGGGTCGGCGTGTGTCCTGATTACGGGGGGAAAAGCCATGAAAACGTGGATCGTCGCGGTCGTCACGCTGGCCGTCGCTCGAGCGGCCTCTGCCAGGCCGGCTCGTACGTCAACGACTTCTCGTCGAATGAGGGCGCAGCCAGCCTGCGGGGCAGCGCCGTCCTGGATTCCGGCAGCGTTCGCCTCACGCCGAACAGCGGCGACCAGGAAGGGTCGCTCGTCATCGACCCGCTCGATGGCAGCCGCCCCGTGCAGAGCTTCGACGCCTCGTTCACGCTTGCGATCGGCCCCACCGGCTCTCCGCCTGCGGATGGCGTGAGCTTCAGCTTCGGCCCGGCGCCGTCGGGCACCTACGGCGAGTCCGGCGCGCCGTTCGGCATCGTCGTGACCTTCGACCTCTACGACAACGGCGAATCCCCGACGCCGCCGGTCGTCCGGATCGTCGTCAACGGCACGCAGGTCGCCGCGCAGCAGGTCACGCTCGTCACCGGCGGATCGTTCGTGCCGGTGACGATCCATTACGACGCCAGCGGCCTCGACGTGAACTTCAACTCGGGCGCCGCCTCGTTCACCAACGTGTCGACGTCCGGGTTCGTCCCGAGCCCGCATTTCCAGTTCACGTTTGGCGCCAGGACCGGAGGGTCCTGGGCGGAGCAGCGCATCGACGACGTCTCGATCACGACGACGACGACCTCGCGTGCCGCCATCCCGACCCTCGGCGAGTGGTCGATGCTCGCCATGGCGGGGCTGCTCGCCTGCCTCGGCGCGTACGCGCTGCGTCGCCGCCCGGCTCCCCGCGCCCCCTCGCGTCGCGCCTGATCTACCGAGTTTCGAAAACCCCACCTTTTGCGAAAGTGGGGTCTGACCCTGCTTTTCCGCTGCCGGCGACTTCGCGAAGCAGGGTCTCGCCGAATGTAGGGTCAGACCCCACTTTCCGGGCGGGGCGAACTTGCCGAAGTGGGGTCCCCCTGACCCTGTTCTAGTCCCACATCGACGTCGCCCGGCCGACCTTGAATCGGGCCGGGCGCTCCCCGACGTAGGAGCAATGAGCCCCGTCGCGCGCCAGGTGTGGCGATGACCGCAGCCGCCTCCCCGGCCGGCAGCCTCACCGCCGTCTGCCCCCACTGCCAGACGACCAACCGCGTCGCGAGGGACCGGCTCGACCAGGGCCCGGCCTGCGGCAGCTGCAAGCGGCCGCTGTTCCCGAAGAAGCCCTTTGAGCTCACAGCGACTACGTTCGACAAGCACGCCGGCGGCGAGGTCCCGCTGATCGTCGACTGCTGGGCCGAGTGGTGCGGCCCCTGCCGGATGATGGCGCCGGCCTACGACGAGGCGGCCGCCCGCGTCGGCCCCGGCGTCCACCTCGCCAAGCTCGACACCGAGGCCGAGCAGGCGATCGCCGCGCGGCTCGGCATCCGCAGCATCCCGACGCTGATCGCGTTCCGCGACGGCCGCGAGATCGGCCGCCAGTCGGGCGCGCTCGCGCTGCCGCAGCTCATGCAATGGATCGCCGCGCATGTCGGCCCCTAGGAACTCGACCGAGTGGATGTGGGCGCGGGCCGTCGAGATGCTCGACGAGGCCGAGCGCCTGAATCGACGCTTCTTCCACCTGGCCGGCACGGGGCGCGCCGCCGCGGCGTGGGAGCCGCCCGCCGACGTCTTCGACGATGGGCGCGAGGTCGTGATCGTCGTCGCGATGCCGGGCGTCCGCCCGGACCGCGTCGAGGTGCTCCACGAGGCCGGCGTGCTGGTCGTCCGGGGCGTGCGGACGCTTCCGCGCACCCGGACCGGCCACCGGATCCTGCAGCTCGAGATCCCGCACGGGGCGTTCGAGCGGCGCATCGCGCTGCCGCCCGGGACCTTCGAGCTCGCCCCGCCCGAGCTCGCCGACGGTTGCCTCTTCCTCCGGCTGACCCGACATACGCTGTCACCATGACCGAGCCGCTTCCCCCCGTCCACGGCGACGCGCCGGCGTCGCCGCCGCCCCGCGCCCGAAGGCGCGGCCGCGGAGCGCCCCGCGCGCGCCGCCGGCGCGCTGCGCCCGATCCCCGACGACGCGCTCGTCATCCTGCCCGCGCGCAACGTCGTGATGTTCCCGGGGCTCGTGCTGCCGATGCAGATCGGCCGCGAGCGCTCGCGCGCCGCCGTGCAGGAGGCGATCCGGCAGGAGAAGCCGATCGGCATCCTGCTCCAGACGAGCCCGGAGACCGACGAGCCGACGCCCGACCAGCTTCACTGGGTCGGCACGAGCGCGGCGGTCGTGCGCTACATCACGACGCCCGACGGCACGCACCACGCGGTCGTCAAGGGGCTGCAGCGCTTCCGCGCGCTGCAGTTCCTCGACGGCTGGCCGTTCGCGGTCGCGCGCGTGCAGTTCGTCGACGAGTCGCCGGAGACCGACCCGGAGATCCTGGGCCGCGCGCGCTCGCTCAAGGCGCGCGCGGGCGAGGTGCTGCAGCTGCTCCCGAACGTGCCCGAGGAGATGGCGACGGCGCTCGAGGGCGTCGAGGGCGCCGCGCGGCTCGCCGACTTCATCGCGGGCCTGATCGACATTCCCGCCGAGGAGGAAGCAGTCGCTGCTCGAGACCTTCGACCTCAGGGTCCGGCTCGACAAGCTCAACGACCTGCTCGCGCGCCGCATCGAGGTGCTGAAGGTCTCGCGCGACGTCGACGAGAAGACGCGCGAGTCGATCGGCGACATGAACCGCAAGCACGTGCTGCGCGAGCAGATGCGCCAGATCCAGAAGGAGCTGGGCGAGGAGGACGAGGGCAAGGCCGACCTGGCCGAGCTCGAGAAGCAGGTCGCCGACGCCGGCATGCCGGACGAGGTCGACAAGGCCGCGCGCAAGGAGCTGAAGCGCCTCGAGCGCATGCCGGAGGCGGCAGGCGAGTACTCGATGGTGCGCACCTACCTCGAGTGGCTGATCGAGCTGCCGTGGAAGAGCGACCCGGGCGCGCCGATCGACATCGCCGAGGCGCGGCGCATCCTCGACGCCGACCATTTCGGCCTCGAGAAGATCAAGAAGCGCATCCTCGAGTACCTCGCGGTGCGCAAGCTCAACCCGCAGGGGCGCAGCCCGATCCTGTGCTTCGTCGGTCCGCCCGGCGTGGGCAAGACCTCGCTCGGCCAGAGCATCGCGAAGGCGACCGGCCGCACGTTCGCGCGCGTGAGCCTGGGCGGCGTGCACGACGAGGCCGAGATCCGCGGCCACCGGCGCACCTACATCGGCGCGCTGCCGGGCAACGTCATCCAGAGCATGCGCAAGGCCGGCACGCGCCACGCGGTGCTGATGCTCGACGAGGTCGACAAGCTCGGCGCCGGCGGCTTCCACGGCGATCCGTCGTCGGCGCTGCTGGAGGTGCTCGATCCGGAGCAGAACTCGACGTTCCGCGACAACTACCTCGCCGTTCCCTACGACCTGTCGCAGGTGATGTTCATCTGCACGGCGAACGTGCTCGACACGATCCCGGGCCCGTTGCGCGACCGGATGGAAGTCATCCAGCTTCCGGGCTACACGTCGCAGGAGAAGCTCGAGATCGCGCGCCGCTACCTCGTGCCGCGGCAGCTCGACGCGAACGGGCTGAAGGACCAGGCCTGCACGATCGACGACGAGGCGCTCCGCGCGATCGTCGACGACTACACGCGCGAGGCGGGCGTTCGCAACCTCGAGCGCGAGATCGGCCGCGTGTTCCGCCACGCGGCGCTGCGCATCGCCGAGGGCGGGAGCGCCGAGTGCGCGATCGGCGCGGCCGACCTGCCGGCGATCCTCGGGGCCCGCAAGTTCGAGTCCGAGGTCGCGATGCGCACCGACGGCGGGCGTGGCGACCGGCCTCGCGTGGACGCCGGTGGGCGGCGACATCCCGTTTATGTTCATCGAGGCCGCGCGCTCCGAAGGCTCGGGCAAGCTCACGCTGACCGGCCAGCTGGGCGACGTGATGAAGGAGAGCGCGCAGGCCGCGCTGTCGCTCGTCAAGTCGCGCGCGGACTCGCTCGGCGTCCCGGTGGAGTCGATCAACAAGTCCGACATCCACGTGCACGTCCCCGCCGGCGCGACGCCGAAGGACGGCCCGAGCGCGGGCGTCGCGATGTTCACCGCGCTCGCGTCGCTCCTGACCGGGCGTCCGGTGCGCAGCGACGTCGCGATGACCGGCGAGATCAGCCTGCGCGGCCTCGTGCTGC
This sequence comes from Casimicrobiaceae bacterium, assembly GCA_044226265.1. Lineage (GTDB taxonomy): Bacteria > Pseudomonadota > Gammaproteobacteria > Burkholderiales > Casimicrobiaceae > VBCG01. Next base: position 22,723 of record JBGAHH010000041.1, on the reverse strand, counting down.
CGATCGGCGGCGTCAAGGAAGAAGGTGCTCGCGGCGCAGCGCGCGGGCATCACGACCGTGATGCTCCCGAAGCGCAACCAGCGCGACCTCGACGACGTCCCCGCGGACGCGCGCGAGCGGATGACCTTCGTCTGGATGGAGACGGTCGACGACGCGCTGCGCACCGCGCTCAAGCCGGCGGCGGGCGCGTAGGTCGCCGCAAGGCAAGCGCGCGCCGCTAGCTTTCCGGCGCCACCGGATACAGCGCGCCGTCGATGTAGTGCGGCTCCGGCCGCGCATAGAGGTCGTCGTACTGGATCAGCGCCGGCTCGCCGAGCTCGCAGGGCTCGCCGCCGCGGAACGCCCACTCGCCCCGGTCGCAATTGGGCGCGATCACGTAGCCGTTGACGTAGGCGCGGCGATCGATCGTCGAGCGGTTGGGGCCCGACGCGTGCAGCGTGTGCGGCAGCCACATCGCGACGTCGCCCGGATCGAGCGTCACGTCGACGACCTTCCCCGGGTCGAGTCCCCATCCTTCGAGGATCGCGTTCTCGGCGGACTGGTCGATCACCGGCCGGTCCGCGGGGATCGGAGCACGCCCAGCCGGTGGCTGCCGGGGTAGATCTTGAGGCAGCCGTTGTCGGGCCGGTGCGGGTCGATCGCGATCATCGTCTGCACGAACGAGGTCGCGAGCTCGCGGAACGCGCTCGCCGGACGCCGGAACCGCACGTCCTGGTGGAAGCCGAACGTCGTGTCGTCGCAGCCCGGCGTCTTCCACGTCGTCTGGTTCACGATCTGCTTCAGGTCGTTGCCGAGGAGCGGCGCCACGAGCGCGAGCTGCCGCCGATCGACCCGGACCCGCGCGAGCACCGGGCTGATGTAGGCTGCCCAGTGGATGAAGCGCAGGTGCCGGCCCAGGACCGGATGGGGCCGGATCACGTAGACGAGGTTGCGGTCGCGCCAGGACGCGGGATGCTGCAGCGCCTCCGCCTTCAGCCGCTCCATCTCGCCCGCGATCGCGGCGACGTCGGCCGGGGCATAGACGCCGCGCACCACCGCGTAGCCGTGCTCGCGCAGGTGCGCGACGTGATCCACTACGATTCGCCCTCATTCGACGAACCTCGCAGGCCCGCGACCGATGACCGACGACCGCCTACGATCGCGCGACGCCCATGCCGCGAGCGTGCCGGAGAGCCGGGGCGCCGGGCGCCCCCATGCCGGCGGCGCGAAGCCGCGCGCCGTCATCTGGGGAGCGGGCGGACAGGCGATGGTCGTGGCGGACATCGTTCGGCTGCGCGACGACTACGAGCTGGTCGGTTTCCTCGACGACGTCGACGCCGCCCAGGCGAGGACTTCCTGTTCTCGGGTGCTCGGCGGCCGCGAGCAACTGGAGCGCCTCATGGCCGAGGGCGTGCCAGGCGATCGCGCAAGCTTCAACAGCCCGCCCGCCCTCGCCGCTCGCGACTTCGTCCGCGCGATGGGCTACGAGCTGGTCACCGCGGTGCATCCGGCGGCCGTCGTGGGCTCGCAGGTCCGGATCGGCGCGGGAACGGTGATCAAGGCCGGCGCGATGATCGATCCCGGCGTGACGATCGGCGAGTGCGCGATCGTCGGATCGTGCGTGTGCATCGGGCACGGCTGCGTGCTCGGCGACGGCGTCCGCATCGCTGCCGGCGCGAGCCTGCTCGGCAACATCGCGATCGGCCGCGCGTCGCTCGTCGGTGCCGGCGCGGTCCTGCGCGACCGCGTCAGGATCGGCGCGCGTTCGCTCGTCGGCGCGCCGGATCGGTCGTCGTTCGCGACATTCCGGACGGCGTCGTCGCGTGGGGCAATCCGGCCGAGGTGCGGCGCGCGATCACGCCGGACGACGACTGACGTCGCGAGCGCAACGCCGCGGCGAGTCAGGCCGGCGCTTCGAGCAGCGCCACCGCGTCGCCGTACTTCTCCGCGGCCGCGACGACCTCGGGATCGCGCAGCGCGCGAAGCCTCCCCTCCTCGATCACCGGCGTATCGCCCGCGGTCACCGTCGCGTCCCAGACGACGAGGTCCTGGTGCACCGGCGGCTCCTCCCAGTCGGGCATCCGGCGACGGATCCAGTCGGAGGGCTTCGCGAGGTCGACGCCGAAGTGCAGCGCACCGGGCGCGTTCGAGCCGGCCGGGTAGACCGTGTGCCGCGGCGCCTTCGGGTTGAAGCCGCAGCCGCCGCCCTCGATCAGCTTGCCGCCGACGAGCATCTCGCGCAGCACTCGCGCGTCGTCCGACGTCCCGCGCACCTCGGTGACGTGCCGGTCGCGGAACGACCTCGATGCGCTCGGCGAACGGCCGCTCGAAGCCGATGGCGGCCTGCGGCACCAGCACGCCGTCGATCGCGATCGCGGCGTTCGTGTCGTTCATCGCCGTGCTGTCCCAGAAGTTGGGCCCGTGCGTCGGCAGGTAGTGGACGTAGCAGCCGGGCTCGTCGGCGCACATCTTCCCGCGCCAGCGGTTGCCGGCGAACATCGCGTCGCGCATCGCCGCCGTGTACGGGATCGCGAGGTCGGTGCCGCGGCGATCGGTGAACCGGAGCGCGAAGTCGCGTCCGCGCGGGAAACGGCGCTCGGTCGCGCGGATGATCTCGCCGACGAGGTCGACGGGAAAGCGCGCCTGCGGCGTGTCGAGGAGGTCGAGGTCGCGGAAGTAGGTGATCTTGACCCAGCGCTGGCCGCGCTTGCGCAGCGACACGTTGAACGGGTCCTCGATCGAGCAGAACCAGGTCGAGACGACAAAATCCGCCGACTCCAGCAGCGGCTTCACCGTGTCGGGCACGCGCGGCAGGCGCGTCGACGGCGCCATGTAGACCTCGACCGACGCGGCGCGCGCGGTCGCGACGCCGCGGATCGCGTCGACCACGCGCCGGTCGAGCAACGGGTCGGTCAGCATCACGACGCGCTCGCCGGGGCGGATCGCGAACACGCGGAAGAAGTTCTCGAGCGCCGCGAAGCGATCCGAGGTGCCCGCGATCTCGCGCTTGATCGCCGGCGGCGCGCCGACGAAGCCGTCGATCGCGGCGAAGGCCTTCGCGTGCGCCACGTCGCGATCCGCGCGCGTCGTGCTGCGGTCCTGGTCGGGCATCAGTCCACCTTGGCGCCGGATTCCTTCACGAGCTTGATCCACATCGCGTGCTCGGCCTGCACGTGCTTCGCGAAGTCCTCGGGCGTGCCGGGCACCGGGAACGCGCCGCGCGAGATCAGGCTGGCGCTCACCTGCGGATCCTCGAGCGCCTTGCGGAACGCGGCGTTGAGCTTCTCGACGATCGAGCGCGGCGTGCCGGCCGGCGCGTGAACGCCGTCGGAGGCCGCGATCTGGAAGCCCGGCAGCCCGGACTTTCGTCGAGCGTCGGGAGCTCGGGCGCCGAGGACACGCGCTGCAGCGTCGTGACGCCGAGCCGGATGCGGCCCACGCCTTGGCGTTCGGATACACGCTCACCATCAGGTCGATCATCATCTGCACGTCGCCGCCCATGAGGCCGGTCAGCGCCGGGCCGCCGCCCTTGTACGGAACGTGGACGATGTCGGTGCCGGTCGCGTTCTTGAACAGGACGCCCGCGAGGTGCGACGTCGTGCCGTTGCCGGCCGACGCGAACGAGACCTTGCCGGGATTCGCCCAGCCCGGTCCAGGCGATCAGCTCCCTGACGTTCTGCGCCGGCACGCTCGGGTTCACCACGAGCATCGCCGGGATCATCGTCCAGCGGGCGACCGGCGTGAAGTCCTTGAGCGCGTCCAAGCCCGGGTTCGCGTAGAGCGCCTGGTTGATGCCGTGCGTGCCGTTCGTGCCCTGCAGCAGCGTGTAGCCGTCGGGCGCGGCGCGCGCCACTTCCGCGGCGCCGATGTTGCCGCCCGCCCCCGGCTTGTTCTCGATGACGATCGCCTGGCCCAGGATCTCGGCGGCCTTCGGCACGATCGTGCGGGCCAGGTTGTCCGCGCCGCCGCCCGGCGGGAACGGGACGATCAGCCGGATCGGCTTGTCGGGGTACGTGCCCTGCGCGTGGACGGGCACGACGGCCGCGCAAGCGAGCGCGAGAAGCGCGCCGGCGAGGCGCGGAACGAACGACATCATGAAGGCTCCTCCGGTCGGCCGCGCCGCCGACGGCGCGATGCTCCGCTGCATTCTGCCATGGACGGGACGGTGGGAAATGGGGTCAGATACGCATTGCGGTCATCGCAATTCGTGTCCGCCCCATTTCCCCATGCGCCCGACGTCCCGCTTCACCACCGCCTGGCGCCTCGCGCTGCTCGTGTTCGCGCTCGTCACCGCGACGCAGCTCGCGATCGAGTTCTTCTACGCGCGCGAAGGATTGCGCTCCGGCCTCCTCGACGGCGCGCTGTTCAAGGGGAGCTTCCTGCGCGAGCGCGGGCCGACGACGTTCGTCGTCGAGGCGCTGCCTCCCGGCTCGCCGCTGATCGCCGCAGGCGTCGTCCCCGGCGACCGCCTCCGCTGGCGCGACCCCATCGGCCGCTGGGTCAACGTCCCGGCCGGCCAGGCGATGGACGTGACCGTGATCCACGACGGCGAGCCTCGCGACATCCGCGTGACGATTCCCGCAAGGAGCGAGCTGCCCCGCTACGCCGTCGCCAACTACGTGATGGACGGCGTGTCGCGCGTCGCGGCGCTGGTCATCGCGCTGGTCGTCGGGTGGCGGCGGTCCGACCTCGCGACCTACCGGTGGCTCGCGATCGCGGGAATGATGCAGGCGAACGCGTTTCCGTTCTCCGCGCCCGCGCAGGCGCACCTGCCCTGGCTCGACTTCCTGTCGTCGCTGTCGCAGGAGCTCGCGCTGGGCGCAATGGTCTTCTTCGCGATCAACTACCCGGACGACCGGCCCGCCGGATGGCGCGGTGCTCAAGCGCTGGTACCCGTGGTACTTCGGGCTGCTGGTCGCGGTCGCGCTCTACTACTACGGCGGGCTCTACATGGGCCGCTTCGACCCGCTGGCCGGCCCGCTCGGGCGCGTGAACTCGATCGTGCTGCCCGTCCTGTTCGTCGGGTCGATGCTGCTCGCCTGGTTCCGCGCGCAGGGCGAGTCGAGGATCCGCCTCCAGTGGATCCTCGCCACGCTCGGCACGATCATGGTCGCGTCGCTGATCGGCAACCTGAACGCGCTCGCCGGCGAGCCGCTGCCCGCCGAGTCGACGGGACTGATCCTGAACGCCGCGATCGTGCTCGCGGTGCTGGGGTTCACCTACGCGCTCCTGCACAGGCGCATCTTCGACTTCGGGCTGGCCGTCAACCGCACGCTCGTCTTCGCGATCGTCGGCGCGATCCTGCTCGGCGTCTTCCAGGTCGCCAACCGCCTCGTCTCGGCATTCCTTCACTTCGACGACGAGAACAAGACGATGCTGCTCTCGGCCATCCTCGCGGTGGCCGTCTATCTTTCGTTCACCCAGCTGAAGAAGGTGGTCGAGAAGCTCGTCGACCGCGTGTTCTTCGGCGCATGGGCGGCGCGCGGGGAGGACCTCGAGGCGTTCGTCGCCGAGGCCAAGCACGCGACCGACCCGCAGGCGCTTTCGGCGCTCGCCGTCGCCGCGCTGGACCGGTTCACCGACGGCGCGGGCGCCGCGCTCTACCGGCGGCACGACGACGGAGGCTACCGGCGCGTCGTGTCGACGCTCGACGGCGCGCCCGACGCGGTCGGGCCCAACGACGAGACGGTGCTCGCGATGCTCGCGCATCGCCAGGCGTGGCGGTTGCGCGAGGCGTCGGCGGCCGGGCGCGCGGAGCTCGCGGTTCCGATGGCGCACCGGAGCGCGCTCGAAGGCTTCGTGCTGCTCGGGCCGCGGCGCGACGGCGAGCCGTACCGCGCCGACCAGGTCGAGCAGCTCGAATCGGCAGCGCGCGAGATCGGGCTCGACTTCCACGCGCTGCGCGTCGACCAGCTCATCGACGACGTCGCCGCCGAACGTCGCAGGACCGAGACGCTGCGCGCCCAGCTCGCCGCGGCGACGGCGGCGCGCGGCGGCACGGGCTGAACCGCAGCGCAGCGGTCGGATCGCGGCGGTCCGATCAGCTCTTCACGCCGAGGCGATCGAGCGTCGCGTCGTCGAGCGTGCCGGTCTGCGCGAGGCCGAACCTGCCCTGGAAGTCGCGCACGGCGCTCTCGGTGCGCGGACCGTAGATGCCGTCGACCGCGAGGTCGTAGCCGCGGCCGTTGAGCGCAGCCTGCGCCTTGCGCACCTGCGCGTCGCCGTGCATCGCCGTCGACGAGCCGTCCGACGCGGACTTGCCCGAGTCGACCACGCGGCCGTACGCGTCGGTGCCTTCGTGGCCGACGTAGCCGCCGACACCCGCGCCGACCACCGCGCCGACCGGCCCGCCGACCAGCGCGCCGGCCACCGCGCCGGTGCCCGCGCCGATCGCCGTGGCCTTCTGCTTGCCGGTCAGCGGCTGCGGCGACGAGGCGTTCGCCTGCGTCTTGCTGTTCGTGCTGTCGTCGGCGGCGCCGACCGCGGGGATGCCGAGCGCGAGCGTGACCGCACCGGCGACGAGCGCATGCCTGAAGCTTCGTTGCGTCATGACAGTCTCCGGGAACGAGGGGCGAATCCCACGGAGATCACTGTAGCCGGCGCGTGGCGCGCGCCCGATCGGACGACGCCGCAGCCGACCGTGGCCGGCGGCGGACGCCGGCGTGTCGGACACCGCCTACTTCACCTTGCCCGCCTCGCGCTTGAGCTCGCCGATCACGGCGAAGCGCATGTCGCGGAGCTCGACGACGTCGTGCACCTGCGGATTCGCGCGCGTGAGGTAGCCCAGGTTCGTCTCGCCGCCGGTCAGCAGGAAATCGGACATCGCGACCGCGTAGCGGCGCGCGGGGTCGATCGGCCGGTCCCGCACGAGCCACGCGCCATTCGCCCGCTTCGCGCCCCACGCGTGCAGGTAGCCGCCGGTGCCCTCGTTGTTCACGCCGGTGTCGAGGATCCGCGCCAGCAGCGCGCCGTCGAGGCTCGCCTTCAGGATCTTCCCGCCGAACGGGAGGATGCGGATGACGTCGTACTCGGTGACCGGCCCCGGCGGCACGACGTCGTCGATCCGCACCGATCCGCCGTTGAAGATCGCGACGTCGACGTCGCCCGCGTCGTGCGCGATCGCGGCGGCGATGAGATCGGTCAACCTGCCCGACCGGTTCCGCACGGTCGACTCGCGCCCGTCGAGCGGCTCGGTCGTGACCGCCACCACCGCCTCGGGAGCGAAGCCCTCGCGACGGAAGGCGTCGAAGCCCTTCTCGACCCAGCCCTTCACCGCAGCGTCGACGACCGGATCGGGCGCGATCGTGTCGTCGATCCTCACGAGACGCGCCGAGATTGCGGGCGCCGCGCCCGGCGCGCCGAACGTCATCGTCACGATCGCGAGCGAGCGCACGTTCGCGTCCGCCTTGACGACCGGCGTGAAGCGCGAGCCCCGATACATGAGCCAGTTCTCGTGCTCGTGTCCGCCCAGCACGAGGTCGATGCCGGGCACCGCCTCGACGAGCTCGGCGTCCTGCTCGAGCGCGAGGTGCGTGAGCGCGATCACGGCGTCGACGCTGCCGCGGAGCTTCTCCACCTCGGGCTTCGCGGCCAGGATGCCGTCGCGGTAGCGCACCCAGTCCTTGCGCGTCGCGTCGATCGTCACGCCGAGAAGGCCCAGCTTCACGGTCCGCCCGTCCACGGTCACCGGCACGACCGCCGAGGTCGCCACGCCGGGGAACGCCTGCCCCGTGGCGTCGGTGACGTTGGACGAGACGAGGCGGAACTTCGCCTGCTCGAGGTGAGCGCGGAACGCGGATTCGGAGACGTCGAATTCGTGGTTGCCGAACGTCGCCCAGTCGACGCCGACGGCGTTGAGCACGTCGACCATCTGGCGTCCCGCGAGCGGCGCGCCGTCCACCTTCGCGGTGCCGAGCGCCGACGGCGACAGGTAGTCGCCGCCCAGCGTCGTGACGAGCGGCGCGTGCGTCGCCTTCATCTTGCGGATCACGGCGGCGACGCGCGCGAGCCCGCCCGCCTTGCCGCCCTCGACCGGGACGATCTCGTAGACGTCGTTGAGGTGGACGATCGTCACCGTGACCGGCCGCGACGCGGCGTCCGGCACCTGCCCCCGCGCCGCAGGCATGACCGCCAGCGCGGCCAGCGCGAACGCGAGCGCGCCCCGCCCGAATCGTCCCATCGTCCCCCTCATCCGGCGCGTAAGTCCCGCGCGTCCAGGTCCGACTGTGCCTCGGCGGACGCACGCGTGCAAGGCGCACCGGGGCGGCCGCGACCGAGGCGCCTCGCCCGGAACGCACGCTTCCCGAACCGTGGGAAGATGGCGGCCGGCCGTGGCCGTCCGGCGCCGGCCGCGAAGGCCGACCGTCACCCAAGATCCGGGAGGATGTGCATCCATGGTCGACTGGAAGCTGCGGGCGCGCGTGTTCGTGCAGCGACTGACGCAGCCCACCTGCGCTTGCATGATCTGCATGTCCGCGCCGACGTTCGCGAACGTCGTGAGCCTGCCGCACTGGAGGATCGCGCTCCAGACCGGCATCGGCACCGGGATCCTCGCGCTTCTGCTGTCGTTCACGCCGGTGGGCCGCCTCTTCGGCCAGCGCTACGGCAACGCGCTGCTGATGGGCGCGCTGACCGCGATCGCGGACGCCTGGTCGCATCCCGGCCGCTTCGATTCGTTCACCTGGGGCGAGGCGATCCTGACCGGCGTCGTGTCCGGCCTGATCGTGCTCGTGACGTCGCTGTTGATCGAGGACCGGGGACGGCGCGTGCGCGATGCATGGGCGCGGGTGCGCGGAAAGTAGCGCCGGGCTCGATATTCGATCCTTCGCGGGGACGCGCGGTGATCGCGCCCGCGCCTGTGGCGCCTTCGGCGTACAGTGGCGGCTTCGACCTCCGCCCTTCCGGATCCATGAACACTCCGCGTGACGCGCTCGTGATCGTCGCCGCAGGCGCCGTCGGGACGTTCTTCTTCGGCCGCCCGGTCCTGCGCACGTGGCGCTCCCGTGCCTGGCCGCGCGCGGCGGGCACGGTGGCGTCGTCGCACGCCGAGCCCCGCCAACCCGATGGAACGGGCGTGGCCGGCCGGCGCCTGTACGTGCGCGTCGTCTATCGCTACACGGTCGGCGGGAAGGAATTCACGGGCGAGCGATACTCGTTCTTCATGGACCGCATCGCGCACCGGCGCGAGGAGTCCGCCAGCGAGGACGCCAGGCGCTACGCCAAGGGCACCAAGGTCGACGTCCGCCACGACCCGAACGACCCGACCGACGCGGTCATCGACACGACGATCCCCTGGGACCGGGGCGCCATGGCGGCGTTCAGCGTGATCTTCCTCGTCCTCGGCCTGGTCGGGACAGCCCGGATCCTGCTCGGCTGAGCCGCGGCGAAGGCGCGCACCGCCTCAGTTCGGCTTGACGAACTTGAGCGCGAACTTGTCGGTGAGGATCGCCCCGTCGCCCGACGACACGGTGCGCGGATCGTCCGGATGGCGCAGGAACTGGCCTTCGGCCTCGAGCACGAACCCCGCGTCCTTCACCTCGCGGATCACCACCGCCTCGTCGATGCGGTGCAGCGTCCGCGTCGCGCTCGTCCCCGAGCCCGGCAGCGCGGCATGGTCGACGATCACGAGCCGGCCGCCCGGCTTGAGCGCATCGTAGAGGCGGCGATTGAGCTGCGCTCGATCGATCGGCGCGTTCACGAAATCGTGGTAGTTGTTGACGAACGTGATGATGTCGAACTTCGGCGCGTCGGGCGGGATCGGATCGGCGAACGGCCGGTAGACGACGATGAAGTTCGCCTGCGGATGGTCGGCGAGCCGCTTCGTGAGCGCCTCGCCGGGACCCGGGCGCTGCGCGTACAGCTTGCCCGTCGGACCGACCGAGAGCGCCATGATCTGCGAGGTGTAGCCCGCGCCGGACGAGAGGTCGAACACGACCATGCCGGGCTCGACGCCGGTGAACGGCAGGAACGCGACCGGATTGCGCGACGCGTCCATGCGCCGGTCCTGGTCGGTGCGGATCGGGCTCGCCACGACGGCCTTCGCTCGCTCCTCGGCGCCGGGTCCGCCGGGCGGGGCGCTCGCGCATCCGGCGAGCGTCGCGATGGCGACCGCAACGACCCAGGCGCGCGGGATATGACGGACGGCTAGCGGCATCGGCTCTCCTTGCCGGCGGCGAATGCGCCGGTTGCGCATTGTGGCATTGGCCGGCGCCTGTGGAACCGGAACGACTCGCGGAGGCTCGCGCGTCGACTTCGGCACGGATGCGGAGCGCGGGTGGCCGGCCCACGCGGTCGGGCGCGATCGGCATCGCGCCTCGGCGACGGAATCGGCGATGGCGCGCGGCGAGCGCCCCGTCACACCAGGATCCCGTGACCGGCGGACGCCGGTTCGACTACCCGTCGTTCCGGTCGCGGGATGCTTCCTTCCACCCCTTGAAGGCCGGGCAGTTCGCGCCGGCGAGATAGTGCATCTTCCGGCCCGCGAACTCGGGCGGCGCCTGCAAGCTGGTGCACTTGCCGTGGATCGTGAACCCGACGGTCGCATCGGACGCGTCGCGAAAACGGTCCCCCGCCCACCATTCGCAGCGGCCGCATCGCGGCGCCGTGGCGAGCGCGTCCTCCGCCGAGCGCTTGAGGTTTCCCATGCACGCTCACCCGCAAGCGGCATGCCAACGCGCGGGCGCGCATCGACGTGGCCCACAACCTGTGCCACGCTGACATTCCCGCCAAGCCGGCGGCTCCGTCCGGGACCGCCTGGCGAGGCGCGGTTGCGATCGCGTGACCCTCGCTGCGGCCGTCGCGTTCGCCCCGCCTCAGAACGCCTTGTTGATCGTGAGCATGAGGCTCTGCGTGGTCACGCGTCCGCTCGACCAGCCGACGAGCGTGCCGGACGTCGTGCCGAACGGGTTGTCGGCGTTCGTGAACGTCCCCGAGTAGTGGAACGTCTGCGTGTTCGAGCGCTGGTAGCTGTACGCGACGTCGACGAACCACGACGCGTCGACGAAATACGTCGCCCCGACGACGCCGGTCGCACCGACCATCCATCCGGCGCCCGAGAAATCCTGCGGCGCGCCGGACACGTCGGTGTGGTGGCCCTGGATGTCCGCGAAACCGACCAGGCCGTCGATCTCGGTCTTGTTGCGCGACCAGGTCGCGCCCGCGCCTGCATACACGAAGCCTCGCTCGAACGAGCGCCCGAGGATCGGCACGAGCGCGATCTGGTGCTGGATCGTCGTGCGGTAGGCGCGCGCCACCGCGTTGCCGGTGAAGGGCACCTGCGCGCCGGTCGCCGCCAGCGTGAACGAGCCGGCCTGCGGCATCACGACGTCGCTGCGCGACGCCGTCGTGTCGAGGTACGCGTAGCCGAGCTTCACGCCCCAGAGCCAGTCGGTCCCCTCGAAGTGCCTGAAGTAGCCGCCCTGCACCGACGCCGCCAGCGTCGACTCGTTCGGCATCGCGACGTATCCGGGACCTTCGGCCTCGCCGGTCGCGACGACGACACCGTCCTGGATCACCTGCGAGGTCCCGATCGCGTACGCCTCCTGGGTGCCGAATTTCACCGACGCGTAGCCGCCGCCGACGCCGGCGAAGAAGCCGCTGCGCGGCACGAGCGACCCGGTCGGGCCGGACTGCGCGTGGGCCGTCGGCGAAGCCGCGAGCGACAGCATGCCGACGGCGAGCGCCATCGGCAGGCAACGACGCTGCGTCATGTCCACGACTCGGCGCATTCCCTCCTCCAGGTCGACTTCCGGGCGAAACAGTATCGGCCATTCCGATCCAACGGGCCCCGGGGCCGCCCCGCCCGGCGCTAAGCTAGAATCGGCGCGCGCTCACCGCAGCGAATCTACCGATGAACGATAACCGTTCCACCGCCCGTCCGCTCGCGAGGCGCGGCCGCGTCGCGATCGCGGCCCTGGCGCTCGCGACGACCGTCGGCGCCTCGCACGACGCCGCGGCGCAGGCGTATCCGACCCGCGCGATCACGCTCGTCAACCCGGTCGCCGCCGGCGGCAGCAACGAGTCGCTCAAGTCGATCGTCATGGACCGCGTGGCGGCCGCGCTCGGCGTGCCCATCATCATGGAGTCGCGGAGCGGCGCGGGCGGCATGATCGGCGCCTCCTATGTCGCGAAGGCCGCGCCCGACGGGTACACGCTGCTGATTGCGGGTCCCAGCGTCCTCGCGAGCCTGCCGGCGACCAAGAAGGACCTGCCCTACGATCCGATCCGCGATTTCACGCCGATCGTCATGCTGATCGAGACATCGGCGCTCCTGATCGTGCCGAAGTCCTCGCCGGCCATGACGGCCCGGGAATTCGTCGAGCTGGCGCGTTCGCAACCCGGCAAGCTCAACTACGGCTCGTACGGCAAGGGGACGACGAACTTCCTCGCCTTCGAGCTCTTCAAGCGCGACACGGGCATCGACGTCGTGCAGGTGCCCTACCGCGGAAGCGCGCCCCTGCTGGTCGCGCTGCTCGCCGGCGAGGTGGATGCGGCGTTCGAGTATCCGCCGACGATCAAGCCGCACATCGGGGCCGGCACCTTCCGCGTCCTCGGGCAGGCCGCCCAGGCGCGGTCCCGGCTGTTCCCCGACGTGCCGACGCTCGCCGAGCAGGGCTTCCCGGTCGTGGCCGGCGGCGCCATCGTCCTCGCGGCGCCGGCGGGCCTGCCGCCCGCGATCGCCGAGCGCCTGAACGCCGAGGTGAACAAGGTGCTCGCGCTGCCGGAGGTGCGCCAGCGCATCGCGGACATCGGCTACGAGCCTGCCGGCGGCACCCGCGCGCAGGCGGAGGCGCGCGTCCAGGCCGATCTCGAAAAGTGGACGCGCCTCGCGCGCGACATCGGCTACCCGCCCGACTGATCCGCGTTCGCGCGGGACTTCGATGAGCGACGAGACCGTCGTCGACCGCCTGGCGCGCCACGCCGTCGAGCGTCCGGGCGCACCCGCGATCGTTTCGCCCGAGCGGACGGTGCCGTACGGCGAGCTCGTCGCGCTCGCCGGCGGATGCGCCGACTGGCTCCATTCGCTCGGCGTCGAGCGCGGCGAGGTCGTGGGCTTGTCGATCGCCGACGACCTCGCGCACTGCGTCGCGGCGATCGGGCTCGCGTCGCTCGGCGCCGCGCACGCGGTGCTCCCGACGCACGACTCCGCCGCCACGCGCGCGCGCCTCGCCTCGCGCGTCGGCGCGCGCCGGGTCGTCGCGATGCATGCAGGCCACGCGCTCCCCGGACTCGAGCTCGCGCTGCTCGACCCCGACCGCATGGCGTTCTGGTCGCGCCGGCCGCCGGCACCGCTCGCCCGACCCGACCCGTCGTCGCTGTTCACGTTCTTCACGACCTCCGGCACGACCGGCGAAGCGAAGATCATCCCGATCCTGCACGGGCGCTACGTGAAGCAGTTCCCGCGCGCGTCGACGGGCAACTACCTGTCGCTGTCGGCGGCCGAGCACCATTTCGTCAAGCGCGTGTTCCTCTACGCGATGATCGAGGGCGCCGCGACCGTGATCCGCGGCGCGTCGGACATGCCGATCCCGCGACTGTGCGCGACCTTCGGCGTCGACAACCGTGTGCATGAACGCGCAGCTCGGCGACGTGGTGTCGGACGCCGCGCGCCATGGCCGCCTGCCGCCGCGGACCGCGCTCCTGCTGTCCGGCGCGCGCGGCTCCGCGTCGCTGCGCCGCCAGATGCTCGAGCAGGTGTGCGACGCGGTCTCCGTCACCTACTCGATGCAGGAATGCGGCTCGCTCGCCCGCGTGACCGAGCGCGACGTCGCCGAGGTGACGGAGACGGTCGGCCGCCCGCATCCGAGCGTCGAGATCGAGGTCGTCGACGCGGAAGGCGCGCCGGTGCCCCGCGGCGAGCCTGGCCGGATCCGCGTGCGCGTGCCCGGCATGGCGACCGGCTACCTCGACGACGAGCGCGCGAACGCGGCGCATTTCCGCGACGGCTGGTTCGAGCCGGGCGACCTCGTCTCGTTCACGCCGGAAGGCGCGCTGGTCGTGCACGGCCGCGCCGACGACGTGATGAACCTCGGCGGGATCAAGGTCGCGCCGTTCGAGATCGAGCGCGCGCTCGAGCGCCATCCCGCGGTCAAGGCCGTCGCCGCGTTCCCGATGCCATCCGCCGTCCACGGCGAGATCCCGCTCTGCGCGGTCGAGCTCGTCGACGGCGCTCGGGTCGACGAGCGGGAGCTCGCCCGCTACGCGCGCGACGCGCTCGGCCTGCGCGCGCCGCGCCGCGTGATGATCGTCGACGCGATGCCCGCGACGCCGCAGGGCAAGGTCGACCGGCGCCGGCTCGCCGAGTGGGCGGCGGAAAAGTAGGGTCAGACCCCACTTTTGCGCGATGACCGCCCCCGCCTCCTCCCCGGCGACGACGCCCTACGCCTGGCTCGCGCTCGCGCTCAACGTCGCGCTGCCCGCGTACACCGCGTGGCGCTATGCGAGCTACGCGTGGAACCCGGCCTGGGTCGACGACTCGCAGTCCGAGGCGCTGGTCACGCTCTACCTCGCACAATTCCCGGTGACGCTGCTGGGCGGCGCGTTCGCGGGCGCGAGCTACATCGAGGGGCCGGCGTGGCGCCGCGTCGGCATCTACCTCGCCGTCGTCGCGCTCGTGGCGGTCCTCTCCGGCGCGGCTCGGTGGATCCTCGACACCGATCTCGCGCCGATCGTCGGCTGGGCGATCGTGCTGCAGGTGGCCATGCTGGTGTTCGTGGGCTCGCAGCGCGCGCTCGCGCTCGCACGCATCGACGCGGTCACGACCGACGCGGTCCACCTGACGGTGCTCTCCGCTTACGCGGCGATCGTCGCGGCCGCCGCGGGGATCGCGTTCCTCGAGCTCACCGGCGGCATCCATGCGGAGCGCCATCCGATCGCCCTCGCGTGGACCGACCTCGCGTGGATCGGCGCGATCTACTTCGCGCTCCGCGCGTTCAGCGTCGCCTACGTCTACACGCCCGCGTTCGAGGCGCGCCGCAAGGGTTGGTTCGACCGACCGTGGATCGACCGCGTCGTGCGGCTGTGGAAGGCGGCGCCAGGACAGCAGGACCAGGCTTGACCGTCGAGTGACCGCAATCGTCAGGGTCCCGCGAAAGTCGCGTCCGGTCCTGCCAATGGCGGCGCCGGCGGCTCTCGTCAACCGTTCTTGATGAACGGATCGAACGAGCATTTCCGCGCGAAGTCCTTGCTGCGGACCTTGATGCCGTAGTTGTACTGCGTCGCAGCCGGAGTCTCTTCGACGTCGTTCCTGAAGGTCCAGCGGAACCGGGGCGAGCACTGGAACTCGTCCTCGGAGTCGTTGTTGTCGCTCTCCCGGGTCTTCATCACCCGCATCGCGAGCACCTGCCCGTCTGCCTGGCGCACGGGATCCGTGAGGAAAACCCCATCTCCTGTATAGCGGCAGAACAGGTAGCTGCCGTCCGCGGTGTTGAGGCGCCAGATGATCCTGAGGTCGGACTGCCCCTTCAGGACGAGCTCCCGCTGGTCCTGGTCCGGAATTTCGACCTTGCAGCCGGCGGCACCGTCGTCCACAACCTTGACGTCGATACGGCAGCGCTTCCGATCCTTACCCATCGAATTCGAGCAGGGGTTCGCTTCGGCCGCCTGCGCCGTCGCGACGAAGCTCCACGTTGGCGAGTCGAAATCCGCGAGGGCTCCGACGAACGCGGCCGCTGCCAGCACGCACTTTCCCAGCCATCGTGCACTCACGACTCCCCCCCGAAAGAATTGGACACCAATTGCGCAAGCCGGATCGGATCGCGGCGCAGTTCCCACGCGCTGACGGAACGGGGACGCAGACGCCGTGCATCGCCAAGCGGCACCTTCCGCAGACTATCGAAACGTTCGAGCTCCGCGAGGGAACTTTCCACAAGCGCGATCGCGCAGATTCGCCTCGTCCCGGCGGCGGGAAGTGGGGTTACCTTCGCTTTCACGCTACCGCGAACGTCCATGTCCGGCGGAAATCGGGCCTGACCCTGCGTTTCCCAGACTCGTCGGATCGCCGCCGGCGCTACTTGCAGTTTCCCGCGCGGAACTCCCGCAGCGTGCAGAACTTCACGTCGCGCTCGCCGGCGTCGCAGGCCTTGCGGGCCCGCGCCACGTCGGGCGCGCGCGCCGCCGACGCCCCGACGAGCGGCGCGATCGTCTTGACGAGGTCGGCGACGGCCTTGATCTCGTCGGCGCCCGAGGGCTCGGTGTTGAGCGTCACCTCCGAGAGGTTGCCCGACGCGCCGTACTTGACCACGAAGCCGGTCTTGGTGAACGGCATCGCGTCGACGTTCAGGTAGTAGAGATCGCCGGTCGGCAGCAGCACCGTCTCGAAGAACTGCGCGTCCTCGCAGCCGGCGTCGTCGGCCTTCGCCATCCGGTTGTGCCAGCCGCTCTTCACGTAGACCTCGGGCACGTTGAACGGCATGCCCTTCGCCGGCTCGGCCGCGCCCTCCTTGTAGACCGAGAGCTTGGACGCGCAGCCGGCGGCGAGCGCCAGCGCGACCACGGCGACGGCGATTGCGGCGGCCTTGCTCATCGGACCTCCTTCGTGGCGGCAGCGCTCATCCGGTCAGCGCCTGCCGGTACGCCTTCAGGAACGCGTCCCAGCCGCCCTGCTTCGCGAAATCGAGCGTCGCGTAGAGCGGCGAGGCGGCGGCTTCCGGGAAATAGATCGACACGCCGTGCGAGTTCGCGACCGCGCCGCCCTTCGACCCCGACGCGATCACGATCCCCGCGACCGCGCCGCGCACGATGTCGCAGGCGTCGGCGATCGCCTCGCCGGCGTCCTGCGCCTTCAGTCGCAGGCACAGGTGCGCGAGGTCGACGTACTCCTTCGTGTCGTAGTGCTGCGTCGAGCGGCGCGCGCGCACGATCGCGAGGAGCGTCGTCGGCTCGGCGCACCCGTCGACGAGCGCGCGCGCGAGCCCGTCGACCGCGCGCCTCAGGTCGTCGGCGCGGGAGAGGTCGAGCGCGGATTGCGTCACGCCGTCGCTCGCGCCGTACGAGGCGACGTAGCGATCGACGATCGTCGCGCCGAGCTCGCGCGGCGTCATCGACGGCTTCGCCGCGAGCTTCGACAGGATCGCGGCGTAAGGCCAGCCGTCGGCGGGCTCGACCTCCTCGGAGCCCACCTGCACGTCGACCGCAGTGCGCACCTGGTAGGCGACCTCGGCCATCGACATCAGGCACGCGTCGAAGCCGAGCACGTCGATGCGGCGGCCGAGCGCCGACCTGGCCTTCGCGACGACGCGCTTCAACTCGAGGTTGTCGAGGAAATCCCGCGCGCTGTCGTCGAACAGCACCGCGCGCGCGGTCGCGGCCTTGCGCACACTCGTCGCGAATACCGCGCGCCGCATCCGCTCGCCGACGCGGTGGATGTCGCCCAGCCGGACGCCGCGCGAGCCCGCCGTGCCGCGGGCGACGAGCCGCTTCTTGTAGGCGACGCCGCGCCCGAGCCCGCGCTCGACCGTCCGGTAGATGTTCGTGTCGTCCCAGCCGGCGCCGTGGTTCCAGAGCACCACGAGATAGCGGTCGGCCGGATAGGTCGCCATGCCCCACGACAGGAAGGCCTCGAGCACCTTCGGGTCGCCGGTGTCGGTCTCGCCGAGCGTCCCGACGCGGTCCTGCGCGAGCGTCGTGCCCTTGCGCAGGTGGTAGCGGTGCGTCTTCTCCGCGGTTCCCGCGCGATCGAACTGCGCGACGACGTCGACCGACGCGGTCGACCCGACCGATTTCATCTCGGCCAGGTCGGTCAGGCCCGCGCCGTCGAGGTTGTTGTCGCCGGCGAGGTAGACGAGGACCGTCCACGACTTCCTCGTCGCCGTTCTCGTCGCGCGCTTCGCCATGGTGCCTCCCCTGCATCCCGGCAATGCGACCGATGCGGTGCTGGAGCCCGCCAGCGTGGGCGTCTGTACAGCACAACTCGCACGACGTTAGGCGCGCGCGCCGGCGATGTCAAGGACCGCGGGGCGCTTCGCGCTACCGCTCCTCCTCCCACGCGAACCCGTCGCGCGCGACCAGCGCGCTCGCGGCCGCGGGCCCCATCGTGCCTGCGGCGTAGCCGTGGAGCCCGCTCGCCACCCCGTCCTCGCGCTCCCAGGCGCGCAGGACCGGCTCGACCCAGCGCCACGCCTCCTCCTGCTCGTCGCTGCGGACGAACAGGTTGAGGCGCCCGGCGATCGCGTCGAGCAGCAGGCGCTCGTACGCGCCGACGCGCATCTCCGCGAACGCCTTGTCGAAGTCGAGGTCGAGGAACACCGGCGCGAGCGCCTCGGCCTGCGACGAGCCCTTGGCCGCCGAGAGGTGGAGCTCGAGACCGTCCTCCGGCTGAAGCTTGATCACGAGCTTGTTGGGGCGGGAGGCGCCCGGGAAGATGTTGTGCGGCGTCGCGCGGAACTCGACGATGATCTGGGCGTCGCGCGCGGCGAGCCGCTTGCCGGTGCGCAGGTAGAACGGCACGCCCGCCCAGCGCCAGTTCCGCACCTCGGCTCGCAGCGCGACGAAGGTCTCGGTGCGACTTCCGGCCGGAACCTTCGCTTCCTCGAGGTACCCCGGCACGCGCGAGCCGTCCACGACGCCGGCGCGATACTGGCCGCGCACGACGTCGCGCAAGGCGGACGCCTCGTCGAAGGGCTTCAACGCGTGCAGGACCTTGAGCTTCTCGGCGTGGATGTCGTCGGGCGTGAGGCGCGCGGGCGGCTCCATCGCGATCATCGTGAGGAGCTGCAGCGCATGGTTCTGGATCATGTCGCGCAAGGCGCCGGTCCCGTCGTAGAAGTCGCCGCGCGTGCCCACGCCGATCGACTCGGCGATCGTGATCTGCACGTTCGCGACGCTCTCGCGGCGCCACAGCGGCTCGAACAGCACGTTGCCGAAGCGCAGCGCCGTCAGGTTCTGCACCGCCGGCTTGCCGAGGTAATGGTCGATGCGCAGCGCCTGCGACTCGCCGAACGCGCCGCCCACGACGCGATTGATCTCCTGCGCGCTCGCGAAGTCGTGGCCGAGCGGCTTCTCGAGCACGACGCGCACGTTCGGGCCGTTCAGCCCCGCCCGTCCCAGCTCGCCGCACACGACCGGGAACAGGTGCGGGCTCGTCGCGAGGTACATCACGACCGCGTCGGCCGGTGTCGCGCGGCCGTTCGCGGGCGATGCGAGCCAAGCCGCGAGCCTCGCGTAGTCGCCGGGCTTCGAGAGGTCGAGCTGCAGGAAATGGACGATCGCGGCGAAGCGCTCGAACTCGCCGTCGGCCGGCCGCTTGCCCGCCTCGACGCCCTGGAAGCGCTCCCAGAGCCACTTGCGGTAGTCGTCGTCGCGCCACGCACTTCGCCCGACCGCGAGGATGCGCCCGCCCGGCGGCAGCGAGCCGTGGCGGTGCGCCTGGAACAACGCGGGCAAGAGCTTGCGCCAGGCGAGATCGCCGGTGCCGCCGAAGAGGACGAGGTCGAAGGACATGGCGGCCCTGGGCGCGCTCGCGGTTGCGCGGCGAAGGCCGCAGGAGCCGCATTCTTCCACGCGGCGGCCGGCGCGCGCGAGTCGCGGGGCGAGATCCCGTCCCGCGATCCTCGGCACTCCGACCTCGTCGGGCCGAAACCCGACGGTCTTGCGACTCAGCCCGCGACGTCGACCACCGCGCGACGATCCTTCTGCAGGCAGTCGATGAGCTTCGCGTTGTGCGAGTCCTCGGGGCCGAGGCCCTTGCACGCGTCGCCGGTCACCGGCTCGCTCTCGCCCTTCGCCTCGGCGTGGCTCTTCTTCGCGTCCACGCCTTTCGACGTGAGGTAGGCGACGGCCGCCTCCGCGCGCTTGCGCGACAGCGCGTCGTTGTGCGGCGCCTCGCCGATCCGGTCGGCGTAGCCCCTCACGGTGACGCTGGCGTAGTTGCGATCCTTGAGCCTGGCGACGAGATCGTCGAGCGCCGTCGCGTCGCCGGCGCGCAGCGCCGACCGGTCGAAGTCGAAGTACACGGTCGCGGTGAGAGGCGCCTCGACCTTCGGCGCCGCGGCCGGCGCGGCCGCGGCCTGCGTCGATGCCGCACCGGCGGCACCGGCGCTCGACGAAGCCCCGGACGACGCTGCATTCGTCGACGCGTCGGCACCCGAACTCGCGGCCGAGGCGCCGGCACCCGGCGCGGGCGTCGACGCGACCGTCGCCTTCGACGCATCCGAGGCCGCCGACGAGGCCGGCTTGTCGCGCGGCCAGAACCACCACAGCAATGCGAGGATCACCGCGACGACGATGGCGACGGGCACTGGCTTCATGAGGTCCTCCCCGGACAGGTTGAGCAGCGGTCGGGCGGCGCTCGCGCGCATCCCGCGTGACAGCCAAGACCTGACGACCTCGTCGATGCGGAGAATGCGCGCGGTCTTGCGCCGCGCGTCGTCCCGTGCCCCCTCGCCACGCATCGCCGCGCCCGACGGCTCGTTCGCGCCGCCGGGACGTCGGTCGCGGCGGCCAATCGCCCCGCCGCGTCGAGGCGGCTATCTAATCACCGGCCGGGCGCGCTCGCAACCGGTTTCGCTTCCGCGGACCGCGCACCCGGCGTATCGTTCGCCACGCGACCGGCGCCGCCGGGCGCGCCATCGGCCAGCCCGCCCCGTCGACCCCTCGCGATGTCCCGCCTGCGCGTCCAGAGCTTCTCCGTCTCGCTCGACGGCTACGGCGCGGGCCCCGACCAGAGCCTCGAGCATCCGCTCGGCGTGCGCGGCCCCGAAATCATGGCGTGGTTCTTCCCGACGCGCATGTTCCAGGTGAAGCTCGGAAAAGGGCCCGGCGGCGAGACCGGCGTCGACAACACGATGGCCGAGCGCGGCTTCGAGGGCATCGGCGCGTGGATCCTCGGCCGCAACATGTTCGGCCCGATCCGCGGACCCTGGCCCGACGATCGCTGGAAAGGCTGGTGGGGCGACGAGCCGCCCTACCGCGTGCCCGTGTTCGTGCTGACGCGCCACGCGCGCGCCCCGCTGCCGATGGCCGGCGGGACGACGTTCCATTTCGTCACCGGCGGCATCCACGAGGCGCTGGACCGTGCGCGCGAGGCCGCGGGCGGCCGCGACGTTCGTCTGGGCGGCGGCGTGTCGACGGTGCGCCAGTACCTGCAGGCGCGGCTCGTCGACGAGCTGCACCTCGCGCTGGGTCCGGTGCTGCTGGGCCGCGGTGAAGCGCTCTTCCAGGGCCTCGACCTCGACCGCCTCGGCTACGAATGCGAGCGCGTGGTCGCCGGCGAGCGCGCGACGCACATGTTCCTGCGCCGCAAGCCGGGTGTCGCATGAGGCGCTTCCGCGCCGGAGGTTGCTCGATGGTCGTCAGCCGCGCCCGCTTGTCGTCGTTCGTCCTGTCGCTCCTGCTCGCAGCGGGACTCGCGCACGCGGGCCTCGACGAAGGGCTCGACGCGCTGCGCCAGCGCGACTACGCGCGCGCTGCGAAGGAGCTGCGTCCGCTCGCCGACGCCGGGAACGCCGAGGCCCAGTACCGGATCGGACGGATGATGGAGTTCGGCGCCGGCTATCCGAAGGACGTCGCGCAGGCGGTCGCGTGGTACCGCAAGGCGGCCGCGCAGGGCCACGCCGCGGCGATGGAGGAGCTGGGCGAGCTCTACGCGACCGGCGAAGGCGTGGCGAAGGACGAGGCGCAGGCGGCGGGCTGGTTCCGCAAGGCCGCGGACGCCGGCAACGCGGCCGCCCAGTACAACCTCGCGCTTTACTACGCGAAGGGCGCAGGCGTGAAGCGGGACGATGCGCAGGCGATCGCGTGGTGGCGCAAGTCGGCGGCGCAGGGCCTTCGCGCCGCGCAGTTCAAGCTCGGCGTCGCCTACGAGAACGGCGAAGGCGTGCCGCGCGATCCCGCGCTCGCCTACGCGAGCTACGCGATCGCCGCGCAGGACGGCAACGCCGACTACGCGCGCTACCGCGATGACGTCGGCAAGACGCTCTCGCCGGCGCAGCGCGCGCAGGCGCAGGCGACCGCGGACGCCTGGCGCCCGGGATCGCCGATGCCGACGACGTTGGCCGCGGTTTCCGCGGGCGCCGCCAAGGGCGCGCCTGCCGCGAAGGCTGGCCCGGATCGATGCAGCGCGACAGGCACGATGGAGGGCGAGAAGTTCTCGCTCTCGAACTGCGCGGTGTCGCTGATGCAGGACGCGCACAGCGTGGCGATCTGGTTCAACGACGCGGCGATCGCGGCCGACGAGGCAGCGTCGTTCCAGGTGTCGTCGTACGCCGACGACAGCAAGGGCGGGAAGCCGCGCACGAAGCTGGTCGCGATGTTCTGCCCGGGCGGAGGCGCCGCCGCGGCCTCGGCCGGCAAGCTGACGAAGATCGACCTCAACACGAACCACGCGAAGTCGCCGATGGCGGGGCTGCAGACGGTGCTCGTCGCGCCGAAGGACTTCAAGGTCGAGAAGCTCGCCGGCAGCGCCGAGCCCGGCGCGCCGCTGTCGGGACGCATCGTCGTCGCGCGCGGCAAGACCGCGTTCACGCTGGACTTCGACGTCACGCTGCCGACGAAGGACGCCGCGGCCGGCCTGTCGTGCAAGTAGGCGCGGCGCCCGCCGCGCCGGTGGATCAGCGCTCCGGCTCGCCGCACCGCCGGTTCGCCGGCAGCGCGACGTCGATCTTGCGCGGGTACGGCAGGTTCAGCCCCGCCATGATCGCGACGAACTCGGCCTCGGTCCTGCCGCCGCCCAGCCGCGGGTTGTTCGCGCGCTCCCGCGCGATCGTCGACACGAGGCGCTGCCGGTAGTCGTGCGCCGGGTGGACGAGCG
>JBGAHH010000040.1:0-33490 GCA_044226265.1 Casimicrobiaceae bacterium | reverse complement strand
ATTTGAATCTGACCCCACATTCGGGGTCAGATTCAAATCCGACCCCGGTCTTCATGAACCGCCTCGCGAAAGCATCGAGCCCCTACCTGCGCCAGCACGCCGGCAACCCGGTCGACTGGCACGAGTGGGGCGACGAGGCGCTCGCGCTCGCGAAGGCGCAGGACCGGCCGATCCTGCTGTCGGTCGGCTACGCGGCCTGCCACTGGTGCCACGTGATGGCGCACGAGTCCTTCGAGGACGAGGACGTCGCCCGCGCGATGAACGCGCTCTTCGTCAACGTCAAGGTCGACCGCGAGGAGCGGCCCGATCTCGATCGGGTCTACCAGACCGCGCATGCGCTGCTCTCGCGCCGCACCGGCGGCTGGCCGCTCACGATGTTCCTGACGCCGGACGGTGCGCCGTACTTCGGCGGCACCTACTTCCCGCGCGAGGCGCGCCACGGCCTGCCGGGCTTCCTCGACCTCCTGCCGCGAATCGCGGCCGCGTACCGCGAGCAGGGCGCGGCGATCGCCGAGCAGAACGAGCGCCTGGCCGAGGCGATGCGCTCGCTCGAGCCCGCCGCCGGCGGCGCGCTGCCGCCCGGCGCGCAGGCGACGGCGCTCGCGGCGCTGAAGCGCGCCTTCGATCCCGAGTGGGGCGGCTTCGGCGGCGCGCCCAAGTTCCCGCATCCCGCCGAGCTCGACTTCTGCCTGCGCGCGCACGCGCGCTCCGGCGACCGCGAGGCGCTCGCGATCGTGACCACGACGCTCGACCGGATGGCCGACGGCGGCATCCACGACCACCTCGCCGGGGGCTTCTGCCGCTACAGCGTCGACGCGCAGTGGTCGATCCCGCACTTCGAGAAGATGCTCTACGACAACGGCGCGCTCCTCGCGACCTGCGCGGAGGCCGCGCGCGCGACCGGCGAGGCGCGCTACGCGGACGTCGCGCGCGGCATCGTCGCGTGGATGGAAAGCGAGATGCGCGCGAGCGACGGCGCGTTCTTCGCGTCGCTCGACGCCGACAGCGAGGGCGAGGAAGGCCGGTTCTACGTGTGGACGCCCGGCGAGGTCCGCGACGCGCTCGCGCCCGGCGAATGGGCGATCGTCGAGCCGCACTACGGCCTCGACGGCCCGCCGAACTTCGAGGGCCACGCCTGGCACCTTCGCGTCGTGCGCCCGCTCGACCGGGTCGCGCGCGCGCTCGGGATCGACGACGCGGACGCGCGGCGCCGCCTGGCCGGCGCGAGGGCGAAGCTCCTCGCGCGGCGCGGGGCGCGCGTGCGCCCGGGCCTCGACGACAAGGTGCTCACGGGCTGGAACGCGCTCGCCGTCGCCGGTCTGAACGCAGCGGCGCGCGCGATCGACGAGCCGCGCTTCCACGGCCTCGCGCGCGATGCGATCGACGCGCTGGCGCGCACCGTTTGGCGCGAGGGCCGCCTCTACGCGACGCGCCGCGGCGACGGGCCCGCGCTGCCGGCCTACCTCGACGACCACGCGTTCCTGCTCGACGCGCTGGTCGGCGCGATGCGCACGCGCTTCCGCCGCGCCGACTACGACTGGGCGATCGCGCTCGCCGACGCGCTTTGCGACCGCTTCGAGGATCGCCCGGGCGGCGGCTTCTGGTTCACCGCACACGACCACGAGGCGCTGTTCCACCGGACGATGCCCGGCCACGACGAGGCGACGCCGTCGGGGAACGGCGTCGCCGCGCGCGCGCTCGTCGCGCTCGGCCATCTCGCCGGCGTGCCGCGCTACGTCGAGGCGGCGGAGCGGGCGTTGCGCCGCTTCGCGCCGTCGATCGGCGACCAGCCGCGCGGCTTCTCGACGATGCTCGAGGCCGCGGACGACCTGGAACGGCCGCCGCCGATCGTGATCCTCGCGCACGCGCCGGACCCGCGTTCCCGCGCGGACGCGGAGGCCTGGGCTCGCGAGCTTTCGCGCGCGGTCGACGCGCGCGCGCTGGTGTGCCTGCCGGACGCCGCCGACGCGCCCCCCGCGCTGGTCAAGGGCGCGCCGCCGGCGTCCGGCGCGCGCGCGTGGATCTGCCGCGGAATGACCTGCCTGCCGCCGGTCGACGCGCTGGACGAGGCCCGCGCGTTGCTGAAGGCCCCGGGAAAGGCTTGAGGCGCGTCAAGGCGCCCTCGGCGGACCGCCCGCATCCTCGGCGCCCGAGGGGAGCGCCCGCTGTAGCGTAGCGGCGCTCGCACGGTTCCATTACCATTGGTCGTTCCCGAACCCGTACGGAGACTCGCCCCATGAAGGTTTCGCTGCTCGCGCTTGCCGGCTTCGCGCTCGTCGCCGCCGGCTCCGCCCAGGCCCAGGACGCCATGGCGCTCCTGCAGAAGTCCGGCTGCACCGCCTGCCACGCGATCGACAAGAAGCTCGTCGGCCCCGCGTACAACGACGTTGCGGCCAAGTACAAGGGCGACGCCGGCGCCGCCGCCAAGCTGGCCGAGAAGGTCAAGAAGGGCGGCTCGGGCGTCTGGGGCCCGGTCCCGATGCCGCCGAACACCGCGGTGTCGGACGCCGACATCAAGACGCTGGTCGCCTACATCCTGGCGCTCAAGAAGTAGCGAGCGGTAAGCGCTCGCTTACCCGCGAAGCCGGCCCGAGGGCCGGCTTCGACGTTTTGGAAGCCGTAGATAGGGTGTCGTAGATAGGATTTGGCGCCTGCGGGAACGCCCACCGCATCGACATCCCGAAGTCGAGTGGCGGCATCGAGCCAGGCCTCTGGAATCGGGTCGCCGCCGATCGCCATTCGACGCCGCCGCTCGATCCCGGGATGTCGAGCCACGCGCGCCCCACCAAGGCGAAACCCTACCTACTACGCCCTACCTACTGCCCTTCGGCGTGTTACATTTCGGCCGCTTCCCGCAGGAGAGCGCGCCGGCATGAAGCCGCCGGCGCCGCCGAAGGCGCAATCCCCGACGATCGCTCAGGCACAAGGGACTGCGGGAGGAGTCAGTCATCTGGAGAGCGGCCGCGCTTCGAAGGCGGCCCACCGAAGGGGCACCCGGCCTTCCGGCCGGCAATCTCTCAGGTAAAAGGACAGACGGGGCGAGCTCGAGGCATCGGGCTCGCCCTTCGTGCTTGCGCCGATCCGGGACGAACCGCGTGGCCAGGACCACTCCGCTCAACGCGCTGCACCGCGCCTCCGGCGCGCGCATGGTCGACTTCGGCGGCTGGGACATGCCGCTGCACTACGGCTCGCAGATCGACGAGCACCACGCCGTGCGGCGCGACGCGGGCATGTTCGACGTCTCGCACATGCGCGTGGTCGAGATCGAAGGCGACCCGTCGCACTCGGATCCGCGTGCCTTCCTTCGCTACGCGCTCGCGAACAACGTCGACAAGCTGACGGCACCCGGCAAGGCGCTCTACAGCTGCATGCTCGCCGAGGACGGCGGCGTGCGCGACGACCTCATCGCCTACTACCTGCGCGACGACCATTTCCGGCTCGTCGTGAACGCCGCGACCGCCGAGGGCGACATCGCGTGGCTGGCGAAGCTCCGCGACGCCCACGCGCCCGGGTTGGCGATCCGCCCGCGCCCCGACCTCGCGATGATCGCGGTGCAGGGGCCGAACGCGCGCGCGAAGGCGTGGAGCGCGCTGCCGGGCACCGAGTCCGCGACCGCGGCGCTGAAGCCATTCTCGGCCGCGAGCGCGGGCGAGCGCTTCGTCGCGCGCACGGGCTACACGGGCGAGGACGGCTTCGAGATCGTGGTGCCGGCCTCGCACGCCGAAGCGACCTGGACGGCCCTCGCGCGCGCGGGCGTGAAGCCCTGCGGGCTCGGCGCGCGCGACACGCTGAGGCTCGAGGCGGGCATGAACCTGTACGGGCAGGACATGGACCTCGCGACGACGCCGCTCGAGTCGGGCCTCGCGTGGACGGTCGACCTCGCGAGCCCGCGCGACTTCGTCGGCAAGGCCGCGCTCGGGCGCGCGCCCGCCGCGCGCGAGCTCGTCGGGCTGCTCCTGCTCGACGCCGGCGGCGTGCTGCGCGCGCACCAGCGCGTGCACGCGTCGCGCGGCGCGGGCGAGATCACGAGCGGCACGTTCAGCCCGACGCTTTCGCGCTCGATCGCGCTCGCGCGCCTGCCGGCGGGCGTCGCCATCGGCGAGGTCGTCGAGGTCGAGGTGCGGGACAAGCGCCTGCGCGCGCGGGTCGTGAAGCCGCCGTTCGTGCGCAACGGCGCGATCAAGGTCGACCTGGGATGACCGCCGGCGGCGGACCCCCGGGTGCCGCGACGGTCCGCGCGCTGTCGCCGTCGGACCTCGAGGCCTATCGCGCGCTGCGGCTGCGCGGGCTCGCCGAGCATCCCGAGGCGTTCACGTCGGACGCCGCCGAGGAGGCCGCGAAGCCGCGCGACGCGCTCGCGAAGCGTCTCGCCGCCGACCCCGCGCGGCCGCACGACGCCGTGTTCGGCGCGTTTGAAGGCGCGACGCTGGTCGGCGTCTGCGGCATCGACGTCGACATGCGCGAGAAGGTGCGCCACAAAGGGCACGTGTTCGGCATGTACGTGCCCGCCGAGCACGCGGGCCGCGGCATCGGCGGCGCCCTGATCGACGCCGTGATCGCGCATGCGGCAGCGCGTCCCGGCCTGCGCCAGCTCGTGCTGACGGTGACGGCCGACAATTCCGCGGCGCGGCGCGTCTACGAGCGCGCCGGCTTCGCCGTCTGCGGCCGCGAGCCGCACGCGGTGCGCGTCGCCGGGCGCGGCCACGACAAGCTCACGATGGTCCATTTCCTGCCCGCGGCGCGCGCGCCGCGATCCTGATCCGGAGACCCGATGAACATCCCCGCCGACCTGCGCTACACCTCGAGTCACGAATGGCTCCGCCGCGAGAGCGACGGCACGATCACGATCGGCATCACCGACCACGCGCAGGGCCAGCTCGGCGACCTCGTGTTCGTCGAGCTGCCGGCGGTCGGGCGCAAGGTCGCGGCCGGCGAGGCCTGCGCGGTCGTCGAGTCGGTGAAGGCCGCCTCGGACGTCTACGCGCCGATCGCCGGCACGATCGTCGCGCGCAACGACGCCGTTCCCGCGGCGCCCGAGGCCGTGAACCAGGATGCGTACGCCGCGTGGCTGTTCCGGATCCGGCCGGCGGACGCGGGCGCGATGGACTCGCTCCTCGACGCGCGCGGCTACCAGGCCGTGATCGGCGACTGACCGTCTTACCCGGAACACGACGCCATGCCCGATTCCCCCGCAGCCTCGCGCCCCGCGCTCGCCGACCTCGAGCACCGCGCGGCGTTCGCCTCGCGCCACATCGGCACCTCCGACGCGGACCAGCGCGCGATGCTCGACGTGCTGGGCTACCCGACGCGCGCCGCGCTGATCGACGCGATCGTTCCGCCGGCGATCCGCGCGAAGGCGCCGCTCGCGCTGCCCGCGCCGGTGCCCGAGCACGAAGCGCTCGCGCGACTTTCCGCGATCGCCGCGAAGAACCGCGTGTTCCGCTCGTTCATCGGCCAGGGCTACTACGGCACGATCACGCCGGGCGTCATCCTGCGCAACGTGCTCGAGAATCCCGCGTGGTACACGGCCTACACGCCGTACCAGCCGGAGATCTCGCAGGGCCGCCTCGAGGCGCTCGTCAACTTCCAGACGATGATCTGCGACCTGACCGGCATGGCGATCGCGAACGCGTCGATGCTCGACGAGGCGACCGCCGCCGCCGAGGCGATGGCGCTCGCGCTCCGCTCGACGAAGTCGGAGAGCCGCAGGGTCTACGTGGCCGACGGCGTGTTCGCGCAGACGCTGGACGTCGTGCGCACGCGCGCGGCCCCGATGGGCGCGGAGGTCGACGTGGGGCCGGCCGCCGGCGCCGCGACCGCGGACGCGTTCGCGGTGATCCTGCAGTACCCGGACGCGAACGGCGACGTGATGGATCTCTCGGCGATCGCGGCGGCCGCGCGCGCGCGCGGCGCGTTCGTGATCGTCGCGAGCGACCTGCTCGCGCTCACGCTGCTGAAGCCGCCCGGCGAGTGGGGCGCGGACGCGGTCGTCGGCTCGGCGCAGCGGTTCGGCGTGCCGATGGGCTACGGCGGGCCGCACGCCGGCTTCCTCGCCACGCGCGACGATTTCAAGCGCGCGATGCCTGGGCGGCTCGTCGGCGTCACCGTCGACGTGCACGGCGACCCCGCGTACCGGCTCGCGCTGCAGACGCGCGAGCAGCACATCCGGCGCGAGAAGGCGACGTCGAACATCTGCACGGCGCAGGTGCTGCTCGCGGTGATCGCGAGCATGTACGCGGTCTACCACGGCCCGGAGGGCCTCGCCACGATCGCGCGGCGCGTGCACCGGCTCGCGGCGATCCTGAAGGCCGGCCTGGAGCGGCTCGGGCACAAGGTCCGCACGCGCGCGTTCTTCGACACGCTCGTCGTCGAGACCGGGGCGCGGACGCAGGCGGTGCTCGACGCCGCGCTCGCGCACGGCATGAACCTGCGCCGCGTCGACGACGCGGCGGTCGGCGTGTCGCTGGACGAAACGACGCGGGCCGTCGACGTCGAGCACCTGCTCGCGGCGTTCTCCGGCGACGAGTCGCCGATCCGCGTCGCGCACCTCGACGCCGGCGTCGACGACGCCTGGGGCCCGGCGCTCGTGCGCAAGAGCGCCTTCCTCACGCACCCGGTCTTCCATCGCCACCGCTCCGAGACCGCGATGCTGCGCTACCTGCGCGCGCTCGCGGATCGCGACCTCGCGCTCGACCGCGCGATGATCCCGCTCGGCTCGTGCACGATGAAGCTCAACGCGACCTCGGAGATGATCCCGGTCACCTGGGGCGCGTTCGCGCACGTGCATCCGTTCGCGCCCGCCGACCAGGCGCGCGGCTACCTCGAGATGATCGGCGACCTCGCGCGGATGCTCTGCGCGGCGACCGGCTACGACGCGGTCTCGCTGCAGCCCAACGCGGGCTCGCAGGGCGAGTACGCGGGGCTCCTGATGATCCGCGCGTGGCACGCCTCGCGGGGCGAGGCGCACCGCGACGTCTGCCTGATCCCGGCCTCCGCGCACGGCACGAACCCCGCGTCCGCGCAGATGGCGGGCATGCGCGTGGTCGTCGTCGCCTGCGACGAGCACGGGAACGTCGACCTGGCGGACCTCGAGGCGAAGGCCGCGAAGCACGCGCGCGAGCTCGCGGCGATCATGGTGACCTACCCGTCGACGCACGGCGTGTTCGAGGCGGGCATCACGCGCCTCACCGAGATCGTGCACGCGCACGGCGGGCAGGTGTACGTCGACGGCGCGAACCTGAACGCGCTCGTCGGGCTCGCGGGGCCCGGCGCGTTCGGCGCCGACGTCTCGCACCTCAACCTGCACAAGACGTTCTGCATCCCGCACGGCGGCGGCGGCCCCGGCGTCGGCCCGGTCGCGTGCAGGGCGCACCTCGCGCCGTTCCTGCCGGGCCATCGCTGGATGCCCGCGGGCGCGCCGGGCGCCGGCGCGCCGGGGCAGGCGATCGGCGCGGTGTCCGCGGCGCCGTTCGGCTCGGCGTCGATCCTGCCGATCCCGTGGATGTACGTGACGATGATGGGCGGCACGGGACTGACCGCGGCGACCGAGAGCGCGATCCTCGCGGCGAACTACCTCGCCCGCCGCCTCGCGCCGCACTACCCGGTGCTCTACGCGGGCCCGGGCGGGTTGGTCGCGCACGAGTGCATCCTCGACCTGCGTCCGCTCAAGGCGTCCGCGGGGATCGAGGCGGAGGACGTCGCGAAGCGCCTGATCGACTACGGCTTCCACGCGCCGACGATGAGCTTCCCGGTCGCGGGGACGCTGATGGTCGAGCCGACCGAGAGCGAGAGCCGTTACGAGCTCGACCGCTTCGTCGACGCGATGATCGCGATCCGCGCCGAGATCCGCGAGATCGAGGCGGGCCGGCGCGACCGCGCCGACAATCCGCTCAAGCACGCGCCGCACACGGCGGCCGCGGTCGGCGCGGACGACTGGCCGCACGGCTATTCGCGGCGCGAGGCGGGCTGGCCGTCGGTCGCGCAGGAGGCGGCGAAGTACTGGCCGCCGGTGGGGCGCGTCGACAACGTCTACGGCGACCGCCACCTGTTCTGCTCGTGCATCCCGGTGAGCGAGGCGGCCAGCGACGCGGCGGCGACGCCCGCCTGACGATGCGCGTGCTCATCCTCGGCGGCGGCGTGATCGGCGTCACCGCCGCGTGGTACCTAGCCGCCGACGGCCACGAGGTGACGGTCGTCGACCGGCAGCCCGGCGCCGCGCTCGAGACCTCGTTCGCGAACGGCGGCCAGATCTCGGCGTCGTACGCGGAGCCTTGGGCGAACCCGGAAGCGCCGCTCAAGGTGCTGAAGTGGCTCGGGCAGGAGGACGCGCCGCTGCTCTTCCGGCTGCGCGCCGACTGGCGCCAGTGGCGCTGGGGGCTGCAGTTCCTCGTCGAGTGCCTGCCTTCGCGCACGCGGCACAACACGATCCAGTGCCTGAACCTCGCGCTCTACTCGCGCGACGCGCTGCGCGAGCTCCGCGCCGCGACCGGCATCGCCTACGACCATCTCGAGCGCGGCATCCTGCAGTTCTACACCGACGCGAAGGAGTTCGAGCACGGCGTCGCGGCCGCGGCGCTGATGCGCGAGTACGGCTGCGACCGCGTGGTGCGCACGCCCGACGAGTGCGTCGCGATCGAGCCCGCGCTCTCGCAGTGCCGCGACCGCATCGCCGGCGGCATCTACACGGCGTCCGACGAGACCGGCGACGCGCAGGTCTTCACCGTCGAGCTCGCGAAGCTCGCCGCCGCTCGCGGGGCCGGGTTCCGCTGGCGCACGAACGTCGAGGCGATCGAGGCCTCGGGGGACGCGGTGACCGGCGTGCGCGTCCGCGAGCCGGACGGCGCGCCGCGCACGCTGGCCGCCGACGCCTACGTGGTCGCGCTCGGCAGCTACAGCCCGTTCGCGCTGTCGCCGATCGGCGTCCCCTGCGGCGTCTACCCGGCCAAGGGCTACTCGGTCACGCTCGACGTCGGCGCGCATCGCGGCGCGCCGGTCGTGTCGCTGACGGACCTCGCGTGGAAGATCGTGATGACGCGCCTGGGCGACCGGCTGCGCGTGGCCGGCACCGCGGAGCTGAACGGCTGGAACACCGAGATGAACGACCGGCGCTGCCGCGGGCTCGTCGAGCGCACGTTCGACCTCCTGCCCGACGCGGGCGAGCGCGAGAGCGCGCGCTTCTGGACGGGCCTGAGGCCGGCCACGCCCTCCAACGTGCCGCTGGTCGGTCGCGCGCGCCGGTACCGCAACCTGTGGCTCGACACCGGCCACGGCACGCTCGGCTGGACGATGGCCTGCGGCTCCGGCCGCGCGCTCGCCGACCTGATCGCGGGACGCGACGCTGGCGTCGATTTTGCTTTTCTCGGGGCCCGCCGAAACGCCTGACCGCCCTTGTTCACGCTCGCGTCGCTCAACCGCTTCCAGGCCGCCGGCATCCACCTCGCGATCTCGACGGCGGTCGCGGCGACCGTGCTCGCGTCGCTCCTGCTCGTCTGGTATCCGCAGCCGTACTTCCGGCTCGCCGGCGGCGCGGGGCTCATGCTGATCCTGATCGGCGTCGACGTCGTCATGGGCCCGCTCCTGACGCTCGTCGTGTTCGACCCGCGCAAGAAGAGCCTGAAGCTCGACCTCGCCGTGATCGCGCTGCTGCAGGCCACCGCGTTCGCCTACGGCATCTCGGTGATCGCGCAGGCGCGGCCCGCCTTCATCGTCTACTCGGGCGATCACCTCACCGTCGTCGCGGCGAACCAGATCAACCCCGAGTCGCTCGCCGCGGCGAAGCCGCCCTACGACGCGCTGCCGATCGACGGGCCGCGCCTGGTCGGCGCGCGCGTGCCCGCCGATCCCGCCGAGCGCGAGCGCGTGATGATGCTGCTCACGAGCGGCATCGACCTGCCGATGCTGCCGCGCTACTACCTGCCGTTCGCCGACGTCGCGGCCGAGCTCAAGGCCGCCGCGCGGCCGCTCTCGGCGCTGCCGAAGGGCGACGCCGGCGCGAAGGCGCGCGTCGACGCGGAGATCGCGCGCGCGGGCCGGTCGCCCGCGTCGCTCGCGTGGGTGCCCGTGCTCGGGCGGGTCGAAGCGGGCGTCGCGCTGGTCGACGCGTCGAGCGGCGCCGTGGTCGCCGTCGTGCCGGTCTCGCCGTTCTAGCGATCCGCGAGGTGCACGGCGACGACCAGTCGCCAGGCGTTCGTGCGGTCGCGGTTCCACACGTGCAGGTAGTGACCGGCCGGGGCGCCGCCGGCGTCGAAGCGTCCCCAGGTGTAGCCGAGGTCGCCGCTCGCCGCGGCTTCGCG
This sequence comes from Casimicrobiaceae bacterium, assembly GCA_044226265.1. Taxonomy (GTDB): domain Bacteria; phylum Pseudomonadota; class Gammaproteobacteria; order Burkholderiales; family Casimicrobiaceae; genus VBCG01. Next base: position 23,198 of record JBGAHH010000040.1, on the reverse strand, counting down.
GCCCATCGTGACGAATCGCAGCGTGCGCGCTTCGGACGCGCGCGCGGCGACGATGGCGTCGCGGCCGACCACCGGGGCGCGTCCTTCGACGTGCCAGCGCGCGTCGGCGGCGAGCGTCGAGCCGAACGCCGCGGCGTCGCCCGACGCGCTCGCGTCCGCCGCGTCGAGCGTCGTCGTCGGCGTGTCCGACGATGGCGTCGCGGCCGATCACCGGCGCGCGTCCGTCGACGTGCCAGCGCGCGTCGCTGGCGAGCGTTGCGCCGAAGGACGACTCGAGGCGCTCGGCGCAGGAGAGCGGCGTCGGCGACCGCCTGCGGCGTCCGGATGCCCACATCCGCCGCGACCCTCCAGGCGCCGTCGGCGCCGCGGCGCCACACCGAGAAGTAGACGCCGTGCGCCGGCGGCCGCGCGCCGGTGGTGTCGGTGAGCGTGAACGGGCCCGACGTGAAGCCGAGCGCGCCCGAGCGCGCGACACCCGCGATCACCGGATGCCAGTCGAGCAGCGGCCCCTTCGCGCCGGCCTGCGGACGCTCGGCACCCCAGGCCTCGCGCAGCCGGACCGGCGCGGGCTCGAACGCGAGGCCGTCGTCGGCGAAATTCGCGAGGAACGCCTCGCGCACTCCCCGCTCGACCGACATGCGCGCGAACGCGCGCTCGGCCTCGACGAGCGATGCGCGCGACCCGTCGGTCGGCGCGGTCGCGCAGCCCGCCGCGGCGGCGAGCGCGATCGACGCGAGCATCGTCGGCAGGAAGGCGGTGGAGCGTCGCAAGGCTCGGGCGCGGAGGGCGCGGGACGAAGGACTATAATTCTGCACCGTTCCGATCCGCGTTTCCCGAATGCCCCGGCTCCTCGCGGCGCTCGCGTTCGCCGCGTGCGCATCGCTTCCGTTTCCTTCGGCCGCCCAGGCCCCCTCGCCGCCCGCCGTCGCCGCCGCCGCGTGGACGCTCGTCGACGTCACGAGCGGGCAGACGATCGCGTCGCACCAGGCGGACGAGCGCCGCGACCCCGCGTCGATCACCAAGCTGATGACCGCGTACCTCGTGTTCGGCGCGCTGCGGCAGAAGACGATCGTGCCCTCGCAGATGGTGACCGTCTCGGAGCGCGCGTGGAAGGCCGAGGGCTCGCGCATGTTCATCGAGCCGCGCAAGTCGGTGTCGGTCGACGAGCTCGTCCACGGGATGATCGTGCAGTCCGGCAACGACGCGTCGATCGCGCTCGCCGAGCTCGTCGCCGGAACGGAAGCCGCGTTCGTCGAGCGCATGAACCAGGAGGCGAAGCGGCTCGGCATGCTGAACACGCAGTTCGCGAACGTCACCGGGCTCGCCGATCCGCAGCACTGGTCGACCGCGTCGGACATCGCGAAGCTCGCGCAGGCGGTGATCCGCGACTACCCGGAGTTCTACCCGCTCTACTCGCTGAAGGAATTCCGCTACAACAACATCACGCAGACCAACCGCAACCGCCTCCTGTGGTCGGATCCCTACGTCGACGGCATGAAGACCGGCCACACCGAGGCCGCGGGCTGGTGCCTCGTCGCGTCGGCGAAGCGCGCCGAGCGGCGCCTGCTGGCGGTCGTCCTGGGCGCGCCGTCCGACCACGCGCGCGCCGCGGAGAGCCAGAAGCTGCTGAACTTCGGCTTCCAGGCCTACGATACCGTGCAGCTCTACCAGTCGAGCCGGCCGGTCACCGCGCTGAAGGTGTGGAAGGGCGCGGAGCGGGAGGTGAACGCGGGATTCCTCGCCGACCGCTACGTGACGCTGCCGCGCGGACGCGCCGCCGACCTGAAGCTCACGCTCGAGGCGATGGAGCCGATCGTCGCGCCGGTCGCGCGGGGCCAGCGCATCGGCGTCGTGCGCGTCGGCCTCGACGGCCGTCCGGTGGCCGAGTTCCCGCTGATCGCGCTCGACGAGGTCGGCCCGGCGAACGTCTTCCTCCGCGCCTGGGACAGCGTGCGGCTTTGGTTCAAGTGAGCGAGGGCTCGGCGATGACCGACGGAACGCAGATCGTCTACCTGAACGGAAGCTTCCTGCCGATCGGCGAGGCGCGCGTCAGCGTGCTCGACCGCGGCTTCATCTACGGCGACGGCGTCTACGAGGTGATCCCCGCGTACCGCCGCGCGCCGTTCCGGATGCCGCACCACCTCCGCCGCCTGCAGGCGAGCCTCGACGGCATCCGCCTCGCCAACCCGATGGACGACGACGCCTGGGACGGCCTCGTGCGGAGCCTCATCGCGCGCCAGCCGTTCGACGACCAGTCGGTCTACCTGCAGGTCACGCGCGGCGTCGCGAAGCGCGACCACGCGTTCCCGAAGGGCGCCTCCGCGACGGTGTTCATGATGAGCAACCCGCTCACGCTGCCGCCGCGCGACGCGGTCGAGCGCGGCGTCGCGGTCGTCACGGCCGACGACAACCGGTGGCTGCGCTGCGACCTCAAGACGATCTCGCTCGTCGGCAACGTGCTGATGCGCCAGCTCGCGGCCGACCACGACGCGATCGAGACGGTGATGTTCCGCGACGGCTGGCTCACCGAGGCCTCCGCGTCGAACGTGATGATCGTGCGCGGCGGGACGATCGTCGCGCCGCCGAAGGACCACCGGATCCTGCCGGGCATCACCTACGACGCGACGCTCGAGTTCGCGCGCGCGGCCGGCATGCCGATGGAGATCCGCCCGGTGCGCCGCGAGGAGGCGCTCGCCGCCGACGAGATGTGGATCTCGTCGTCGACGAAGGAGGTGCTCGCGGTCACGACCGTCGACGGCCGGCCGTTCGCCGGCGGCGAGCCGGGGCCGATGTTCCGGCGCATGTACGCGGTGTTCCAGGACCACAAGCCGGTCGGGTCCCGGAGGGGTTGACCTCGGGCGCCAGGCACGCACCTGGCACCGGGGGCGACGCGGCGCGGCCGCTACAAGTCCCGCGTCGTCGCGTACCGGTGCTCGTGGAACACGAGGCCGCGGCCCTCGCCGTGCGCGCAGGCGTGCACGTCGCCGACGAAGACGACGTGGTCGCCGGCGCGATGGCGCGCGTGGTGCGAGCATTCGATCCACGCGACGCAGCCTTCGATCAGCGGCGCGTCCGACCAGCCGAGCGTGTACGCGACCCCCTCGAAGCGGTCGGCGTGCGGGCGCGAGAAGCGTCGCGCGAGCTCGACCTGCGCGGCCGAGAGCACGTTCACGCTGTAGCGTTCGGCCTCCTCGAACGCCGGGAGCGAGAGCGATCGGCGCGACAGACTCCAGAGCACCAGCGGCGGGTCGAGCGACACCGAGTTGAACGAGTTCGCGGTGAAGCCGACGAAGCGCCCGTCCGTGCGCCGCGCGGCGATCACGGTCACGCCCGTCGCGAACTTCGACAGCGCGTCGCGGAACTGATGCTCGGAAAAGGCGCGCGCGGGCGCGGAAGGGGCGCGGGTCACGGGCGCGTCGGGCGGCGTCGGCGGGAAGGCGCCGGCGGGTTCCGATGGTACCGGATGGGGCCCGGGCGGCCCCGTGGGGGCGCGCGAACGGCGTCGGGCTGACAAGGCGTTCGTTCGGAACCTCGTGCGTCGCATTCCGACTTCGGGGGGCTTCCCGCGGGTCGGGCTTCAGCCCGACGCTTTCTCGAATCGACTCGACGGCCCGGCCGGGGGCCGCGCCCCGTTGGCATGCGAACGCCCGCGCCGGTCGGGCGGGGTCGATCGCGCCGCGGCCCGTTTGCTACACTAGTCCGGCGCCCCGTCGATCCGATCCACGCCGCTCGCCGATGGCCGTCCCACTGCAGAAGATCATCGCCAGCCGCTACGCCGGCCGCAACGTGCCGGTCTCGCTCGTGCTGCCCGACGGCGGGCGCGTCGCGCTCTCCGCCACGCCGGAGGTCGAGGTCGTCGCACGCACCTGGGCCGGGCTGAAGGCGCTCGCCTCGCCGGCGATGGGGAACCTCGCCCGCGCCTACGTCCGCAACGACATCGACTTCACCGGCGGCGCGAAGCGCGTCCTCGCGATCGCCGAATCGCTCGTCGGCGACATCACGCACGGCGGCGACACGCTGCGCGAGCGGTTCCGCCTGTGGAGCCACCAGCGGCGCTCGAACAAGACCAACGTCCAGCATCACTACGACGTCAGCAACGCGTTCTACCGGCTGTGGCTCGACGAGCGCATGGTCTACTCGTGCGCGTACTTCGAGCGCGACGACATGACGCTCGACGAGGCCCAGCTCGCGAAGCTCGACCACATCTGCCGCAAGCTCAGGCTCGAGGAGGGCCAGCGCTTCCTCGACATCGGCTGCGGCTGGGGCGGACTCGTCTTCCGCGCCGCCGAGAAGTACGGCGTGCGCGCGACCGGCATCACGCTGTCCCGGAATCAGTACGAGCACGTGAAGCGCGAGATCGCCGCGCGCGGCCTCGAAGGGCGCGTCGAGGTCCGGCTGCAGGACTACCTCGACCTGCCGGAGGGCGAGCTCTACGACCGCATCGCGAGCATCGGCATGTTCGAGCACGTGGGCATCGCGCGCTTCCCCAAGTACTTCGGCAAGATCTGGCGCGTGCTGGCGCCCGGCGGCTTCGTGCTGAACCACGGCATCACGCACAACGCGATGCACGGCGCGAGCCTGGGCAGCGGCATCGGCGACTTCGTCGAGGAGTACGTGTTCCCCGGCGGCGAGCTCACGCACGTGCACCGCGTCATCGAGGGCATGGCCGCCCAGGGCCTCGAGGCGATCGACGCGGAGGCGCTGCGCGAGCACTACGCGCGCACGCTGTGGCAGTGGACCGACCGGCTCGAGGCGAACGCGGACGCCGCGAGGCGCGAGGCCGGCGAGGAGCGCTACCGCGTCTGGCGCATCTACCTCGCGGGCTCCGCGCACGCGTTCGACCGCGGCTGGCTGTCCCTCTGGCAGGTGCTCGCGGGCAAGCCGCTGCCGGACGGGCGGCTGCCGCATCCGGGGACGCGGCGCTACATGTACGAGTCAGGGGTCGGTTGACCGTTGTCGGTTGTCAGGGCCGCCGGTATCTTCGCCGGCGGAGCATCGGGCGCCGATGACGCGATCCTCTGGGTGCGGCTCCTGCCGGACGACTTTCGAGCTCCGTCCGGTGTCATTCCGGGTCGGTGTCGTCGTGGGTCCGGCTGAAGCCTGACTCACAAGCGTCTCTCGTCGGCGCTGAATTCGCCGCCACCGCAATCGCTGCCGAACCTGCCAACTGCCAACTGATGACTGCCAACTGATGCGTGTCGTCGTCATCGGCGCCGGCTTCGCGGGATGCTGCGCGGCGCTCCTGCTGAGGGAGTCGCTCGGCGCGGACGTCACGGTGCTCGAGCGCGAGGGCGTTGCCGGCGGCATGCTGCGCACGCTGCGGACGCCCGAAGGCGTGCCCTACGAGTACGGCCCGCGCGTCGTGAGCGTCTTCCGCGGCACGCCGGACGTGCTGCCGTTCCTGCGGGGCTACCTCGACCTGCAGGAGCGCGACATCTACCAGGGGACGCGCCTTCGCCCGGACTATCCGGTCATCCCGTTCCCGGTCGACATCGGGAGCCTGCGGGAGCTTCCCTGCGGCGCCGCGATCGAAGCCGAGCTCGCCGCGATCCGTGCGCGCGGCGCGCCGCCGGGCGAGCGCAACCTGCGCGACTACCTCGAGTCGACGGTCGGCCCCACGCTCACCGCGCTCGCGTTCGAAGGCTTCAACCGCAAGTTCTGGGGCAGGCGCCTGGACGAGATGCCCGCCGAATGGGGCAAGCTGCGGCGGCTCGAGCGCATCGCCGAGCGCGGCGCGTGGCGGCTTCCGAGCGAGGCAGCGCACTACTACCCGGTCGGAGGCTTCAACGCGCTGTTCGACCGGATGCTCGATGGCGTCGACGTGCGCTACGACGTGACGGTGCGGCGCATCGACGCGGACGCGCGTCGCGCGAGCGTGGTGACCGACGACGGCACGCTGGCGGCGGACCTCGTCGTGAGCACCGCGCCGATCGACGCGCTGCTCGCGTTCCGGCACGGCCCGCTCGAGTGGCGCGGGTATCGCGTCGAGATCGACCTCGTCGATCCGGCGAAGGGGCCGCCGCTCGGCGTCGCGCCCGACGGCGTCCCGTTCGCGTGGCTCTACACGCCCTGGGCCGAGACGCCGGTCTGCCGCACGACCGACTTCGGCACGATCCACCACGGTCCCCGCGCGGCCGACCGGCCAGGCCCGACGGTGCTGATGCGCGAGATCGTCGACGACCGCGTCAGCATGTACCCGGTGTGGTGGGAGGACGCGCGCTTCCTGCGCTACCTCGGCGACGCGACGCGCTGGCCGAACGTGATCCCGCTGGGCCGCCTCGGCCTGTACAAGTACACGACGATGGACAGCACCTACGCGATGGTGCGCCGCCTCGCCGCCTCGCTCGACGACTACCTTTCGAGCGGCCCGGCGCGCCGCGTGGAGATCCTGCGCGGCGTGCGGGGCGACTGGGGCAACTGAGCGCGCGCCCCCGCGCCCGGCCTCCGCGTCACAGGAGCTCGCGCTCGACGGTGCGCACGAGCGCATCGTGCGTCGACGCCGCGACGACGCGCGCGCCCGAGAAGCGGTCGAACCAGCGATCGTAGGCGCCGCACGCGACCTCCCAGCCGCGCTTCGCGTAGACGACGTTGACGCCGCCGAACCAGCTCGCGAGATACGAGCTCCCGCCCAGCACCGACACGTAGCGCTCGCAGCTCGCGTAGACGCGCATCTGCAGCTCGTTGTAGCCGAGGCCGGGATGCCGCGCCTGGAGCGCTTGCATCGTCAGCACGTCCGGGTACTTGCGCTCGAGCGCCTCGAGGTCGCCGATCTCGCGGATCGCCTGGTGGTCGTTCACGATGTCCGATGCGCGCGGGCGGTTGTAGACGACCTGGTAGCGCTCGCGCAGCCTGCCGACCAGGTCGAGCACGACCTCGGTCGGCAGGTAGTTCGTCATCGACCGATGCCAGCGGTAGCGCTCGTCGGTCGCCTTGTTGCAAACGACGCAGGTCGGCCGGTCGAAGCGGAATCGCTCGTCGCGGTAGACGTCGCGGTACGGCGGCGCGATCCAGCGCCCGGTGGCGAGCGCCTCGGGGAACGCCGAGCGGTCGTAGCGCAGGAAGCCCGGCACGCCGACCGGGTACTCGGTGATCGGCACGTAGCGGCGCGCGACGGCCCGCTCCTCGTGGCGCGGCGAGAACCAGTAGAGGCAGCGCGTGTCCGGCGTCGAGACGGTGAACTCGAGGCGCCCCTGCCGGTGGAGCCAGTAGGCGTAGGGGACGACCGCGAGGAGCTCGAACGCGAACTCGCCGAAGTACCGCGTCCCGTGCGCGAGCTCTTCGACGAGCGGCCGCCCGGCGAGATCCGCGAGCGAGCGGGCGAGCGCGAAGTCCTTGGACGAGCGGCAGGCGATCGCCTCGACGCCTCGCTCGCGCGCGCGCCGCAGCAGCGCAGGCGCGCGCAGCAGCGCGCCCAGCCGGGCCCCGCCCGTGCCGATCGCGGCGCGCGCGAGCGCCGCACGCTCGCGCGTCGACGCCGGCACGCCGGCCCAGTCGCGGATCGCGCCCGGAAGCTCGCGCAGGAAGGCGCCGGGGTCGCGCAGCGGGTCGGGCAGGTCGACGACCTCGATTTCGCGCGACGCGATCGGCGGCAGCGCGGGATCGCAGCGTCTCGACGGATCGGCGAATCGCTCGACCGCGAGGACGCTCACGCTCGCCTTTCGGGTTCCACGTCGCCCCGCGCGTCCACCGGGGGCGACGCGCGCTCGGCGTCGAGCGACAGGAGCCGCGCGAGTCGCCTCGCGCGGCGCGCGACGACGAGCTTGCGCCACGCCTCCTGCGCGACGTCCCCGAGACGCGAGTCCGGGCCGCCGGCGGCGGCACCCCTCGCGGGCAGGAGCGCACCCGCGAGCCGAGCGGCGAGCCGGCGCGGATCGGGGCTCGCGCCGAGGTGGATCAGGCGGCGCCGCGCCCCGTCGCGCGAGCGCTCGCGATGCGGACGCGCGAAATAGCGCGTGCGGGCGAGCTCGACCGTCGCGAGCAGCGGATCGATCGACGCGTCGAACGAGTAGCCCGACCGCGCGCGCACCGCGCTCGCGTGTCGCTCGCGCGTCGCGACTTCGCGCTCGAGACGCTCCCGGAGCTCGTCGTAATCGGTCAGGTCGACGTTGACGCGAAGCCGCGCGATCTCGTCGTAGCGGTACCAGCCGGGGCGGACGTCGCCGATCACCGGCAGGCCGGCGAGCAGGTAGGTCGACACCTTGCTCGGGATCGCGGCGCGGTCGTCGAGCGGCTCCCAGGGCAGCGGCCGGCCGACGTACGACCAGCCGGCGTCGTAGCGCGAGAATTCGCGCACCCACGCCGACTTCACGCGCCGGACCTCGTCCCAGCCCGCGCCCTGCGTCTGCAGCGACGCGTGCAGGTGGACGTGGCGCTTCACGAGCTCGGCCTCGCGACCCGCGCCGGCGATCGAGAGGTCGCGCGCGATCGTGCGCCAGACGTCGTCGTGGCGGTTGCCGTACAGGTGCACGTGGATGCCGCGCCGCGCGGCGGCGAGGTAGTCGATGCCGAACGGGCGGCCGATGCACACGGTGTGGATCTCGCCGCCGCGCTCCGACAGCGGCGGCGAGAACGCGTCGTTCATGAACTCGAGCTTCGGCCGGTCGCCGTCGAGGAACGCGGTCGTCTCACACTCGTCGAACTCGTCGATGCCGCGGCCGCCTTCGCTCCGCGGCGCGGTCCAGTAGCGCGCCTTCTCGCGATTGCAGAACACGTGGCCGTCGAGCGCGCGCACGACGTCGGGCGCGAGCGCCTGCACGTCGAAGCCCCAGTGCCGCACGATCGGCGCGTCGAACGCGCCGCGCCGGCGCTCGGCGAGGAGCGTGCGCAGGATCGTCCACACGTCGTGCTCGACGCCCGGCGCGCGCGGTCCCCACAGGCGAGGGTGGTAGACCTGGAACAGGCTGTAGACCGCGTCGATCGACTGCTCGCGGATCACGCGCGCCGCGTCCGCGAGCGCGACCGGCGTCACGCAGCCGTCGAGGCAGGGATAGGGGCCCTGGTCCCAGGCCATGCTCCGCGACCAGACGCCCCAGAGCCGGTGGCCGCGCTCGTGCAGGCTGCGGATGCGCTCGGCGTTCCACGACAGCGCGCCGGCGAGGAGCAATCGCATGGATGTCGGCGGCGGCGCGGCGGGTCGGTGGAGGAGCGTCCGCGCGAAACGCAGTGGCGCGGGGGATTGCGACGGGGTTCCAAGCCTAGCATCCCGGCGCCGCCGCGCTATCCGGCGCCGGGGGCTTGCGCCGACCGGGAACAGGTGCAACATAGGGCCGGATGAAGACGCTGGAATCGATGATGGCCGAGGAAGGCCGCCCCTCCGGACTCGAGTTCCCGACCGCCTTTCCGATCAAGGTGATGGGCCGCCGCACCGACGACTTCGCGCAGGCGATCGTCGAGGTGGTGCTGCGCCACGCGCCCGACTTCGACGCGGCGACGCTCGAGATGCGCAGCTCGCGCGAAGGCAACTACCTGTCGGTGACCGCCACGATCACCGCGACCTCGCGCGAGCAGCTCGACGCCCTCTACCGCGAGCTCGTCGCGCACCCGCGCGTCGCGATGGTGCTGTAGCCCGGCCGCGACCGGCCCGCGCGGCCGCGCGCGAGGACGGTGGCTCGCGAGGCGAGCCTCCTGCGTCGATGCCGCCGCGGACGCCGAAGGCCTGCGGCGAGCTCCGCTCCGCCATCGAGGAGGTCGTCGCAATCGGGCCGAGGCGCCGATGGCGCGAGGCGGCGCGACGGGCGATCTTGCGGAATCCGTGTTTCTGTAGCAATATAGAATCGTTTTTATTTCCATAGAAACGAAATTCCCCGAACGGGCCCTCGCATGGAGGCCTCTTCCGCCCGAACGTCCCGCGCCGCGTCTCCCGCCCCCGAGCGGGTCCTGACCAAGGCCGTCGTGCGCGCCGCCGACACCCTGGGCCTGACGCAGAAGGAAGTGGCCGGCATCCTCGGCGTTTCCGAGGCCACGGTCTCGCGCATGCGCGGCGGCACGTACGTGCTGGACCCCGGCCGGGCGAAGGAATGGGAGCTCGGGCGGCTCTTCGTCCGGATGTTCCGCTCGCTCGACGCGCTCTGGGGCCACGACGAGCCCGCGCGGACCTGGCTCGCCAGCCCGAACCTCGCCCTCGCGACGGATCGCCCCCGGGACCTCCTGACCTCGGCCGAAGGGCTCGTCCGTGTCGTCGCGTACCTGGACGCCGCGCGCGGGAGGGTGTGATCCCCCCGAAGCGTCCTTCGGCCGCCGCCCCCCAGGGGGCCCGCGCCCTTGGGGCGGCCCGGCGGGCGCGGTCTAAGCCTCGGCACGCGTCGCGGTGAACGACCCGTCGACGGTTCGCGACGCCGCGGCGGTGCGGCGCATCCGCACCGCCGCTCGTCGCTTCGCGGGCAGCGTCTGGCGCGCGGTGGAGGCGCAGCACGTCGCGTCGACGATGGTGCTCGTCGACACGCTCGACGAGCAGAAGGTGCTCGAGGACGTGCTCGAGGAGGGCAAGCCGGCGATGCCCGCATCGGCGGCACGCCTCGACTATCTGCTCGCGACGCCGTTCCGCTATCGGCCGCCGCCGGGCGGTTCGCGATTCCGCGGCGACAACGACCCCGGGGTGTTCTACGCGGCCGACGCGGTACGCACCGCCTGCGCCGAGCTGGGATACTGGCGCTGGCGGCACCTCGCCGACTCGCCGGGCCTCGCGTCGATGCCGACCAAGCCGCAGACGGTGTTCCGCGCGAAGATCGCCGCCGCCGCCGTCGACCTGCGCGTGCCGCCGTTCGCCGCGGATCGCGCGCGCTGGACCGACCCTGACGACTACGGCGCCTGCCAGGCGCTCGCGCGCGCCGCGCGCGAGGCCGGGGTGCAGGCGATCCGCTACGAATCGGTGCGCGATCCCGAGCACGCGGGATGCTGCGCGCTGCTCACGCCGGACGGCTTCGCGTCGCGCACGCACGCCGACCTGCAGACCTGGTGGCTGTCGGTGTTTCGCGACCGGGTCGTGTGGCAGCGTTCGGAGTCGCCGTCGGGCGAGTCGTTCGAGTTCCTCGCATCGGGGTGGACGCGAGCTCGAGGCGCGTCCGGCATCGCCGGGCGGCCGGCTTCGCGCGTGAAGCGGCGGCCGCGGCCATGAGCGAGTCGTCCGGCGACTTCGGTTGGATCGCGGGCGCGCCCGCGCGACGCGACGCTTCGTCCGGCTTCGTCATGCGTACGCTGGGCCGCACCGACTACGAACGCTGCTGGCGCGCGATGCGTGCGTGGACCGACGCGCGCGAGCGCGACACCGAGGACGAGCTGTGGGTCACCGAGCACGCGCCGGTCTACACGCTGGGCTTGGCGGGACGCCGCGAGCACCTGCTCCGCGCGAGCGCGATCCCGGTGCTCAAGGTCGACCGCGGCGGGCAGGTGACCTACCACGGCCCCGGCCAGCTCGTCGTCTACGTGATGGTCGACCTCGCGCGGCGGCGTCTCGGCATCCGCGAGCTCGTGCGGCGCCTGGAGGCCGCGGTGGTAGAATGGCTTGATTCGTCGGGGATTTCCGCCTACGGGAAACCGTCGGCGCCCGGCGTGTACGTCTCGCGCGACGGCGTCGAGGCGAAGGTCGCGGCGCTCGGCCTGAAGGTGCGCAACGGGTGCACCTACCACGGCGTCGCGGTCAACGTCGCGATGGACCTCTCGCCGTTCGCGGACATCGACCCGTGCGGCTACCCGGGCCTCGCCGTGACGCAGGTGTCCGATCTCGGCGTCGCGACGACCGTGGAGCGCGCCGGCGAGACGCTCGCGCCGATCCTCGCGCGCACGATCGCCAAGCCCCGCCCATGAGCCTCGACTCCCCCCCGCCCGCCGACAACGCCGCCGGCGTGAAGCACAAGGGCGCGTCGAAGACCTCGCGCATCCCGATCAAGGTCGTCACGGGCGCGCCGCTCAAGAAGCCCGAGTGGATCCGCGTGCGCGCGGCGTCCTCGCCGCGCTTCTACGAAATCAAGCGCATCCTGCGCGAGCACAACCTGCACACCGTGTGCGAGGAAGCCTCGTGCCCGAACATCGGCGAGTGCTTCGGCAAGGGCACCGCGACGTTCATGATCATGGGCGACATCTGCACGCGCCGCTGCCCGTTCTGCGACGTGGGGCACGGCCGCCCGCTGCCGCTCGACGCCGACGAGCCCGCGAATCTCGCGAAGACGATCGCCGCGCTGCGCCTCGGGTACGTCGTGATCACGAGCGTCGACCGCGACGATCTCCGCGACGGCGGCGCGCAGCACTTCGTCGACTGCATCCGCGCGGTGCGCGAGCGCTCGCCGGACACGCAGATCGAGGTGCTCGTCCCCGACTTCCGCGGGCGCATGGACCGCGCGCTCGCGATCCTCGAGGCCGCGCCGCCCGACGTGATGAACCACAACCTCGAGACGGTGCCGCGCCTCTACAAGCAGGCGCGCCCCGGCTCCGACTACGCGCATTCGCTCGCGCTCCTGCGCGAGTTCAAGGCGCGCGTGCCGAACGTGCCGACGAAGTCCGGGCTCATGGTGGGCTTGGGCGAGACCGACGACGAGATCCTCGCGACGATGCGCGACATGCGCGCGCACGGCATCGACATGCTGACGATCGGCCAGTACCTGCAGCCGACGGCCGGCCACCTGCCGGTGCAGCGCTACGTGCACCCCGATACGTTCGCCATGTTCGGGCGCGAGGCGGAGGCGATGGGCTTCCGCCACGCCGCGGTCGGCGCGCTGGTGCGCTCGTCCTATCACGCCGACAAGCAGGCCGAGGACGTTCTCCACCAGCGTCCGGTTCCGAGCTGACCCCGATCCGAGGGGCGGTGCGCGGGCGAGGGCGATGTGACGCTCGCGTGACGCCCGAGGCTCTAGCTTCGGGCCTCCCGGGGAGCGCAGGACCGACGAGGCCCGGCGCCTCGGAGCCCGCAACCCGGCGACCGTGACGATGCCTTCCCGACGATCGGCCCCGACGAGCGTCGCGCGGCTTCGGCTGAGCCGCATCGGCCGATTCGAGGCCAGGGGCGGCGCGGCGACCGACCTCGAGCCCAAGGACGCGCTGCTGCTCGCCTACCTCGCGATCGAGGGCCCGACGGCGCGCGCCAGGCTCGCGGCGCTGCTGTGGCCCGACGTCGACGAGGAGCGTGCGCGCGGCAACCTGCGGCAGCGGTTGCTGCGCCTGAAGAAGACGACCGGCGTGGAGCTCGTGACCGGGCACCCGCTCGCGAGGCTGGCCGAGGGGGTGGTGCACGATCTCGACGAGACGCACGAGCTGCTCTCTGGCCATCCGTCGTACGGGGCGGGCGGGCTGTCGGAATGGCTGGATGCGATGCGCGAGCGCCGCAGGCGTGCCCGTGCGGAGAGCCTCGCCGGATCGGCCGCGCGCGCCGAAGCCGAGTGGCACCTCGACGAAGCGCTCGCGCACGCGCGCGCGTGGGTCGATCTCGATCCGGCCTCCGAGGACGCGCATCGCCGCGTGATGCGCATCCACTACCTGCAGGGCGACGTCGGCGCGGCCCTCGAGGCCTTCCAGCGCTGCGCGAAGGTGTTGCGCGACGAGCTCGGCGCGGCGCCGGGGCGCGAGACGCTCGAGCTCAGGCAGCAGATCGAGCGCGCCGCGCCGGTGCCGCGCGCCGTGGCCGCCACGGTCCCGGTCACGATCACGCGGCCACCGCGGCTCGTCGGGCGCGACGCCGAGCTCGCGATGCTCGCGCGCGCCTGGGACGAAGGCCGTGCGTTCCTCGTGCTCGGCGAGGCGGGCATGGGCAAGTCACGACTCCTGGCGGAGTTCGCGCTCGACCATCCGCGGGCGATCGTCGCGCAGGCCCGGCCGGGCGACGTCGGCGTGCCGTTCGCCACGCTGGCGCGCCTGTTGCGCACGGCGATGGCGGGCAGGCTGCCGGATGCGTCCGCGGCCGCTTCGACGCAGCCCGCGCGCGTGCTGCCCGAGCTCGTGCCCGCGGCCGGCGCGGGCGCGGACGGCCCGCCGCTGCGGCTTCAGCAGGCCGTCGAAGCCGCGCTCGCGGACGCGCGGCGCGACGGGGTCCGCGGCATCGTGCTCGACGACGTGCACTTCGCGGACGAAGCGAGCCTCGACGTGCTGCGGGCGATCGTCGGAGGCGGGCCCGCCGGCGACCTTCGCTGGGGATTCGCGCAGCGCCAGGGCGACGCGGGCGCCGGCGCGATCGCGCTGCGCGAGACGCTCGAGGACGGCCTCGCGCTCTCGACGGTCGCGCTGGCGCCGCTGGACGAGGCCGCGATGGCCGCGCTGGTCGACTCGCTGGGGGTGCCCGGCCTCGACGGCGCGGCGATCGCAGGGCGGCTGGTGCGTCACACCGGCGGCAACCCAATGTTCGCGCTCGAGACGCTCAAGCAGGCGGTGGTCTCGGGCGGATCGGGCACCGAGCTGCCCCGACCGGCCACGGTCGGCGCGCTGATCGAGCGACGGCTTCGGCAGCTGTCGCCGGCGGGCATCGCGCTCGCCCGCGTCGCCGCGGTGGCCGGCGTCGACTTTTCGATCGAGATGGCCGAGCACGTGCTGAAGACGCCGGCGGTGGCGCTCGCCGATGCGTGGAACGAGCTCGAGGCGGCGCAGGTACTGCGCGGCGCCGCGTTCGCGCACGACCTGGTGTTCGAGGCGACGCTGCGATCGCTGCCGCCGGCGATCGCGACGCGCACGCACGGCGCGATCGCCGAGTGGCTCGAGCGCGCCGACGGCGAGCCGGCGCGCGTGGCCGCGCACTGGGAGACCTCGGCGACGCCCGCGCGCGCGCTGCCGTGGCTGCGCAAGGCGGCCGAGCGGGCGCTGGGGGCGATGCGGCCGCGCGAAGGCGTCGAGTTCCTCGTCAGGGCCGCGGCGATCGAGGCGGAGACCGCCACGTCCGAGCAGGCGTTCGAGTCGCTGGCGACGATCGTCGACGCGCGAATGTACGTCGACCGCGCGGCCGACCTGCTGAAGCTGGTCGACCGGCTCGACGCGCTCGCCGCGACGCCGGCGCAGCGCATCTACGCGCTGCTGCTGCGCTCGGACTTCAGCATGCACCGGATCGAGCGGCTGGACGAAGGCGTGGCCGCGGCGCGCCGGGCGGTCGCGCTCGCGCAGGAAGCGGGCCTCGACTGGTTCCGCGTCGGCGGCGGGCTGAACGTCGCGATCCTCCATTCGATGAAGGGCGACCACGCGCGGGCCGTGCACGAGGCGGAGGCGCTGCTTCCCGAGGTCCGGCGATGGCACGACCTCGGCCAGCGCGGCGATCTCCTCAGCAAGATCGGGTATGTGCTCAATCGCGCGGGAAGCAGCGAGCTCGCGATCGAGCTGTTCGACCTGTCGGCGGCCGACGCTCGCGCCTGCCGCGACGCCCTGCTGGAGATCACCGCGCTCGCGAACGCGGCCCAGGCGCTGCTGCGGCTCGGCCGGCCGCGCGACGCGCTCGAGCGGCTCGCACGGTCGGATGCGCTGCGCGCGTCCCACGACCGCATCGAAGGGACCGGCGAGGCGAACGACTGGATGGCCTCGATCGCGCTGCGGGACCTGGGCCGCCTCGACGAAGCGCTGACGCGCGTGCACGTCGCGATCGACCTCGCCCGCGCACGCTCGCCGGGGAGCCTCGCGGGCAGGATCGTCCATCGTGCGGAGATCTGGCTCGACCTCGGGCAGCTCGCCCGCGCGCGGGAGGACCGCGAGCTCGCGTTGCGAGCGATCACCCGCCCCGTCGAGCATCGCGAGGTCGCCCTGCTGGACCTCAGGCTCGCGGCCGAGGGGCGGCTGCGCGTCGAGGAAGCCGCGGCCGCGGGGCGCGCACTCGTGGGCGAAGACCTGCAGCCGTTCATGGCGATGGTGGCGCGCCTGCGCCTCGTCGATCTCGGCCCGCCGACCGAGGCGGCCGCCGCCGCGCGCGGCGTGCTCGACGAGGCGCGACAGGCGGGGTTCCGCGGCCTGGAAGCCTCCGCGATGTCGCGGCTGGCGATCGCGGAAGACAGGGCCGGCGAGCGCGACGCCGCCGTCACGCACGCGCGGCTGTCGGTCGAGCTCGCCGCGGAGTGCGGCAGCGAGGACCTGACGTGGCCCGCGATCGTCCGCAATGCGGTCGTCGTGCTGCAGCGCGCCGGCCTCGCTGACGAGGCGCGCTCGCTCGCGTTGCGCGGCGAGACGTGGCTGTGCGGGGTCGCGGAGCGCGGGGTTCCGCCCGAGTTCCGCGAGAGCTTCCTCGAGCGCAATCCCGCCAATCGCGAGCTGCTGGCGCTCGTCCGCCGGATGAAGTGACTCGAGGCCTCGGTGGGTCGGGCTTCAGCCTGACGGGGTTCTGCGCATCGAAGGCGTCGGGCTGAAGCCCGACCCACAAGGGGTTTAGCCTGGCCCACGGGAAACCGAAGCGAAAAGCGTCGGCCCGAAGGCCGACTCGCAGGGTCTTCGAGCCCGCCTCCAAGCCCCGGCGGACCGCAACTGGTCAGGCCAGATGCCGCGCGCGCGGCCCCGGCCTCGCGTAACGCCCGCGTGACGCCCGCCCCGCTAACGTCCCTCGAAACGCGCCGCCAGGGAGGCGTCGCGAGTCCCAAGGACGAGCAGACGAACGGGGAGCGCAAGATGAACGTTCATCGGACGATCGCGCAGGTTCTCGAAGCGGCCGCGGCCGCCACCTCGAAGGGCGCACGGCGGTTCGGCGCGCTCGGCGCACCGGCACTCGCCGGCCTACTCGCATTGGCAGCGGCGCAAGCGCAGGGCGGCACGCCGCTCACCGGCGCGAACGGGATCGCCGCGGGCGATCGCCACGCCTGCGCGCTGCTCTCGACCGGCGGCATCAAGTGCTGGGGCAACAACGACTACGGCAAGCTCGGCGACGGCACCACGACCCCGTCGAACTACGCGATCGACGTGCAGGGCATCGCGAACGCGGTCGACGTCGCGGCCGGGCGCGACTACGGCTGCGCCGTCACCGACACCGGCGGCGTCAAGTGCTGGGGCATGGAGCCCCAGGGGAATCACGGCTCGGGCAGCGCCAGCGACGTCTTCGGGATGTACGACGTCACGGGCGACAACGGCGTGCCGCTGGGCCTCGACGGCAAGACGGCGCGCAGGATCTCGGCCGGCCTCCTTCATGCGTGCGCGATCGTCGACACCGGTACGGACACCGGCGCCGTCTATTGCTGGGGCAACAACGAATACGGCCAGCTCGGCAACGGCATTCCCTCGAGCTCCGAGACGATCCCCGTCCGGGCCGGCGTCATCACCGGCGCAACCGCGATCGCCGCCGGCGAGTCGCACACCTGCGCGATCGTCGCGGGCGGCGCGGTCGAGTGCTGGGGCGACGACTTCTACGCGCAACTCGGCGATGGCGTCTCCGGCCCGCCGTCGGCGACGCCGGTCGCCGTCACGCTTCCCGGTCCGGCCACGTCGATCGCCGCGGGCGACAACCACACCTGCGCGCAGCTCGCGAGCGGCGAGGTCGCGTGCTGGGGGTGGAACTACTACGGACAGCTCGGGACGCTTCCCCGCGGACCGGACATCGTCCTCCCCCCGGCCATCGTGGTGACCGCGTCCGGTGCGATCGCGGTCGGTGCGGGCGGCAGCGACAGTTGCGCCGTCATCGGCGACGGCACCGTCAAGTGCTGGGGCGCGTCGAGCAATTACGCGGAGATGCCGAGGCTCGTCGACGAATTGATCGGCGCGACCCGCGTCGCGGTCGGCGGCGCGTACTACGGCGGTCCGACCACGCATTGCGCGCTCGTCGGCGACGGCGTGCAGTGCTGGGGCGACAACGCATTCGGCCAGCTCGGCAACGGCGTCTCCACCAGGACGAGGTCGCCGGTCGACGTCGTCGGGATCGCGGACGCGGTCGACATCTCCGCCGGTGGCGTGCACACCTGCGCGGCGCTCGCGCTGCCCGGCGGCGTCAAGGCCGCCAGGTGCTGGGGCGCGAACGACGACGGGCAGCTCGGTGACGGCACGTCCAATTCGTCGGGCGTTCCCGTGGACGTCTACGACCTCGGCGCGACGCAGGTCGCCGCGGGGTACGAACACACCTGCGCATTGAGGAGCGATGGCGTCGTCGCGTGCTGGGGATTCAACAATCGCGGCCAGCTCGGCCAGCCGCCCAGCGGCGATGCGCAGGTCGTGCCCGCGAACCTCTCACTGGGCTCCGTCGCGATCCAGGTCGTCGCCGGTTACGACCACTCGTGCGCGCTGTTGCAGGGCGGCACCGTGTGGTGCTGGGGCTCGAACCAATGGGGACAGCTCGGGCTCGGCAACACCGTCGACAGCTACTCGCCGGCGCAGGTCCCGGGGCTTTCCGGTGTCGACGAGATCGCAGCGGGTGCGGCTTACACCTGCGCGCGGATCGGCGGCGCGGTCAAGTGCTGGGGCGGGAATTCACAGGGGCAGGTCGGCAACGGCGGCTCCTACTTCGACGTCTACGCGAGTCCGCAGGATGTCGTGGGGCTTAGCAACACCACCCAGATCACGACGGGTCCTTACCACGCGTGTGCGCGCCTCGATGACGGCACCGCGCGCTGCTGGGGTGACAACGCCCTCGGCCAGCTGGGAGCCGGCTTCGGAGCCGGATCGAAGGTGCCCGTTGCCGTCGATCTCGGCGGCATCCTGCAGATCGCCGCGGGCGCGGGCTGGACTTGCGCGCGAATGAACAGCGGCAAGGCGATGTGCTGGGGCGGCAATCAGGATGGCCAGCTCGGCAACCCCAGCGTCGTCGAAGACGCTTCGGCAGTGCCGGTCGAGGTCGCCAACCTGACCGACGTCGTGAAGCTCGCCGCCGGATACACGCAAGTGTGCGCGATCACCGGCACCGGCAGGGTGAAGTGCTGGGGTCGCGGCGACAGCGGGGAGCTCGGCGACGGCCGCACGGGCCTCTACGGCCTGCCCGCCACGGTGCTGCTCGCGCCGGCCGCCGGCGTGACGGCCACGACGCTCACGTCGTCGCCGGGCGCGAGCTTCTACGGACAGCCGGTGACGCTGACGGCGACCGTGTTCAACGGCAATGCGCCGACCGGCACCGTCGCGTTCTCCGCGAACGGCGCCCCCATCGCAGGATGCGCGAGCGTCGCGCTGGCCGGCGGCCAGGCGCAGTGCACGACCAGCGCGCTCCCCATCGGCACGAGCAACGCGCTCGCCGCGGTCTACAGCGGCGACGGCCTGAACTCGGCGAGCACCGGCACGCTGACTTACGAGGTCACCCGGGCGCCGGTGAGCCTGTCGATCACCGCGCACGTGCCCGATCCGTCGGCCGTGCTCTCGCCGGTCAAGGTGACGGTGGCGCTCAACGTCGTTCCGCCCGGCACCGGCATCCCGACGGGCACCGTCCAGGTCGATCGCGGCGGCGACCAGTGCACGATCGCCGTGCCCGACGTCGACCCGTCCTGCACGCTCACGCCGACCATCGTGGGGATCGTCAACATCGGCGCGCAGTACGGCGGCGACGCGAACTTCGCAACGGCCACCGCCGCCGCGGTCGCCCACACGACGACGGCGCTCGCGCAGACGATCACGTTCCCCGTCGTCCCCGACCGCCCCATCGGCACCCCGGCGTTCATCGTCTCCGCGACGGCGAGCTCGGGCCTGACGGTCGCGTTCGCGAGTGCGACGCCCGCCGTTTGCACGTTGAGCGGCAACGTGGTCACGCTCGCCAGCGCGGGAACATGCACGATCACGGCCGACCAGGCGGGCAATGCGATCTACGGCGCGGCGCCCCAGGTCGTCCAGTCGTTCACGGTCTACCGGACGAATGCGACGCTCTCGCTCTCGTCGAGCGCCAATCCGTCAGCGGCCGGGCAGTCCGTCGCGTTCACGTTCGTCGCGAAGGGAGACGTCGGCACGCCCGTCGGGACCGTGGCATTCTCGGCTGACGGAAGCGCGATCGCGGGGTGCGCGAACGTCGCGCTGTCCGGCGGCCAGGCCCAGTGCACCGCCGCGCTCGCCGCGGACGCCACGATCGCCGCCGATTATTCTGGCGACGCGTACTACCTGCCCGGGACGCGAACGCTGACGCAGCAGGTCATCACGGCGGGGCCACCCGCGGCCTACGCGATCGCCGACGTCGACTACCCGGCGGCGAGCGAGACCGAGGTGCGCGCGCTCACCGACAACGGCAAGCTCGTCGGCCTCGCGACGCTCGCGGGCGTCCCGACGCCGTTCGCCTACGCGGCGGGCGCCTATGCCCCGCTGCCCGGCGGCAGCGGTTACGTCGAGGTCTCGCCCTGGGGCATCGCGGGCGGCGGCACCGTCGTCGGCGGAGCGTCCGATTCGGCCGCCTCGCCCACGGCCGGCAGCGGCTTCACGCTGACGGGGAGCGCGTATTCGCTGCTCGCGCGCGCCCCCTGGCCGGTCACCGAGGTGCGCGGCGTCAATGCCGCGGGCACGCTCGTCGGCTACGCGTTCGACCCGGGCGCGTCGACGTCGGTCGCGTTCATCTACGATCCGGCGACGACGACGTACACCGACATCGCGATCGCGGCGCCGGGCTGGCGCAGGATCGCGCACGCGATCAACACGGCCGGCCAGGTCGTCGGCAGCGTCGACGACGGCACGACGGCGCAGGGCTTCCTGCGCGAGGCGAACGGAACGGTCACCGCGTTCCAGGTGAGCGGCCTCCCGACCTACGCGCGCGGCATCAACGACGCCGGCGTGATCGCGGGCTACACGATCTCGGGAGGCGTCGCGCAGGGCTTCGTCGGGAACGCGGCCAACGGCTACGAGACGCTCGTCGTGCCCGGCGCGGTGGAGACGGTCCCGCTGGCCATCAACAACGCCGGCCAGGTCGCGGGCTACTGGGTCGACTCGCTGGGCAAGCGCCACGGCTTCATCGCCACGCCCGGCCAGTTGCCGGTCGGCACGACCACCGAGGGAGGGTTCCAGTTCGACGTCGCGGTCGTCGGCGGCCAGCCGGTGTTCATCGATCCGGCGGTCGCGGTCGGCTACGACTACGCGGTCGGGGCCGGCGATCCGCTGTTCGTGGCGGTGCGCCTGCCGATCGGCTTCGGCGACAACCGGTACACGGTGACCGCCAACGGCGTCGCGATGGTGGTCGCCGGCGGCGAGTTGCACGACCTCACCGCGCACAACGCGCCGGCGGGCGTGGCCGCGTTCCGCGTCACAGGCATCGAGACGTCGGCGTACGTCGATCCGGAGGATCCGCGCGGCTTCCCGACCGAGGTGACGTTCGGATCCTCGGGCCGGTTCACCGGCACGCAGACGCCGATCGTGGTCGACGCGCCGTGGCCGTCGTTGATGACGGTCTCCGCCGCGCCCAACCCGGCGCGCGCGGGCCAGTGGATCGCGTACACGGCGACCGTGACGAGCCCCGGCGGGACGCCCACCGGCAGCGTCACGTTCTCGGAGGACCGGCGCACGCTGTGCACCGCCGTGCTGTCCGCGGGCGTCGCGCAGTGCAGCGGGCCGCCGCTCTCGATCGGCGATCACGCGGTCGTCGCGCGCTACGCCGGCAACGCGGAGTTCGCAGCGGCGTCGCAGCCGATCGCCGTGTCGGTCCGGACGCCCGGTGGCAAGTCGGCGCAGTCGATCTCGTTCGCACCGCTGCCCGACCGCTCGACGAGCGATCCGCCGTTCACGCTGAGCGCGACCGCGAGCTCCGGCCTGCCGGTGTCGTTCACGAGCGCGACGCCGTTCGTCTGCAAGGTGAACGGCAACGTCGTGAACCTGACCAGGGTCGGCGGCGTGTGCCTCGTCATCGCGGTGCAGGGCGGGAACGCGAGCTACCTGCCCGCGCTGCCGGTGCCGCGCGCGTTCGCGGTCAGGAAGCGCAGCGGCTGATCGCGTATCGGCGTCGGTCCTCGGCGCGCCGCCGCGGTCGAGTGCGATCCACCGGCCGCGGCGGAAGGTCGCCGGGGTCGTCGGCGCCGGGCGGTGCGCCACTATCGCGTGGGTCGGGCTTCGGCCCGACGGGTTCGCCGATGCGACCTTGCGTTTACCTCGGCGGCGTCCGCCCGATCGGCCACAGCAGCCACACGCTGCCGTCCTGGCGCATGCGTCCGGCCTCGCGGCCGGCCTCGTCGCCGAACCCCCAGAAGAAATCGGCGCGCACCGATCCTCGGATCGCGCCGCCGGTGTCCTGCGCCATCACGAGGCGCTCGAGCTTCTCGTCGGACAGCGGCTTCGTCGTCGCGAGGAAGACGGGCGCGCCGAGCGGGATCGCACGCGCGTCGACCGCGATCGCGCGCTCTGCGAGGAGCGGCACGCCGAGCGCGCCGTAGGGGCCGTCGATCGTCGCGTCGATCGTGCCGGGCTCGGGCGGCGGTACGTCGCGGAAGAACACGTAGCTCGGGTTCTGGTCGAGCAGCTCGTCGAGCTTGTCGGGATTGCGCTGCGCCCACGCGCGGATCGCCTGCATCGACGCGCCTTCGCGCGTGAGCTCGCCGCGATCGATCAGCACTCGCCCGATCGAGCGGAACGGGTGGCCGTTCTGGTCCGCGTAGCCCAGGCGCATCACGCCGCCGTCGGGAAGCTCGATGCGGCCCGAGCCCTGGATCTGCAGGAACGCCGCGTCGACCGGATCGGCGACCCAGGCTAGCGCCTTGCCGTCGGTGGGCGCGGCGCCGCGCTCGATCTCGGCGCGCGTCCAGTAGGGCACGACGCGCTTGCCGTCGACGCGGCCGCGAACGCGCTTGTCCTTGAGCTCGGGGAAGAGCGACGCGAGGTCGACGGTCAAGAGGTCGTCGGGCGCCGCGTAGAGCGGCACCGTGAACGCATCGGTTCGAGTGAGGCTGCCGCGCAGCAGCGGCTCGTAGTAGCCGGTGACGAGCCCGACGGTGCGTCCGTCGGGGAATGCGACCGACCATGGCGCGAACCAAGTCTCGAAGTAGGCGCGCACGGCTGCGCGGTCGCGCCCGTCGATGGTCGCCGCCGCCTCGCAGGGCTCGCGCCAGATCTCGCGGGCCGACGCCCGCGCGGCGAGCGCGCGGCAGGAGACGAGCCACGCCGGCCACGCTTCCTCGACGCGGTCGTCGCCCCATCCGGGCAGCGCGCTCCAGGGCTCGGCCTGGAAGCGCGGCGGCAGCGACGCCGCCTCCGGCGCGGGCGGGCGCGGCGGCGTCGGCGCGGTGACGCAGCCCGCGACGAAGAGCGCCGCGAGGAAAAGCCGGGTCAGCCCCCACTTGGCGGAAGTGGGGTCTGACCCTGCTTCCCCGGCGCGAATACGCAGGCCCCCCGTCATGGGACAATCCGGCCGGGGCCGCGATGGAGTGGATCTACCTCGAATCGTTCGTCGC
>JBGAHH010000151.1:0-3992 GCA_044226265.1 Casimicrobiaceae bacterium | reverse complement strand
TCGATCGAGCTCGTCCTCGTCGCGCCGTCGCTCGACGCGCTCGACGCCGACGAGGCGCTGCTCGCGCCGTTCGCCCGAGTCGTGCGCGTCGAGGCGGAGCGCTTCGCCTCGATCGGCCGCGCGAACGCCGCCGGCGTGCGCCACGCGAGCGCCGACGTCGTCGCGCTCGCGGAGGACCACGCGTTTCCCGAGCCTGCGTGGGCCGAGCGGCTGATCGCGGCGCACGAGGGCCCCTGCGCCGCGGTGGGCCCGTCGGTGGCCAACGCGAACCCGGCGACCGCCGTCAGCCGCGCGGACCTCGCCATCGGCTACGGCCCCTGGCTCTCGGCCCCGTCCGCGCCCGCGCGCGACGCCGACTTCCTGCCGGGCCACAACACGAGCTACAAGCGGCAGGTGCTCCTCGCGTACGGCGACGCGCTCGAGTCGAGGCTCGACGCCGAGACGCTGCTCCACTGGGAACTGCGCGCGCGCGGCGAGCGCCTGCGATTCGAGCCGGCGGCGCGGATCGCGCACGCCAACTTCTCGCGGTGGCGCTCCTGGCTGCCGGCGCAGTTCCACTACGGGCGCCTGTTCGCCGGGCTGCGGGCGAGGTCGATGTCGCCGGCGCGACGCACGATCTACGTCGCCGGGGCGCCGCTCATTCCGCTCGTGCGGCTCTGGCGGATCGCCCGGAGCGCGGCCGCCGCGCCGGCCGCGGGCTCGTTCCTCTCGAGCCTGCACGCGCTCGTCGCGGGGCTCGCGTTCGACGCCGCCGGCCAGATGGCGGGCTACGCGCTCGGCGCCGGGGACGCGGCGACGCGGACGTCGCGCTACGAGTTCCACCGCTCGCGCCACGTCCGGGAGGACGAGCGCCGGGCGCTCTGGCCCGCGTGAGCGTGGCGAGCCCGCGCCTGCGGCTGGGCGTCGTGGGATGCGGGCGCGCCGCCGCGATCCACGCGCGCGCGCTGCGCGGCCATCCGGCCTGGCGGATCGCCGCGCTCGCCGACACCGACGCCTCCGCGCTCGCGCGGCTCGCCGCCGAGGTGCGCCCCGACCGGACGTCGCGCGACGCGCGGGAGCTCGCGGGCGACGCGTCGCTCGACGCCATCGCGGTGTGCGTGCCCGCGAGCGCGCACGCCGGCGTCGCGCTCGACGCGATCGCCGCCGGCAAGCACGTGCTCGTCGAGAAGCCGCTGGCGCTCGCGCTCGACGACGCCGAGCGAATCGCCTCGGTCGCCCGGAGCTCGGGCGTGCGGGCGACGACCGGCTTCAACCTGCGTTTCCACGAGCAGTCGCGCCGCGCGCGCGACGCGATCCGGCGCGGCGACATCGGCGCGGTCGAGCTGATCGCGAGCCGTCTCTCGAGCTTCCACGCCGATGTGCCCGGCTGGCGCGCGGCGCGCGAGCGGGGCGGCGGCGTGCTCTACGAGCTGGCCGTCCACCACGTCGACCTGTGGCTGTGGCTCACCGGCGTCGCGATCGACGAGGTGTTCGCCTACACGCGCTCCGGCGATCGCGACGACGGCGCGGCCTGCGTCTCGGCCCGGTTCGCCGATGGTTCGCTCGCGACGGCGGTGCTGGGCGACCGAACCAGCCGCCGCCACGAGGTCGACGTGTTCGGCCGCGAGGGGTCGGTGTCGACGTCGTACTACCGCTTCGACGGGTTCCGCGCCGACGCCACCGCTCGCGTCGCGGGCGACCTCGGCGCGCGCGGCCGGGCGGCGATCGATGCGGCGCGAGCGCTTCCGCGCGCGCTGGCGGACCTTCGCGCGGGCGGCGCGTGGGCGGCGAGCTATCGCGGCCAGTGGGACCGATTCGCGGCGGCGATCCGCGGCGAAGCGGCCGTCGAGGCGACGCTCGACGACGGCGTGCGCGCGCTCGCCGTCGTCCTCGCCGCGATCGAGTCGGCGCGCACCGGCAGGAGCGTCGCCGTGAAGCGGCGCGGGCCGTGATTCGCGGCGATCCGGCGATGCTGCCGTTCGTGTCGGTGATCGTGCCGACCTGGAACCGGCCGCGCGGCCTCGCGGCATGCCTCGTCTCGCTCGCGTCGCAGGATTACCCCGCCGACGGCTACGAGGTCGTCGTCGTCGACGACGGCAGCGATCCGCCGGCCGCGACCCGGGAGGATCTCGGGCGGCCGGGCCTCGCCGTCCGCTGGATCGCGCAGCGGAACGCGGGTCCCGCCGCGGCGCGCAACGCGGGGGCGAGGGTCGCCGCGGGGGAGATCCTCGCGTTCACCGACGACGACTGCACGCCCTCGCCCGGCTGGCTCCGCGCGCTGGCGGCGGCTTTCGCACGGACGCCGCACGCGCTCCACGGCGGTCGCGTCGAGAACGCGCTCGTCGACAATCCCTGCGCGGTCGCGAGCCAGACGATCGTCGAGGTGATCGTGCCGCACCTCCTCGCGTCGGGAAGCGCGCTGCGCTTCGTGACGTCGAACAACCTCGCGCTCGCCGCCGAGGGCTTCCGCGCGATGGGCGGCTTCGACGAGCGGTTCCGGACCGCCGAGGACCGGGAGTTCTGCCATCGCTGGATCGCCTCGGGCCGCGAGATCGCCGCGGCGTCCGACGCGATCGTGCTGCACCACCACGACCTCACGCTCGCGTCGTTCTGGCGCCAGCACTACGGCTACGGGCGGGGCGCGTACCGGTTCCACGCGCTCCGCGCGACCGGCGGCCGGGCGCTGTGGGCGGACGAGCTCGCGACCTACGCGAAGACATTCCGCCGGCCGTTCGAGGCGTCGCGCCTGCCCTCGGCGATGCGGATCGCGTCGCTGCTCGTGGTCTGGCAGGTCGCCAATGCCTGCGGCTTCGCGAGCCAGTGGGCGCGCGACCGCCGCCGCGCGAAGGCGTGAACCGCTATTCGCGCGACCGGCTGTCGATCACGATCGTCACCGGCCCGTCGTTGACGAGCGCGACGCGCATGTCGGCCCCGAACTCGCCGGTCGGCACGCTGCGCCCGAGCTCCCGGGCAAGCGCGGCCACGAACGCGTCGAACATCGGTCGCGCGACTTCCGGCGGCGCCGCCGCGGACCACGACGGGCGGTTGCCCTTGCGCGTCGAGGCGAAGAGCGTGAACTGCGACACCGCGAGGACGTCGCCGCCCGCGTCGATCACCGAGCGATTCATGACGCCGGCGTCGTCGTCGAACACGCGAAGCTGCGCGATCTTGCGTGCGAGCCAGTCGCGGTCCTCCGCGGTGTCGTCGGGCGCCGCGCCGGCGAGCACGAGGAGGCCCGGGCCGATCGCGCCGGTGACGCGGCCGGCGACGGTCACGCTCGCTTCGAGGACGCGTTGCAGGACGACGCGCATGGCGGGGAGCCACGGAACATGGAAAATGGAAAATAGAAAATGGTTGATGGAACGGCAGGCGACGGGCACGCCATTCCATTCTCCATTATCCATTTTCCATTCTCCGGCGGTCGCTACCGCTTGACCACCGTCCTCTCCACCTCGACGACGCGGCCGGTCTCGAAAAGCACCACGGTGATCGTGTCCGGATCGGCCGGCGCGGGCATCCAGGTCCAGCGCGTCGCGCGGCGGCCCTTGCCGGTCGTGAAGTCGGGAGGGCCCACGCGGGCGAGCACTTCGCCCTCGCTCATGCCGACGTGCAGGTGACGGCGCTCGCGCGCGTCGGCGGTGCGCGCGGGCTCGGCCTTGCGCGCCCGCTCGGGCTTCGGCGGCTTCGCCTGCGGCGCGCGCTCGATCGAACGCCGCGAGGGTGCCGGGAGCACCGACAGCGGCGCGTCGGAGACGCCCGAGGCGTCGAGCGGCCGCGCGCCGCAGGGGCGGTCCTGGTAGGTCGTGCCGCCGTCCTCGCCCGCGCACTTGTGGACCGCCGCGGCCGCCGGAGCCGCGAGCGTTGCCGCGAGCGCGAGCGCGAGCGCGGTGGGGGCTAAGCGCGCGGAGGCGAGGGCGGTCATGGTGCGCGGCCGGCCCGGACGGTCGCCGTGGCCGATGGGCGTACGATACGAGGCGTTCCCGCCCGCCGCCTTCGGCCGTTCGATCGATGGA
>JBGAHH010000039.1:0-34896 GCA_044226265.1 Casimicrobiaceae bacterium | reverse complement strand
ACGCTCTTCGGAGCGCGTGCCGGTGCGCGCATCCGTGCACACGATCGCCCCCGCGCACGCCGATCTGTGCGGGCCTCTTCGCGTGGCTTCGCGGGGATTCCGCTCGCCGCCTTCGCGCACGTTCGTCGTGCACGGGGAGCGCGAGGTGTCGGTCGTTCGACGCGATCCGCCAGCGGCTCGCGTGGCGGGTCGGTCGAGGTCCTCGACCGGGGCCAGCGCGTCCGGCTCGTCCTGGACTGATCGCGGCGATGCCGCGGTGGCGCTGAAAACGGCTGCCGCATGGTGGAAATGTCGGGATCTGGGGATGCGGAGCCATGGCGCGAGCGAGAGTCCAGGGAATCAATGGCTTGTCGGCGTCACCTGTTTGAACGCGCTCGCGGTGCGCCGCAGCATGCGCGTCGCAGCACGCCGGTTGCGTCATTTGCCACAATGATTCCGCTGATGGAAATGAGTTCTATCAAATTGAAACAAAGCGTTTTTTTCATTCTGCGCCGCGCAAAATCGCTTGCACCCGATGGGCGAGCTGCGTTAGCGTACGAATCGTCACGAGCGGCGCCGCCGGTACCCAGGCGGCGCCGGCAAGCAGGCCTGTTCCAAGTCACCCTCCCAAGCCCGCCGACGCCGAAGGGCGATCCCCGACGGCGCGTGGCGTGACCCGAGCGAAGCCTGGGGCATCGCGCGGCGTCACATCGGGGCGCGGCGCGTCGGCCGGCGACGCCTGCCGCGCGCCACCGAATCGACGTCCAGCCCTGCGGGGCGGGCGAGGTCCGACGACACGACGGGAGAACGACGATGAACTACGATCTTGAAGCGGCCAGGCTGAAGAAGGACTGGGCGGAGAACTCGCGCTGGAAGGGCATCCGGCGCGGCTACACTGCGGAGGACGTGGTGCGCCTCCGCGGCTCGGTGCACATCGAGCACACGCTCGCGCGGCGCGGCGCCGAGAAGCTCTGGAAGCTGCTGCACGACGAGCCCTACGTCAACACGCTCGGCGCGCTCACCGGCAACCAGGCGATGCAGCAGGTGAAGGCGGGCCTCAAGGCGATCTACCTGTCGGGCTGGCAGGTCGCCGCCGACGCGAACATCGCCGGCGAGATGTACTCGGACCAGTCGCTCTACCCGGTCAACTCGGTGCCGAGCGTGGTCAAGCGCATCAACAACGCGTTCATGCGCGCCGACCAGATCCAGCACGCGGAAGGCAAGGGCGACGTCGACTACTTCGCGCCGATCGTCGCGGACGCCGAGGCCGGCTTCGGCGGCGTGCTGAACGCGTTCGAGCTGATGAAGGCGATGATCGAGGCGGGCGCCGCGGGCGTCCACTTCGAGGACCAGCTCGCGTCGGTCAAGAAGTGCGGCCACATGGGCGGCAAGGTGCTCGTGCCGACGCGCGAAGCCGTGGAGAAGCTCGTCGCGGCGCGGCTCGCGGCCGACTGCCTCGGCGTGCCCACGATCCTGCTCGCGCGCACCGACGCGGAGGCGGCCGACCTCGTCACCTCGGACGTCGACGACAACGACAAGCCCCACCTCACCGGCGAGCGCACCGTCGAAGGCTTCTACCGCACGCAGAAGGGCCTCGAGCAGGCGATCTCGCGCGGCCTCGCGTACGCGCCGTACGCCGACCTCATCTGGTGCGAGACCGGCAAGCCGGACCTCGCGTTCGCGAAGGCGTTCGCCGAGGCGATCCAGGCGAAGTTCCCGGGCAAGATGCTCGCCTACAACTGCTCGCCGTCGTTCAACTGGAAGAAGAACCTCGACGACGCGACGATCGCGAAGTTCCAGCGCGAGCTCGGCGCGATGGGCTACAAGTTCCAGTTCATCACGCTCGCCGGCTTCCACAGCCTCAACTACTCGATGTTCAACCTCGCGCACGGCTACGCGCGGCGCGGCATGAGCGCGTTCGTCGAGATGCAGGAGGCCGAGTTCGCCGCGGCCGAGAAGGGCTTCACCGCGGTCAAGCACCAGCGCGAGGTCGGCACCGGCTACTTCGACGCCGTCACGACGACGGTGCAGGGCAGCCAGTCGTCGACGACCGCGCTGAAGCACTCGACCGAGGACGAGCAGTTCTTCGACGAGAAGAAGAAGGCGGCGATGGCGGCGGATTAGCGCAGAAGCGAATCGCCTGCGATGGATCGACGACGCGACCGATCCCCGCGGCGGTCGACACGCGACGTCGCACTTCGCTGCGACCGGCCAAGGAGGCCGCGCGGCAACGCGTTCGTTTCGCGATCCTGGGGCCGCGTCCGCGAGGGCGCGGCCCCTTCCTTGTCGGTTACCCGACCGGCACCGTGTAGTTGAGCCCGAGCCGCCCGCCGTCCGGATAGATCGTCTGCCCGGTGAGGTACGACGCATCGTCGGAGGAGAGGAACGCGGCGATCGCCGCGACTTCCGCGGGCTCGCCCAGGCGGCCCATCGGCGTGCGCGAGAGGATCCTGCGCTTCGCCTCCTCGCTGCCGAGCACGGCCTTCTTCGCCATCTCGGTGGCGATCGTGCCCGGGCCGATCGCGTTGACGCGGATGCCGTGCGCCGCGAGCGACAGCGCCATCACCTTCGTCAACTGGTTGATGCCGCCCTTGCTCACGACGTAGGGGACCTGGTTCGGGATCGCGAGGACCGCGTTCACCGACGACATGTTCACGATCGCGCCGCCGCGGCGCTGCGCCACCATCCTGCGCGCGGCGGCCTGGCCGCAGAGGAACATCGACTTCAGGTTCACCGCGATCACGCGGTCGAAGTCGGCCTCCTCGAGGTCGAGGAAGTCGGCGGCGTGCGTGATGCCGGCGTTGTTGACGAGGATGTCGACGCCGCCGAACGCGTCCACCGCGAGCGCGACGAGCGCGTCGGCGGTCGCCTTGTGCGAGACGTCGCCGGCGTGCACGCGCGTGCGCGCGGCGCTCGGGTCGAGGGCGCGCGCGGCCTCGGCGACGCGCGCCTCGACGAGGTCGCCCATCACGACGCGCGCGCCTTCCGCGAGCAGGCGCTCGGCGATCGCGTGGCCGATGCCCTGCGCGGCGCCAGTGACGATCGCGACGCGGTCTTCCAGTCGATTCATCGCCCTCTCCCGGTGGTCGGTTCCCGCCATGCTACCGCCTGGGCGCCGGGACCGCATCGGGCGGCGCCGCGCGAGCGGCCATGGCGGACGACGACAGGACGCGCCTCTTCTTCGCGATCATGCCCGACGAGGCGGCGCTGCGCCGCCTCGACGTGCTCGCGGGCGAGGTCGCGCGAGCCCGGCGGGCGCGCGAGCGCCCCGCACACGCTGCACCTGACGGTCCTGTTCGTGGGTACGGTCGAGGCGCGCGTCGCCGCGGCGGTGCGGGAGGCGGGCGAGTCCGTCCGCTTCCGGCCGTTCGAGATCGAGCTCGACACGCTCGGCGCGTTCGCTCGCGCGGGGATCGCGTGGGTCGCGCCGTCGTTCGTGCCCGTCGAGCTCGTGGACGCGAATGGCGACCTCGCGCGCGCGCTCGCCGAACGCGGCGTCGCGACCGAGACGCGGCCGTACGCTGGCCCCCCACGCGCGCCGTCACGCTGGCGAGCCGGCGGTCCGCACGCGCACCGTCGATGGCGCGGTCGGGCCGCCGATCGCATGGCGCGCCGACCGCATCGTGCGCGACGCCGGGCGGGGCGTGGCGGTGTTCGTCGCGGCTCCCCCACGTCCGAGGGGCCGCGCTGGCCGCGAGGCCCCGAGGGGCGCCGATGGCCGGCGCGCGTGCGCGCAGTCAGCGCGCCGCGGGTTACGCACGCGGTCACGCCCGGTCGCCACCGGTCGCGAGCGGTCGGCGACCCACTCGCTCCACGAGCCCGGGTACAGGCGCGTGATCGGATAGCCGGCGACGGCCATCGCGAGCACGCTGTGGCATGCGCTCACGCCGCTGCCGCAGTGATGCACGACGCGCTCGGGCGGGACGTCGCGCAGGAGCGCGTCGTACTCGCCCTTCAGCGCGGCGGCGTCCTTGAACGTGCCGTCGGGGCCGAGGTTCGCCGCGTAGGGACGGTTGATCGCGCCGGGAATGTGGCCGGCGACCGGATCGAGCGGCTCGGTCTCGCCGCGGAAGCGCTCCGGCGAGCGCGCGTCGACGACGACGAGCGAGCGCGTGCGCAGGCTCGACAGGATCTCGGCGGCTTCCACGACCGGCAGGCGCCCGCGGATCGGGAACGTGCGCGCCTCGGGCGACGGCGCCTCGGTGGTCACCGGGCGCCCTTCGCGAACCCAGCGGTCGTAGCCGCCGTCGAGCACCGCGACGGCGCGGTGACCGAGCCAGCGCAGCATCCACCAGGCGCGCGACGCGAACATCCCGCTGTTCTGGTCGTAGCAGACCACTTGCGTGCCCGCGTCGATCCCGCAGCGCCCGAACAGCGCGGCCGCGGCCTCGGCCGAAGGCAGCGGGTGGCGGCCGTTCGTCCCGGTCTTCGGCGCCGAGAGGTCGGCATCGAGGTGCACGAACACCGCGCCGGGCAGGTGCCCCGCGCGGTACTGCGCGCGCCCCCAGTCGTCGGGCCTCGCGAGGTCGTGGCGGACGTCGAGCACGACCCACCCGGGGTCGCCGAGGCGGCGAGCGAGCGTCGCGGGGTCGATCAGCGTGTCGTGCATGGGGACGTCCGCTTCAGTCGTTGGTGACCTGCGCCGCTGCGTCGTCGCGCCGGTCGGGCCGGAGGCGCACCGCCAGCATACCCGCGGCGACGATCAGCGCGATGCCCGCCCACGACGTCCACGGCAGCAGGTCGCCGAACCAGGCGATGCCGATCGCGCTCGAGAACACGATGCCGCTGTACGAGAGCGCGGCGGTGACGAGCGTGGAGCCGTGCCCGTACGCGCGCGTCATCGCGAGCTGCCCGAGAGCGCCCAGGCCGCCGACGCCCACGAGCATCCACCAGGTGTCGCCGGTGGGCGCATGCCAGGGCTGCGGCGCCATCCAGACGAGCGCGCCCAGCAGCGCGAACAGGCCGAAGTAGAAGACGACGCGCGCCTCGGGCTCCTCGGCGCGGACGAGCTCGCGCACGTTCCAGTAGGCGATCGCGGAAATGGCGCCTGACGCAAGCCCGATCACACCGGGCCACCACTGGTCGGCCGCGACCGTCGGCTGGAGCAGCAGCACGACGCCGACGAAGCCGACGAGCACGGCGCCGACGAGCTTCGCGCCGGGGCGCTCGCGCGCGAGGACCGCGAGCAGCATCGCGAGGAAGAGCGGCGAGCTGTAGTTCAGCGTCATCGCGGTGGCGACGGGCAGCTCGGTGAGCGAGTAGAAGAACATGAACAGCGAGACGAACCCGGCGACGCCGCGGTGGACGTGCATGCCGAGGCGCCGCGTGCGCACCGCCACGCCGGCGTGCCTGAGCATCGCGTACGCCACCGCCATCTGCGCGAGCGCGCGCCAGAACACGAGCTCCGCGGTCGCGTAGTGCGCGCTCGCGAGCTTCACGAACACGCCCATCAGCGCGAACGCGAGGCCGGCGGCGAGCATCCACAGCGATTGCATGGGAGGCCGACGATCGACGCCGGACTCTGCGCTCGCCGCGGCGGCGCATCGCCCCGTCCGGCGTCCGACGCCGCGTCAGATCGCCGCCAGCACGCCTTCCATCTCGCGGCGGTAGAACTCGTGGAAGTGCTGCATGCCGTCTTCCATCGGCGACTGGTACGGCCCGACCTCGCTGCGCCCCTGCGCGACGAGGGCGCGGCGCCCGGCGTCCATCCGCTCGGCGATCTCGTCGTCCTCGCGCGCGGTCTCGCGGTAGGCCGCCTGCTCGGCCTCGACGAACTCGCGCTCGAACAGCGCGATCTCCTCGGGGTAGTAGAACTCGACGACGTTGAGCGTGCGGTCGACCCCGCGCGGATAGAGCGTGCTGATGACGAGCACGTGCGGGTACCACTCGACCATCACGTTCGGGTAGTAGGTGAGCCAGATCGCGCCGTGCTGCGGCAGCTGGCCGCGGTAGTACTCGAGGACCGCCCGGTGCCAGCGCTCGTAGGTCGCGGTGCCCGCCTTGGCGAAGCTCGCGTTCAGGCCGACGGTCTGCAGCGACGCCCAGGGCGCGAACTCCCACTTGAGGTCGTCGCAGGTGACGAACTTGCCCAGTCCCGGGTGGAACGGCCCGACGTGGTAGTCCTCGAGGTAGACCTCGATGAAGGTCTTCCAGTTGTACGAGCACTCGTGCAGGTCGACGTGGTCGAGCACGTACCCCGAGAAGTCGAGCGCCCTCGTGGCGAGCGCCGAGAGGTCCTTCGCGACGTCGCGGGGCCCGTCGAACAGGAGGCCGTTCCAGTTCTGGATCGGCGTGCGATGGAGGCTCGCGCAGGGCTTCTCGGCGAACTTCGGCGCGCCGATGAGCTCGCCCCTGAGGTCGTAGGTCCAGCGGTGGATCGGGCAGACGATGGCCGGCGCGTTGCCCTTGCCGTTCAGCATCAGCGCCTGCCGGTGCCGGCAGACGTTCGACAGCAGCTCGACGCCGCCGGCATTCCGGACGAGCATCTGCGCGTCGTGCCGCCCCGGCAGCGTCCGGTAGTCGCCGACCTCGGGGACCATGAGCTCGTGGCCGACGTAGCCGGGCGCGCGCGCGAACAGCGTGCGCAGCTCGGCGTCGAGCACGCGGGGATCGCCGTACCAGTGCGATGGGAACTGCGATACGGGTTGCCGCAGGTGCCCTGCGGCCGCCAGGTTCGACATGACCGAACGTCCTTTCGAAAGAAACGCCCACCCAACCCAACAACCCGGGACGTTCCGTCGGGGCCCCGCCGCTCGTCCGAGCGGCTTGGGCCTCCGGCGGGACCTCGCGTCCCGGACCGCTTTGCCAAGCTGGTCGCTTCTGCCGCTATTGCCCCACGGCGGGGTCGGACCGGACGCCTGGCAGCGTCGCTGAAAAATGCTATTATACGAAGCTTTTCGTAATCAGGTCAAGACCTTATCGGCCACGACCCCGACCGGCGCGCCGCCCGTCGGCGGGACGCGCCCGCCCGGCGGCAGGTCCGCCGGGGTCCGCGAACGCCGCGGACGCACGTCCGACATCCGAGGACCCTCCATGCCCAAGACCACGACCGCGCCCGCGAGTTTCGAGGCGGCGCTCGCCGAGCTCGAGACGATCGTCGAGTCGATGGAGGGCGGCCAGGTGCCGCTCAAGGAGGCGCTCGAGGCGTACAAGCGCGGCGCCGAGCTCCTCAAGTACTGCCAGGCGACGCTGAAGGATGCGCAGCAGGAGATCGAGGTGCTCGAGAAGGGCGTGCTGAAGGCGTTCAAGCCCGACGCCGAGGAAAGCTGAGGCGCGCATCGCGATGAAGGACGACCTGAGCTACGCCGTCTGGTCCGCCGAGCGGCGCGCGCGTCGAGTCGGCGCTCGATCGCGCGCTGCCCGCGCCGGGCGGGCCGGCCGCGACGCTGGTCGAGGCGATGCGCTACGCGACGCTCTCCGGCGGCAAGCGCATCCGCGCGCTGCTCGCGTACGCCGCGGGCGAGCTCGCCGGCGCGGATCCCGCGGACGTCGACCCCGCGGCGGCGGCGGTCGAGATGATCCACGCGTATTCGCTCGTGCACGACGACCTGCCGTCGATGGACGACGACACGATGCGGCGCGGGCGACCCACGTGCCACGTCGCGTACGGCGAGGCGACCGCGCTGCTCGCGGGCGACGCGCTGCAGTCGCAGGCGTTCGCGGTCCTCGGCCGCGCGCGCTGGAGGGACGCGGGCGGTGCGTGCGCGCTGCTCGCGGAAGCGTCCGGCGCCGCCGGCATGGCCGGCGGCCAGGCGATCGACCTCGCCGCGACCGGGAGCGCGATGACAGAGCGCGACCTCGAGACGATGCACCGGATGAAGACCGGCGCGCTGATCCGCGCGGCCGTGCGGCTGGGGGCGGCGGCCGGGTCGGCGCTCGGCGCCGGCGCCGAGCGCGCGCTCGACGCGTACGCCGCCGCGGCCGGCCTTGCGTTCCAGGTCGTCGACGACGTGCTCGACGTCGAGGGATCGACCGCGTCGCTCGGCAAGACCGCGGGCAAGGACGCGGCGGCCGGCAAGCCGACCTACGTGTCGCTGCTCGGGCTCGACGCGGCGCGCGCGAAGGCGCGCGCGCTCGCGGACGAGGCGCGCGCCGCGGTCGCCTCGCACGCCGGATCGCGGCGCCTCCTCGAGCTCGCCGACGACATCGTCTCGCGCTCGCGCTGACATGGCCGGCCTGCTCGACCGCATCGCGTCGCCCGAGGACCTGCGCAAGCTCGACCGGGGCGACCTGCGCGAGCTCGCGCGCGAGCTGCGCGAGTTCCTGGTCAGGTCGGTGTCGTCCACCGGCGGGCACCTCTCGTCGAACCTCGGCACCGTGGAGCTCACGGTGGCGCTGCACTACGCGTTCGACACGCCGCGCGACCGGATCGTCTGGGACGTCGGCCACCAGACCTACGCGCACAAGGTGCTGACGGGCCGCCGCGAGGCGATGGCGAAGCTGCGGCAGCAGGGCGGGCCTTCAGGCTTCCCGAAGCGCGACGAGAGCGAGTACGACACGTTCGGCACCGCGCACTCGTCGACGTCGATCTCGGCGGCGCTCGGCATGGCCGCGGCGGCGCGGATCAAGGGCGAGACGCGCCACGTCGTCGCGGTGATCGGCGACGGCGCGATGAGCGCGGGCATGGCGTTCGAGGCGCTGAACAACGCCGAGGGCGCCGACCTGCTCGTGATCCTCAACGACAACGACATGTCGATCTCCGAGCCGGTGGGGGCGCTCAACACCTACCTCGCGAAGGTGCTGAGCTCGCGCCTGTACGACACGATGCGCCGCGGCGGCAAGGAGGTGCTGTCGAAGCTTCCCGGCCCCGCGCACGAGATCGCGAAGCGCGTCGAGGAGCACGCCAAGGGCATGGTGCTGCCCGGCACGCTGTTCGAGGAGTTCGGCTTCAACTACATCGGCCCGATCGACGGCCACGACGTCGACCTGCTCGTGCGCACGCTCGCGAACGTGCGCAAGCTCAAGGGGCCGCAGTTCCTGCACGTCGTGACGAGGAAGGGCTACGGCTACGCGCGCGCGGAAGCCGATCCGATCCTCTACCACGGCGTCGGCAAGTTCGACCCCGAGGTCGGGATCGTGGCGAAGGCGGGCGGCGCGCCCGCCTACACGCAGGTGTTCGGCGACTGGCTGTGCGACATGGCGCTCGCCGATCCGAGGCTCGTCGCGATCACGCCGGCGATGCGCGAGGGATCGGGGCTCGTGCGATTCTCGCGTCAGTTCCCGGACCGCTACTTCGACGTCGGCATCGCGGAGCAGCACGCGGTCACGTTCGCGGCGGGGCTCGCTTGCGAGGGCCTGAGGCCGGTCGTCGCGATCTACTCGACGTTCCTGCAGCGCGCCTACGACCAGCTGATCCACGACGTCGTGCTGCAGAACCTGCCGGTGGTGTTCGCGATCGACCGCGCCGGCATCGTCGGCGCCGACGGCGCGACGCACAACGGCGCGTTCGACCTCTCGTACCTGCGCTGCCTGCCGAACACCACGGTGATGGCGCCCTCCGACGAGGACGATTGCCGGAGGATGCTCACGACGGCGTTCCGCCTGGGCTCGCCCGCGGCGGTGCGCTATCCGCGCGGCGCGGGCCCGGGCGTCGCGATCGACTCGGCGCTCGAGGGCCTTCCCGTGGGCAAGGCGCGGCGCGTCCGCGAATCGAAGCGCCGCGACGCGCGCGTCGCGATCCTCGCGTTCGGCGCGCCGTTGGCCCCGGCCCGCGTCGCGGGCGATCGGCTCGATGCGACGGTGGTCGACATGCGCTTCGTCAAGCCGCTCGACGTCGACCTCGTGCTCGAGATCGCGCGCACGCACGACGCGATCGTGACGGTCGAGGAGAACGTCGTCGCGGGCGGCGCGGGCAGCGGCGTCGCGGAGGCGCTCGCCGCCGCGGGCGTCGCGGTGCCGATGCTGCACCTGGGCCTCCCCGACGACTTCGTCGACCACGGCGACCCGGCCGCGCTGCTCGCGCGATGCGGGCTCGACGCCGACGGCATCGCGCGGTCGATCGAGGCGCGGTTCGGCGCGGGGGCGTCGAGGGTCAAGCCGGCGGCGTGAGAGCGGTAGAATGAGTGTAGTAGATAGGAATTGGCGTCCTGCAGACTCATGCGTACCGACATGGCATGCGTCGAAGGCGTCGTGGCCGCGCACCGGCACGACGCCAATCCCTATCTACGACCCCCCATCTACGCCTTTCGCTGGGTGGGGCGCTCCGCTAGAATGACCTCCCGCTTCGCGCCCGCGTCATGAACCGCCCCGAGAACCCGTCCGCGCTGCTCTCGATCCCCGACACGCAATCGGGGCGCGACGAGCGCGAGCTCGCCATCGACCAGGTCGGCATTCGCGGCCTGCGCTATCCGCTCGCGTTCGCGGACGGCGACGCGCCGGCGCAGACGACGATCGCGACGTTCGGCGTGATGGTCGCGCTCCCCGCCGACCGCAAGGGCACGCACATGTCGCGGCTCGTGCAGATCCTCGAGGACCTGACCGCGCCGGGCGCCGCGCCGCTGTCCGTCGCGTCGCTGCGCGAGCTGCTCGACGACCTCGTCGTGCGGCTGGACGCGCCGGGCGGGCGCGTCGAGATCGCGTTCCCGTGGTTCGTGCGCAAGTCCGCGCCGATCTCGGGCGTCGCGAGCCTGCTGGACTACGAAGTGCGCCTGGCCGGCGAGCTCAACGAGGGCCGCTACCGCTCGCTCGTCACCGTCGCCGTGCCGGTGACGTCGCTCTGCCCCTGCTCGAAGGAGATCGCCGAGTACGGCGCGCACAACCAGCGGTCGACGATCACGATCAGCGTGCGGCCGCGCGACCCGGTCGGCGTCGGCGAGCTCCTCCGCGTGGCCGAGGACGAGGCGTCGGCGGAGCTCTACGGCATCCTGAAGCGCGCCGACGAGAAGTACCTGACCGAGCGCGCCTACGACAATCCGCGCTTCGTCGAGGACCTCGTCCGAGGCGTGGCCGCCCGCCTCGCGGCCGATCCTCGCGTCGCCGCGTTCGCGGTCGAGGCCGAGAACTTCGAGTCGATCCACAACCACTCGGCCTTCGCGCGCATCGCGAAGGGGCTGTAGCGCGGTCCTGTGGGTCGGGCTTCGGCCCGACGCCCTTGCCTCGAGTCGAAGATCGTCGGGCTGAAGCCCGGCCCACAAGCGCGTCCCCGCCCGCGCGCACCCGTCGCCCCGGGCCGTCGCTCGTCCGGGCGCGTCGTCGTTCGTCGGCGACGGGCGCGACGAGGGGCGACGCACGGGACTAGAATCGCCCCGCTGCGAGGCCCCGCCGCCCCGCCGCCCGTGCCCGCGATGCCGACGCCCCTGAAGTCCCGCTACGAATCGTTCGCCGACCGCGTGCTGTCGTCGCTGTCGGAAGTCGAGCGCCAGGACGTGCAGGCGTTCGACCGCTGGTTCTACGCGACCGGCGGATGGCGCTGGCTGTTCGTGATCGTCGGGGCGACGACCGCGTTCGCGTGGATCGCCTCGCGCCTGCCGTGGAACATGTCGTTCGTCGAGGCGGCGATCCTGTTCAACCTCGTCGTGCTGATGCTGATCTGGGCGGGTCTGTCCGCGTGGTTCGGCTACCGGCGCTTCCAGGGCAAGATCTTCCGGTTCGTCGTCGTGGGCCCGCTGCTCGCGCTGGCGGGCGCGTTCGTCGGCGCGGCGGTGGCCGGGCTCGTGAAGGGCGTCGACCCGCTCGACTGGCTCCAGGACAGCGCGAAGTTCCGCCACGTCGTCACCGCGGGCCTCGTGTTCGGCTTCCTCTACGCGCTCGTCGTCGCGCTGATCGCGCACCTGCGCAACCGCGAATACGCCGCGCTCACCGCCCGGCTCGACGCCGAGCGCCGGCAGAGCGAGCTCTCGCGCCAGCTCGCCGAGTCGCAGCTCAAGATGCTGCAGCTGCAGGTCGAGCCGCACTTCCTGTTCAACACGCTGGGCAGCGCGCGCCAGCTGGCGGAGAAGGGCGCGCCCGACGCCGCGCGGCTGATCGGCGACCTGATCGTGTTCCTGCGCGCGGCGACGCCCGCGCTGCGCGAGGCGCGCACGACGCTGGCCGCGGAGGCGGCGCTGGTGCGCGCGTACCTCTCGATCATGCGCACGCGCCTCGGGCGGCGCCTCGAGTTCTCGGTCGACGTCCCGTCTGCGCTCGAGGCGGCGCCGCTGCCGCCTGGCATGCTGATCACGCTCGTCGAGAACGCGATCAAGCACGGCATCGAGCCCTGGCCGGCCGGCGGGCACGTCCGCGTCGTGGCGCGGGAGGCGGGCGACCGTCTCGAGATCGTCGTCGCCGACACCGGCGCGGG
Organism: Casimicrobiaceae bacterium; assembly: GCA_044226265.1. Classification (GTDB taxonomy): domain Bacteria; phylum Pseudomonadota; class Gammaproteobacteria; order Burkholderiales; family Casimicrobiaceae; genus VBCG01. The sequence goes on along the minus strand of JBGAHH010000039.1, from coordinate 22,640 downwards.
TGTCGAGGGCGCCGGGCTCAAGAGCGGCGGCATCGGGCTTTCGAACATCCGCGAGCGCCTGGCGCTGCTCTACGGCGAGCGCGGCGCGATGGAGCTCGAGGAGAACGAACCCCGCGGATTCGTGGCGAGGATCCTGCTCCCGCGCGAGGCGCCGCCGTCGACCGTTCCCTTCGTTCCCGTGATGGCCCGACCATGATGGATGCCCGCCCCACCGCGCTGATCGCCGAGGACGAGCCGCTGATGCGCGAGCGGCTCAAGGAGAAGCTCGCCCAGGTGTGGCCCGAGCTCGCGATCGTGGCCGAGGCGGGCGACGGCGACGAGGCGCTGGCGCTGTTCGACGTCCACGAGCCCGACGTCGCGTTCCTCGACATCCGCATGCCGGGGCGGTCGGGGCTCGACGTGGCCGCGTCGATCGGCGCGGAATGCCACGTCGTCTTCATCACCGCGTACGACCAGTACGCGATCGCGGCGTTCGAGGCCGGCGCGGTCGACTACCTGTTGAAGCCGGTCGAGGCCGAGCGCCTCGCGCAGACCGTCGAGCGCGTCAAGGGCAAGCTCGCCGCGGCCCCCGAGGACCTCTCCCGGGTGATCGCGGAGCTTCGCGCCCGCGCGGCGCCGACGACCTCGCGGCTCAAGTGGATCAAGGCCGCCGTCGGCAAGCAGATCAAGCTGATCCCGGTCGAGGACGTCGTCTACTTCCAGTCGGACATGAAGTACACGCGCGTCGTGCTGGCGCAATCGGAGGCGCTCATCCGCACGCCGCTCAAGGACCTGCTCGCCGAGCTCGACCCCGATCGCTTCTGGCAGATCCACCGCGGCACGATCGTCAACGTCGCCGCGCTCTCGGGCGTGCTGCGCGAGGACGCCGAGCGCCAGTTCGCCCTATTCAAGTCGCGCCCCGACAAGCTCCCGATCTCGAGGCAGTTCACGCATCTGTTCAAGCAAATGTGACGCCTGCGCCGACAGTGCGGCGGGGTGCCAAGCCGAAGGCGTAGAGAGGGTGTCGTAGATAGTCGTTGGCGGAAGTGGAGCGGCGCAGCGGATCGACATCCGACGCGTCGATGTCGTCGTCACGGATCCCGTCGCGACGCCAATATCTATCTACTACGTCCTACCTACGCCTTCGGCTACTTGAGCACCGTCTCCTGCAGGAACCTGATCGTGGCGTAGAAGAGGAAGTCCGCGTTGTCCTTCTTCGCGTAGCCGTGCCCCTCGTTGTCGGCGAGGAGGTACCAGACGGGCGTGCCGTGCTTGCGGACGGTCTCGACGATCTGCTCGGCCTCGGTGTAAGGGACGCGCGGGTCGTTGCGGCCGTGCACGACGAAGAGCGGCTTGCCGATCTTCGCGGCGTTGGCGACCGGCGAGATGCGCTCGAGGAACGCGCGCATCGCCGGGTCGCGCTCGTCGCCGTACTCGACGCGCCGCAGGTCGCGCCGGTAGGTCTCGGTGCGCTCGAGGAACGTGACGAAGTTCGCGATGCCGACGATGTCGATCGAGCCGGCGATGCGGTCCGGGTAGGTCGTCGCGACCGCGAGGCTCATGTAGCCGCCGTAGCTCCCGCCCACGACGACGACGCGCGACGCGTCGAGGTCGGGCTGCGTCGCGATCCAGTCCAGCAGCGCCCCGATGTCGCGGACCGAGTCCTCGCGCTTCATGCCGTTGTCGAGCGACACGAAGGTCTTGCCGTAGCCGGTCGAGCCGCGCACGTTGGGCTCGACGATCGCGATGCCGAGCTCGTTGATGTAGTAGTTCCAGCGCCCGAGGAAGCCGGGGCGCGCCTGGCCTTCCGGCCCGCCGTGGATCTGGATCATCACCGGCCGCTTGCCCGGGAATGCGGGCCCCCCGGAGCGCGCATCGCGCGCCTCCCCCCCGAGGGGGGCTTGGCCACCTTGGGGCGGCCCGGCGGTGGCCGCCGCCGGCGGCTTCGAGACGAAGCCGGTGATCGTGCGGCCGTCGAAGCTCGTCCACGCGATCGGCGATTGCACCGCGAAGCGCGACGCGTCGAGGCCCTCGACCGCCGTCTCGGTCCACCGCGTCACGCGGTTGGGCGCGACGTCGAGCACGTAGACGTCGCCCGGGCTGCGCGACGAGTCGAGGTCGAAGGCGAGCGCGGTCGAGTCGGCGTGCCACTGCACGCCGCTCACCGTGCCGATCGGCACGGGCGGGCGCGGGAGCTCGCGCCGCGAGTCGGCGTCGTAGAGGCGCAGCACGCCCGCGCCCGCCTCGTTGACGACCATCGCGAGCGTGGTCCCGTCGCGCGAGAGCGCGAGCTCCTCGACGTCCCAGTTCGCGGGCCCGAAGGCCTCGACGGCGCCCGTCGCGAGGTCGAGGTACGACGCGCGCTGGAACTCGCCGTCGCGGTCGGTCGTGAGGAAGAGCCCCTTGCCGTCGCGCGAGAAGCTCACCTGCGTCGACGCGACCGTGCGCTTCGGATCGGCATCCGGCGCCGGGAGCACGCGCTTGCGCTCGCCGGTCGCGAGGTCCATCACCCACACGGCGGTCTCGGTGACCGACTTGAATTCGTTCATCGCGAGCCGCGTGCCGTCGAACGAGAAGCTGAAGTCGCCCCAGCCGGTCCCCGGCAGCGTCGCGATCTTCCGCGCGCCGGCCGGGTCGAGCGGATCGAGCAGGACGACGTCCAGCGTCGGGTTCTCGCGGCGCACGCCCGGCTGGTCGACGTCGGTCGAGCCGATCAGGAGCCGGTCGCGAGCCCGGTTGACCGCGAGGAGCTGGTGCTGCCGCGCGGCGTCGGTCAGGAGCACCGGCTCCTTCGCGCCCGGGTCGAGGCGGTAGAGCTGCGCGCGCTCGTTGCCGCCGGCGTCGCGCACGAACAGCAGCGTGTCGGGCTTCGGCGGCCACCACGCGCCGAAGCGCACCGGCTCGGCGAAATCGGTGAGCTGCACCGGCGCGGCGAGCGGCGCGCGCACGTCGAAGAGCTGCACGGTGTTGGTCGCTCGCGTCGTGACGACGAGCTCGTGCTTCGACGGGTGCCACGAAGCGAGGAACCGCGGCCGGAACTCGGTGTAGGGCGCGACCTTCGCCGCGAGCGACGCCGGAATCGGCGGGATGCCCTCGACCTTCAGGTTCGCGTTCGGGGCGACGAACGTGCCCGGCGCGGTCGCGCAGGCGGCCACCAGCGATGCGACGCCCAGGGCGATCGCGGCGCGTCCGAGGATCGGGGATCGAGGCATGGGAGCGAGTCGCGGGCGCTGCGCGCGCCGCTGCTAGAATGGCGGACCCGCCATTGTATCGACGCCCTCGCGCCGCGCCGCGCGCGCGGTCGTCCGATCCGGCCTTTCGTCGCACGATCATGCGTCCCGTCGCCGTGTTCCGGTTCTCGCGCTCCGAGGGTCCGGGGCGCTTCGGGCATTGGCTCGAGGCGAACGACGTTCCCTGGCGGCTCGTCGCGCTCGACCTGGGCGAGCCGGTGCCGGACGACCCCGCCGCGTTCGCCGGCATCGGCATGATGGGCGGGCCGATGGGCGCGAACGATCCGACGCCTTGGCGCGACCCGCTCGCGGTGCTGCTCCGCCGCGCGGTCGACGCGGGCGTGCCCGTCATCGGCCATTGCCTGGGCGGCCAGATCCTCTCCCGCGCGCTCGGCGGCGTCGTGTCGCGCGCGACGACGACCGAGATCGGCTGGATCGACGTCGACGCGACCGACCGCGAAGCCTCGCGCGAGTGGTTCGGCGGCCGGGAGCGGATGAACGTGTTCCAGTGGCACTACGACGCGTTCACGATCCCGCCCGGCGCGACGCGCGTGCTCGCGAACGCGTACAACCCGAACCAGGGCTACGTGCTCGACGAACGGCACATCGGGTTCCAGTGCCACGTCGAGATGACCACGGAGATGCTGGTCGCCTGGTGCGACATGGCGCCCGACGAGCTGCCCGCGGCGTCGACGCCGTCGAGGCAGTCGCGCGACGACATCCTGCGCGACGCCGGCGCGCACGTCGCCTCGCTCAACGCGCTGGCCGACGGCGTCTACGCGCGCTGGTCGCGCAACCTCGCCCGCAGGCGCTGATGGGCGCGATCCGCGCGCTGCCGGACCTCCTGATCAACCAGATCGCCGCCGGCGAGGTCGTCGAGCGCCCGGCCGCCGCGCTGAAGGAGCTGCTCGAGAACAGCCTCGACGCCGGCGCGACGCGCATCGACGTCGACCTCGCCGGCGGCGGCATCAAGCGCATCCGGGTCGTCGACGACGGGTCGGGCATCGACCGCGAGGACCTGCCGCTCGCGGTCGCGCGCCACGCGACCTCGAAGATCGCCTCGCCGTCGGACCTCGAGGCGATCGCGACGCTGGGATTCCGCGGCGAGGCGCTCGCGTCGATCGCGGCGGTGTCGCGGCTCGCCCTGACGTCGCGGTCTGCGGGACGACCGCACGCATGGCGCATCGAGGTCGACGGCGGCACGGTCGCGCCGATCGCGCCGGCGGCGCTCTCGTCGGGCACGTCGATCTCCGTCGAGGAGCTCTACTTCAACACGCCGGCGCGCCGCAAGTTCCTTCGCACCGACGCCACCGAGTGGGCCCACTGCGAGGATGCGTTCACGCGGATCGCGCTCGCGCACCCGGAGGTCGGGTTCACGCTCGTGCACAACGGGCGCCTGATCCACCGGCTCCTGCCGGGCTCGCGGGCCGCGCGCGTCGAGGCGCTGCTGGGCGAGGCGTTCGTGCGCGGCTCCGCGATCGTCGACGCGGAGTCGTCGGGCGCGACGCTGGCCGGCTACGCGATCCGGCCGACGCACGCGACGCAGGCCGCGTCGGCGCAGATGCTGTTCGTCAATGGGCGGTTCGTGCGCGACCGGATGCTCGGGCACGCGGTGCGCGAGGCCTACCGCGACGTGCTGCACCACGACCGGCAGCCCGCGTACGCGCTGTGGCTCACCGTCGACCCGCGACGCGTCGACGTCAACGTGCACCCGCAGAAGACCGAGGTCCGGTTCCGCGATGGCGGCGCGCTCCATCCGTTCGTGCGGTCGGCGGTCGAACGCGCGCTCGCCGCGAGCGCGTCGGAGGCGCCGGCGGTGTCGGCGGCCGACCGCCTCGGGATCGCGGCGGCCCGCCTGCCGCCTCCGGGCGCCGCCGGATTCGGCGGTCCGCGCCCGGCGGCGACGCAGGACGCGCTCGCGCTGGCGGCCGAGCCCTCGCCGTACTACGCGCGGCTGTTCGGCGAGCGCAAGCCCGACGCGCCCGCGCTGCCGGACACCGGCGACGACCACCCGCTGGGATTCGCGCTCGCGCAGCTCCACGGCGTCTACGTGCTCGCGCAGAACCGGGCGGGCCTCGTGCTGGTCGACATGCACGCCGCGCACGAGCGCATCGTCTACGAGAAGCTCAAGGGCGCGAACGCCGGGCGCCTCCCGACGCAACCGCTGCTCGTGCCGGCCACCTTCGCCGCGGAGCCGGTCGAGATCGCGGCGGCCGAGGAGCACGCAAGCGAGCTCGATCGCCTCGGCTTCTCGATCTCCCGCCTCGGCCCCGCGACGCTCGCCGTGCGCGCGATCCCCGCGCCGCTCGGCGACGCCGACGCGACCGCGCTGGCGCGAGGCGTGCTGCACGAGCTGCGCGAGCACGGCGGCAGCGGGACGATCGAGGCGCGGCGCGACGAGCTGCTCGCGTCGATGGCGTGCCACGGCGCGGTCCGCGCGAACCGGCTGCTCGCGATTCCCGAGATGAACGCGCTCTTGCGCGAGATGGAGGCGACCGAGCGCGCCGGACAGTGCAACCACGGCCGGCCGACCTGGTACCAGCTCACGCTGCCGGAGCTGGACCGGTTGTTCATGCGAGGTCGCTAGGCGTTTCGGTCGCCCGGAGCCGCTCGTCGACCGGGGTGGGGTCGACGCGGCGCGAGTCCGCGGGACCCCCACGATCGACCTTCGACGGCCGCCTTCGATGATTCTCCTGCTCGGCCCCACCGCCACCGGCAAGAGCGCGCTCGCGCTCCGGCTCGCGGAGGCGCTCGACGGCGAGATCGTGAGCGTCGACTCGGCGCAGGTCTACCGCGGCATGGACATCGGCACCGCGAAGCCCGACGCGGCGACGCGCGCGCGCGTGCCGCATCACCTCGTCGACCTGATCGATCCGACCGAAAGCTATTCGGCGGCGCGCTTCTGCGCGGACGCGAACGCGGCGATCGACGCGATCCGCGCGCGAGGGCGCCTGCCGATCCTCGCCGGCGGCACGATGCTCTACGCGAAGGCGCTGGCCGAAGGCCTGTCGGCGCTGCCGCGGGCGGACGCCGCGATGCGCGACGCGATCGACGCTGAGGCCGCCCGCGTCGGCTGGCCCGTCATGCACGCCGAGCTCGCGCGCGTCGATCCCGCCGCCGCTGCGCGCCTCGCGCCGAACGACTCGCAGCGCATCCAGCGCGCGCTCGAGGTGTGGCGGCTGACCGGGCGACCCCTGTCGTCCTGGCAGGGCAGGCGCGACGCGGCGCCGTTCGATGCGATCCGGATCGCGCTCGTGCCCGCCGACCGCGAGCGGCTCCACCGCGAGATCGCGCGGCGCTTCGACGCGATGCTCGACGCGGGACTGGTCGACGAGCTCGCGGCGCTGCGGGAGCGGTTCGCGCTCGACCCGTCGATGCCGTCGATGCGCTCGGTGGGCTACCGTCAGGCCTGGCGCCACCTCGACGGCGAGATCGATCGCGACGCGCTGCGCGCCACCGGCATCGCGGCGACGCGCCAGCTCGCGAAGCGCCAGATGACCTGGCTCCGGTCGATGCCGTCGCAGGCGTTCGATCCCTGGGCGCCGGACCTGGCCGAGCGGGTCCTCCGCGCCGTGGGCGCGCACGGGCGCGGCGGCGAATGACCCGCCTCGCGTCGTGGTCGCGCGCCCAGGCCCCGGGCATGCGGGCCGTGCCATAATCGTCGGCTCGACGCTTCCGCTCCGACCATGCGCCGCACCCTCTACGACAAGCTCTTCGACGGCCACGTCGTTCGGACCGAGCCGGACGGCACCGCGCTGCTCTACATCGACCGCCATCTCGTGCACGAGGTGACGAGCCCGCAGGCCTACGAAGGGCTGAGGCTCGCCGGGCGCAAGCCCTGGCGCGTCGGCTCGATCGTCGCGACGGCCGACCACAACACGCCGACGCGCGACTGGGCCAAGGGCATCCAGGACCCGATCTCGCGCACGCAGGTCGAGACGCTCGACGCGAACATCCGCGCGTTCGGCGCGAAGGCGTACTTCCCGTTCCTCGACAAGCGCCAGGGCATCGTGCACGTGATCGGGCCGGAGACCGGCGCGACGCTGCCGGGCATGACCGTCGTGTGCGGCGACTCGCACACGAGCACGCACGGCGCGTTCGCGTGCCTCGCGTGGGGCATCGGCACCTCCGAGGTCGAGCACGTGCTCGCGACGCAGTGCCTGCTCACGAAGCGCGCGAAGACGATGCTGGTCCGCGTCGACGGCCGGCTCGGCTTCGGCGTCACCGCGAAGGACATCGTGCTCGCGGTGATCGGCCGCATCGGCACCGCGGGCGGCACCGGGCACGCGATCGAGTTCGGCGGCTCGGCGATCCGCGCGCTCTCGATGGAAGGCCGCATGACCGTCTGCAACATGGCGATCGAGGCCGGCGCGCGCGCGGGCCTCGTCGCGGCGGACGACACGACGTTCGACTACCTCCGCGGCCGCCCGTTCGCGCCGTCCGGCGAGCGCTGGGACCGCGCGGTCGCGCACTGGCGCACGCTGGTCTCGGACGAGGGCGCGACGTTCGACGCGACGCACGTCTTCGACGCGGCGGAGATCCAGCCGCAGGTGACCTGGGGCACGTCGCCCGAGATGGTGGTGCCGGTGGACGGCCGCGTGCCCGACCCGGATCGCGAGCGCGACGCGACGCGGCGCGACGGCATCGAGCGGGCGCTCGCCTACATGGGGCTGCGGCCCAACACGCCGATCACCGACATCGCGATCGACAAGGTGTTCATCGGCTCCTGCACGAATTCCCGGATCGAGGACCTCCGCGCGGCCGCGGCGGTCGCGCGCGGGCGCAAGGTCGCCGGCAACGTCAGGCTGGCGATGGTGGTCCCCGGCTCGGGCAGCGTGAAGTCGCAGGCCGAGAGCGAGGGGCTCGATCGCGTGTTCCGCGCCGCGGGCTTCGAGTGGCGCGAGCCCGGGTGCTCGATGTGCCTCGCGATGAACGACGACCGGCTCGAGCCCGGCGAGCGCTGCGCCTCCACGTCGAACCGCAACTTCGAGGGTCGCCAGGGCGCGGGCGGCCGCACGCACCTCGTGAGCCCCGCGATGGCCGCCGCCGCCGCGATCGCCGGCCATTTCGTCGACGTGCGGCGGATGGCGTAGCGCGCCCCGGCGACTCGAACGTATGAAGACGCTCGCCGCTCGCGTCGCGCTCGCCGCCTTCGCGCTCGCGCTCGCCGGGTGCAACACGATCGCGGGCATCGGCAAGGACGTGAAGGCCGGCGGCCAGGCGATCGAGAGCGCCGCCGAGAAGTCGAAGCCGAAATAGGAGTCTCGAGGATGGAACCGTTCCGCGTGCACACCGGCATCGTCGCTCCGCTCGACCGGGCGAACGTCGACACCGACGCGATCATTCCGAAGCAGTTCCTGAAGTCGATCAAGCGCTCGGGCTTCGGGCCGAACCTGTTCGACGCGTGGCGCTACCTCGACCACGGCGAGCCGGGGATGGACAACGCGCGGCGCCCGCTGAATCCGGATTTCGTGCTGAACCAGGAACGCTACCGCGGCGCGACGATCCTGCTCGCGCGGCGCAACTTCGGCTGCGGCAGCTCGCGCGAGCACGCGCCCTGGGCGCTGCTCGACTTCGGCATCCGCGCGGTGATCGCGCCCTCGTACGCCGACATCTTCCACAACAACTGCTACAAGAACGGCCTCCTGCCCATCGTGCTCGGCGAGACCGAGGTCGCGAAGCTGTTCGACGCGACGGCGGCGTTCCCCGGCTTCGCGCTCACGATCGACCTCGAGCGCCAGACGGTCACGACGAAGGACGGCGGCCTCGCGTTCCGCTTCGAGGTCGAGCCGTTCCGCAAGAAGTGCCTGCTCGAGGGCCTGGACGACATCGGCCTCACGCTCCAGCACGCCGACGAGATCCGCGCGTTCGAGGCGAAGCGGCTCGCGGAGCAGCCGTGGCTCGCGTAGGGCAGGGCGTAGGGTGTCGTTGGTAGGGTTCGCCGTTGCGCGGTCGCGCACGACGTCGACATCCTCGCCTCGAAGCGACGCTCGCCGTAGCCGACCCGCCGCGCGCACGCAGAGCGCCGAGCCCTATCTACCATCTACTATCTACTTTCTTCGCTGCCCCATGAAAATCGCCCTGCTCCCCGGCGACGGCATCGGTCCCGAGATCGTTCGCGAGGCCGTCCGCGTGCTGGACCGCCTGCGCCGCGACGGCCTGCCGATCGAGACCGAGAGCGCGCCGATCGGCGGCGCGGGACACGACGCCCACGGCCATCCGCTTCCGAAGTCCACGCTCGCCCTCGCGCAGGCGGCCGACGCCGTGCTGCTGGGCGCGGTCGGCGGCCCGAAATACGACACGCTGCCGCGGGAGCTTCGTCCCGAGCAGGGGATCCTCGGCATCCGCAAGGCGATGGGGCTGTTCGCGAACCTGCGACCCGCGATCCTCTATCCGGAGCTCGCCGCGGCGTCGACGCTGAAGCCCGAGGTCGTCGCGGGGCTCGACCTCATGATCCTGCGCGAGCTCACGGGCGACATCTACTTCGGCCAGCCACGCGGACGCCGCCGCAACGCGGCCGGCGACGACGAGGGCTTCGACACGATGCTGTACAGCGTGCCGGAGATCGAGCGCATCGCCCGCGTCGGCTTCGAGACGGCGCGCCGGCGCCAGCGGCGGCTGTGCTCGGTCGACAAGGCCAACGTGCTCGACACGTCGATCCTGTGGCGCGAGGTCGTGACGCGCGTCGGCAGGGACTACCCGGACGTCGCGCTCTCGCACATGTACGTCGACAACGCGGCGATGCAGCTCGTGCGCGCGCCGAAGCAGTTCGACGTCATCGTCACCGGCAACATCTTCGGCGACATCCTGTCCGACGAGGCCTCGATGCTCGCCGGCTCGATCGGCATGCTGCCGTCCGCGTCGCTCGACGCGAAGCAGAAGGGCCTCTACGAGCCGATCCACGGCTCGGCGCCCGACATCGCCGGGCAGGACAAGGCGAATCCGCTCGCGACGATCCTGTCGCTCGGCATGATGTTCCGCTACACGTTCGCGCGCGCGGACGTCGCGGACCGCATCGAGGCGGCCGTGCGCCGCGTCCTCGGCCAGGGGCACCGCACCGGCGACATCGCGCAGCCCGGCGAGCGCGTCATCGGCACGCGCGCGATGGGCGAGGCCGTCGTCGCCGCGCTCTGACGCCGTGGGTCGGGCTTCAGCCCGATCCACTTCGTGTGGGGCGAAAGCCCGGCCCGCGCCCCTTGCTGCGACGCAATACGCCTGCTAGGATCGCCCGCATGCATGCCCGCGCCACCCCGGTCTTCCCGGCCCGTCCCGCTCCCGCGGCGACGGCGTGCGCGGCGTTCACGAAAAAAATCACCACGATCACGACCTGACGGGTCGGGCTACGCCTCCGCTTTCGTCCCCGCGAGCGGCGGGGATGGCCAGGGACCACGGCGGGGGGAGCAGGTGAGAGTCATGCGAGTCGGTTTCGTCGGTTGGCGCGGCATGGTCGGTTCGGTGCTGCTCGAGCGCATGCGCGCCGAGCGGGACTTCGACCGCCTCGATCCGGTCTTCTTCTCCACGTCGCGCGCGGGCGGCGCGTCGCCCGACGTCGGCAAGGCGGCCGGGCCGCTCAGGGACGCGAACGACCCGGCGGCGTTCGCCGGCCTCGACGCGATCGTCACCTGCCAGGGCGGCGACTGGACGAACGCGATGCACCCGAAGCTCCGCGCATCGGGGTTCCGCGGCCACTGGATCGACGCGGCTTCCGCGCTGCGCATGAAGGACGACGCGGTGATCGTCCTCGATCCGGTCAACCGCGGCGTGATCGACGCGGCGCGCGCGCGCGGCGTGAAGGACTGGATCGGCGGCAACTGCACGGTCAGCCTGATGATGATGGGGCTCGCGGGCCTCCTCGAGCGCGACCTCGTCGAATGGATGACCTGCATGACCTACCAGGCGGCCTCGGGCGCCGGCGCGCAGAACATGCGCGAGCTCCTGCAGCAGATGGGCGAAGCGCACCTCGCCGCGAAGTCGCTCCTCGCCTCGCCCGATTCGTCGATCCTCGACATCGACCGCGAGGTCGCCGGCATCCTGCGCGACGACCGCTTCCCGACCGAGCATTTCGGCGTGCCGCTCGCCGGCAGCCTGATCCCCTGGATCGACAAGGATCTCGGCAACGGGGTCAGCCGCGAGGAATGGAAGGGCGGCGCGGAGACCAACAAGATCCTCGGCAGGGGCGGGCAGGGACAGAAGCCCGCCATCCCGGTCGAGTCCATCTGCGTTCGCATCGGCGCGATGCGCTGCCACTCGCAGGCGATCACGATGAAGCTGCGCGAGGACCTGCCGCTCGGCGAGATCGAGCGCCTGATCGCGGGCGCGCACGAATGGGTGCGGCTCGTGCCGAACACGCGCGACGAGAGCATCCGGCAGCTGACGCCCGCGGCGGTCACCGGCAAGCTCGAGATCCCGGTCGGCCGCGTGCGCAAGCTCGCGATGGGCGGCCACTACGTCGGCGCGTTCACCGTCGGCGACCAGCTCCTGTGGGGCGCCGCGGAGCCGCTGCGCAGGATGCTCCGCCTGCTGCAGGGTTCGTGACGCGCGCGAGGCGGCGCCTATCGTCGCGAAACGCGCGTTTCCGGCACCCGCGGGGCGAAAGCCCGCGTCGCGCCGAGGCGCACGCACGTTTGCAACACCCCGGATCGGCCGTCGCTCGCCCCTTGGCGGCACAACATCTAGTGGATCGGGCGGCCCGCGCCCACCAGCGGTGGCGGCGCTTCCAGCACGTCGGCATGAAGTTTGCTGCCGGATCGCCGGGGGCGCGGGCAAAAACCCAAGCTAATACTGAGGTTTAGCTTGCGAGGCTAAATCCATGATGTTATGTTTGCTTGAGGCATTGCGCATTCGGCGAGGGGACGGCATGCGTGCAAAACCGGTCTTCCAACTGACCCTGCTGGCGGCGGCCCTTGCGGCCTCGGGCGCCGTGCAGGCGCTCGGCCTCGGCAGGCTGACGGTCGAATCCGCGCTCGGGCAGCCGCTCTCCGCCCGCATCGATCTCACGTCCGTCTCTCGCGACGAGCTGGACTCGCTCTCCGCACGGGTCGCCGACCCGGCGATGTACCGCCAGAACAACCTCACGTTCCAGCCCGCGCTCGCGCGCACGCGCGTGACCGTGGAGCAGGGTCCGTCGGGGCCGTACCTTCGCGTCACCTCGCCGGCGTCGGTGTACGAGCCCTACCTCGACCTGATGGTCGAGGCGAGCTGGGCGTCGGGCCGCGTCGTGCGGAGCTACACGTTCCTGCTCGATCCGCCCGGCGTGCAGGCGCAGACGCCGGTCGAGCCGGTCGCCCCGGTGCGCGCCGCCGCCGCGGCGCCGCAGCCGTCCCCGGCCGCACCCGCGCGCGCGGCCGCCCCGCCGCCGCGCCTTCGATGGCGGCGAGGCGAAGGATACACGGTCAAGCGCGGCGACACGCTGTCGAAGATCGCCGCGGACACGAAGCCCGCGACCGTCACGCTCGACCAGATGCTGGTCGCGCTCTTCAAGAGCAACGCCGGCGCGTTCGAAGGCAGCAACATGAACCGGCTGCGCAGCGGCGCCATCATCACGGTGCCGAGCGCCGATGAGGCCGCGTCGACGCCGACGCAGGAAGCGACGCGCGTCGTGCAGGTGCAGGCGTCCGACTGGCGCGCGTATCGCGATCGCATCGCGGCCGCGGCGCCGACGGCGCAGGGCGCGGGCAGGAGCGCGTCGGGCCAGATCGGCGCGGCGGTCTCGGAACCGACGCCGGCGGCGCGTCCGGGCGGCGACCAGTTGCGCGTGTCGAAGGACGCGTCCGGCGGACGCGGCGCGGGCGCGGCCAGCGAGGATGCGGTCGCGCAGTCCGCGCAGCTCCGCGAGGCCCAGGCGCGCATCGCGATGCTCGAGCGGACGATCGCCGACATGCAGAAGGCGATGCAACTGCGCAGCCCGGCGATGGCGCAGGCGCAGACGCAGGCCGAAGCCTCGATGGGCAAGGCGGCGCCCGCCGCGACGCCGACGCCGGCCGCGGCGCCTGCCGCGAAGGGACCCGAAACCAAGGCCGCTCCGATCACGGCCGCGCCGAAGGCCGAGCCGCCCAAGGCGGAAGCGCCGAAGGCGGAGCCTCCCAAGGCCGAACCGCCCAAGGTCGAGCCGCCGAAGGCCGCGGAGCCCGCGAAGGCCGCCGAGCCGCCCAAGGCCGCCGAGCCGCCGAAGGCCGCGCCCGCGAAGACGGAAGCGCCGAAGGCCGCCCCGAAGGCCGCGCCGAAGATGGCAGAGCCGCCGAAGGCCGCGCCCGGCTTCTTCGAGGACCTGTTCGCGAACACGCCGACCTGGGCGATCGGCGGCGGCGCGCTCGCGATCCTCGCTGGCATCGCGGCGATCGTCGCGATGCGCCGTCGCAAGACGACCAAGTTCGAGGACAGCATCATCTCGGGCACCGACATCAAGACGAACACGGTGTTCGGCTCGACCGGCGGTGGCGTCGTCAACACCGGCGACAACTCGCTCGCGAGCGACTTCAGCCGCGAGGGCCTCGGCAACATCGACACCGACGAGGTCGATCCGATCGCGGAAGCCGAGGTCTACCTCGCCTACGGCCGCGACGCGCAGGCCGAGGAGATCCTGAAGGACGCGCTCAAGAAGGATCCGCAGCGGCAGGAGATCTACCTCAAGCTGCTGGAGATCCACGCGCAGCACAACAAGCCCTCGGCTTTCGAGACGGTCGCCTCCGAGCTCTACGCGGTCTCGCAGGGCCAGGGCGAGGTGTGGCACAAGGCGGTCGGCCTGGGCCGCCAGCTCGATCCGTCGAACCCGATGTTCGCGGAAGGCGGCGCGCCGGCCGCGCGTCCGGCGCGCGTCGAGAGCGACACGTTCACGGTGGGCGGCGACTACAAGCCCGAGCCCTCGAAGGCCGACAAGGGCTTCGACATGGGGCTCGACGAGGAGATCTCGCTGACGCCGACCTCGGGCGCGCCCGCGAGGCCCGCGCCGATGTCCGAGGCGTTCGGCGACGAGACGATCATCCATCCGCGCACGGCGCAGACGCTGGCGCACGCGCAGGCGCACGCGCCTTCGGCCGGGGTGGCGGCGACCGTTGCCGCCGCGGGGGCCGCGGTCGCGGCGGGCGGCGCGGCGGCGATGCGCGGCCTGGGCGAGAAGGCCGAGGCGGCGCACGAAACGATCGCCGACAAGGTGAAGGCCGCCGCCGACAAGTTCGACCTGGACTTCCACCTCGACGACGCGGACAAGCCCGCGCCGCTCAAGCCCAAGGCCGAGCCGGCCATGGCGACGGCCGCGACGGCGCCCGCCGGCGCCGCCGACAAGCTCGCGCGGCCCGCCGCGGCGCTCGAGCTCGACAAGCTCGACCTCTCGTTCGATCCGGACAAGGCGACCTACGAGGACCCGACGCCGTCGGTGCTCGACGGCCAGTGGCACGACGCCGCCACCAAGCTCGACCTCGCGAAGGCCTACCAGGAGATGGGCGACGTCGAGGGCGCGCGCGAGATCCTGCAGGAAGTGCTGCACGAGGGCGACGACGAGCAGAAGAAGGAAGCCCAGGCGATCCTCGGCAAGCTCGGCTGAGCCGGCGGCGTCGCGCGCGACGGCGGGCTCTGGCCCGCCGTTCGTGTTTCTGCAAGCCGAAAGGCGTAGATAGGGCGTAGTAGATAGGGCTTGAAGTCGTGGCTGCCGCCGACGCCCGACACCCGCGACGCCAAGATCTATCTACTACGTCCTATCTACGCTTCACCCGTTCATGCGCCTCGCCCTCGCCCTCGAATACGACGGCCGCGGCTACTGCGGCTTCCAGTCGCAGCCGACGCGCTGCGGCGTGCAGGACGCGCTCGAGCATGCGCTCGCGGCGATCGCGCAGCGCGCCGTCGTCGCGATTCCCGCGGGGCGCACCGACGCGGGCGTCCACGCGGTCTCGCAGATCGTCCACGCGGACGTGCCCGGCGATCGCCCGCTCACGGCGTGGGTGCGCGGCGTCAACGCGAACCTGCCTTCCTCGATCGCCGCGCTCTGGGCGCACCCGGTGCCCGAGACCTTCCACGCGCGGTTCTCGGCGACCGCGCGCCACTACGCGTACCTGCTGCTCGCGCGGCCCGAGCGTCCCGGACTGATGGCGGGCCGCGTCGGTTGGTACCATCGTCCGCTCGACGTGGACGCGATGCGCGAGGCGGCGTCGCTCGTGATCGGGCGGCACGACTTCTCGTCGTTCCGCGCCGCCGGCTGCCAGGCGAAATCGCCGGTGAAGACGGTCCACCGGTTCGAGGTCACCGTGCAGGGGGACCTCGTCCGCTTCGAGGTGTCCGCGGACGCGTTCCTGCACCACATGGTGCGCAACCTCGTCGGCGCGCTGGTCGCGATCGGCGCGGGCAAGGCCCCGGCGACGTGGATCGCGGACCTGGTCGCCGCGCGCGACCGCACGAAGGGCCCCGCGACCTTCGCGCCGGACGGGCTGGTCTTCTGCGGCGCGGACTATGATCCGGCGTTCGGGTTGCCCGCGACGAGAAGGACCGTGGGAACCGCGTAGATAGGACGTAGTAGATTGGGCTTGGCGGCCAGCCAAGTCGGTGGTGTCGACATCGCCGCGTCGCCAAACACGAAACCCGACCTACTACGCTCTGCCCGCCATGCGTACCCGGATCAAGATCTGCGGCATCACGCGCGTCGAGGACGCGCTCGCCGCCGCGCACGCCGGCGCCGACGCGATCGGCCTCAACTTCTGGGCCGGCACGCCGCGCAGGGTCGCGGTCGAGCGCGCGCGAGAGATCGCCGCGGCCGTGCCGCCGTTCGTGACGACGGTCGGGCTCTTCGTGGACCCGACGGCCGACGACGTGCGCGCGGTGCTGGGCGCGGTTCCGCTCGCGTTGCTCCAGTTCCACGGCCGCGAGAGCGCGGCCTTCTGCCGCGCGTTCGGGCGCCCCTATCTCAAGGCGATCGCGATGGGCGAGGGCGTCGATTTGCTAGAATCGGCCTCTTCGTACGGCGACGCCGCGGGATGGCTGCTCGACCATCCGCCCTCGGGCGGGCTTCCGGGCGGAACGGGCCGCAGGTTCGACTGGGATCGCGTGCCCCGCGCGCTGCCGGTGCCGGTGGTGCTGTCGGGCGGGCTGTCGGCGGACAACGTCCGCGACGCGATCCGGCGAGTGCGGCCCTGGGCGGTCGACGTGTCGTCGGGCGTCGAGGCGCTCGACGCGAGGGGACGGCCGACGAAGGGGATCAAGGACGCGGCGCGCATCGCCGCGTTCATCGCCGAGGTACACGACACCGATGCAACTCAACGACCTGCCTGATTCGCACGGCCACTTCGGCCCCTACGGCGGCGTCTTCGTCGCCGAGACGCTGGTCCGCGCGCTCGACGAGCTCCGCGCGCAGTACGACGACGCGCGCCGCGATCCCGCGTTCCGCGCGGAGTTCGAGCGCGAGCTCAAGCACTACGTCGGCCGCCCCTCGCCGGTCTACCATGCCGAGCGCTGGTCGCGGCAGCTCGGCGGCGCGCAGATCTGGATGAAGCGCGAGGACCTCAACCACACCGGCGCGCACAAGATCAACAACTGCATCGGCCAGGCGCTGCTCGCGCGTCGCCTGGGCAAGCCGCGCGTGATCGCGGAGACCGGCGCAGGGATGCACGGCGTGGCCGCGTCCACGGTCGCCGCGCGCTACGGGCTCGAGTGCGTCGTGTACATGGGCTCCGAGGACGTGAAGCGCCAGGTGCAGAACGTCTACCGGATGAAGCTGCTCGGCGCGACCGTCGTGCCGGTCGAGTCCGGCTCCAAGACGCTGAAGGACGCGCTGAACGAGGCGATGCGCGACTGGGTGACGAACGTCGAGTCGACGTTCTACATCATCGGCACCGTCGCGGGCCCGCACCCCTACCCGATGATGGTGCGCGACTTCCAGAGCGTGATCGGCAAGGAGTGCCTCGTGCAGATGCCCGAGGCGGCCGGTCGCCAGCCCGACATCGTGATCGCCTGCGTGGGCGGCGGCAGCAACGCGATGGGCATCTTCCATCCCTACCTCCCGCACGAGGACGTGAAGCTCGTCGGCGTCGAGGCGGGCGGCGAGGGGCTGTCGACCGGGCATCACGCCGCGTCGCTGACCGCCGGGCGGCCGGGCGTGCTCCACGGCAACCGCACCTACCTCCTGCAGGACGAGGACGGCCAGATCCTCGAGACGCATTCGGTGTCCGCCGGCCTCGACTACCCGGGCGTCGGGCCCGAGCACGCGTGGCTCAAGGACAGCGGGCGTGCGAGCTATGTGACGATCGACGACGAGGAGGCGCTCGCGGCGTTCCACGCGTGCTGCCGGATCGAGGGGATCATCCCGGCGCTCGAGTCCGCGCACGCGCTCGCCTACGCCGCGAAGCTCGCGCCGACGCTGCCGAAGGATCGCATCCTGCTCGTCAACCTCTCCGGGCGCGGCGACAAGGACATGGCGACCGTCGCCGAGCGCTCCGGGCTCGCGTTCGGCTGATCATGAATCGCCTGGACGCGACGTTCGCGCGCCTGCGCGCCGAAGGCCGCACCGCGCTGATCCCGTACGTCACGACGGGCGACCCCTCGGTCGAGGCGACGCTCGACGTGATGCACGCGCTGGTCGAGGCGGGCGCCGACGTGATCGAGCTGGGCGTGCCCTTCTCCGATCCGATGGCCGACGGGCCGGTGATCCAGCGCGCGTCCGAGCGCGCGCTCGCCCGCCACACGGGGCTCAAGGACGTGCTCGCCGTCGTTCGGCGCTTCCGCGAGCGCGACGCCGCGACGCCGGTCGTGCTGATGGGCTACGCGAACCCGATCGAGGCGATGGGGACGATGCGGTTCGCCGACCGCGCGCGGGAGGCCGGCGTCGACGGCGTGCTCGTCGTCGACTACCCGCCCGAGGAGGCCCACGAGTTCGCCGCCCTCCTGCACGAGCGCGGGCTCGCGACGGTGTTCCTGCTCGCGCCGACGACGCCGGAGTCGCGCATCGACGCCGTCGCCGCGCTCGCGCGCGGCTTCGTCTACTACGTGTCGCTCCGGGGCGTGACCGGCGCCTCGCACCTCGACACGGCGGACGTCGCGCGCAAGCTCGCCGAGATCCGCCGGCACGTGAAGCTGCCGGTCGGCGTGGGGTTCGGCATCCGCGACGCCGCGAGCGCGCAGGCGATCGCCGCGCACGCGGACGCGGTCATCATCGGCGCCCGCGTCATCCAGGAGATCGAGAACGGCCCGCCCGAAGGCGCGGCGGCGCGCGCGGGCGCGTGGCTCGCGACGATCCGCCGCGCGCTGGACGCCATGCCGGCCAAGCGGGCGGCCTAGTGCCGGCCCGGACTCGACAACCGGGCCCAAACGGCGAATGATTCGCGGCGGGGAGAGGTCGAGATGAGCTGGCTGCAGAAGCTGCTGCCTCCGCGCATCAAGAGCACGCCGGGCGCGCGCAAGCAGGCGGTGCCCGAGGGGCTCTGGATCAAGTGCCCGGCCTGCGAGGCGGTGCTCTACCGCACCGACCTCGAGAAGAACCTGTCGGTGTGCCCGAAGTGCGGCCACCACACGCGCGTGGGCGCGCGCGCGCGCCTCGACCAGCTGCTCGACGCCGAGGGCCGCTTCGAGATCGGCTCCGAGGTGCTGCCGATCGACTCGCTCAAGTTCAAGGACCAGAAGAAGTACCCGGAGCGCCTGGCCGCCGCGCTCGAGGAGACCGGCGAGACCGACGGCATCGTCGTGATGCAGGGCAGCGTCGCGAGCGTGCCGCTCGTGCTCGCGGTGTTCGAGTTCGAGTTCATGGGCGGCTCGATGGGCTCGGTCGTCGGCGAGCGGTTCGTCCGCGGCGTGCGCGTCGCCTACGAGAACCGCGTGCCGTTCGTCTGCATCTCGGCGTCCGGCGGCGCGCGCATGCAGGAGGGCGTCAACTCGCTCTTCCAGATGGCGAAGACGACGGCGGCGCTGCAGGAGCTCGCGAAGGCGCGCCTGCCGTTCATCTCGATCCTGACCGACCCGACGATGGGCGGCGTGTCCGCGTCGTTCGCGTTCGTCGCCGACCTCGTGCTCGCGGAGCCCGGCGCGCTGATCGGCTTCGCCGGCCCGCGCGTCATCGAGCAGACGGTGCGCGAGAAGCTGCCGGAAGGCTTCCAGCGGGCCGAGTTCCTGCTCGAGAAGGGCGCGCTCGACATGATCGTCGACCGTCGCGCGCTGCGCGACGAGTTGCCGCGCCTGCTCGCGCTCCTGACCCGCGCGCCCGCGCCCGCCTGACCCGTCGCGCGACGCCTTGACGCCGCTCGCCTCCGACGGGCGCATCGCGATCCGGCGCTTCCTCCCGACCGACCTCGGCGCGTTCTACGCCGCGATCGACGAGTCGCGCGCCGAGCTCGCGCCGTGGATGGCTTGGATGCACGACGGCTACACGATCGCCGACACGCGCGAGTGGCTCGAGAAGCGCGACGCGGAGTGGGACGCGCGCCGCGACTACGCGATGATCGTCGCCGACGCCGCCTCCGGCGAGGCGCTGGGCGCGGTGGCGCTCAACCAGATCAACCACGAGCAGCGCATCGCGAACCTGGGCTACTGGACGCGCACGTCGCGCGCGCGGCGCGGCGTCGCGTCGTCCGCCGCGCGGCTGTGCGCGCGCCTCGGATTCGCCGAGCTCGGGTTCGGACGCGTCGAGATCGTCGCGATCCGCGGCAACGTCGCCAGCTGCCGGGCGGCGGAGAAGGCCGGCGCGAGGTTCGAGTGCCATGCGCGCAACCGGCTGTACCTGCGCGGCGCGTGGCACGAGGCGGCCGTCTACTCGCTCGTTCCCGAGGACCTCGCATGACCTCGCCCAGGGCGCGCCCGCGCGACCTCGCCGGCTGGCTCGCCTACCTCGAGACGCTGCATCCGAAGGCGATCGCGCTCGGCCTCGACCGGGTGCGCGCGGTCCTCGGCCGTCTCGACGCGCCGATCCGCTGCCCGGTCGTGACGGTCACCGGCACCAACGGCAAGGGGTCGACCGCCGCGATGATCGAGGCGGCGATGCGCTGCGCCGGCTACCGGACCGGTCTCTACACGTCGCCGCACCTGTTGCGCTACAACGAGCGCGTGCGCATCGCGGGCGTCGAGGCGAGCGACGAGGCGATCGTCGGGGCGCTGGGCGCGGTCGAGGACGCGCGCACGCTCGACGCGGCCGCGGTGCCGCTCACGTACTTCGAGTTCGGGACGCTCGCCGCGCTGCACCTGTTCTCGCGGAGCCGGCTCGACGCGCTCGTGCTCGAGGTGGGCCTCGGCGGCCGGCTCGACGCCGTCAACGTCGTCGATGCGGACGTCGCGGTCGTCACGAGCGTCGACCTCGACCACCGCGACTTCCTGGGCGACACGCGCGAATCGGTCGGTCGCGAGAAGGCGGGCATCTTCCGGCGAGGCCGCGTCGCGATCTGCGGCGATCCCGACCCGCCGCGCTCGGTCGCCGACGAAGCCGTGCGCATCGGCGCGACGCTGCTCGTGCGCGGCCGCGATTTCGACGCCACGCCGGAGGGCTCGCAATGGCGCTACCGGGGCCCGGGCAGCGGGCGCTACGGGATGCCCGTGCCGGCGCTCCGCGGCGCGCCGCAACTCGGCAACGCGGCGTGCGCGATCGCGGCGATCGACGCGCTGCGCGACCGGCTGCCGGTGCCGGCCGGCGCGCTGCGCGACGCGCTCGTCGGCGTCGAGCTCCCGGGTCGCTTCCAGACGCTCGCCGGGCGGCCGACGCGCGTGCTCGACGTCGCGCACAACCCGGAGGCGGCCCGCGCGCTTGCGGCGTCGCTCGGCGCGATGGGCTTCCACCCGGCGACCTTCGCGGTGCTCGGCATGCTGGCCGACAAGGACATCGAAGGCGTGGTGGCCGCGATGAAGGGCCGGGTCGACCGCTGGTTCGTCGCGCCGCTGCCGGGGCCGCGCGGCGCGTCGGCGGAAAGGCTCGTCGACGCGCTCGAGCGGGAAGGGGTCGCGCGCGCCGCGATCCGCGTCGAGGCCGACGTCGCGAGCGCCTGGCGGGCGGCGAACGCCGCCGCGGGCGAGGCTGATAGAATCGTCGCCTTCGGTTCGTTCCTGACGGTCGCCGCCGCGATGTCGGCGGCCCGGTGACCGAAGGACCGAAGCGCGCGATGGCCGAGCCCGCCGACCTCAACCTCGACGAACTGAAGCGCCGCGGGCGCCGCCGCCTGGTCGGCGCGATCGTGCTGGCGCTCGTCGCGGCCGTCGTCGTGCCGATGCTGCTCGAGAGCGATCCCAAGCCGCTCGGCGAGGACGTGTCGGTTCGCATCCCGCCGGTCGACGAAGGCAAGTTCGTCAACAAGCTCGGCGAGACCGCGCCGCGCAAGTCGCTCGCGGATGCCGAGAAGTCGGTGCTGACGCCCGGCGCCCGGCCGGCCGCGCCCGCCGAGAGCAAGGCCACGCCCGCAACGACGGCGCCCGCGCCGGTCGAGGCGAAGGCGGCGCCTGCGCCCGCGGAGACGAAGGCCGCGGCCCCCGCGCCGGCGCCCGCCGCGGCGACGCCGGCGGCGACCCCGGCCAAGGCGGACGCGCCGAAGTCCGACGCGCCGAAGGAAGGCGGCTACGTCGTGCAGCTGGCGGCGTTCTCCGACGACAAGGGCGCGAACGCGCTCGCGGGCAAGCTCAAGCGAGCCGGCTATCCGGCCTACACCGAGACGCTGACGACCACGCGCGGCACGCTGTGGCGCGTCCGCGTCGGCCCGTTCCCGTCGCGCGACGCGGCGGCGCAATCCCGCGACCGCCTGAAGGGCGAGGGGCACGCGGGCATCGTCGTCCCGGCGAAATAGCCGTCGGCGGGCGCGATGATCGCTCGGGCGCCGCGACCGATCCCCGACATGGAGCGACGCCGGTGACCTGGCTCGACATCGGCGCGCTCGCGGTCGTCGCGCTGTCGGTCCTGTTCGCGTATGCGCGCGGCGTGATCCGCTCGCTGATCGGCACGGCGGCCTGGGTGATCGGCTTCGTCGTCGCGCTCGCATTCGCGCCGCTCGTCGGCGACCACCTGCCGGCAGTGCGCGACGCGCCCGCCGTGCCCTACGTGATCGCGTTCGTGCTGCTCTTCGTCGGAGCGATCGTCGTCGGCGCGCTCGTGGCGTGGCCGCTGCGGGCGATCGTGCGCAAGGCGGGCATGGGCTTCCTCGACGCCGCGCTCGGCTCGGCATTCGGATTCGTCCGCGGGATCGCGATCATGGTGGCGTTCGCGCTGATCGCGGGGGTCACCGGGTTGGCGCAGCGCGATTGGTGGCAGAATGGCTTCCTAGCGCCGTCCCTCGCGTCGGCGGCCCTGGCCCTCCGGCCCTGGCTCCCGAGCGCCTGGGCGGAGCGCCTGGACTTCTCGCCCCCGATGGCTTCCCCCCGAAGCGCGCTGCGCGAGCCTCCCTCCGAGCGGCAGGGGCCTTCGGGGCGGCCCGTCGAGCATCTGGTGTCGTCCCCCCGAAGCGCGCTGCGCGCGCCGCCCCCCAGGGGGCTGGTGCCCTCGGGGCGGCCCGT
>JBGAHH010000038.1:0-36290 GCA_044226265.1 Casimicrobiaceae bacterium | reverse complement strand
CGCGCGCCGTACGCGAGGCGCTTGCCGCCGGCGAAGGTGTCGCGGATCGCGGGATGCGTCTTGAACCGCTGCAGCTCGTCGAACGGCGACAGGTGCGGGTTCTCGTAGTTGAGGTGCACGACGAAGCCGCAAGCCACGAGTCCGTCGCCATAGTGGTAGACGAACGAGCCGCCGCCGGTGCGCGGGTCGAGCGGCCAGCCCTGCGTGTGCAGCACCAGGCCCTTGCGATGCTTCGACGGCTCGACCTGCCACAACTCCTTGAGCCCGATGCCGTATTTCTGGGGATCGACGCCGTCACGCAGGTTGAAGCGCTTCATCAGCTCCTGCGAGAGCGAGCCGCGGCAGCCCTCGGCGAACAGCGTGTACTTCGCGCGGAGCTCCATGCCCGGCTGGTAGTCGGGCTTGTGCGTCCCATCCCTGGCAATGCCCATGTCGCCGGTCGCCACGCCGGCCACCGCGCCCTTGTCGTCGAACAGCACCTCGGCCGCCGCGAATCCCGGGTAGATCTCGACGCCCAGCGCCTCGGCCTGGGTACCGAGCCATTGGCACAGGTTGCCGAGGCTCGCGATGTAGTTGCCGTGGTTGTCCATCAGCCGCGGCAGCGTCCAGGCGGGGATCCGGTAGGCCTTGTCGGCGGTGAGGACCAGGAAGCGGTCCTCGGCGACCGGCGTGTCGAGCGGCGCGCCCTTCGCCTGCCAGTCGGGGACGAGCTCGGCGAGCGCACGCGGGTCGATCACCGCGCCCGACAGGATGTGCGCGCCGATCGCCGAGCCCTTCTCGATCACGCAGACCGAGACCTCGCGCCCGGCCGCCGACGCGAGCTGCTTCAGCCGGATCGCCGCCGCGAGCCCCGACGGGCCCCCGCCGACGATCACCACGTCGTAGTCCATCGATTCGCGCGTCATGGCATCGTGCCTCGCGGTGTCGCCGGCGCCCGCGCGAGGGCGCGCGGGGCGGGCAGGGGGTTCGGGAATTATAATGTTCGCCGACGCTCACGCCCGAACGCCATGACCGCGCCGCGCCACCTCGTCCACCGATCGATCCAGCCGATCCGCTGGGGCGACATGGACGCGCTCGGTCACGTCAACAACACCGTCTACTTCCGCTTCATGGAGCAGGCGCGCATCGAGTGGCTCTACGCGCTCGAAGAGCGCTCCGGCGGCCGCGACGGCACGGGTCCGGTGATCGTCAACGCGAGCGCGACGTTCCTCGTGCCGCTCGTGTACCCCGGCGACGTCGAGGTGAGGATGCTGCTGGGCGAGACGGGGCGCACGAGCCTCGGGAGCCGCTACGAGCTCGACTGCGCCGGCGTGCGAGCGGCGGAAGGGGCGGCGAAGATGGTCTGGATCGATTACGAGAGCGGCCGGCCGGTGCCGTTGCCGGAGCGCGTCCTGTCGCTCCTGCGCGAGCACGCCGCCACCTGAGGGACGCGACGATGCCGACGACCGTGCCGCTCTGGACGCCGACGCCGCAGCGCGTCGCCGACGCGCTGATCACCGCGTTCGCCCGCAAGGCCGAGGCGCGCCATCGGGTGAAGCTCCCCGACTACGGCGCGCTCTGGCGCTGGTCGGTCGACCATCCGGAGCTCTTCTGGCGCGACCTGTGGGACGACGCCGGCGTGATCGGCGAGCCGGGCGCCCGCGTGCTGGTCGACGCGGACCGGATGCCGGGCGCGCGCTTCTTCCCCGACGCGAAGCTCAACTACGCGCGGAACCTGCTCGAGCGGCGCGCGAGCGACGACACGAGCGACGCGCTCGTGTTCCGCGGCGAGGACAAGGTGCGCTCGCGCTGGTCGCACGCGACGCTGCACGGCGCGGTGTCGCGGTTCTCGCAGGCGCTCGCCGCGGCGGGCATCGCGAAGGGCGACCGCGTCGCCGCGATCATGCCGAACATGCCGGAGACGATCGCCGCGCTGCTCGGCTGCGCCGCGCGCGGCGTCATCTGGTCGTCGTGCTCGCCGGACTTCGGCGTGCAGGGCGTGCTCGACCGCTTCGGGCAGATCGCGCCGAAGGCGGTCGTGACCGTCGACGGCTACTGGTACAACGGCAAGTCGATCCCGGTCGCGGACAAGGTCGCGGAGATCGTCGCGAAGCTGCCGACGGTCGAGCGCGTGATCGTCGTGCCGTACCTGGGCGGCGCAGCGGGGCCGGGCGACCTCTCGCGCCTGCGCGGCGGCGTCGCCTGGGACGCGTTCCTCGCGCCGCACGCGGCGCGCTCGATCGAGTACGCGGAGCTGCCGTTCTCGCATCCGCTCTACATCCTGTACTCGTCGGGGACGACCGGCGTGCCGAAGTGCATCGTGCACGGCGCGGGCGGCTCGCTGCTGCAGCACGCGAAGGAGCACCGGCTGCACAGCGACGTGAAGCCCGGCGACCGGCTGTTCTACTACACGACCTGCGGCTGGATGATGTGGAACTGGCTCGTGTCCGGGCTCGCCGCCGGCGCGACATTGCTGCTCTACGACGGCTCGCCGTTCGTGCGCGCGGGCCGGATGCTGTGGGACTACGCCGACGAGGAGCGCATGACGCACTTCGGTACGTCGGCCAAGTACATCGACGCGCTCAAGAAGATCGCGCTCGTCCCGCGCAAGGACTATGCGCTCGCGACGCTGCGCACGATGCTGTCGACCGGCAGCCCGCTCGCGCCGGAATCGTTCGACTACGTCTACCAGGCGGTGAAGGACGACCTCGCGCTGTCGTCGATCTCGGGCGGCACCGACATCGTGAGCTGCTTCGTGCTCGGCAACCCGACGCTGCCGGTCTGGCGCGGCGAGATCCAGTGCCGCGGGCTCGGCATGGCGGTCGACGTCTACGACGAGGACGGCGAGCCGGTGCCGCCGGGCCGCGGCGAGCGCGGGGAGCTCGTGTGCACGCGGCCGTTCCCGTCGATGCCGATCGGCTTCTGGAACGATCCCGGCGACGCGAAGTACCGCGCCGCGTACTTCGAGCGCTTCCCGGGCGTCTGGTGCCACGGCGACTACACCGAGATCACCGTGCACGAGGGCGTGATCATCCACGGGCGCTCGGACGCGACGCTCAACCCCGGCGGCGTGCGGATCGGCACCGCGGAGATCTACCGCCAGGTCGAGCAGCTCGACGAGGTCGAGGAGAGCCTCGTGATCGGGCAGGACTGGCCGCCGGGCGAGGTCGGCGACGTGCGCGTCGTGCTGTTCGTGAAGCTCCGCGAAGGCCTGGCGCTCACGCCCGCCCTGATCGACAGGATCCAGAAGCACATCCGCGCGAACACGACGCCGCGCCACGTGCCCGCGAAGGTCGTGCAGGTCACCGACATCCCGCGCACGAAGAGCAACAAGATCGTCGAGCTCGCGGTGCGCGACGTCGTGCACGGGCGGCCGGTCAGGAACCAGGACGCGCTCGCCAATCCGGAGGCGCTCGAGCAGTTCCGCGACCGGCCGGAGCTCAAGACGTGAGCGCGGAAGGATGAATCTGCTTGCCATCCTCGCGGCGCTCGGCCTCGAGCAGTGGCGCGCGCCCGGGTGGCGCGTCGCGATCGAGCGGGCGTTCGTGCGCCGCGCGCGGCGCCTCGAGCGGGCGTTCAACGGCGGGACGACGACGCAGGGCGCGGTCGCCGCGGCGATCGCGATCGCCCCGCCGGTGCTGGTCGCCGGTCTCGCCTGGTGGGCGCTCGACACGCTGCATCCGCTCGCGGGCCTCGCATTCAACGTCGCGGTGCTCTACGCGCTGATGGGCTTCCGGCGCTTCAGCCACGCGGTGTCCGCGATCGTCGCGGCGTTCCGCGAGAACGACCTCGCGGGCGCTCGCCGCGCGCTCGGCGCGTGGCGCGGGCGGACGTCGGGCGACCTCGGCTCGGGCGACGTCGCGCGGCTGGCGATCGAGCGGGGCCTCGTCGACGCGTACCGGCAGGTGTTCGCAGTCCTCTTCTGGTTCGCGGTGCTGCCGGGGCCGGTGGGCGCCGTGCTCTACCGGACGACGGCCCGCCTCGCGCAGGAGTGGGCGCCGCTCGCGCGGGGCGAGGACGTCGCGCCGGCCGCGCGCGAGCGCGACACGTTCGGCATGCCGGCGCGCAGGCTCCTCGACCTGCTCGACTGGATCCCCGCGAGACTCACCGCGATCGCGTTCGCGGCGGTCGGCGACTTCGAGGACGCGATCGCGAGCTGGCGCACGCAGGCGGCCGCGTGGGCGCGCGAGGAAGGCGGCCGCGCGATGGGCATCGTGCTCGCGAGCGGCGCGGGCGCGCTCGGCGTCGTGCTCGGCGGCCCGCTGCCGGCGCCCGCGGGCGAGCCCGAGTGGCGGCCGGAGCTCGGCACCGGCGACGCGGTCGAGCCGGACGTGCTCCCGTCGGCCGTCGGCCTCGTCTGGCGCGCGCTCGTGCTCTGGCTCGCGGTGATCCTGCTCGTCACGATCGCGAACCTGCTCCCCTAGGGGTCGGAGACGACATGGCCGAAAGCACCGGCCATTTCGTCTCCGACCCCTAATACGGATCGCGCGCGGCTTCGGCCTCGGCACGCAGGGCGTGCAGCAGCGCGAGGCGCTGCGGAGCGACGCGGCCGTCGTCGACCGCGGCGCGGATCGCGCAGCCGGGCTCGCGATCGTGCCGGCAGTCGCGGAAGCGGCAGTGGCCGAGCAACGGGCGCAGCTCGACGAACGCTTCGGGCAGCGCGCCGGGATCGGCGTGCGCGATCCCGAAGACCTTCATGCCCGGCGAGTCGACGATCCAGCCGTCCGCGCCGCCGGGCAACGGGTAGAGCGCGGCTTCCGTCGTCGTGTGGCGTCCGGTCCGTAGCGCAACCGACACGTCGCCGATGCGTGCGCTCGCGCCCGGGACGAGCGCGTTCAGGATCGTGGACTTGCCCATGCCCGACTGGCCGATGAGCACGCTTCGCTGTCCGGCGACCCAGGGCTCGAGGCTCGCGACCGACCGCTTCGCCGCGCACTCGACGACCGGGTAGCCCAGCGCGCGGTACGGTGCGAGGCGCTCGCGCAACGCGGGGAACCCGGGCAGGTCCGACTTGTTCGCGCACAGCACGAAGCGGCAGCGCTCGAGCTCGGAGGCGACGATCCATCGGTTGAGCAGGTTCTCGTCGAGCGCCAGGTCGGGCGCGACGACGCCGACGACCTGCGTGACGTTCGCGGCCAGCACTTTCTCGCGGAATGCATCCGAGCGGTACAGGAGCGACGTGCGGGGCTCGACGGCCACGATCGCATCGCCGCCCGCCGCGTGCTCGATCTCGACGCGGTCGCCGCAGGCGACGACGGTGCGCCGCCCCTTGAGCATGCAGTCGACGACGTCGTCGCCTCCGTCCGGCCGCACCGCGAAGTGGCGCCGCCAGGCGGCGACGACGAGGCCGCGGCGGATCGTCATCGCGAGTCCCGGCGACGGGTGCCGGGTCGCGGCGAGACCGCCTTTCCCCGCCGCCTCATCCCGGCGACCGCGCGCCGGAGCCCGCGGCCAGCGCCTCGGTGCGCGCGGCGCACGCGAGATCGTTCGCCGTGATGCCGCCGGCGTCGTGCGTCGACCACGCGACGCCGCAGCGTCCCCAGCCGACGGCGAGGTCCGGGTGGTGGTCGACCTCGTTCGCGAGGTCCGAGACGCGGCTCGCGAACGCCATCGCCGCGCGCCAGTCGGCGAAGCGGAACGTCTTCGCGAGCTGCCCGCCCGCGACCGCCCAGCCGGGCAGCGCGGCGAGCGCTGCGCGAATCGTCGCGTCGTCGGCTTTCGGCGCGCCGGGACGGACGGCGAGCGCCGCGAGGGAGGCGAGCGTCGCGCTCATCGCCGCGTCACGGGTGGAACCGGTAGTGCTCGCGGTCGAGATACGCGGCGACGTTCGCCTCGTCGTCCGGGAAGTACGAGAGCGAGAGCTGCGTGCTGCAAAAGGTGATCTGGGCGGCGAGCTGCGCGGGCGTCTTCACGCGGCGGTCGGGCCGCGTGTAGATGCGCGTCGCGTCGCCTTCGAACCGGCTCGCGTGGCAGCCGTTGCAGTCCTTGTCGACGAGCGCCTTGCCGGCCGCGGCATCGCCCGACGCGTATGGCTTGCCCGCGGGCTGGGCGAACGCGATGGCCGACGCGGCGGCCCACGCCGCGGCCAGCGCGACGGCTGTCCGCCTCGCGCTCATGCGGCTGCGGGCGCCGCGCGCGAGCGCGTCATCAGCGCCTCCAGGTGCGCGACGCGCAGCGCCGCGGGCGGGTGCGAATCGTAGTACGCCGAATGCAGCGGATCGGGCGTCAGCGTCGCCGCGTTGTCCTCGTAGAGGCGCACGAGCGCCGACACCATGGCGGCCGCGGACGCATGGCTCGCGGCGAACGCGTCGGCCTCGTACTCGTGGCGGCGCGAATACCACGACCCGACCGGCGCGAGCAGGAACGTGAACACCGGCAGCGCGAGCGCGAACAGCACGAGCGCGACCCCCGGCCGCCCGGGCAGGAAAGGCACGCCCAGTCCCAGCCAGAACCAGTCCGCCTTCGCGAGCCAGGCGAGCAGCGCGAACACCGCGAGCGAAGCGACGGCGGACCAGGCGATGCGCTTGCGCACGTGGTGGAGCTTGAAGTGCCCGAGCTCGTGGGCGAGGACCGCCTCGGTCTCGTCGAGCGACAGGCGCTGCGCCAGCGTGTCGAACATCACGATGCGCTTGGCGCGGCCGATGCCGGTGAAGTACGCGTTGCCGTGGCTCGAGCGCTTCGAGCCGTCCATCAGGTAGAGCCCTCGGGACGCGAATCCGCAGCGTGCGAGCAGCCCCTCGATGCGCTCGCGCATCGTGCCCTCGGGCAGCGGCGTGAACCGGTTGAAGAGCGGCGCGATCAGCGTCGGGTAGGCCCAGGCCACGAGGAGCTGGAAGCCGACCCACAGGGCCCAGGCCGCGATCCACCAGGCGTCGCCCGCGCCGCGCATCAGCGCGATCAGCGCAGCGACGAGCGGAAGTCCCAGCAGCGCGGCGACGACGAGGCCCTTGGCGAGATCGCCTGCCCAGGTCGCGGGCGACGTGCGGTTGAAGCCGAAGCGCGCCTCGACGACGAAGGTCCGCCACGCGGAGAAGGGCAGCGCGACGATCGCGAAGACGAGCGCGACCGCGACGATCAGCGCGAGGTCCTGCACGAGGGGCGGCGCATCGATCGCGCCGGTGGCGCTCGCCAGCAGGGCGAGGCCGCCGCCCAGCGTCAGCGCGAGGAGGACCGCCGTGGCGGCGAACGACGAGACGAGGGCGAGGCGCGTGTGCGCGACCGTGTAGTCGGCCGCCTTGCGGTGCGCGTCGAGCCCGATGCGGTCGGCGAACGCCGCGGGCACCGCGTCGCGGTGGCGCCGCACGTGCGCGACGTGGCGAAGCGCGAGCCAGGTCTCCAGCGCGAGCGTGAGCGCGACCGCGGCGAGGAAGATCGCGGAGAACGCGGATGCGGTCATCGGGGCGCGGCGGCTGTGCGAGAATAGCCGGCCCATTCTACGACAGCGTCCCGCGAGGCGCCGACCCCGTTCCCGATGGCCTCCGCCCCGCCGATTCCCGCCGCCGACGACCGACTGATCTGGATCGACCTCGAGATGACGGGCTTGAAGCCCGACAGCGACCGGATCATCGAGCTCGCGCTGGTCGTCACCGACGCGTCGCTCGCGACGATCGCCGAGGCGCCGGTCTGGGTCGTGCACCAGCCCGACGCGACGCTCGACGCGATGGACGCCTGGAACCGCGGGACGCATGGCCGCTCCGGGCTGATCGACAAGGTGAAGGCGTCCGCGCTGGACGAGGCGGCGGTCGAGGCGGCCGCGCTCGCGTTCCTTCGCGAGCACGTGCCGGCGAAGACCTCGCCGATGTGCGGCAACTCGATCTGCCAGGACCGGCGCTTCCTCGCGCGCTGGATGCCGTCGCTCGAGGATCACTTCCACTACCGGAACCTCGACGTGTCGTCGCTGAAGGAGCTCGCGCGCCGCTGGGCGCCCGCGGTCGCGAAGGCGTTCGCGAAGGAATCGAAGCACACGGCGCTCGCCGACGTGTACGAGGCGATCGACGAGCTCAGGCACTACCGCGCGCACTTCCTGCGCGTGGCGGACGCCTGACGGAACGCGTTGCGCCAGACCGGCCCCCGGCGATGAGATTCTGCAGCGAATGCGGCTCGCCGCGCGTCGAATGGCGCGTGCCCGACGGCGACACGGCGGCGCGCGAGGTCTGCGCGGCCTGCGGCACGATCCACTACCGCAATCCGAAGATCGTCGTCGGCTGCCTCGCCACGCTCGGCGACGAGGTGCTCCTGTGCCGGCGCGCGATCGAGCCGAGGCGCGACCTCTGGACGCTGCCCGCGGGCTTCATGGAGAACGGCGAGTCGCTCGAGGCCGGCGCGGCTCGCGAGACGCTCGAGGAAGCGAACGCGCGCGTCGACGTGGGCGAGCTCTACACGGTGATCAGCCTGCCGCACATCGACCAGGTCTACATGATGTTCCGCTCGCGCCTGCTCGATCGCGGCTTCGGCCCCGGCCCCGAGAGCCTCGAGGTCCGCCTGTTTCGCGAGGACGAGGTGCCCTGGGAGCGCCTCGCGTTCCGGACGATCGCGCGCACGCTGCGGCAGTTCTTCCTCGACCGTCGCGACGGCGCGTTCCCGCTGCGCGTCTCGGTGCTCGAGCGCCGCGCCCGCGTCGAGCCCGACCTCTCCGGCGCCGCGTAGGCGCTGTGGGTCGGGCTTGAGCCCGACGGGTTGCGGCGATTCGAAGGGCGTCGGCCTGGAGGCCGAACCACAACCCCCCGCGCGCTGTGGGTCGGGCTTCAGCCCGACGCCTTTGCGGGAACCTGCGGTACACTCGCGCGGACGAAACCGACAGGCTCCCCGACCCGGGGGCGGCACGCGGCGACGCGCGACCGTGCGGGCGAGGGCGCCTATCGCCGGCCTGGGACCCGGACCGGCACCCGACCCCTGGAGGAAGCAGCATGCAAAGCTGGACTCGTGCGGCGCTCGCCGCGATCACGCTCTTCGCCGCCTTCGCCGCGCCTGCGGGCGCACAGGCGCAGAACCGCATCTCGATCACGACCGGCGGCACCGGCGGCGTGTACTACCCGCTCGGCGGCGGGATGGCGAACATCCTGTCGAAGTACGTGCCGGGCATGACGGCGACCGCCGAGGTGACCGGCGGCTCGGTCGACAACCTCAAGCTGATCCAGCAGGGCAAGTCGGAGGTCGGCTTCTCGATGGTCGACGCCGCCTGGGACGGCTACAAGGGGCACGACAAGTTCAAGGACGCGCCGGTCGCGGCGCGCACGCTGATGGTGCTCTACCCGAACCGGATGCAGATCGTCACCGTCGACGGCACCGGGATCGAGAAGCTGTCCGACCTGAAGGGCAAGCGCGTGTCGACCGGCGCGCCGGGCAGCGGCGTCGAGGTGATGGCGCTGCGCGTGCTCGAGGCCGTCGGCATCGACCCGAAGAAGGACATCAGGCAGGAGCGCCTCGGCGCCTCGGAGAGCGTCAACGCGATCAAGGACCGCAAGATCGACGCGTTCTTCTGGGTCGGCGGCGTGCCGACCGCGGCGATCACCGACCTCGCGGCGACCCCGGGCACGAAGGTGAAGCTGATCGACCACTCGGAAGCGATCGCCGCGATGAACCAGAAGTACGGCCCGCTCTACGTGAAGGGCATCATCCCCGCGGGCTCGTACTCGGGCCAGGACAAGCCGGTCGAGAACATCGACGTCTGGAACATCCTGGTGACGAACGACAAGATGAGCAACGAGATGGCCTACCAGATCGTGAAGACGCTGATGGAGAAGAAGCCCGAGCTC
The DNA here is from genome assembly GCA_044226265.1 of Casimicrobiaceae bacterium. Classification (GTDB taxonomy): domain Bacteria; phylum Pseudomonadota; class Gammaproteobacteria; order Burkholderiales; family Casimicrobiaceae; genus VBCG01. Next base: position 26,556 of record JBGAHH010000038.1, on the reverse strand, counting down.
GTGGCCGTCCACAAGGAGGCGACCAACATCGACCTCCGCTACCAGGCGGTCGGCTCGCCGCTGCCCTGGCACCCGGGCGCGAAGAAGTACTTCGAGGAGCAGGGCGTCAAGTTCGCGAATTGACCGCCGCGCGCGGCGCGAGAAAGGGCGGCCCGCGGGCCGCCCTTTTCGCATCGACGCCGCGATGCTACTGCGGGCTCGCCTGGATCGCGACGAGCTTCGTCCCGATGGCCTGCGCGGACCCCGACGTCGCAGCCGGCCCGGTCGCGCCGCAACGGACTTCGACGGTGTCCGGGGCGGCGAGCGTCACCACGCCCTGGAGTGCGATCGTCGCCGGCTCGTCCTCGGTCGAGTAGTCGACCGACTGGTCGAAATTCCCGGTGGAGTGCCCGAGGAAGCAGTAGAACGTCGACGCGGAGATGTCGGGATCCTGGATCGAGGTCTTCGCGACGACGAGGTAGCTCCCCGCGGGAAGCACGAGCGACGCGACCGTCGACAGCGTCCAGTCGGACACGAAGGTCGCGTCGTTGCGTAGGACCGGCACGAGGCCGCCGGTCGCCTGCCACACAGGGACGGGCGCGGCGGCGCCCTGCAGCGCCGTCACCGCGCCCTGCAGCGTCGTCACCGTGCCTTGCAGCGCGGCGACCTGGGCCTGCAGCGCCGCGATCTGTCCCGGCACCGTGTTGACCGGCGGCGCGGGGAAAGCACTGAAGGACGCGCCTGCGAATGCGCCGGCGAGCGCCCATCCGATCCACGTGCGGGTTGCGTAACGTGCCATGGTTCCTCCCGGCGTGAGGGGTGACGTTCGGGATCGCCGCGTGCGCCGTCGACGGACGAGCCGGGCGTCGACGACGCCGCGAGAACGGAGCGACCTTGGAATCGAACCGTGCCGCGGAGATTCGGCCTAACGGCGCGGAGTGTCAAACGAAACGACGAGGCCGCGGGCCCCGCCGCGCGTCCGGAATCCCGCGTCGACGCGCATGCAGCATGCTAGGCTTGTGTCCCGTCCCGCAAGTTCGCTCGATAGTTCGGGGCGAAATCGGCCGCCATGCGGCGTTGCCCGGCAGGCACCGTACCTTTGGTACGCCGCCTGCCGAGCGCCTTGCCTGGCGGCCGATTTCATCCCCTCCTTTATCGTCGGAACTTGCGGGACGGGACACTAGCCGCCTATCGCGGGCGAACCCCGGGACAACCCTTGGCCGCCAGTTCCGAACCGAGCAACGACCGCGCGCCGGCCGACGTGGCCGTCAGCGAGGAGCGCCTGAAGGCCGCCGAGGCGTTCATCGAGCAGGACGAGGGCGCGACCAGCCGCTTCCGCGGCATGCTCGCGACGCTGACGACGACGCTGCTCGTCGTCATGAGCCTCTACCACCTCTACGCGGCCGTCGACATCGTGCCGGCGCAGGTGCTGCGGCCTGTGCACGTCGGCTTCGTGCTGGTGCTCGTTTTCCTGCTGTTCCCGGTCGCCGCGCGCTACCGCAACCGCCTCATGTGGTGGGACGTCGTCGGCGCGGTGCTCGGCTTCGCGACCATCGCCTACCTCCTCGCCGGCGGCGACGACATCTGGGATCGCAACGTCATGCCGAGCGCGTCGGACACGTTCTTCGGCGTCGCGTTCGTCGTCCTCGTGCTCGAGGCCTGCCGGCGCACGTCGGGCTGGATCATGACCGGCGTGATCGGCGCCTTTGTCGCCTACGCGTTCGCCGGGCCGTGGCTCCCGGGGCAGTGGGCGCACCGCGGCTACGACGTCGCGAGCCTGTCGGGCTTCCTCTACCAGACGCTCGAGGGCATCTTCGGCACCGCGGTCGACGTCTCGAGCTCGCTCATCATCCTGTTCACGATCTACGGCGCGTTCCTGCAGCACTCGGGGGCCGGCAGGTTCTTCCTCGACTGGAGCTTCGCCGCGATGGGCGGCAAGCACTCGAGCGCCGGGCGCACCGTCGTGCTCGCGTCGTTCCTGCTCGGCGGGCCGTCCGGCTCCGGCGTCGCGACCACGGTGACGATCGGCTCGGTCGCCTGGCCGATGCTCGCGAAGTCGGGCTACGGCAAGGACGCCGCGGGCGGGCTCCTCGCGGCGGGCGGCCTCGGCGCGATCATCTCGCCGCCGGTGCTGGGCGCAGCCGCGTTCCTGATCGCCGAGTTCCTGAAGATCGGCTACCTCGACGTGATCCTGATGGCGGTCGTGCCGACCATCCTCTACTACCTGTCGCTGCTCGTGATGGTCGAGATCGACGTCCGCAAGTTCGGGATGTCGGAAGGCGCCGCCGCGAAGGTGCAGTCGCTGTGGGAGCTCACGCGCCGCTACGGGTACCACTTCGTGTCGCTCGTCGCGATCGTCGTGTTCCTCGTGATGGGTTTCTCGCCGATCCTGTCGGTGTTCTGGGCGACGGTGGTCACCTTCGTCGTGAGCTTCCTCGATCGCGAGCACGCGCTGTTCCCGCGCCGGCTCGTCACGGCGCTGCGCGACGGATCGTCGCAGGTGCTGAACGTCGCGGCGACCTGCGCCGCGGCCGGCATCATCGTGGGCGTCGTCGCGAAGACGGGGCTCGGCCTCAAGTTCTCCGCGATCGTGATCGGATACGCGGGCGGCAGCCTCGTGCTGACCGCGGTCTACACGGCGGCGATCGTGTGGATCGTCGGCCTCGCGGTGCCGGTGACGGCGAGCTACATCATTTGCGCGGTCATCGCGGCGCCGGCGTTGACGAAGCTCGGCGTTCCGGACTTCGCGGCGCACATGTTCATCTTCTACTATGCGGTGCTCTCCGAGGTGTCGCCGCCGACCGCGCTCTCGCCGTTCGCCGCCGCGGCGATCACCGGCGGCGATCCGTACAAGACGACGCTGCAGTCGTGGAAGTACACGCTGCCCGCGTTCGTCGTGCCGTTCGTGTTCGTGCTGTCGCCGGAAGGCGTGGGGCTCCTGCTCAAGACGCCGCCCGAGGGAACCTGGCTCGGCGTGGCGTGGATCGCGATCACCGCGATGGTCGGCATCGCGGCGCTCGCCTGCGGCGTGCAGGGCTGGCTCGCCGGACGCCTGTCGGCGCTCGAGCGGATCGTGCTCGTCCTCGCGGGCCTCGCGCTCGTCTACCCGGCGTCGTGGAGCGACGGCGCGGGCCTCGTCGGCGTCGCGCTCGTCGTGGGCGCGCGCGTCCTGAAGCGTCGGGCGGCGCCCGCGTAGCGCGCCGCGGCGATTCCGCCACGAAAGGCGCGAGCGCGATGCCCGAGGCGGCCGGTCGACATGCGCTGCTCGATCGCTTCTCGCGCGAGCTGGACCTCCTCGAGAAGCGCTACCCGATGGCGGGCTCGTACGAGCGCGTCGATCCCTACGTCGTTCGCCACGTCCAGGGCGGCATCGCGTTCGACGTGCTGGTGTACCACCGCGAATCGCAGATCTGGTTCGACAACGCGAACACCGACTGGTACCTCAAGCTCCTCGGCGACGGGCGCGCGGTGCGCCCGGACGACGTGATCCTGGACATCGGCTGCAACTCGGGCTTCCTTGCCGTGTGGTTCGGCCTCGCCACCGGCCCGGGCGGGCGCGTGCTCGGCTTCGACCCCTATCCGTGGAACACGCTCGCGACGCGATACGCGGCACGGCTCAACGGGCTCGACAACGTCGAGACCACGACGGTCGGCATCTCCGACGTCGACGAGTGGATCGAGCTGCCGTTGCTGGACGCGAGGACCCACGGCGGCACGGCGGCCGGCGAGCGCGTCCCGGCGGAGCTCCATGCGCTCGCGCGCTACGCGCGGGCCGCTCCCGACATCATCAAGCTCGACGTCGAAGGCGCCGAGGCCGAGATCGCGCGCACCGACTGGTCGCGGTTCCCGGGCACGAGGCTCATCCTGCTGGAGCTGCACGCCGGGTTCATCCGGGAGCGCGGCCTGTCGACCGCCGACTGCCTCGCGCGCTTTCGCGACGCGGGCTACGAGCTTCGGCGGCACGGGCTCGACGGCCCCGTGTTCGCGGCGGACGACCCGGATCCGGAAGGCGGCTGGTTCCTGACGCGCCCGCAGGCGCCGGCGTTCGCTCGCGAGGGCGCCCGGGAGCGACATCCGGCGGAGGACTCGGCATGAGCCGCCGCGTCGACCGGCTGTTCGAGCGCTACGGCGAGTCGCACCGCCACCCGCGCAACAAGGCGATCCACTGGGTCTGCGTGCCGCTCATCACCTGGAGCCTGCTCGCGCTGCTGTGGGCGTGGTCGCCCGCGGCGGCCTACGTGCTCATCGGCGTCGCGACGGCGTTCTACCTCACGCTCTCGTTCCCGATCGCGATCGGCATGCTGGCCGTGTCCGCCCTGATGGTCTTTCCGCTCACGCGGCTCGGCGACGCGACCGTGCCGGTCGCGCTCGTGGTCTTCGTCGCCGCGTGGATCGGCCAGTTCGTCGGCCACCGGATCGAGGGAAAGAAGCCCTCGTTCCTCGAGGACGTCCGCTACCTTCTCGTCGGGCCAGCATGGCTGCTCGGCATGCTGTATCGCAGGGTGGGGGTGCCGTACTGAGCCGATAGGCGTAGATAGGGTGTCGTAGATAGTCTTTGACATCACGGTTGTCGAGCCGGTTCGACAGCCACGCGTTCAAACCCTATCTACGACACCCTACCTACTGCGGGGTCAGCCGACCACGCCAATTCCCGCCTCGCCCAGCGCCTGGTGGAGCCGCTTGACGTGCTCGTGCCCGGTCGTCTCGACGACGCAGACGACGCGCACGGCCGAGAGGTCCGGCCCCGAAAATGCGCGGTCGTGCACGATCTCCTTGATCGACGCGCCCGTCGACGCGATGATCGCCGTGAGCTTCGCGAGGCCGCCCGGGCGGTCGGAGATCGAGACGGTGAAGCGCGCGAGGCGCCCGTCGGTGACGAGGCCGGTCTCGATCACGCGGTCGAGGATCGTGAGGTCGATGTTGCCGCCGCACAGCACGAGCACGACGCGCCTGCCCTTCAGGTCGTCCAGCTTGCCGGCGAGGAACGCGGCGAGCGGCGCGGCGCCGGCGCCCTCGACGACGCTCTTCTCGAGCTCGATCAGGCGCAGGATCGCGAGCGCGATCGACGCCTCGTCGACCGTCACCAGCTTGTCGACGACGCGTCGCGTGATCGGGTAGTTGATCGCGCCGGTCTGCGCGACCGCGAGGCCGTCGGCGAGCGTCGGCGACATCGCGACCTGCACGGGACCGTGGCGCGCGAACGCCGCGGCGAGCGAGGGCGCGTTCTCGGGCTCGACGCCGACGATCTCGACCGACGGCTTCTTCGCCTTCACGGCGGTCCCGATGCCGCCGATGAGGCCGCCGCCGCCGACCGGCACGACGATCGCCTCGACGCCGGGCTCCTGCTCGAGGATCTCGAGGCCCATCGTGCCCTGGCCCGCGACGACGTGCGCGTTGTCGAACGGGTGGATGAACGTGAGCCTGCGCTCGGCGGCGAGCTCCTGCGCCTTCGCGCGCGCCTCGGTCAGGTCCTCGCCGTGCAGCACGACCTCCGCGCCGAGCTGGCGGCAGTTGGTCACCTTGATGAGCGGCGCGAAGCGCGGCATCACGACCGTGACCGGGATCCCGAGGAGGCTGCCGTGGTACGCGATCCCCTGCGCGTGGTTGCCGGCGGACGCCGCGATCACGCCGCGCTCGCGCGCCTCGGACGGCAGTTGAAGAAGCGCATTGCGCGCGCCGCGCTCCTTGAAGCTGCCGGTGCGCTGCAGGTAGTCGAGCTTGCAGAAGACGTGCGCGCCGGTGAGCTTCGAGAGCGGGATCGACTCGACGCAGGGGCTCTCGTAGATGCCGCCGCGGATGCGCTCGCGGGCGGCCTCGATGTCGGCGAGCGTCACGGCGACGTCCACGGCGTCCTCCTTCGGGCCTCGCGGCGCCATCGCGTCAGAACGGCAGCCGCGTCGACGGCCGCACCTCGCCGAGGACGCGCCGGAATTCGCCCTGGATGCGCGCGAGCGCCCGCGCGTCGTCGGCCTCGAAGCGCAGCACGACCGTGGGCGTCGTGTTCGACGCGCGCGCGAGGCCGAAGCCGTCCGGATACTCGACGCGAAGGCCGTCGATGCGGATCACGTCGCTCGCGCCCGGGAAGCGGGCGCGCTCGGCGAGCTCGCGCACCAGCGCGTGCTGCTCGCCCTCGGCGACCGCGAGGTGCAGCTCGGGCGTCGAGATCGCGTCGGGCAGCGCGTCGAGCACGGCGGAAGGATTGGCGCTGCGCGACAGGATCTCGAGCAGGCGCGCGCCCGCGTAGAGGCCGTCGTCGAAGCCGTACCAGCGCTCGCCGAAGAACGTGTGGCCGCTCATCTCGCCGGCGAGCGCCGCGCGCGTCTCCTTCATCTTGACCTTGATCAGCGAGTGCCCGGTCTTCCACAGGAGCGGCGCCCCGCCGTGCTTCGCGATCCAGGGCCCGAGGTTCCGCGTCGACTTGACGTCGAAGATGACCGTCGCGCCCGGCGCGCGCGACAGCACGTCGGCGGCGAAGAGCATCAGCTGGCGGTCCGGGTAGATCACGTGGCCGTCCTTCGTGACGACGCCGAGCCGGTCGCCGTCGCCGTCGAACGCGAGGCCGAGCTCGCAGTCGCCCTTCGCGAGCCGAGCGACGAGGTCGGCGAGGTTCTTCGGCTGCGAGGGGTCCGGGTGGTGGTTCGGGAACGTGCCGTCGACCTCGCAGTAGAGCTCGACGACCTCGCAGCCCATCCGGCGGAACAACGAGGGCGCGTACGCGCCGGCGACGCCGTTGCCGCAGTCGACGGCGATCTTCATCGGCCGCGCGAGCGTCACGTCGCGCGCGATGCGGTCGAGGTAGAGGCCGCCCACCGAATGCAGGCGGTAGCGCCCGCTGCCCGACGCGAGCTCGCCGCGCTCGAGCCTCGCTCGGAGCGCCTGGATCGCGTCGCCGGCGAGCGTCGCGCCGTCGATCACCATCTTGAGCCCGTTGTAGTCGGGCGGATTGTGGCTGCCGGTGACCATCACCGACGAGGCGGTGCCGAGCGCGTAGGACGCGAAGTAGGTCATCGGCGTGGCGACGCGACCGACGTCGATCGCGTCGGTGCCCGCCGCGCGGATGCCGTCCGCGAGCGCCGCCGACAGCTCGGGCCCGGAGAGCCGGCCGTCGCGCCCGATCGCGATCGCCGCACGGCCCGCCTCGCGCGCCAACGTGCCGAGGCCCCGGCCGATCGTCCGCACGATGTCGGGCGTGAGCGTCCGCCCGACGATGCCGCGGATGTCGTAGGCCTTGAAGATCTCGGGGGGGAGCGGAACGGTCATCGTGCGGCGGAGGCGAAGGGCCGGCAGAGCAGAGGAAACGGGAGAAAGGAGAAAGGGCTTGGCGTCGCGCTGCGAGATCACGCCGCCAAAGCTTTTCTCCTACCTCCTTGCCCGTGCGTTCGCCATGATACGCGCCCCCGCTACCGCCCCTCCGCGAACCAATGCATCAGGCGACGCGCGAGCCAGTCGATCCGTCCCGGCGGCGCGCCGGTGACGAATCCGGCGTGGCCGCCTTCGGGAGGCTGCTCGAGGACGACGCACGCCGGCACCTCGTCGCGGCGCGCGAGCGACTCGGGCGGCACGAACGGGTCGTTCAGCGCGTTGAGGACGAGCGTCGGGATCGCGATGCCGGGAATCCAGGGCTTCGACGACGCCCGCGTCCAGTAGTCGATCGCGTCCTCGAAGCCGTGCAGCGGCGCGGTGATCGCGTCGTCGAACGATCGCATCGTCGTGAACCGCCTGAGGCGCGCCGCGTCGACGCGGTCCGGGAAGCGCTCCGCCAACGCGCGCGCCTTCGGGTTGAGCGACTTCAGGAACAGGAACGCGTAGATGCGGTTGGCGCCGCGATCGAGCGCGCGGCCCGCCGGAGGCAGGTGGATCGGCGAGGAGACGGCCGCCGCGCGCGCGACGAACGCCAACGCGTCGGCGCCGGCGCGTCCCAGCCAGTTGAGGAGCGCCGAGCCGCCGAGCGACACGCCCGCCGCGTGGATCGCGGCCGCGGGCCCGACGCGCTCGCGCACGGCGGCGAGCATCGCGCCGACCTCCTCGTGGTCGCCCAGATGATAGGCGCGCGGCTTGCGGTTGAGCTCCCCCGCGCAGCCGCGGAAGTGCGGCACGACGCCTCGCCAGCCGGCGGCCGACGCCGCGTGCATCAGCGTGCGCGCGTAGTGCGACGACGAATTGCCCTCGAGGCCGTGGAACAGCACCACGACGGGGACGTCGGGCGAGACCGGCGCGTCGGTCCAGTCGAACGACCAGACGTCGCCGTCGGGCGTGGGCACCTCCTCGCGGCGCAGCGCGACGTCGGGGCGCCGGAGCAGGGCGGGCCAGATCGTCTGCGCGTGCGAGCCGGGCAGCCAGGCCGGCGCGCGGTAGGGCCCGGGATCGTCGGCGGCCGTCGTCAATCGCGGGTCCAGAACGGCCGGGCGCCGGCGAACGCGGCCCAGGCCTCGTCGAGCCGCGCCGCGACGTCGCCCGTGCGCGCGGCCGACCATGCCTCGATCGCGACGGCGGACGGCGCCGCGGGCCCGGCGATCGCGGCGGCGATGCGCGGCGCGACCGCGGCGTCGTTCCACTCGCCCAGCGCCTGCTGCAGCCCGGCGAGCGCGTCGCGGTAGGACCGCGCGCGCTTCCTCGGAAAGAGCGCCGCGAAGAACTCGGCCGCGTAGCGCAGCTTCTTCGCCGCGATGCGGACCTCGTGGCGCTCGTCGGCCCCCGCGCGCGCGAGGCCCGCGCCGGCCTTCGCGAGCCGCCTCGCGCGCCGCCCGAGCACGCGCGCGGCGAACGCCTTCGCGTCCGCGCGGACGATGCCGCGGATGTCGCAGGCCTTGAAGATCTCGGCGGGGAGCGTCATCGGCGTAGCGGGGGCGGCGGAAACGGGAAAAGGAAAATGAGAATGGAAAAAATGGCACGAAACGCGGCGCCAAACGTCGGCGGATCAACCGGTCGGCCGCACGGGCGCGGCGCGAATCCGTCCATAGGCTATTTCTTCATTCTCCATCAACCCGGCGTTGCGATGATACGCGCCCCCGCTAGCGCCCCTCCGCGAACCATCGCATCAGGCGCCGCGCCAGCCAGTCGATCCGCCCCGGCGCGCGCCGGTGACGAACTCGGCGCGGCCGCCCTCGGGAGGCTGCTCGAGCACGACGCACGCGGGCACCATCGCGGCGCGCGAGCGATTCCAGCGGCACGAACGGGTCGTTCAGCGCGTTCAGGACGAGCGTCGGGACCGCGATGCCGGGGATTCAGGGCTTCGACGACGCGCGTCCAGTGTCGAGCGCGTCCTCGAACCTGCGCAGCGGCGCGGTGATCGCATCGTCGAACGATCGCATCGTCGTGAATCGCCTGACGCGCGCGGCGTCGACGCGGTCCGGAAAGCGCTCCGCCGCGCGCGCGCTCTCTGGCTGAGCGATTTCAGGAACAGGAACGCGTAGATGCGGTTCGCGCCGCGATCGAGCGCGCAGCGGCCCGCCGGGGGCAGGTGGATCGGCGAGGAGACCGCGCCGCGCGCGACGAACGCCGACGCGTCGGCGCCCGCGCGCCCCAGCCAGTTGAGGATGCCGAGCCGCCGAGCGATACGCCGGCCGCGGATCGCGTTCGCGGCCGACGCGCTGGCGCACGGCGGCGAGCATCGCGCCGACCTCCGGGTGGTCGCCCAGGCGGTAGGCGCGGCTTGCGGTTGCGCCCCGCGCAGTTGCGGAAGTGGGGCACCACGCTCGGCCAGCGCGCCCGACGCCGCGCGCATCAGCGTGCGCGTAGTGCGACGACGAGTTACCTCGAGGCCGTGGAACAGCACGACCACGGGAACGTCGGGCGCGGCCGGCGCGTCGTCCAGTCGAACGCGACCAGACGTCGCCGTCGGGCGGGCACCTCCTCGCGACGCAGCGCGACGCCGGGACGCCGGAGCAGCGCGGCCAGATCGTCTGCGCATGCGCGCCGGGCAGCCAGCCGCGCGGTAGGGCCCGGGATCGTCGGCGACCGTCGTCAACGGGTCCAGAACGGCCGGGCGCCGGCGAAGGCCGCCCAGTTCTCCTCGAGCGCGCCGCGGCGTCGCCCGTGCGCGGCCGACCATGCCCGGATCGCGACGGCGGAGGGCGCCGCGGGCCGGCGACCGCCGCGGCGATGCGCGGCGCGACCGCGGCGTCGTCCACCTCGCCCAGCGCCTGGCCGCAGCCTGGCGAGCGCGTCGCGGCAGGACGCGCGCGCTTCTCGGAAAAGACTGCCGCGAAGAACTCGGCGGCGTAGCGCAGCTTCTTCTGCCGCGATGCGGACCTCGTGGCGCTCGTCGGCGCCCGCGCGCGCGAGGCCCGCGCCGGCCTCGCGAGCCGCCCGCGCGCCGCTCGAGCACGCGGCGGCGAACGCCTCGGCGTCCGCGCGGGGCGGCCGGGCGTCCGACGTCAGCTGGGCGGCGCGCGCCGCCTGAGCACGAAACGCGTGAACCGTCCCGGACGCGACACAGGCGAGGGCCGTGGCATCGGCGCCCGCGCCGGCGACGCGGCGCGCCGCGCGAGGTCCCGGAGCGCGGCGGTGCCTGCGGTCGACGCGCTGGTCGTCCGCTCGAGGTCGGCGAGCGCCGCCGGCAGCGTCTCGCCCGCGAACACGTCGAGGTCGCGGCGGGTCCGGAGGGTGTCGAGCGCCCAGCGCGCGTCCTGGCGCAGCGCCTCGAGCGCCCGCGCGGGCAGGATGTCCTCGGCGAGCGCGAGGCAGGAGCGCAGCCGGCGCACGCCGATGCGCAGCTGGTGGATCCATTCGGGGTCGCGCGCGGAAGCGCGCAGGCCCCACCGCGTTGCGCCTGATCTGTGCACGCATTCGGCGATCGTCGCCGCGATCGCCGCGCCGGCGGTCGCTCTCGCGAGCGCGATGTCCCGGGCGCGCGACGGCGCGTCGCGCTCGCCGGCGACGAGCGCGTAGCCACGCTCGGCCTTGCTGCGCGGCTCGACCAGCAGCGGCAGGTCGGCGGCGAGGCGCTCCGCGAGGTCGAGCAGCGGGCCACGCCGCCGCGCCCGAGCTCGATCTCGATCTCGGAGATCGGCGCGCGGCGCATGCCGGCCTCGATCTCGCCGCGATCGAGCGCGAGCGTCGCGGTGGTGCCAGGCGAAGGCGAAGCACAGGACGCGCGTGTGAAGCGCGTGACGAACGCCGGCGCGAGCGGGCCGCGGCGCAGCGCCTTCGCGAAGAGCGCGCGCCACGGCGTCGTCGCGAGGCGCATCGTGTCGATCGCGTCGCCCGCGACCGGCCACTCGTACTCGGGGCGCGAAACGATGCCCGAGGCCGCGTCCTCGGCGGGAGGGCCCTTGACGGTCATCACGTGCCGGCGCCCGATCCGCCACGCGGAGCGCCACGCCGGCGGACCACAAGCGGCGATCGGGCGTGTCGTGGTAGGTGGCGACGATCCGGTCGCTGCGGCGCGCTCCGCGGACGACCTCGCGCAGCGCGGGATGCGAGCGCAGGGTCGCGACCCGGTCGGATCGATCGCGAGCTTGAGCTCGACCTCGACGGCGGAGCCGGGAGCGTTCACCGGCAGGGCTTATGCGGCGTCGGAAACCGTGAGTCGGCGGCGGCGCACCGCGTCGGCGAGGTTGCGGAGCGCGTCGACCGTCGCATCCCAGCCGATGCAGCCGTCGGTGATCGACACGCCGTAGGCGAGCGGCTCGCCCGGCTTCAGGTCCTGCCTGCCGGGGTTGAGGTGGCTTTCGATCATCACGCCGACGATGCGCTCGTCGCCGCCGGCGACCTGCGCCGCGACGTCCACGGCGACGTCGAGCTGGCGCTCGTGCTTCTTCTGGCTGTTCGCGTGCGAGCAGTCGATCATCACGCGCTGCGCGAGCCCCGCGGCCGCGAGCTCCTTGCAGGTGGCGTCGACGCTGGCGGCGTCGTAGTTCGGCGCCTTGCCGCCGCGCAGGATGATGTGGCAATCCTCGTTGCCCGCGGTGTGCACGATCGCCGAGTGGCCGCCCTTGGTGACCGACAGGAAGTGGTGCGGCGCGCTCGCCGCCTTGATCGCGTCGACGGCGATGCGCACGTCGCCGTTCGTGCCGTTCTTGAACCCGACCGGGCACGAGAGCCCGCTCGCGAGCTCGCGGTGCACCTGGCTCTCGGTCGTGCGCGCGCCGATCGCGCCCCAGCTGATCAGGTCGGCGATGTACTGCGGCGGATCGATGTCGAGGTACTCGGTGCTGGCCGGTTTCCGAGCTCGTTGATCTCGAGCAGGATGCGGCGAGCCCGGGAGCTCCCCGTTGATGCGGAAGCTGCCGTCGAGGCGGGGATCGTTGATGAGGCCCTTCCAGCCGACCGTCGTGCGCGGCTTCTCGAAGTAGACGCGCATCACGATCGCGAGGTCGGGCTCGAGCTCGCGCTTCAGCGCCGAGAGCCGCGTCGCGTAGTCGATCGCCGCGTCGTAGTCGTGGATCGAGCAGGGCCCGACGACGACGACCAGCCGGTCGTCCGCGCCGTGCAGGATCCGGTGGATCGCCTGCCGGCGATCGTAGGTCGTGATTGCCGCGGCTTCCGACACCGGGAACTCGCGCAGGAGATGCGCGGGCGGCGCGAGCTCGGTGATCTCGGTGATCCGGGTGTCGTCGACCGGCCGGGTGGTCGCCGGACCGCCGGCGGCGGCGTGGCGGTTGCGTTGCGCGGTCGATTGCGGCACGGCGGGCTTCCAGGGGGCGGGCGAGGCGAACGAAAACAACAGCTTACACCGCTCTGCGCCGGACGTCACCCAGCGACTTTCCGGCGCCTGTCGTTCACGTCAGGATGGTTGTGCGACGCATGGTGCGGCAGCGCAACAGCCGGCGCCGCCTCGGTCGTCCGGATCGTTGCCCCGCGCGTTATGGCGTGCGTAGACTTACCCACGATCCCGGCCGCATCGCGCGCGCCGGGAAGCTGACCTGACACACCCATTCCCCTGAGGAGATTTTCGATGAAGCGATTCACCGTCATCGCGATCGCGGGCATTCGTTCGCCACGAGCGCGTTCGCGGCGGCCGCGCCGGCCGCCACGCCCGCGGCCGCGTCGACCGACAAGCCGCTGACGCCGCAGCAGCAGCGCATGAAGGACTGCAACGCGAAGGCCGAGGGCAAGACCGGCGACGCGCGCAAGGAGTTCATGAGCGCCTGCCTGTCCGGCAAGGACGTGCCGGCGGCGAAGATGACGCAGCAGGAGAAGATGAAGGCCTGCAACGCCAAGGCGGGATCGATGAAGGGAGACGAGCGCAAGCAGTTCATGAGCTCGTGCCTGTCCGCGGGCTGATTCGCGACCCGTGAACGCTGCCGGGCGACCTCCTGTCCGCCCGGCAACGTAGAGGCCGCCGCCGGTACGCTGGCGGCGGCCTCGTCGCTTTCGGGGAATGCCTGCGAAACACCGCGGCGCGCGCGACCCCGCATCCACGGGTTGCGCAGAGGCTTGCTAGCGCCGCCTCGCCTCGCGGAACCAGTCGATCGTCGTCGCGAGCCCATCGTCGAGCGCGGGGCTGCCAGCCGAGCACGGCGCGCGCGAGCGCGATGTCGGGACGCCGACGGTGCGGATCGTCCTCGGGCCGGCCGACGTGCCGGATCGTCGAGGACGATCCGGCGAGCGCGACGATGCGCCTCGCGAGCTCGAGGATCGTCACTTCCTCGGGGTTGCCGAGGTTGATCGGCCCGAACGGGGCGCGGCGCGTCGGCCATCGCGAGGAGCCCCGCGACGGTGTCGCCCACGAAGCAGAACGATCGCGACTGCGCGCCGTCGCCCGACACCGACAGCGCGGCTCGCCGGCCAGCGCGCTCACGACGAAGCTCGACACGACGCGCTCGTCGTCGACGCGCATCCGCGGCCCGTAGCTGTTGAAGATGCGCGCGATGCGCACGTCGAGGCCGTGCTGCCGCGCGTGGCTCGCCGCGAGCGCCTCGACGCAGCGCTTGCCCTCGTCGTAGCACGCGCGCGGCCCGATCGGGTTGACGTGCCCCCAGTAGTCCTCCGCCTGCGGGTGCACTTCGGGATCGCCGTAGACTTCCGAGGTCGACGCGTGGATCACCGGGATCCCGCGGCGCCGCGCGAGCGCGAACACGCGCATCGCGCCGAGCACGCAGGTCTCGAGCGTGCCGACCGGGTCGCGCTGGTAGAAGGTCGGCGAAGCCGGGCAGGCCAGGTTGAACACCGCGTCGACCTCGAGGTCGGGCAGCGACGCCACGTCGGCCTCGACGAACGCGAATCGCCCGGACGATTCCGCGTGCGCGAGGTTGGCGCGCGACCCCGAGCGCAGGTCGTCGACGCAGGTCACGCGCGCGCCGCGGTCGACGAGCGCTTCGCACAGGTGCGAGCCGATGAGCCCGGCGCCGCCGGTGACGAGATAGTGACGCGAATCGGGCGGGGCGGCGTTCATCGGGTCGGCGTCGCGGGATCGTCCGGCCGAGGGCCCGGCGTGGCTCGCGGCACATTGTAGCTTCGCGCTGCGTCGGCCCCGCATCATGCTCGTCGCACCAGCAGTCCCTTCAGGTACTCGCCTTCGGGGAACGCGAGCGCGACCGGATGGTCCGCGCTCGCCGAAAAGTGCCCGATCACCGCGGCATCGGCCTTCGCGTCCACCGCGGCGCCGGCGACGATCTTGCGGAACAGCTCGGCGGACACGCCGCCCGAGCACGAGAAGGTCGCGAGCAGGCCGCCCGAGGAGCCTGAGCGCGAGCAGGTTGATGTCCTTGTAGGCGCGCGCCGCCTTCTCCGCGAGCGCCGCGGTCGGCGCGAACTTCGGCGGATCGAGCACGATGAGGCCGAAGCTCGCGCCGCGGTTGCGCAGCTCGCGCAGCTCCGCGAACACGTCGGCCTCGCGCCACGTCGCGGCGTCCGCCGGCAGCGCCGGGTTGGCGGCGAGGTTCGCGCGCGCGAGCGCGAGCGCGTCGCCCGAGCTGTCGATCGACGCGACGCGGCGTGCGCCGCCGGCCAGCGCCGCGAGCGTGAAGCCGCCGGTGTAGCAGAACGCGTTCAGCACGTCGCGTCCGCGCGCGAGCGCGCGAACGCGCCGGCGGTTGTCGCGCTGGTCGAGGTAGAAGCCGGTCTTCTGCCCGGCGAGGACGTCGACGCGGTACGCGAGGCCGTCCTCGCGCATCGGCACCGGGGCGTCGACCGATCCGCGCAGCACGCCGGTGCGCGGAGCCAGGCCCTCGAGGCGCCGCACCTCCGCGTCCGAGCGCTCGACGACGTTGGCGGCGCCGGTCGCCGCGACGAGCGCGTCGACGACCGCGTCGCGCCAGCGCTCGGCGCCCGCCGACGAGAGCTGGACGACGATCGTGTCGCCGTAGCGGTCGGCGACCACGCCCGGCAGGCCGTCGGACTCGCCGTGGACCAGCCGGCAGGCGGTGTTGTCGACGTCGAGCATGCCCTCGCGCAGCGCGACGGCCGCTTGCACACGCCCGGCGAAGAACGCGGCGTCGACGACGGCGGGAGCGAACGACCACACGCGCGCGCGGATCTGCGAAGCGGGCGACCAGCCGCGACCGCGAGGTCCGCGCCGTCGTGCGAGCGGACCTCGACCGTGTCGCCAAGGCCGGGATCGCCCTCGACGCGCTCGATCGCGCCGGAAAAGATCCAGGGATGGCGCTCGCGCAGCGACTTGTCGCGCCCCGCCTTGAGCGTGACGGCCGGCGCGCGCCGCGACGCCATCAGCCGACGGCGACGCCGACGAAGTGCCCACTGCGTAGGCGAGATCGCGCCTGCGGCGGCTCCTGCGCGAGCATGCGCGCGCCCGACAGGACGGCGCCGCGGCCCGTGTAGAGCGACAGCGTCGCGCCGATCGCGAAGAGCGCGACGGCGGTGATGCCGATCGCGATCGGCAGCGCGGCGCCCGCGCCTAGGACGAACGGCACCAGCGGCGCCACCGCGCCGGTGGCGAACGCCGCGGAACGAGCCTGATCGCGAAGCGCCGATCGGCGAGCCCAGCTGCCGGGGCTGAGGCCTGGCGCGCGAGCGTGTCGAGCGCGTGCTCGGGATCGGCGACGAGCCGCTTCGCGACCTGCTCGGCCTGGCGCTTCGGGATGCCCTTGGCCTCGTAGATCAGCGCGAGCTCCTGCGCCTCCGCGTCGGGGTACTGCGCGAGCTCGTCGCGCTCGAGCGCGATCTGGTACTCGTAGAGCTCACGCTGCGAGCGCACCGACACGTATTCGCCGACGGCCATCGAGAACGCGCCCGCCGCGAGGCCCGCGGCGCCGGCGAGCACGACCGCCTTCGCGTCCGCGCCGGCGCCGGCGACGCCGAGGATCAGGCTCGCGTTCGACACGAGCCCGTCGTTGACGCCGAACACGGCGGCGCGAAGGTTGCCTCCGCTGCCGAGGCCCCGGTGGCGCCGCTCGAGCGGCGCGCCCGCGACCGGCGTCAGGTGCGTCGGCGCAGCGGCAGCACCCCCCGAGTACACGGCCATCCCCCGCACCTTCATCGCCGCGAGCACGCCTCGCAGCGGCTTCGGGCCCATCCAGGCGACCAGACGGGCGACGAGCCGCGCGCGCGTCCGGGCAGTAGGGCCTGGCGCGCCCGCCGCAGGACAGCCGCGCGCGCCAGATCGCGCCCTGCGCCTCGGCCTCGCCCGCGAGCCGGCGGAACAGCTCGGCGCGCGGCGTGCCTTCCTCACAGCGGCGCACGCGCGGTTGCGGTAGGCGGAGCGCTGGCTCCCCGCGCGTGCCCGAGCGCGACGCTGCTCCCCGCGGGGGAGGCGCGCTTGCGCGCTTCGGGGGAGGCGTTCGAGCAGCGCCCGCCGACCGAACGGCCGCCCCGAGGTCGAACAGTGGCGCTGCGCCCCCGCGGGGGCGCGCGCTTGCGCGCGCTTCGGGAGGCGTTCGAGCAGCGCCTGCTGACCGAACGGTCGCTCCGGAGGTCGAACAGCAGGCGCTGCGCCCCCCTGCGGGGGCAGCGCGCTTGCGCGCTTCGGGGGAGGCGTCTGAGCAGCGCCTGCCGACCGAACGGCCGCCCGAGGTCGAACAGCAGGCGCTGCGCCCCCCTGCGGGGGGCAGCGCGCTTGCGCGCTTCGGGGGAGGCGTCATACGCTTCGTGAGTCCGCCGTCGACGCGGAGGTTCTGGCGGTGACGTACGACGCGTCGTCCGAGAGCAGGAACGCGCGGCGCGCGCGATCTCGTCGGCGCGGCCGTAGCGTCGGGCGGAATCGTCGCGCGGATCGCCTCGTCGACCGCGTGCGTGTCGATGAAGCCCAGGTTGTTCATGCGGATCCCGTCGGCGGCGTAGCGGTCCGCATAGAGCCCCGCGTAGCTCCCGAGCGCCGCGCGGCCGCACGACGAGATCGGGAAGCCGCAGGTCCGGCTCGAACGCCGCGTACGTCGAGACGTTGACGATCGACCCGCGCGCGCTCGAGCATCGGCGGCGTGACGAGGCGCGCATCCGGACGACGTTCATCAGCACGAGGTCGAGGCCGGCGGACCAGTCCGCGTCGGTGAGGGCGAGCAGCAGCTCGCGGGCGGGTGGCCGGTGCCAGTTGACGACGCCGTCGATGCGGCCGAACGCATCCAGCGTCGCGCGGACCGCGCGCGCGAGGTCGGCTTCGTCGAGGATGTCACCGCGCGTCGCGATGCCGCCGAGCTCGCGCGCGAGCGCCTCGACCTCGGCGCCGCGCGCCATCAGCGAGACGCGCCATCCACGCGAGGCGAGCGCGCGCGCGCACGCGGCGCCCATGCCGCGGCTCGCGGCGGTGATGAGCGCGACGGGACGATCGCTCGCCATCGAGTCAGGCCGGGCGCGGGCCCGCGATCGCCGCGTCGATCGCGGCCATCACGTCGGGCGTGAGCTTGTCGATCACGTCGAGCGCCTTCATGTTCTCGCGGACCTGCGCCACGCGGCTCGCGCCGGTGATGACGGACGACACGTTCGGGTTCTTCGCGCACCACGCGAGCGCGAGCTGCGCCGGCGTGCATCCGAGGTCGCCCGCGATCGGGACGAGCCTCCGCACCGCGGCGATCCTCACCGGGTCAGCGACGCGCTCGGCCAGCCATTCGTAGCCCTTGAGCGCGCCGCGCGAGTCGGGCGGGATGCCCTTGTCGTACTTGCCGCTCAGCACGCCGGACGCGAGCGGGCTCCAGATCGTCGTCCCGATCCCGAGGTCGCGGTAGAGCCGCGCGTATTCGCGCTCGACGCGCTCGCGGTGGAACAGGTTGTACTGCGGCTGCTCGGTCACCGGCTTGTGCCAGTGGCACCGGTCCGCGATGTGCCAGGCCTGCGCGATCTCCTCGGCGCTCCACTCGGAAGTGCCCCAGTAGACGGCGCGCCCCGACGTCACGATGTCGTGCATCGCGTGGACGGTCTCCTCGATCGGCGTGTCCGGGTCGGGGCGGTGGCAGTAGAGGAGGTCGACGTAGTCGAGCTTGAGGCGACCGAGCGAGCCGTCGATCCCCTGCAGCAGGTACTTGCGGTTGAGCGTGCTCTTCTCGTTCGGCCCGTCGTGGAGCCCCCAGTAGAGCTTGGTCGACACGAGGTAGCTCGACCGCCGCCACCCCGCCTTCGCGAGCGCCTCGCCCATCAGCGTCTCGGACGCGCCGCGCGCGTAGACCTCGGCGTTGTCGAAGAAATTCACGCCGGCCTCGTAGGCGGCGGTCATGCAGTCGCGGGCGGCGGCGCCGTCGAGCTGGGCGCCGTAGGTGACCCACGAGCCGAACGAAAGGACGGACACCTTGACGCCGGAGCGTCCGAGGCGCCGGTAGGACATCGTGGTCATCGGGAATATTCGCGGGAGCGGGTGCGGTTGTTCGCCCGGCGACGCCGGCATCGGGCGCTAGAATCCGGCACGATTGTAACCGCAAGGATCGCCCCGATGCCCGCCCGCCGTCCGCCGCTCTCCGTCGAATCCCTCTGGGCGATCAAGCGCCTCGGCACGCCGACGCTCTCGCCGGACGGCGCGACCGCGTGCGCGCCGGTCACCTCGTACGAGATGGAGAGGAACGAGGGCGCGACCGAGCTGTGGCTCTACCCGACGCGGCCGGGGCGCGGCGCGAAGCCGCGCCGGCTCACCGCGGGCGACAAGGACAGCGGGACCCGCGTGGTCGCCCGATGGCAGGCTCGTCGCGTTCACCGCGAAGCGCAAGGACGACGAGGTCCCGCAGCTCTACGTGATCGCGCCGGACGGCGGCGAGGCGCGGCGCGTGACGAAGCTCTCGACCGGCTGCGCGTCGGTGCGCTGGTTCGCCGACGGCCGCCGCGTCGCATTCATCTCGTGGGTGTGGCGCGACCTCGCGACCGACGCCGCGCAGGCGAAGCGGCTGAAGGCGCGCAAGGACGACAAGGTGAAGGTGCACGCGACCGAGCGCGCGGTCTACCGCTACTGGGACCATTGGCTCACCGACGGCCGCGAGCCGCACGTGTTCGTCTGCGACGTCGCGACCGGCCGCTGCCGCGACGCGCTCGCGGGCACCGGGCTCGCGCTGCCGCCGTGGGAGCCGTCGTCGAACGATTTCGACGTGGCGCCCGACGGCCGCGAGATCGCGATCACCGCCGACCTCGCGCCCGAGCCCGGCATGCTGCACAAGACCGACGTCGTCACCGTCGACCTCGCGACGCGCCGCAAGCGCGTGCTGACGGCGTCGACGGGCCGCTCCGACGGCGCGCCTCGCTACTCGCCCGACGGCAAGGTCGTCGCGTACCTGTCGCACGACATCGACCGCTCGCACGTCGACCAGGGCCACCTCGAGCTCGTGCCCCGCGGCGGCGGCCGCCCGCGCGCGATCGGCACCGCGTTCGACCGCATGCCCACGCGGCACCAGTGGGCGCCGGATGGGCGCTCGATCCTGTTCCTCGCCGAGG
Organism: Casimicrobiaceae bacterium; assembly: GCA_044226265.1. Taxonomy (GTDB): domain Bacteria; phylum Pseudomonadota; class Gammaproteobacteria; order Burkholderiales; family Casimicrobiaceae; genus VBCG01. Next base: position 6,834 of record JBGAHH010000038.1, on the reverse strand, counting down.
ACCGGGGCCGCACCGGGCTCTGGCGGCTGTCCGCGGGCGCCGCGCAGCCGGCGCTGGTCGCCCCCGGCGGCACGATCGGCGGCTTCGCGCTCTCGAAGGACGGCGAGACGATCGCGTTCGACCGCGCGACGTCGCAGCACCCGCCGGCGCTCTACGCCTGCGATCGCGAGGGCGAGCGCGAGCGCAAGCTCGAGACGACCAACGACGCGCTGCTCGCGCGGCACGCGTTCGGCGAGACGCGCGAGATCACGGTCAAGGGCTGGGGCGGCGAGCCGGTCCAGGTGTGGATCACCTATCCGCCGAACTTCGATCCGAAGCGCAAGTGGCCGCTCCTGCACTCGATCCACGGCGGGCCGCACGCCGCGCACGGCGACGGCTGGCATTTCCGCTGGAACGCGCACGTGTTCGCCGGCCACGGCTACGTCGTCCCGATGGTGAACTACCACGGGTCGTCCGGATTCGGTCAGAAGTTCCTCGAGACCATCGTCGGTCGCTACGGCGAGAAGGAGTTCGCCGACGTCGAGGCCGCGACCGACGCGCTGCTGCGCACCGGTTACATCGATCGCGCGCGCCTCGTCGGCACCGGCGGCAGCTACGGCGGATTCATGGTCGCGTACATGAACGGCCACACCGACCGCTACGCGACCTACGTGTGCCACGCCGGCTGCTACGACTGGGTCAGCATGATGGCGACCGACGGCTACGAATGGTTCCGCCGCGAGCTCGGCGCCTGGCACTGGGAGGACGAGGCCCGCGTGATGCGGCAGTCGCCGCACCACTTCGCCGGGAAGGCGAAGACGCCGACGCTCGTCGTCCACGGCGAGCTCGACTACCGCGTGCCGGCGACGCAGGCGCTGCAGTACTACGACACGCTGAAGGCGAAGGGGATCGAGGCCGCGCCTCGTCTGGTTCCCCGACGAGAACCACTGGATCCTGAAGCCGCAGAACTCGGTGCGCTGGTACCGCGAGTTCTTCGACTGGGTGAAGAAGCCGGGCGCCCGGCGGCCCGGCGCGACGCGCGCCAGGCTCGACGCCCGACGTCCGCCGCGTCAGGCGCCGGCCGGCGCGCCCCGGCGCTCGAAGGCCTCCTGGCAGCGGATGCAGCGCACCGCCGTCGGATAGGCGTCCAGGCGCGCCGCCGGGATCGGAGCGTCGCATTCGGCGCAGCGGCCGTAGCTGCCGTCGGCGACGCGCCGCAGCGCCGCCTCGACGTCGGCGATCTCGGCCACGTCGTGCGCGACCATCGCGATGTCCTGGCCGGCCATCGCGTCGGCGACCGCCCAGTCGTCGGTGTCCTCGAGGCGGTTGCGCAACGCCATCGTGCCCGGATCGTCGTGGTCGGCGAACTGCGCGCGGATCGCTTCGCGCAGCTCGCGATGTCGGCCGCGCAGGCGTTCGCTGAGGCGGCGGAGGTCGGCGGCGGAGAGGGGGGTGCTCATCGGGGACTCGTCGGACGGAGGAGGGGAACCGGGGATTCGTGGGAATGCTCGGCGCACGGCGGGGTTCGTGGGTTGACCGGCGTCAAGGCGTGCGACCTTGGGCGCGGACGGTCTTGAAAGGCTTCCCGTTACACCCATGTTGGCGACACGGGCCCGCCGGTCGCCTGCAGGCGGCGGTGGCGCGAGCCCCGCGACGACAAGTCCCATGCGACAGGAGACCCCCATGACCCGAGTGCAAGTTTACGATCCTTTCAGCGGCAGCGGGATCGACGAGCTGTTCCGCGGCTTCTTCACGCCGGTGCGCCGCGACGCGGCCGCGGCGGCCCCGGTGCGCATCGACGTGACCGAGAACGACAAGGGCTACGTCGTGAAGGCCGAGATCCCGGGCGTCAAGAAGGAAGACATCCACGTCACGATCGAAGGCAACCAGGTCTCGATCAGCGCGGAGGTCAAGCGCGAGACCGAGAAGAAGGAAGGCGACCGGGTGCTGCACACCGAGCGCTACTACGGCAGCGTCTTCCGCAGCTTCACGCTGCCCTCCGACCTCGACGAGTCGTCGAGCGAGGCCAAGTACGACGGCGGCGTGCTGGAGCTGAAGCTCGCGAAGAAGCCGGCGATCGCCGGCAAGCGGCTCTCGATCCAGTAACCCGCCGCGCATCGCGCCCGCCGGGAGGCCCCGCGAGGGTCCTCCCGCGGCGCGCGTGTCCCTCGGCGGCATTCGGCGCTCCGCGACCAGCGCGGGCGCGTGCGGCCTTCCGCGTCCGCCTGCCTCAACGTACGCGCTTCGCGACGAACTCCTCGTCGACGTTGTCGCGGAAGTAGCTCCAGGGCGAGCTCGCGCTCGCGAGCCTGCGCCAGATCTCGGGCGAGACGCCCGAATACTCGAACGTGCCCGACGTGAGCTCGATGACGAGCTTGCGCGTGCGCTCGTCGTGGCCGGCGGCCTTCAGGCTGCCGCCGTGCATGGGCTTCATCTCCATCGCGCGGCCCTCCGGTGTCGTTGGGCGTCGTCCCGTCCGGCGCGCGAGGTCGACGCGCGCGGCGGGCCAGTATGGTCGCCGCGGCGGGCCCGGGTCAATCGCCCGCGCTCCCCGAATCAGCGCTGCGGCCGCATCCGGTCGGCGGCCTCGAAATACGCGCGCGCGTGCTTGAGGATCTGGCCGTCGGTCGGATGGTCCGACGACTCGATCCCCGCGACCTTCGCCGCGATCGCCGGCTCGTGCGTCTTCCACCAGTCGTAGAGGTGGAGCTTGGCGGCCGCCGGCCCCGTGATCAGGATCTCGCCCGCCGGGCGGACGGCGTCCGACACCCGGCGGAGGAAGTCGCGGTCCTCGGTGATCTTCCCGCCCGAGATCGAGCCCTGCCGGTGGTGCACCTGGCGGTGCCCGTGCTGGGCGTGCAGGATCGCCGCCTCGGCCTGGTCGGCCGAGAACCCGATCACGTGCGCTTCGCGGTGGTCGATCCAGACCACCGTGTGGAAATGGCTCATGGGTGACTCCTTCGCAATCGGCTGCGCCTCGGTTCCCATTGTCGCAAAGCCGACGGCCGCCGTGCCGGCCCGCCACGCGACCTTGATCGAGATCAGCCGGGCGTCCGGCGCACCGCGGGTTCGGTAGGATGCTGCCGACGCCCTCCCGATCCTCGCCCATGCCCACCATCGTCCGGGGCCTCGCGCTCGCCGCGGTCCTCCTGCTGGCCGCGTCGCGCGTTCAGTCCGCCGATGCGCCGCGCGTGCTCCGCGCGGTGCTCCCGAGCGCCGAGACGAGCTTCGACCCGCAGTTCGCCTCCGACGCGTCGTCCGACACCGTGATCTCCGAGGTGTTCGACGCGATGCTCGAGTACGACTACCTGGCGCGTCCACTGAAGCTCGTGCCGCGCACGCTGGAGGCGATGCCTTCCAGCCCCGACGGCGGCCGAACCTGGCTGTGCCGGCTCCAGAAGGGCATCCGCTTCACGCCAGACCCGGCGTTCGGCGGCAAGCCGCGCGAGCTGACCGCGGCCGACTATGCATACACCTACCGCCGAGTGCTCGATCCGAAGGTCAAGTCGCCCTGGCTGTGGCTGCTCGAAGGCAAGATCGCCGGGAGCGCCGAGGCGATCGCCGCCGCGCAGAAGACGGGGCGCTTCGACTACGACGCGCCGATGGCGGGCCTCGAGGTCGTCGACCGCTACACGCTGCGCATTCGCCTGAACGCGCCCGACTACCGGTTTCCGTTCGTCCTCGCGATCCCCTACCTCGGCGCGGTCGCGCGCGAGGTGGTCGAGCGCTACGGCCTCGACCTCGGCGCGCATCCGGTCGGCACCGGCGCGTTCATGCTCGGCGAGTACAAGCGGAGCTCGCGCATCGTGCTCGTGCGCAACCCGGGCTACCGCGACGACACCTACGTGCCCGCCGGGCCCGTCCCGCCGGAGTCGCAGGCGATCGTCGCGGCGCTGAAGGGACGAAAGCTGCCGCTCCTCGACCGCGTCGAGGTCAGCGTGATCGAGGAGGCTCAATCGCGCTGGCTCGCGTTCCGCAACGACGAGATCGACCTGGACGCGCTGGTGCCGCCCGACCTCGTCGGCGAGCTTTTGGTCGACGGCAAGCTCAGGCCCGAGCTCGCGGCGGCCGGCATCCGCCACGAGGCGGCGATGCGTCCGAACGTCTAGGTTCTACTTCAACATGGACGATCCGCTCGTCGGCGGCTACACGCCCGAGAAGATCGCGCTGCGGCGTGCGATCGCGATGGCGTACGACGCTGCCGAGTCGCTGCGCGTGCTGCAGAAGGGACGCGGCGTCCTCGCGCAGAGCCTCGTGCCGCCGGGGATCGCGGGCTACGATCCGGACTGGAACCTCGGCGCGCAGGTCTACGATCCGGCCGCCGCGCGCGCGCTCCTCGACCGCTTCGGCTACAAGGACCGCGACGGCGACGGCTACCGCGAGCTCCCCGACGGCAAGCCGCTCGTGCTCGAGCGCTGGTCGGTGCCGACCTCCGCGCAGCGCGAGGCCGACGAGCTGTGGGCGAAGAACATGGCCGCGATCGGCATCAGGCTCGCGATCCGGAAGGACAAGCTGCCCGAGCTCCGCAAGATGGCGCGGCTGGGCAAGATCCCGTTCCGCTCGGACGGATGGTGGGCCGACTACCCGGACGCCGAGAACTTCATGCAGCTCCTGTACGGCCCGAACGCCGGCCAGGAGAACCAGTCGCGCTTCAAGCTCGCCGAGTACGACCGGCTCTACGACGAGGCGCGCAAGCTGCCCGACGGCCCGGAGCGCACGGCGCTGTTCGGGAAGATGCAGCGGCTGATGGTCGCCTACGCGCCGATGCGGCTCACGCTGCACACGATCGACGACCACGCCTGGCACGCGCGCGTGCTCAACTACCGCGCGCATCCGATCAGGAGCCTCGCGTTCCGCTACTACGACGTGAGCGGGTCGTGCCCGGCAAGTAGCCGAGGGCGGAACGTGGAAAACGGAAAATAGAGCCAGCAACGTCGATCGCGGCCGTACGTCTCCGCGCGCGCTACGCCAGCGGGATCCCGCCGCGCCTATGGGCGCGTCTGCCGATCGCCCATCGCCGCCTTTGCTTCTCCCGGGCCCGCCGGACGATCGCCGCGTCGTCGTCCTCGCCGTAGCCCGCGTCGACCGTGTCGAGGAACGCGCGCCGCGCCGCTTGCGCGAACGTCGCGTCGGCGCGGGCGCGCGCGGCGACGTCGCAGGCGATGCCGACGTCCTTCGCGAGGATGCGCGACGCGGCGCGCGGCGCGAAGTCGCCGTCGAGCGCACGCGGCACGCGGTCCGCGAAGATCCAGCTCCGCCCGAGCTCGCGCCGATCACGTCCGCCGTCGCGCGGAGGTCGAGGCCGAGCGCCTCCGCGAGCGCGGCGCTACCGACACCGCCGCGAGATTCGCGCCGGCGAGCAGGTTGTTGACGATCTTGGTGGCGGCGGCGTCGCCAGCGCGTCGAATCGAACGCGCGCCCGGCGATCGCCGCGAGCACGTCAGCGCAGCTCGCGCGCGGCGGGCGGCCCGGCGACCATGATCGTCATGGTGCCGGCGTGCGCTTTCGCCGGGCCGCCGGAGATCGGCGTGTCGAGGATCGCCAGGCCCGAGCGGCGCGGCGCGTGCGGCCGTCCGCGGCCGTTCGTCGACCGTCGACGCAACCATGACGACGCGGTCGCGCATGCCGGACGCGGCGAGGCCGTCCCGGCCGAAGAGCACGTCGTCGATCTGGCCCGCGTCGACGACGACGACGATCACGATGGGCGCGACGCGCGCGACTTCCGCCGGCGAGCCGAGCACGACCGCGCCGGCCGCGGCGGCGCGCGCGTTGGCTTCCGGCTTCACGTCGCGCGCGACGACGCGGAACCCGTTGCGCACCAGCGACGCGACGATGCCGAGCCCCATCGCGCCCGGACCGATGACGCCGACGGTCGCCGGCGGCGACGCCTTATTCAACGTCGCCCGATCGCCGGCGACACGGGCGCGCGGCAGATCGGTGGCGCGCGATCCGGTCGACCGCGTCTACGACCACGGCGCCGCGTCGTGCCGACGTCATTTCGGGGGGCGGGCACCATCAGCGGCGCGCAGATTCGTGAGCGTCCAGCCGGAGCCGTCGCGAATGAACACGATCCGCTCGACCACGGCGGCCCGCCGCCGCCGCGGATCTCCATGATCCCGTTCGTGTAGCGGACGCCGGACGACGCGGGCACCTTCTGCAGCGTCACGCGCTCGCCGTCGGGGGTCAGCATGCGCACCTCGTCGGGCAGGAACCGGATGACGAGGCGCTGGCCGTCGAGCTGGCACGCGATCGTGTCGCCGGACGGCTGGTCGGGCTGCTTCTCCTGCGTGCCGCACGCGGTCGCGAGGGCGGCCGCGGCGAGCGCGATCGCGAGCGTGCGACCGGGAGGAAGGGACGGCATCTTGGGCTCCGCGCGATGGCCGAGCCGCTAGCCTAACGCAATCGAGCGTGCGCCGCGAACCGCGGCGCGCGTCAACAGTCGGGCACCGACATCGCGACGCCGCCGAGCGAAGCTTCCTTGTAGCGCCCCGCGAGCGAGCGGGCGGTCTCGAGCATCGAGCGGACCAGCGCGTCGAGCGCGACGCGGGGCTCGGGCTCGCGCACGGCGGCCGCGGCGGCCGCGCAGGCGCGCGCCGCGGCGAGGCCGTTGCGCTCGATGCAGGGCGATTCGATGTGCCCGCCGACCGGATCGCAGGCGAGCCCGAGGTGCGGCTCGAGCGCGAGCTCCGCGGCGCGGAGCGCCTGCGCGGGCGTCGCACCGAGCACGGCGGCCGCGCCGGCCGCGGCCATCGCCGCCGCGACGCCGACCTCGCCCTGGCAGACGACCTGCCGCAAGCCCGCCCGGCGCAGCAGCGCGCCGGTCGCGCCCGCCGTCGCGAGGAAATCGATCGCGGC
>JBGAHH010000150.1:0-4227 GCA_044226265.1 Casimicrobiaceae bacterium | reverse complement strand
GTACAAGGCGGGCGCGGGCGGCGGCCTCATGTGGTCGCAGATGAACACGCTTCCCGCCGACGGCCTCAATGTCGTCGGCATCAACCTGCCGCACATCGTCCTGCAGCCGATCGAAGGGCAGGTCAGCTACAAGACCGAGGACGTGATGCCGGTGTTCTGGTTCCACTACACGCCCGACGCGCTGGTCGTGCCCGAGGCGAGCCCGTACAAGACCTTCGCCGACTTCGTGAAGGCGGCGAAAGCCGAGCCCGACAAGCTCTCGCTCGGCGGCTCGGGCCTGAACTCGGCCAACCACGCCGCGCACGAGCGGCTGAACAAGGTGTTCGGCATCAAGACGACCTACATTCCGTTCAAGGGCACCGGCGACATGACGACCGCGGTGGTCGGCTCGCAGGTGACCGGCGCGATGTCGTACACCGCGTTCGCGATCAACAACAAGAGCCGGGTGCGCGCGCTCGCGGTGGCGATGGACAAGCGCCATCCGCTGCTGCCCGACGTGCCGACGTTCAAGGAGCTGGGCGTCGACTGGGTCGACGGCGCCTACCGCGGGATCGGCGTGCCCAAGGCGACGCCGCCGGAGGCGCGCAAGCGCCTCGCGGAGTTGTGGCTCGCGCTCAACACGGACCCCGAGATGAAGGTGCTCGCCGACAAGAGCGGCTTCGAGCTGATCAACGTCGGGACCGACCAGATGGACGCCTTCATGCGCGAGAAGATCCGCATCTACACCGAGAGCGCGCAGCTCCTGGGCCTCGGCAAGAAGTGAGGCCTGCCGGACGGGAAGAGCGCCTCGCGCGATGACGCGGGTCCCGGACCTCGACACGCCGGCGGCGCTGGTCGACGCCGCGCGCATACAGCGGAACATCGCGCGGATGCAGGCGCGCATGGACGCGCTCGGCGTTCGTTTTCGCCCGCACGTCAAGACGTCGAAGTGCCTGCCGGTCGTGCGCGCGCAGCTCGCGGCCGGCGCGCGCGGCATCGCCGTGTCGACGCTGAAGGAGGCGGCGCAGTTCCTCGAGGCCGGGATCGCCGACACGCTCTACGCGGTCGGCATGGCGCCCGGCCGGCTGCCGCAGGCGCTCGCGCTCAGGCGCGCGGGCTGCGACCTCAAGCTCGTCGTCGACAACGTCGAGGGCGCACGCGCGATCGAGGCGTTCGGCCGCGAGCACGGCGAGACGTTCGAGGCCTGGATCGAGGTCGACACCGACGGCCACCGCTCGGGCGTCGCGCCGGACGACGACGACGCGCTGTCGGCGGTCGGCCAGGCGCTCGACGGCGGCGGCGCGCGGCTCGGCGGCGTCATGACACATGCCGGCGCCAGCTACGACTGCCGAGACCATGCGTCGCTCGTCCGGATCGCCGAACAGGAGCGCGCCGGGGCGGTCGAGGCCGCCGGGCGCCTGCGCCGGGCCGGCTGGACGCGGTGGATGCGGGTGGCGGGACACCGAGCGCTGGCCGCGGTTCTACGGGTGGTGACAACGTCCTCTCTGGACAGCGCTGCCTTCATGTCTGACCGCGCATAATTGTTATTATGTTAACTGGTCGGCAGTGCCTGGCGCCCGTTCGAACGGACGGCTCCGCCGCCGCTCAACGGGCGTGCTCCCGCTCATCGCTCCCGCAATGAGGTCGCTCTCCGATTTCATCCAAACCGCCGTCCTGCCAAGGCTAGGTTGCAGATGTAAGCCGCCGTCCTGCCGAGGCAACGTTGCAGGCATGAGCCGCCGTCCTGCCCAAGCGACGTTGCAGGCTGGAGATACGCACCCGCACACGCATCGGGAACCGCGTCGCCGTCCAGGGCACGTCACCCGATCCCGGATCGATGCGGTGCCCGACGACCCGTTCCAAACCCGGAGCCGCAGGTCGCCACGTCCGCGACGCTTCGCGACGACGTGGAGCTAGCGTCTACGGCGCATTCGGCACCCGGGTCCCGCCGGAAATCGATGAGAACGCGTACTATTCTCAGCTTACGCACGCGAAAGCCGCAGCCGCTCGGATGCGCATCGAGCTCTACACGAACACCTGGAACGAGCGGCGGATGCTGCCGTTCTTCCTGGATCACTACGAGGCCTGGGTCGACCGGTTCGTCGTATTCGACGACGGATCCGACGACGGAACCGCCGAGGTGCTGGCCCGGCATCCGAAGGTCGACCTGCGGCCCTACCCGCCCAAGGGCAACTCGTTCGTGCTGGCGACGCTGCAGCTGTGGCAGAACGTCTGGAAGGAGAGCCGGGGCCGCGCCGACTGGGTGATCGTCACCAACGTCGACGAATTCCTCTACCACCCGGACGGCATGCGCGACTACCTCGAGCGCTGCAGTGCCGACGGCGTCACGATGCTGCACCCGCTGGGTTACGCGATGGTGGGCCGGGCCTTCCCGGCCGAGCCCCGGGGTCTCGTCTCGGCGCTTCGGCGCGGCGTGCCGATGTACGGGCACGACAAGCGCCAGGTCTTCGTGCCCGACGCGATCTCGGAGATCCACTTCGAGCCCGGGCGCCACCGCGCGCGCCCGGCAGGGGTCGTCCGCGAACCGCGGGTCCCGGAAGCGAAGCTGCTCCACTACAAGTACGTGGACCCGGAGGGCTACCTGATCCCGAGGCAGCGGGCGCTGGGGGCGCGCCTTCTCCCCGGCGACCTCGCGCGGGGCCTCGGCGCCCAGTACGCGTCGGCCGACGCGATCCACCTCGATTCGTTCGCGTTCCTCGAAATGCACGCGACCGACGTCGTCACGCCCGGACGCGGCGGGCCGGCGGCCAGGGTGCCGGCCGGATGAGCTGGGATCCCTCTCGGATCGCCGGCGCCCGCAAGGCGCAACCCTCCGCGACGCCGGAGGGCGAGATCCTGCGCCCGCCGATCGAGGGCGTGGTCTCGAGGCCGGTCCCCAACATCGTGACCGGCAACGGCGTCACCTGCGACGTGTTCCGGGCCGACCGCGACGCCGCCGGCGCGGGAGCCCAGCAGGTCATCGCGGTCACGCTCCGCGCGCGTGCGATCAGCGCGTGGCACTGCCACCGGCACCAGACCGATCGCATCGCGGTCGTGCTGGGCTCGATCCGCCTCGTGCTCCACGACGCGCGCGACGATTCGCCGACGCGCGGCGCGCTGCAGGTGCACCTGCTCGCGCCGATGCGCCCGACGCTCGTCGCGGTGCCGCCCGGCGTCTGGCACGGCCTGCAGAACCTCGAGGACTCGCCTGCGATCTTCGTGAACGTGTTCGACCGCGCCTACCGGCACGACGACCCGGACGAGTGGCGCCTGCCGGCCGACACCGATGCGATCCCCTTCCGGTTCTGACCGGGAGCGATCCGCATCGCCGGCGAACGACGACGCGCATCGCCGGCCGCGGGCCGGCGCCGGCTTCCTGCTGACGCTGCTGTGGAGCGACGATCCGTCGCTCGCCGCGCGCGCCGATCGCGCGGGCATCGACCGCATCGGGATCGATCTCGAGAGCCACGGCAAGGCCGTGCGCCAGCGCGGCCTCGGCACGCACGTTTCCACCCACCGGATCGAATCGCTCCCGGCGATGCGCGCCGCGGTGCGTCGCGGCGAGCTCTTCTGCCGGATCAACCCGATCCACGACGGCTCGCGCGACGAGATCGACCGCGTGCTCGCGGGCGGCGTCGAGGTGCTGATGCTGCCGATGTTCACGGCCGCGCGCGAGGTCGAGGACTTCGTGCGGCTCGTCGACGGCCGCGCGAAGGCGGTGCCGCTGCTCGAGCATGCGCTTGCCGCCGAGCGCGTGGAAGCCGTCGTCGACGTCGCCGGGCTCGACTGCCTCCACGTGGGGCTCACCGACCTCGCCATCAGCCTGGGCGTCGCCAACCGCTTCTCGCTGCTCGCCTCGCCGGTCGTCGATCGCGTCGCGGCGGCCGCGCATCGCCGCGGGCTGCGGCTGTGCGTCGGCGGCATCGGCCGCGCCCTCGATGCCGCACTGCCGATCCCGGCCGACCTGATCTACGCGCAGTACGCGGTCCTCGGCGCGACCGGTGCGCTCGTGAGCCGGGCCTTCGTCGGGCCCGATCCCTCGGCGGTCGACCTCGAGGTCGAGGTGCCGCGCTGCCGGGACCGCATCGCGCACTGGCAGGGGGCGGGCGCCCCGGCCCTCGCGGCCGCGCGCGCGCGATTCGAGCGCGAGGTCGCGGCCGGCTAGCGCTGCGCGATCAGCAGGCGCTCGGCGTGACGAAGCGCCCAGGCCAGCGTTCGCCTCTTCGCCAGCGACCGGTAGCGCTCGAC
>JBGAHH010000149.1:0-4271 GCA_044226265.1 Casimicrobiaceae bacterium | reverse complement strand
ATGGGGTTTGGGTCCACGAAAGCGGGCACGACGCCCGCGAGCCACGCTCGCGCGTCCGCGACGCGGCGTCCAGCGCGATCGCGAACGTAGCGCGTGGCGCTACCCGCGGTGCCGCGGCGCGCTACGCCGCGCGCATGCCGGCCCGCCTGCGCCGTCCGCCTTGCTGCAGCTGCAGCAGCCTGCCCCCCGACGCACCGCGCGCGCCCGCGCGACGGAGCTGGCGGAACGCGCGCGGCTCCCACGGCCGCAGCGCGATGAGCAGGCTCGTGCCGACGCGCTGCGCGAGCGGCAGCCCGAGATCCTCGCGATGCTGCTCGGCGAAGTCGCGCGCGACGCGACGCAGCCGCGTGACGAGCTCCGCGCTCGACGCGTGCGAGAGCATGCCGCTCGTGAACAGGAACAATTCGTCGGGCCGGTCGAAGCGGCTGCCGAGGTACTCGGCCTCGATGCGCGCGTGGAAGAAGCGCTGGATCGGACCGCCCGGGCGCCAGGTGAACGTGCGGCTGATCAGCGGCCGGATGCGGTCGCCCGGCGCGAGCTCGATGATGCGCAGGCGGTCGAGGCGGGCGAGGCAGCGCGTGCATTCCGCGCGCGTGAGGTCGTAGGTCCCCACGATCTCCTCGAGCGTCCAGTTGTTGACCGCGCACAGCGCGACCAGCAGCAGCTTCGGATCGGACACGATCTCCGCCTCCTGCTCGGCGGACAGGCGTTCCGCGCCGGCGCGCTCCTCGGAGGCCGAGCGCGCCAGCTCCGCGAAGTCGACGCCCGCCAGCCGGCAGATCTCGTCGATGCGCTCGAGCGTGAAGTCGCGGCGCGAGAAGATCCGCTTGACCGAGGCCTCCGAGAGGCCGAGGCCTTCCGCGATGTCCGCGTAGGTGAGCCCGCGCGCCTTCAGGACGCGCTTCAGCGCGTCGACGAGTGCGGTCGCTTCCATCGTGCCCCCCTTCAGCCGTGCTTCACCTGCTGCCCGTGCTCGCGAGTCGCGTGGAAGCCGACGCGCGGGAAGTGCTCCATCGTCACCTGCAGGTTGTACTTCGACGTCGCGAGGAACACCGGGTTCCCGTCGACGTCGGTGGCGAGCGACGCCGCGTTCTGCCGCTCGAAGTCGCGGCGGATCGAGGCGTCGGGGAAGGTGAGCCAGCGGGCGGTCGAGATGCCGGGCGTCTCGTAGAGCGCGTCGACCTTGTACTCGGTCGCGAGCCGGTGCGCGACGATCTCGAACTGCAGCGGCCCGACCGCGCCCAGCAGGATCGAGTACCCCGACTCGGGCGTGAACACCTGGATCGCGCCTTCCTCGCCCAGCTCCTGCAGCCCCTTGGCGAGCTGCTTGGTCTTCAGCGGGTCGCGCGAGCGCGCCGCGCGGAAGAGCTCCGGCGCGAAGTACGGGATGCCGGTGAAGGCGAGCGGCTCGCCCGACTCCGAGAGCGTGTCGCCGATCTGGAGCTGGCCGTGGTTGTGGATGCCGATGATGTCGCCGGCGACCGCGTCCTCGGAGGCGACGCGCTCGTTCGCCATGAACGTGAGCGCGTTGCCGATCTTCATCTCGCGGTCCGCGCGCAGGTGCCGCACCTTGAGGCCGGGCGCGTACCGCCCCGAGCAGACGCGGAAGAACGCGATGCGGTCGCGGTGGCGCGGGTCCATGTTCGCCTGGATCTTGAACACGAACCCGGTGAACGGCCTCTCGGTCGGCTCGACCTTTCGCAGGGTGGCGTCGCGCGGCTGCGGCGGCGGCGCCCAGTCGACGAGCGCCTGCAGGATCTCGCGCACGCCGAAGTTGTTGATGCCCGAGCCGAAGAACACCGGGCTCTGCTTCCCCGCGAGGAACGCGCCGAGCGAGAAGGGCTCGCTCGCGCTCCGCAAGAGGTCGACGTCGTGGCGCAGCGCGGCCACGTCGTCGGGCGCGAGGGCGTCGAGCCTGGGATTGTCGATTCCGGCGATGGTCTCGGTGTCGCCCGACACCCGCTCCTCGCCGGGCGTGAAGCGCATCAGCGTGTCGCTGCGGAGGTCGAACACGCCCTTGAAGCTTCGGCCCATGCCGAGCGGCCAGGTGACCGGCGCGCAGTGGATCGCGAGCACCGACTCGATCTCCTCGACGAGCTCGAGCGGCGAGCGCACCTCGCGGTCCATCTTGTTGACGAACGTGATGATCGGCGTGTCGCGCAGCCGGCACACCTCGAGCAGCTTGATCGTCTGCGCCTCGACGCCCTTCGCCGCGTCGATCACCATCACCGCGGCGTCGACCGCGGTCAGCACGCGGTAGGTGTCCTCGGAGAAGTCCTCGTGGCCCGGCGTGTCGAGCAGGTTGATCACGTGGCCGGCGTACTCGAACTGCATCACCGAGCTCGTCACCGAGATGCCGCGCTGCTTCTCGACCTCCATCCAGTCGGAGGTCGCGTGGCGCGCGCTCTTGCGCGCCTTCACGGTGCCGGCGAGCTGGATCGCGCCTCCGAAGAGCAGGAGCTTCTCGGTGAGCGTCGTCTTGCCGGCGTCCGGGTGCGAGATGATCGCGAACGTCCGGCGCCTCGCGACGTCGCGCGCGAGCCGGGAGTCGGGGACCTTCGGGTCGATCGCCAGGGATGCCATCGGGGATCTCGCGGGCGCGGGACGAGCGGGCGCGGCGCCGGCGGGGATGCGATTATACGGGCGCGCCGGCGGCCGACCCGGGACGGCGCCCACCGGCATGCCGACGACGACCGACGGAACGCGCGCGCGCATCGCCCTTCTCCTCGCGGCCGCGCTCGCGGGCGGCTGCGGCACGAAGCCGCCGCCGCCGGATCCCGCGTCGCCGCCCGAGGTCGCGCACCATCGGGGCGACCGCTTCCAGAATCGCTACGTCGAGTTCGCGACCAACGACACCGCTTCGTACTGGCGCTGGAAGTTCGAGCAATGGCGCGACGGCCTGCCGCCGCCGCCCGCGTCGCCGGTGCCCGCCGTCGCGGCGGATCGCGCGTTCATCGGCGCCAACGCGAAAGCGGGCGCCTCGATGCAGCCGGCGGTCACCTGGATCGGCCACGCGACGGCGCTCGTGCAGATGGGCGGCGTGAACGTGCTCACCGATCCGATCTTCTCCGAGCGCGCCTCGCCGCTGTCGTTCGCGGGACCGCGCCGCGCGCAGCCGCCCGGCCTGGCGATCGGCGAGCTGCCGCGCGTCGACGTCGTGCTCCTGAGCCACAACCACTACGACCATTGCGACCTGCCGAGCCTCGTCGCGCTGTCGAGGCAGCGCGGAGGCCCGCCGCTCTTCGTCGTGCCGCTGGGCGTGCGCGAGCTCCTCGCCGGCGAGGGGATCGAGCGCGTCGTCGAGCTCGACTGGTGGCAGTCGACGTCGCTCGACGGTCCCGCCGGCCGCGTCGAGATCGCGATGACGCCGGTGCAGCACTGGTCGGGCCGGCGGCTCGACGACCGCATGAAGACGCTGTGGGGCGGCTACGCGGTGTTCGCGCCGCGATTCCAGCTCTTCTTCTCGGGCGACGCCGGCTATTCGCGCGACTTCGCCGACGTGCGCGCGCGCTTCGCGTCGCGGCAGGGTCCCGGGCGCGGCGGCGGCTTCGACCTCGCGCTGCTGCCGATCGGCGCGTACGAGCCGCGCTGGTTCATGAAGCCGCAGCACATGGACCCGGCCGAGGCGCTGCAGGCGTCGATCGACCTCGGCGCGAAGGCGACGCTCGGCATCCACTGGGGCACGTTCGCGCTGACCGACGAGCCGCTCGACCAGCCGCCGCGCGATCTCGCGCAGGCGCGGGCTGGGCACGGCGCCGAGGGCGACGCGTTCTTCACGCTGCCGATCGGCGGGACGCGCAAGCTCCCGATTCGCTGAGCGGCGCGCCGACCGGGCGCGCCCGATTCCGCGACATGGCCCGTCCCCGCCTCATCGCGCACCTCGACATGGACGCGTTCTACGCGTCGGTCGAGCTCCTGCGGTATCCCGACCTCGCGGGCCTGCCCGTCGTGATCGGCGGCGGCCGCAAGTCGATCCCCGAGGAGGTCGTCGACCCGGCGACCGGCCGCGTCACGCGGCGCTACCAGAAGCTCTCGAGCTACGCGGGCCGCGGCGTGATCACGACGGCGACCTACGCGGCGCGCAAGCTCGGCGTGGGCTCGGCGATGGGGCTCATGAAGGCCGCGAAGCTCGCGCCGGACGCGATCCTGCTGCCCGCCGATTTCGACGCGTACCGCGCGGCGTCGCGCAAGTTCAAGGCTGCGGTGCGCGCGATCGCGCCCACGATCGAGGACCGCGGCATCGACGAGATCTACGTCGACCTGACCGGCGT